>DASXZG010000050.1:0-40294 GCA_036502045.1 Caulobacteraceae bacterium | reverse complement strand
CGGTAGGCGACGTCGATGGTGATGCCCTGCTCGCGCTCGGCGGCGAGGCCGTCGACCAGCAGCGCGAAATCGATCTCGCCGCCTTGCGTGCCGATCCGCTTGGAGTCGGCCTCCAGCGCCGCCAGCTGGTCCTCGAAGATCAGCTTTGAGTCATAGAGCAGGCGGCCGATCAGGGTCGACTTGCCATCGTCCACCGACCCGCAGGTGATGAAGCGCAGCAGCGACTTGTTCTGGTGCTGCTCCAGGTAGGCGTCGATGTCGGTGGCGATGAGGTCGGACGCGTGGGTCATTTGGTGGTCCCTGCGAGAGCCCTCACCTCACCTCTCCCACCTTCGTGGGAGAGGGCTACTGAGAGAGCGGCGTCGCCTAGGGACCGCAAAGCTTGCGCTTGCCTGTCCGTAGCCCTCGCCCCGCGCGAGCGGGGAGAGGTGAGGTGAGGGGTCTTGCGGCCCATCAGAAATACCCCTCGCGCTTCTTCTTCTCCATGCTCGCCGATTGGTCGTGGTCGATCACGCGGCCCTGGCGCTCCGACGTGGTGGCCAGCAGCATTTCCTGGATGATCTGCGGCAAGGTCTCGGCGTTGCTTTCCACCGCGCCGGTCAGCGGGTAGCAGCCCTGGGTGCGGAAGCGGATCTTGCGCATCTGCGGGACTTCGCCGGGATTCAGCCGCATCCGCTCGTCGTCGACCATGATCAGCTGGCCGTCGCGCTCCACCACCGGGCGCTCCGCCGCGAAGTAGAGCGGCACGATCGGTATGTTCTCCAGGTGGATGTATTGCCAGATGTCGAGCTCGGTCCAGTTGGAGATCGGGAACACCCGGAACTCCTCACCGGCGCGCTTCTTGGTGTTGTAGAGGCTCCAGAGCTCGGGCCGCTGGTTCTTGGGGTCCCAGACGTGCTGGGCGGTGCGGTGCGAGAGGATACGCTCCTTGGCGCGGCTCTTTTCCTCGTCGCGGCGGGCGCCGCCGAAGGCCGCATCGAAGCCGTGGATGTCCAGGGCCTGCTTCAGCCCTTGCGTCTTCCACATGTCGGTGTGGACGGAGCCGTGGTCGAACGGGTTGATCCCCAGCGCCTTGGCCTCGGGATTCTGGTGCACCAGCAGCTCGAAGCCGTACGCTTTCGGGGCCCGCGCCCGCATCTCGTACATGGCCTTGAACTTCCACGTGGTGTCGACGTGGAGCAGCGGGAACGGCGGCTTCGACGGAAAGAACGCCTTGGCCGCCAGGTGCAGCATCACCGACGAGTCCTTGCCGATGGAGTAGAGCATCACCGGCTTCTCGCACTCGGCCACCACCTCGCGCATGATCTGGATGGCCTCGGCCTCCAGGCGCTGCAGGTGCGTCAGGCGCACGGGCGACAGAGCGGCAGACGCGCCCTCAGCGAGCGGAACGGCGCGTTCGAGCGTTGACGACATATGGAACTTGTTCCGGCTTTGCTTCGATATGCTGCGCCGCCGCCAGTTGCGGTCGGCCGGCCGGGCCCTCTGGCCGGTGAGTTAAGGGACGAGGCGCCGATGCGCAAGGGTGGGACCGGCCGCGGCTCGCACCGCATCCGTCGCAGCCGAAGCGCCTTTGCCGTCGCGCCGGGCGGGGTTATTGAAACAATGGCGCAAATCGGGGTGGCGCGCGCCGTGACGGCACGTCGGCGCACCCTGGGCTGGATCGATGGCTTCACAGCGACCGCCTCGGCCGATGAGTTTTTCCTCGATCACGGTCGGGGCGATGCCGCCCGCGCCGCAGAGCGAGGCGCCCGCCGATGACGCGCGCGAGATGAGCGCAACGCCCGATCAAGGGTCCGCGCCGGAGCCTGAGGCCACCGCGCCCGGCCAGGAGCTGGCGCAGGTCGCCGAGCCCGAGCCGCCGGCGCCGCCGCCGCTGGCCCCACTGCCGCCGGCGCCCATGGCCGCGCCGCTCTCCGCCGGGGCGCTGCTGACGCGCATCGACGAGCCCAAGGGCGGCGGCGCGGGCAGCTTCTACTGGCTGGCGGCGCTGGCCAGCGTGCTCTGGATCGCCGGCGTCGCCGCCTTCGCCTACGGCTTCGGCTCGCGCGCCCATGTCGATAGCGGGACATTGGTTCTGGTCGCGCTGCTGGCTGTCGCCCCGCTGGGACTGATCTGGGCCGCCGCGTACGCCGTGGGGCAGGCGCGGGTGCTGGCTGGCGAGGCGCGCCGCGCCAAGCGCCTGACCGACGAGCTGGTGGGCCCGACGGCGCTGGCCGCCGCGCAAGTCGGCGCGGTGGTCGAGAGCATGCGCGGCCAGATCGCCACAGCCCAGGAAGTCGCCAACCAGGCCCGCGACCACCTCACCGCTCTTCGCGAAGCTTTGGCCACCGAGACCGAGCGGCTGGCCGAAGCCACCGCCCACGCCTCGCGCACCGCGGTCGGTCTGGTGGAGACGCTGGGCCGCGAGCGCGGCGAGTTGAACACCCTGGCGCTGACCCTCGACGCCCGCTCCGCCGCCGTCGCCGACGCCATCAACCGTCAGGCCCATATGGTGGCCGAGGCCTCCGACCTCGCCGAGACCCAACTGCGCGAGGCCGAGGCCGCGCTGGCCGCCCGCGCGGCCGATTTCGCCGCCGCCGCCGGCGAGGCGGTTGACGTCAGCCGCGTCGCCGCCGAGGATCTGGGCCGCCAGATCATCCGGCTGGAGACCGCCAGCGGCGGTGTTGGCCAGCAGCTGCAAGCGCTGGAGGAAGGCCTGACTCAGCAGCGCGCCGCTCTGGTCACCGTCGCGCATGGCTTGCGCGCCGAGCAGGAAGACTTCTCGCTGCTGGCCGAGAGCCGCACCGCCCAGCTGGCCCAGTTTCTGGGCGCCGCCAGCGTCGACGTCACCGCGCTCAACGACGCGACCGCCGCCGGCGCCTCGTCGCTCAGCGCCCTCATCGGCGAGGCGCGCGCCAGGTTCGGCGAGCTGGCCGAGGCCGCCAGCGCCGAGCGCGACGCCTTCGCCCAGGGCGCCGAGGGCACGCTGAAGACCATGCAGGAAGCGGGGGCCCGCGAGCGCGAGCACCTGGAAGCGGCGATGCACTCGACCATCGAGGCGCTCAGCGCGGCCGCGGTCGAAGCGCGCGAGGCCGCCGACGTGCATGCCGAAGCCGCCCGCGCCCGCGTCGACCTGCTCAACGAAGCGGCCTTCGCCGCCGGCCAGACCGCCGATCAGGTGTTCGAAGCCCGGCTCACCCAGGCCCAGGGCCTGATCGAACACGCCGCCCAGCTGGTGGAGGACGCCGGCCAGAAGACCGCCGCGCGGCTGGAGGCTCAGGTCGCCGCCGCTCGCGACGCCATGGGCCAGCTCAACGCGCTGATCGATGACGTCACTGCAAGAGCGGCGCGGCTGCCGGAGGAGACCGGCGCCAGGGCCCACGAGATCAAGGCCGCGGTCGAGCAGGGCCTGGACGAACTGCTGACCTCGGCCCGCCGCGCCGCCGAAGAGACCCAGGCCATCGACCAGGCCTTCCAGGAGCGGGTGAAACGTAACTACGAAATGCTCAGCGAAGCGGTGCAGCTCATGGGCGTGGTGGCGTCGGGCGGGCAGGGCGCGGCGGCGCTGCAGCGCTCGTCGCCCGCCGACCGGGCCCGCAGCCGCGTCGAAGCCGCCGCCCAGCAGGCTCTCGCGCGCCCCGCGCCGAGTCTCGCGCCGCCCACCGCGCGAACGCCGGCCGAAGCGCCTTCGCCATCGCCGGAGTTGCCGCTCACGGCCGGCGAGCCAGCCGCCGAGGCGCCGCTGCGCGGGCGGCTGAAACTGACGCCGACCGCCAGCGACGACGAGTTCAAGGCGGTCTTCGAAGCCGCCAGCGGCCAGCCGGCGCCCGCCGCCACCGACGACGGCGGCTGGACCTGGAAGGAGCTGCTCAACACCCTGGACGGCGACGCCACGCCCGCGGACGGCGCCAGCGCGTCAGCGCCTCCGGTCACCTCCAACGCGTCGCCGGAGGTCGCCGCAGCTGCGCCAGCCGAGTCCGCCCAGCCAGCCTCCGGCGACGACCTGTTCGACGAGATCGTGGCCATGGGCATCGATCCCAACGCGCTGCTGCCCAAGGGACGCATCGAGGAGATCGCCGCGGCGGTGCAGACCGGCGACGCCGCCGGCGCCCGCGAGGTGGTGCGCACGCTGGCCCCCGCCGCCATCCGCCGCATCGCCCGGCGCATGCTCGCCGACCCCAACTTCCGCGCCCGCGCCCAGACCCTCACCGTCCGCTACGGCGAGGCCGTCGCTGAAGCCTCCCAGCGCGACCGCCAGGGCTTCCAGGCCGCTGCACTGCTGGGCGTGAACGCCGGCCGCGCCTACCTGCTGCTCGACGCCGCCGCCGGCCAGCCGGGTTAGCGCCATGCCTATTGTCCAGAGCGGCGACGCCCGCATTCACTGGGAAGCCCAAGGGTCGGGCACGCCGGTGCTGCTGATCATGGGGCACCTCTACTCCAGCGCCATGTGGTACCCGCTGCTGCCGGCCCTGACCCGCCGTCACCGCGCCATCACCTTCGACAATCGGGGCACCGGCGACAGCGACACCACGCGCACCGCCACGATCGGCCAGTTCGCCGACGATGCGCTGGCCGTGCTGGACGCCGCCGGCGTGCAGAAGGCGCACGTCTTTGGCGTCTCCATGGGCGGCGGCATCGCGGCCGAGTTCGCCATGCGCTACCCGGATCGCGTCACCTCGCTGGTGCTGGGCTGCACGCGGATGAAGATGGTGGTGGAGGCGCGGCCGCTGGCGGCGCAGATCATGTACCGGCTGCCGCTGGGCTTGGTGCGCACCATGCTGAAGGGCCGCATGGACCCGGGCGCTTACGGCTCCGCCGCCCCCGCCGACGCTGTCGCCAAGGACATGCAGATCCTCATCGCCGACCGCTTCACCATGACCGGCGTGCGGGTGCAGGGTGAGGCCATCGCCAACTACACGACGACGCCCGAGCAGGTGGCGCGCCTCACTATGCCGACCCTGGTGCTGCACGGCGACGAGGACCGCGCGGTGGACGTGAAATACGGCCGCGAATTCGCCGCCGCGATCCCAGGCGCGAGGCTGACGATCTTCCCCGGCGCCGGCCACAACTTCCTGGTCGCCGCGACCGAGGCCTCGACCAAGGCGGTGCTGGACTTCTTCGACGAGGTGGACCGGGCGGCGCTGGGGCGAACGGCTTGATTTGGGGCCACGGAAAACACGGAAAGCACGGACGCGGCTCGCCCCTAATCACCGTGTCATCCCGGCCGCAGCGTAGCGAAGAGCCGGGATCTACTCAGCGCCGCCGGCGACCAGTAGGTCCCGGATAGCTCGCTAGCGCGAGCTTCCGGGATGACACAGTTGGTTGGCACACCGCGAAGGGGCGACTTTGTCCGTGTTTTCCGTGTTTTCCGTGGCTCAGGATGCCTACCCCGGTGAATATCGCATCCAGCTATCCGGCAGGCCCACCCAGGGGCAGCGGCGGTCGTCGTACGCGGTGATGGCGGGTTCGGGGAGGGGCGTGGCTTCGAAACAGCCGGCGGCGAAGCCGGTCTGGTCGGCGCCCTCGCTCTCCCAGATCATGGTCGTGCCACACGCCGTGCAGAACGAGCGGTTCGTCGGTGGCGGGCCGGGCACGCGGTAGGTGCTGAACGCACCCTGGCGGCGCTTGATGTCCTCGTTGCGGAAGTAAGCCGACCAGCCGAAGGCGCTGCCGGTGCGGCGCTTGCAGCTGGCGCAGTTGCAGACCGCGTTCAGCGTCGGCTCGCCGTCGACCTCGATCTCACAGGCCTTGCAACAGCAGCGGGCGATGTAGGTCATGCGGCCGCCTTGAACCGGATGGGCATCGCCCTCGGCCCGGAGATGAAGTTCGACGGCAGCCACTCGGGCTCGCCGGCCAGCTCGAAGGCGTCCATGCGGGTCAGCACTTCGCGCAGCATGGCGTCGATCTCGATGCGGGCGATGTGCTGGCCGAGGCAGACGTGCGGGCCGGCGCCGAAGGCCAGGTGCTCCTGGCCCTGGCGGGTGAGGTCGAGCTCGTTCGGGCGCTCGATGCGGGCGGCGTCGCGGTTGGCCGAACCGAAGTACATCACCACCTTGTCGCCTTCGCGGATGGTCTTGCCGCTCAGCTCGGTGTCCTTGCGGGCGGTGCGGCGCATGTAGATCACCGGGCTGGTCCAGCGCAGCAGCTCTTCGCGGGCGTTGGCGAGGCGGCCATCGACGTCGGTCTTGAGCCACGTCAGCTTCTGCGGCTGGTCCATCAGCGCCAGCAGGCCGCCGGAGAGCAGGTTGCGGGTGGTGTCGCCGCCGGCGTCGATCAGCAGCAGGAAGAACAGCAGGAACTCCGGGTCCTGCAGGCGCCGCCCATCCACCTCGCAGGCCAGCAGCTTGGAGGCGAGATCGTCGCCGGGTTGGGCGCGCTTCTCGGCCATCAGCTGCGTGCCGTACGCGAACATCTTGCCGACCGCCTCAGCGCCAGCGCCGGGGGCCTGCGCTTCCGGCGCGGTGTGGATCGCCTCGGTGAGCTTGTAGAGCTCGCGCCCATCGTCCAGCGGCAGACCCATCAGCTCGGCGATGACGAACGAAGGCATCTCGCCGGCGACGTCGGCGACGAAATCGCATTCGCCGCGGTCGATGACGGCGTCGACGATCTGGCGCGCGAGGGCGGCGATGCGCTCGCCCCGCAGTTTGGCGCTCGGCAGGGTGAACTCGCCTCGGATCAGCTTGCGGAAGCCCGCATGCTCCGGCGGGTCCATCATCAGCATCATCTTGTAAGGGCCCATGCCCCCACCGCCGCCGTCTGCGATCATGATGGTGGGCTCGCTGGAGTAGGTCTGGAAATCGCGGTCGACAGTCCAGACGTCCTCGTAGCGGGTCACCGCCCAGAAGCCGCGGCCGCCCGGCTCGTCGTGCCAGTGCACCGGATCGTGCTCGCGCAGCCAGGCGAACTGCGCGTGCGGCTGGCCGCCGACGAAGCTGGACGGGGACAACAGATCGATATGCATTGGCGCCTCCGAGCGGGCCGATGCTATGGCCGGTCCGAGGCGCCCGCCACCGTCACCCAGCGTCAATCACGCGCTGGCGGCCACCCTGCCAAAGGCTTCGCGCATCCAGGCGATCGGCGGCTCGGCCAGGCGGTCGGCGCGGAAGAGCAGCGAAATCTCCACCGGCGGCGTCTCGTACGGCGGCCGGATCAGCGCGATGCGGCCGCTCTGCGCCGCCAGCGTCGCGAAGCGGCGTGGGATCAGCGCCGCCATCTCCGAACGGCTGACGATGGTGATGGCCGAGTAGGTGTCCGGCGCGACGACGCCGATCTGCCGGCGCAGGCCGCGCTTGGCCAGCTCCACCTCGAACGCGCCCATGTCCTCCCAGCTGCCGCGCATGGCGATAGCAGGCCAGCCGATGGCCTCGCGCCGCCCAGCTACCACCACGTGCGGAAACCCGACCAGCGCTTCCAGCGTCACATCGCCGCGGCAGAGGGGGTGATCGACCCGCACCGTCCACACCAGATCCTCGCGCAGAAGCCGCTCGCGCACGAACCTTTCGGGAGCGGAATCGAAGCTGCCGATCATGAAATCGACCCGGCCAGCGTCGAGCTGTTCGGCGAGGTCGCCGGGAGTCTCCCCGAGGTCCAGCCGCACCTTCGGCGCCTCGGCCTGCAGCAGCGCCACCAGCGACGGCATCAGCACCGCGCAGGCGTAGGCCCCGGCAACGATGTTGAAGCGATAGTCGCTCACCGTGGGGTCGAAGTCGTCGGGCGTCAGCGCGCTCTGCAGCTGCGCCAGGGCGGTGTGCAGGCTGGGGCCGATCTCCAGCGCCCGGCGGGTGGGCTGCATGCCGCGGGCGTCGCGCTGGAAGAGCTCGTCGCCCAGGTGATAGCGCAGGCGGTTCAGCGCATGGCTCACCGCCGACTGGGTGAGGCCGAGGCGAGCGCCGGCCCTGGTGACGCTGCGCTCCTCCAGGAGCACGTCGAAGACGCGAAGCAGGTTGAGGTCGAGGCTAGTTAAATGCATGACGTTCATCTGAGCGGTGATGACTTATCATTTGGATCATGCACCTCTGACCCTTACCTGCAAGCAGCGAAGCGATGATTCCGTGCGTTTACGGCGCGGAACCGCTTTTTCTATTCTGACGAGAGGACGCGAGGGGAGCCGTGGCGCGCGACGACGCAGCGAGAGCTGACAAGGCGGCTGACGAGGTCGGCACGCGGCCGGCCGCTCCGACGCGCGCGCAGCCCAGCCTGATGCAGCGCCTGCGCTGGCCGCTGATGATCGGCGGCCCGGTGCTGATCCTGCTCATCGTCGGCTACTTCATGCTGACCGGCGGGCGCACCGAGGACACCGACGACGCCTACGTGCAGGCCAGCCTGGTGCCGGTGAGCGCCAGCGTCGGCGGTCGGGTGATCGAGCTGGACGTGCGGGACAACCAGCACGTGAAGGCCGGCCAGGTGCTGTTCAAACTGGATACACGCGACTTCGCCGCCACCGAGGCGCAGGCGCAGGCCCAGTACGCGGCCGCGCGCCAGCAGGTCGATTCCCTGCGCGCCGCCTATCAGCTGCAACTGGCCAACGTGAAAACCGCGCAGGTCACTGCGTCGTTCGACGACACCGAGGTCGCGCGCCAGCAGGCGCTGATGAGCGCCGGCGTCGCCTCTCGTGACGCCTACGATACGGCCGTGCACAACGCCCAGGTCGCCCACCAGCAGATCGTCACCGCCCAGCAGGCCGCCGCTCAGGCGCTGGCCAACCTCGGCGCTGGCGCGGACGCGACCGACAGCGCGCCGGCCGTGATGCAAGCGAAAGCCGCCCTCAGCCGGGCGCAGTTGAACGTCGGCTATGGCGTCATCGTCGCGCCGCAGGACGGCGTCGTCACCCGCGTCGACCAGTTGCAGGTGGGCAGCTACGTCAATCCGGCCCAGACGCTGTTCTGGCTGGTGGCGGGCGAACCGTGGATCACCGCCAACTTCAAGGAAAACCAGCTGGCCAAGATGCGCGTCGGCCAGCACGCCGATATCCACATCGACGCCTATCCGGGCACGACCTTCTCAGGCCACGTCGGCAGCTTCGCGCCGGGCGCCGGGCAGGCGTTCTCGCCGCTGCCGGCCCAGAACGCCACCGGCAATTGGGTGAAGGTGGTGCAACGACTGCCAGTCCGCGTCGACTTCGACCAGCCGCCGCCGGAAATGGCCGGCCGCGCCGGGCTCAGCGCCAACGTCACGGTGGACGTCAAGGGGGACACGCACCGCCAGGCCGCCGCGCCGCAGTAAGGCTCGCCCGTCATGGCCTCCCCGCAGGACATCGCCAACCGGGTGCCCATCACCGTCGGCTTGATGCTGGCGACAGTGATGAACTCGCTGGACACCACCATCGCCAACGTGGCGCTGCCGAAGATGGGCGGCGAGCTTTCGGCTTCACCGGACCAGATCACCTGGGTCCTCACCTCCTACATCATCGCCGCGGCGATCATGACGCCCCTATCCGGCTGGTTGTCGCTCCGAATTGGCCGCAAGGTGACCTTCCTGGTCTCCATCGCCGGCTTCACCATCGCCTCGATGCTGTGCGGCGTCGCCAACAGCCTGGGCGAGATCGTGGTGTTCCGGCTGATCCAGGGCCTCTGCGGCGCTGCGCTGATCCCGCTCAGCCAAGCGGTGGTGCTCGACATCTATCCGCCCAGCCAGGTCGGCCAGGTAATGGCGATCTGGGGCGCCGGCGCGATCCTCGGCCCCATTTTCGGGCCGGTGCTGGGCGGCTGGCTGACCGACAATTTCTCCTGGCGCTGGGTGTTCTTCATCAACCTGCCGATCGGCATACTGGCGTTCTCGGCGGTCTGGTTCTTCATGCGCCGGGACCGGGGCGGGGAAGCCAGACCCTTCGATTTCCTCGGCTTCGGCGCACTGGTGGTGTTCATCGGCGGCCTGCAGATGATGCTCGACCGCGGCCCGACGCTGGACTGGTTCTCGTCGCGCGAGATCTGGGTGGAGATGATCCTCGCGATCATCGGCCTCTACGTCTTCATCACCCACACGCTGACCGCCAGGCACCCCTTCTTCGACCGGGCGCTGGCGCTCGACCGCAACTTCGTCGCCTGCAACGTCTTCGGCTTCTTCATTGGCGTGCTGTTGTTCTCAACCATGGCGCTGATGCCGCCGGTGATGCAGGGGGTGATGGGCTATTCGGTGTTCGGCGCCGGGCTGGTGATGATGCCGCGCGGCCTTGGCTCGTTCGCGGCGATGTTCGTCGTCGGGCGCCTGGTAGGGCGCATCGACACCCGGCTCATCCTGCTGACGGGTCTGGCGCTCTGCGGCGCCGCGATGCTGCAGATGACCCACTTCGACCTTTCCATGGACTCCATGCCGTTCGTCACCTCCGGGATCATCCAGGGACTAGGCATCGGTCTCTTGTTCGTGCCGCTCAGCGTCACTGCCTTCGCTACCCTGACGCCCGGCCTGCGCGCCGAGGGAACCAGCATGTACACGCTGGTGCGCAACATCGGGTCCAGCGTGGGCATCTCGATGATGGCGGCGCTGGAATCCAAGGAAACCAGCGTCGCCCATGCCGACCTGGCCGCTCAGATCCAGCCGGGCAACCCTGTGGTCGGCATGCTGCCGCCGGCGCTAAATCCCGCCACCTCCGGCGGTCTTGCGGGTCTCAACGGCGAGATCACCCGCCAGGCCGCGATGGTCGGGCTGATCGATGTGTTCCACCTGATGTTGCTGATGACCGTCGCGCTTGTTCCCTTGCTGCTGATCATGCGCGCGCCGAAAGCAGCGCCCACCAACCCCGCGGAGATGGCCGTTGACTAGCCGACGCCTGCTGATCGTCGGCGTCGCCGCGCTGGCTTTGCTCACTGGCTGCAAAGCCGTGGGGCCGAACTTCGCGCCGCCGCCGGCGCCGAACGAAACCGGCTACCTGATGCAAGGCGACGCCGCGCCCGCCGTCGCCCGCATGGCGCCAGTCGACCGCGCCGCCGGCGCGTGGTGGACCGCCTTCGGCTCGGCGGACCTCGACAAGGTCATGGACGAGGCCCTGGCCGGCAACCAGACCATCGCCCAGGCCAACGCTAACCTGGCGCGGATGCAGGAACTGGCCGCTGTGGCCCACGCCGCCCAGCTGCCGCAGGCCGATCTCAACGCCGGCCTCACCGGCGAGCGCATCAACCTGACCTCGTTCGGCTTCAGCGGCTTTCCGGGCCTCAGCATCAGCAACCCGACGCTGGGGCTCTACTCCGTCGGCGCCAACGTCAGCTACGACACCGATGTCTTCGGCGGCCTGCGGCGCGGCACGGAAGCGGCTCGGGCGCGGGCCGAGAGCCAGGCGCGCCAGGCCGACGCCGCCTACCTGACGCTGACTGGCCAGACCGCCATGGCCGCGCTGCAGATCGCCACTTACCGCGCCGAACTGGCGGCCGATCAGGCGGCGGTCGACGACGACCAGCGGCTGATCGACATCGTCAACAAGGCGGAAAACGCCGGCGGCGAGGCCCCCTCGGCCTCCGTTAGCGTCAAGGCGCAGCTGGCTCAGGATCTGGCCGCGCTGCCGCCGGTGCGCACCCAGTTGGCGCAGGCCCGACACGCCCTGGCGCAGTTGGTGGGCCAGGCGCCGGCCGACTGGACGGCGCCGGACTTCGACCTCGCCGGCTTCACCGCGCCCGCCGACGTGCCGGTGGCGCTGCCCTCGACGCTGGTGCGGCGCCGCCCCGACATTCTCGCCGCCGAAGCCGACCTGCACACCGCCACCGCCCAAGTGGGCGTCGCCGACGCGGCGCTCTATCCAGACATCCGCCTCACCGCCAACATCACCCAGACGGCGCTGCCGCCGGCCAACCTGTTCTCTTACAGCGCCACCGGCTGGACCCTCGCCTCGGGCCTCACCTATCCACTCTTCCATGGCGGGGCGCTGAAGGCCGAGAAGCGCGCCGCCATCGACGCCGCCAACGCCGCCGAAGCCCGCTACCGCGCCACGGTGCTGGCCGCCTTCACCCAGGTGGCCGACGTGATGGCCGCGCTGGCCGAGGACGACGCCGAGCTGGCGGCGCTGCAGGCGGCCCAGAACACCGCGCAGTCGGCGCTGACCGACGACGAGACCGCGCTGAAGCTGGGCGGCGGCGCACTGCTGCCGGTGATGGACGACCAGCGCCGCCTGCAACTGGCCCGCCGCGCCATGGCGGGCGCTGAAGGCAAGCGCCTGGCCGACCTCGCTACCCTCTACGTCGCCACAGCGTCCGACTGGCGCGAGGCCAAGAGCTAGCTCTGCTCCCCTCCCTCCCCTTCATGGGGAGGGCAGATCGGCGCGAAGCGGCGATCGGGTGGGGAAGCCAGACGCGTCAACGAACGCCTTGTGCGGCGTCGGACTTCCCCACCCGGACCGCTGCGCGGTCGTCCCTCCCCATGAAGGGGAGGGAGGTCAGAGCGCGCAACCAGCGTCCGCCAGGACATTGGCGAGCGCCCTGTCACTGGCGACCGCCGCGTACTTCGCCTCCAGCGCGCTGAGCGACTTGGCGTGGTATTTCTGCGGCGGCTGGGCGTAGGCGCCGCCGGGCAGGTCGACGCTGAACGTTGCCTCGCCCGACGCCAGGGCCGCGGCGTTGGCGCGCGTCCAGGGCAGAAAGTAGTGGCCGATGTAGGCAAGCAGCGGCGTCAGCGTCGGCTTCAGGCTGTCCCAGGCCTCCCAGGCGCCGTCGTTGCGGGGCGCCAGCATGCGATGGCACCAGTCCAGCACCGCCGGGCCTCGGGCCTGCAGCGCGGCGCTGCCGGTGGGGTCCATCGAGGCCTCGTAGAGCTGCGGGGCGAGGCCGAAGTCGCCGAAGCTGGGGCGGGCGCCGAAGAGGTAGGGCCGTGTGGCCAGATGCGCCTCCAGGATGTCCAGCAGTTCGAACAGGTAGCCGGTGATCAGTGGTGCGTTGGCGGGGCTGGAGCCGACGAAGTCGCCGCGCGTCGTCATTCGGCCCTTGATGGCGCCGGCGCGCGCCGCGACCTCGGTCTTGCTGCCGCGCGGCAGCGAGAGCCGCGCCAGCACCAGGGCCGCGGCGTCCTGGTCGACGGGATCGAACCAGCGATGGTGGAACATCAGCTTGTTGCCCCACTCGTCGCCGAACTCCTCGATCAACTCGGAGAGGAAGCGCAGGGTCGCATCGTCCGGATGGATCGACGGCGACGGATGGGCCGCCTCGATGGCCTCGATGATCGGGGTGGAGTCCTGCAGCCCCTGGTCGTCGGGCGTCGCCACCGTCGGCACGATCGGCAGGCGGGCGAAGCGGCGATAGTCCTCGTCGTTCTCGGCGCGGCGGGCGATCCAGACGTGTGGCAGGCCCTTGTAGCGAAAGTACGAGCGCACCTTCACCGAGTAGGGCGACATCTCCGAGCCGAAAATCCGATAGACCCCGTCCGCCATGGCGTTCCTCCGCTTTTGCCGCAGCCAGACACGGCGCGGCGGCGCGGGCAAGACGGACATTGCGTCAGCGTACGTCCCGACGACCCCTCACCCCACCTCTTCCCCAACCTGCGGTCGGGGCGAGGGCTCCGGATAGAATAGGGTCGTGGACGGTGCTGAAGCTGCCGCTGTCCTCTCAGTAGCCCTCGCCCCGCGCAAGCGGGGAGAGGTGAGGTGAGGGGTCTCGCCGCTACTTCGACGCCAGCGCGCTTTCGTTCCAGCCGCCGCCGAGGGCGACGATCAGGTCGACGGCGGTGGTCAGGCGGTTGGCTTCCAGCTGCAGTTCGGCGTTGCGGGCCGAGAGCGCGGCGGTCTGGGCGCTCACCACGGTGGTGTAGTCGACGGTGCCCGCGGCGTATTCGTTCTGGCTGATCTTCAGCGCCTGGGACGACGAGGTGACCGAGGCCCGCAGCTCTGGCTGTTCGGCCGCCAGCACCCGCTGGGCGGCGAGGTTGTTCTCCACCTGGCCGAAGGCGGTGAGCACCGCCTGGCGGTAGTTGGCCACCGCCTGGTCGTATTGCGCCTTGGCCGCCTGCACCTGAGCGTGGGTAAGGCCGGCGTTGAACACCGTCTCGGCGGCGGACCCCGCGGCGTTCCAGAAGAAGCTGGAGCCGCTGAACAGGGCGCCGATCTGCGCCGCTTCCGAGCCGCCAGTTCCGCTGAGCGAGATGTTCGGGAAGTAGCCGGCGGTGGCGACACCGATGCCGGCGCTGGCGGCGGCGGCCTGCCGCTCGGCGGCGGCCACGTCCGGCCGGCGTTGCAGCAGGGTCGAAGGCACACCCGGCGGGATGTCCACGGGTTGCAGCGTCCACGCGGCCGAGGCGAGCGTGAAGTCGGTGGGCGACTTGCCGACCAGCACCGCGATGGCGTTCTCCATCACCGCGCGCTGCTCGCCGAGCGCGATGTCGGCGGCTTGCTCGTTGTGCAACTGAGTCTCGGCCTGGTCGACGTCGGCCTCGGTGGAGACGCCCGCCTGGTACTTGTTGCGGGTCACATCCAGCGAAGCCTGGAAGGCCTTCACCGTGTCGTCGTCGATGCGCTTTTCTTCGTCGAGCTGGCGCAGCGAGATGTAGTCGGCGGCCAGTGTCATCTGCGCCGACAGCTTGGCGTTCGCGAGGTCGGCGGCGTCGGCCTGGGCGCCCGCCTTGCCGTTCTCGATGGTGCGGCGGACCTTGCCCCAGACGTCCGGCTCCCAGGTGCCGCCGAGCTCGACGGTGTAGTTCTGGTTCACCCCCGCGCCGCCGCCGACCACGGTCCCGCCGATCACCGTCCCGCCGCCGCCCGCCGAGTGCGAGAAGTTGGCGCTGCCATTGGCGGTGATGGTCGGGAACAGCTGGGCGCGGTCCTCGGCGACGATGGCGCGGGCCTGCTGGTAGGCGGCGAGGTCGGCGGCCAGCGTCTGGTTGCTCACCTCCACCTGTGCTTCCAGGTCGTTCAGCGTCGGATCGTTGAACACCATCCACCAGTCGGCGCGGTCGGCGGCGTCGGACGGTTTGGCCGGAGTCCAGCCGCTGATCTCCTTGTAGGCGGGGGCTTGCGGCGTCGGCGCGGCGGGGCGGTGGTAGTTCGGCCCCACTTCGCAGGCGGCCAGCGAGGCGCCGGCGAGCAGCAGCGGGGCGAGACGGAGGATGGCGGGTCTGGGCATACGGCGTGAACTCTTATTCCGCGGGATAGGGCGCCGGCGAGGGGCCTTGTGCGTACTCGGCCGGGCGGCGGCGACGGAAACGGTCGAGGTAGAGGTAGACGACCGGCGTGGTGATGAGGGTGATGACCTGGCTGACCAGCAGGCCGCCGATGATGGTGATACCCAGCGGCTGGCGCAGCTCGGCCCCTTCGCCCCAGCCGATGGCCAGCGGCAGCGCCCCCAGGATGGCGGCGAAGGTGGTCATCATGATCGGCCGGAAACGGGTGAGGGCGGCGGTTCGGATCGCCTCGCGCGGGGCCAGCCCGTCGACGCGCTCCGCGTTGAGTGCGAAGTCGATCATCATGATCGCGTTCTTCTTCACGATGCCAATGAGCAGGATCACGCCGATCAGAGCGATCAGCGAAAACTCGATGTGGAACACCAGCAGCGCGACCACCGCCCCGACGCCGGCCGAGGGCAGGGTGGAGAGCACCGTCAGTGGGTGGATGTAGCTCTCGTAGAGGATGCCCAGCACCAGGTAGATCGCCACCAGCGCCGCCAGGATCAGATAGAGCTCGTCGCCCAGCGACTGCGCGAAGG
The DNA here is from genome assembly GCA_036502045.1 of Caulobacteraceae bacterium. Lineage (GTDB taxonomy): Bacteria > Pseudomonadota > Alphaproteobacteria > Caulobacterales > Caulobacteraceae > Acaudatibacter. The sequence goes on along the minus strand of DASXZG010000050.1, from coordinate 24,707 downwards.
CCAGCGCCGAGCCCGCGAAGGCGCCGTGGATGGAGGGCGGCATGGCGATTGATGCGGCGGCGTTCTGGATCGCCACGGTGGCGTCGCTCAGCGACTTGCCCTCCGCGATATTGAACGAGATCGTGGTCGCCGCGCTGGTGTCCTGGTGATTGACCGAGGTCGGCGTGGAACTGTCCGCCCAATGCGCGATGGCCGACAGCGGGATCTCGCTCTCGGCCGCGCTGGACAGCGCAACGCCCGTCGAAGCCGCCCGCGCCGGCGGGGCGCTTGGCCCGGCGAGCGCGCTGGTGGCGTTGGCGGCCGAGAACACCGCCGTGCCGGTGACCGCCCCAGCCCCGCCTGTGCCGGCCGCGTAGGCCTTGGTCAGCGGCGTGACGTTGGACGCGCCGGCGGTGACCAGGCCCCCTGTGCCGCGCGCTTGTGCAGTGGTCAGCGGGGTGGTGTTGGCGGCCGGCGTCGCCACGCCGATGCGGGTCTGGCCCTGGTTCGCGGCGAACACTGTGGGCGTCGGCGCGCCGCGGCCGGAGGACACGTAGATGTCGCCGAGCGCCGTCGGGTCCTGGCCGAACTTCGGATCGACCTCCATCACAACGTGGTACTGGTTGACGTCCTCGTAGATGGTGGAGACGTCGCGCTGGCCGTAGGCGTCGTAGAGGGCCGAGTCGATCTGCGCATCGGTGAGGCCGAAGCCGGCGGCGCGGTCGTGGTCGATGTCGACGAAGCTCTGCAGGCCGTGGTCCTGCTGGTCGCTGTTGACGTCCTCCAGATCCCATTGCGAGTTCATCGCCGTGGTCAGCTTGGTCGCCCAGGTGCGCAGGTCGGCCAGATTGTCGGCTTCCAGCGTGTACTGGTAGGTGGCGTTGGACTGGCGGCCGCCGATGCGGAGGTCCTGCACAGGGGCCATGAACAGGCTGGCGCCACTCACCCGGGCCAGTTGCGGCCGCAGATCCGCGATCACCGCGTCGATGGATTCCTTGCGCTGGGGTTTCGGCTTCAGCGTCGTCAGCATGAACGCGCTCGCGCCGCCGCGCCCGCCGCCGCCGACGAATGCCACCACGTTCTGGATGTTGGGGTTGTCGCCGAGGATGGCCGAGAACTGGTCCAGGCGCCGCTTGGTGATTTGGAACGAACTCGACTGGTCGGCGACCATGCCGCCCATCATCTGGCCGGTGTCTTCCTCGGGGAAGAAACCCTTCGGCACGATGGTGAAGAGGTAGACGTTGAGCGCGATGGTGGCGATCAGCACCGTCAGCACCACCGGGCCGGAATCCAGCGCCAGGTCCAGCGCCTTCTCGTAGACCCCGCGCATCCAGCGCACCGTGCTGTCCGACGCGCGCCCGAACCAGCTCTTCTCGGCATAGGGCTTGGGCATGCCCACCAGCAGCGCCGCCATCATCGGCGTGGTGGTCAGCGACACCGCCAGTGAGATGATGATCGCCACCGAAAGCGTGATGGCGAACTCGCGGAACAGCCGCCCGATCAAGCCGCCCATCAGCAGGATCGGCAGGAACACCGCGATCAGCGAAATGCTGATCGAGAGCACTGTGAAGCCCACTTCCTGCGCGCCCTGCAAGGCGGCGTCCAGGCGCGTCATGCCCGCCTCGACGTGCCGGGTGATGTTCTCCAGCACCACCACGGCGTCGTCGACCACGAAGCCGGTGGAGATGGTCAGGGCCATCAAGGAAAGGTTGTCGAGCGAGAAGCCCAGCAGCAGCATCATGCCGAGCGCGCCCAGCAGCGAGACCGCTACCGCGACGCTGGGAATCAGCACGGCGCGGCCGTTCATCAGGAACACCGCCACGACGCCCACCACCAGCACCACCGAGATCAGCACGGTGCGCTCGACGTCGTTCAGGGCGGCGCGGATGGTGGTGGTGCGGTCGACGCCGACGGACATGTCGATGTCTTCGGGCAGCGCCGCCTGCACCGCCGGCAGCCGCGCCTTCACGCGGTCGACGGTGGAGATGATGTTGGCGCCCGGCTGACGGCTGACGGTGACGACGATGGCCTGCTGGGTCACCGCCTTGCCGGTCTTGGGGTCCTTGCTGATGAAGAGGCCCTCGTTGCGGGCGTCCTCCTGGCTGTCGATGACTTGTGCGACATCGGAGAGGCGCACCGCCGAGCCGTTGCGGTAGGCGACCAGCAGGCCGGCATAGTCGGCCGCCACCTTGCCGACGTCGTCGGTGTAGACCTGCAGGCGCAGGTGGCCGTCGTCGATGACGCCCTTGGGCCGGTTGGCGTTAGCGGACGCCAGCGCCGCGCGGACGTCCTCCAGGCCGATGCCGAAGTGGTTCAGCTGGTAGGGGTTCAGCTCCACCCGCACCGCCGGCAGCGAGGCGCCGCCCACCGAGACGTCGCCAACGCCTTTCACCTGGCTCAGCTGCTGCTGAACGACGTTGGAGGCCGCGTCGTAGATCTGCGCCGGCGTGCGCGTCTTCGAGGTGAGCGCCAACACCAGGATCGGCGCGTCGGCGGGGTTGATCTTGCGGTAGGTGGGGTTGGACTTCAGCGTCGCCGGCAGGTCGATGCGCGCGGCGTTGATGGCGGCCTGCACATCGCGCGCGGCGCCGTTGATGTCACGGTCGAGGTCGAACTGCAGGACGATGTTGGTCGAACCGGTGCGGCTCGACGAGGTCATCTCGGTGACGTCGGAGATGATGCCCAGATGGTGCTCCAGCGGCGTCGCCACGTCCTGCGCCATGGTCTCGGGGCTGGCGCCCGGCAGCGAGGCCGAGACCGAGATGGTGGGAAAGTCCACCTGCGGCAGCGGCGAGACCGGCAGGTTGAAGAAAGCGGCAAGGCCGGCCAGCGCCACGCCGATGGTCAACAGCACCGTGCCGATCGGCCGGCGCACGAACGGCGCCGAGAGGTTCACGACAGCGCCTCCGGCGCGGCTTCGTCGAGCCTGGGGTCGGACTCGCCCTTGCGCAGGTTTATGCTCCAGCCCAGCCGCCGGCCCAGCCGGTCGAAGCCCAGATAGATCACCGGCGTGGTGAACAGGGTCAGCGCCTGGCTGACGATCAGGCCGCCGAAGATGGCGATGCCCAGCGGGTGGCGCAGCTCCGAGCCCTCGCCCCAGCCCAGCATCAGCGGCAACGCCGCGAACAGCGCCGCCAGCGTGGTCATGATGATGGGCCGGAAGCGCAGCACCGCGGCCTGGCGGATCGCCTCCAGCGGCGGCTTGCCTTCCACGCGCTCCGCGTCGAGTGCGAAGTCGATCATCATGATGGCGTTCTTCTTCACGATGCCGATCAGGAGGATGATGCCGATGATGCCGATCACGCCCAGGTCGGACCCGGCGATCATCAGCGCCACCAGCGCGCCGACGCCCGCCGAGGGCAGGGTGGAGAGGATGGTGATCGGGTGGATGTAGCTCTCGTAGAGCACGCCCAGCACGATGTAGACGACCACGATCGCCGCCAGGATCAGCCACAGCTCGTTGCCCAGCGAGTCCTGGTAGGCGTTGGCGGCGCCGAGGAACGTGGTGGTGACCACGCCCGGCATCTTCAGCTGCGCCTCGTCATGGCGGATGGCGTTGACCGCGTCGCCCAGCGACACGCCAGGGGCGGTGTCGAATGAGATGTTGGCGGCGGGAAACTGCGCCACGTGGTCGATCTGCAGCGGCGAGAGCTGGGTCTGGATCTGTGAGATGGCGTTCAGCGGCGTCGGCGCACCGCCCGCGGCCTTCAGGTAGAGGTTGGAGAGCCCCTCCGGCGTGTTGATCTCTTTCGGATCGGCCTCGAGGATCACCCGGTACTGGTTGGACTGGGTGAAGATGGTCGAGATGATCCGCTGGCCGAAGGCGTCGTAGAGCGCGTCGTCGACGGTCGAGGGCGTGATCGCCAGCCGTGCAGCGGTGTCGCGGTCGATGGCGACGAAGGCCGACAGGCCCTGGTCCTGCACGTCGTTGCCGACATTGCGCAGCTTGCGGTCTTTCTGCAGCGCCGCGACCACATTGCCGGCCCAGGTGGTCACCGTCGGCGTGTCCGGTCCCTCCAGCGAGAACTGGTACTGGGTGCGGCTGACGTTGGCGTCGATGGTGAGGTCCTGCACCGGCTGCAGGTAGAGGGTCATCCCCGGCACCGCGGCGGCGCGCTGGCGCAGGCGCTGCAGGATGTCGGCCTGCGAGGCGGTGCGCTGGCCGAGCGGGACCAGGTTGATGAGGAAGCGGCCGGTGTTCAGCGTGGTGTTGACCCCGTCGACGCCGACGTAGCTGGTCAGGCTGGCGACGTCGGGGTCCTTGGTCAGCGCCGCCGCCACCTCCTGCTGCAACTCGCCCATCGAGTCGTAGGAGATCGACTGGGTGGCGACAGTCACGCCCTGCACCAGACCGGTGTCCTGGGTAGGGAAAAGGCCCTTGGGGATGACGAGGTAGAGGATCACGGTCAGCGCCAGCGTCGCCACGGCTACGATCAGCGTCGGGACCTGCCGGTCCAGCACCCAGTCCAGCGCGATCCCGTAGCGGTCGATCGCCCAGTCGATCCACTCTGTGACCCGGTGGGCGACGCCCGTCCGCCTGCCGCCGTGCGGTGTCTCGTTGGGTCGCAGCCAGATCGCCGCCAGCGTGGGCGTCAGCGTCAGCGAGATGAAGGCGGAGATGACGATGGTCACCGCCAGCGTCACCGCGAACTCGCGGAAAAGGCGCCCGACCACGTCGCCCATGAACAGCAGCGGGATCAGCACCGCGATCAACGACACGGTCAGCGAAATGATGGTGAAGCCGATCTGTTCGGCGCCCTTCAGGGCGGCCTGGAACGGCGTCTCGCCCGCCTCGACGTAGCGCGAGATGTTCTCGATCATGACGATGGCGTCGTCGACCACGAAACCCGTGGCGATGGTCAGCGACATCAGGGTGAGATTGTTGAGCGAGTAGCCCAGCAGGTACATCACCCCGAAGGTGCCTACGATCGACAGCGGCGCGGCGACGCCGGCGATGAAGGTCGCCGGCACGCTCCTGAGGAACAGGAAGATCACCGCCACCACCAGCAGGATGGCGGCGATCAGTTCGAACTCGACGTCGTTCACCGAGGCGCGGATGCCGGTGGTGCGGTCGGTGACCACCGAGACGTCCAGCCCCGCCGGCAGCGCCGATTCCAGCTGCGGCAGCTCGTGCTTGATCTGATCGACTGTGAGGATGACGTTGGCGCCGGGCTGGCGCTGCACGTTGAGCACGATGCCCTGGTTCAGCGCCGCCGGGGCGGACTTGGTCGCCGCCACGTCGTAGTAGGCGCCCAGCTTCGAGTTCTCCGCCGCCTGTACGATGGTGGCGACGTCCTTCAGCCGGATCGCATCGCCGTTCTTGTAGGCGATGATCTGGTTCGCATAGTCGTCGACGCTCGCCAGCTGGTCATTGCCGTTGATCGAGTAAGCGCGGGTGGGGCCGTCGAACGAGCCCTTCGCCGAGTTGCTGTTGGCGCTGGCGATGGTGGTGCGCAGGTCCTCCAGGCCGAGGCCGTACGAGGCCAGCTGGCGCGTGTTGACCTGGATGCGCACCGCTGGCCGCTGGCCGCCGGCGACACTGACCAGGCCGACGCCGCCGATCTGCGAGATCTTCTGCGCCAGGTCCTGCTCGGCCAGATTCTCCACCTCTGTCAGCGGCAGGGTCTTGGAGGTCAGGGCCAGGGTCAGGATCGGCGCGTCGGCCGGGTTGACCTTGGCGTAGATCGGCGGCGCCGGCAGGTCGGTGGGCAGCAAGTTGCCCGCCGCATTGATCGCCGCCTGCACCTCCTGCTCGGCCACGTCGAGGCCGAGATCGAGGTTGAACTGCAGCGTGATGATCGAGGATCCGCCGGAGCTCACCGACGACATCCGATTGAGATCGGCCATCTCGCCGAACTGCCGCTCCAGCGGCGCGGTGACGGTCTGCGCCATCACCTCGGGGCTGCCGCCGGGATAGAGCGTCTGCACCTGGATGGTCGGGTAGTCGACCTCAGGCAGCGCAGAAAGCGGCAGGAAGTGGAACGCCACCAGCCCGGCCAGCAGCACCGCGACCATCAGCAGCGACGTCGCCACCGGCCGCTCGATGAACGGGCGTGACGGACTCACCCTTGGCGCCAGGCGTGCGTCGGCCGCGTCACCCGCCCGCTCCGATCGCGCCGCCCCCGCCGCCGCCGCCCGTGGTGCTGTTGGTCGCGCCGGCGCCGTGGTGCTGCTGCGCCACCGTCACCGAGGCGCCGTCACGCAGGCGGTCGCCGCCCTCGGTGATCACGGTCTCGCCGGCGGCGAGCCCCTTGACGATCGACGTGGTTTCGCCCGTCCCGGGCCCGCTGGTCACCAGCCGCTCGGCGACGGTCTTGTCGGGTTGCAGCACCCACACGAAATCACCCTGCGGCCCGTGCCGGATCGCGGTGGTGGGTACGATCACCTGGTTCTTCAGCGTGTCCACCAGCACCGTCACGTTGACGAACTGGTTGGGGAACAGCGCCGCGTTGCCATTCGGGAACCGCGCCTTGCCCTTCACCGTGCCGGTGGTGGTGTCGACCACGTTGTCGATGGTGGCGAGGCTGCCGGAGGCAAGCGTCTGGCCGTTGTTGTGGTCCAGCGCCGTTACCGCCAGCCCGGCGCCGAAGTTCGGATGGCGGACGATCTGCGGGATGGCGTCTTCCGGCACCGCGAAGATCACGTCGATAGGGTCGATCTGGGTCACCACGGCGATGGGCGTGGCGCTGTTGGCGGTGACCTGGTTGCCGGCGTCGATCTGGCGCAGGCCGACGCGGCCGGCGATGGGGGAGGCGATCGAGGCCCATTGCAGGTTCAGCCTGGCGGTGGCGACGTTGCCTTCATCGGAGGCGACCGCCGCCTCGTCCTGCTTCACCGTCGCGGCTTCATCGCTCACCGTCTGCGCGGCGATGGAGTTCTGCGACAGCAAGGTCTGGTAGCGCGCCAGGTCGGACCGCGCGCCGGCAAGCATCGCCTGATCGCGGGCCAGCGTGCCTTGCGACTGCGCCAGCGCCGCGGCGAACGGCGCGGGATCGACCTGCGCCAGCACCTGGCCCTTGCCGACGATCTGGCCCTCGGTGAACCGTACCGCGGCCAGCTGCCCGGTGACGCGCGGCGACACCGACACCGTGGCCTCCGGCGTCACGGTGCCCAGCGCCGTCACCGTGATCGGAACATCGCCTGACACCGCCACCGCGGTGCCGACCGTAATCGTCGGCCGGTTGCGACCGAAGAAGCCCGCCGCGCCGCCTTTGCCGGCGCTGGTGGCGCACTTGGAGAGCAGCAACGCTACCCCGACGGCCGCCAGCAGCACCAGCGCCATCCCCACGAGTGTGCGCCACCCGCGCCGCGGCCTTGGGCGCGGCACAGTGCTCGGGATTGGCTGGATGGTGTGGCTCATCCGGTCTCCAAAAGGATCGATTGCCAGGAAACTACGCGATAAGGGGCCGCTCGTGCGAGCCGCCGCCTAAGTCTGCTGTCCCAATCCAACGCAAAGATGACAACGCGCTTCGAGTTGGAAACACGCGGGATTGGCGGCGAAATTGACCGTCGGCGACGAAAAACTGCATTTGAACCAATTAGAAAACCACCCCGGAACGCGCTGGTCATGCGGCGAGGGGCGCCCTAACATATCAACGGTAATGTCCTGCTCCGACGAGTCGACGGCCTAGCTTCGCCGCCCCCGTTGGGACTACGACGGGACATGCGGGGAGGCAACAGAGGGTATCGCGTTGGAGCCTACGAACACCGAGGCGCCAGAGTACTTCCATAAGGTCGTCGATTGTCAGTGGGCGTGCCCGGCGCACACCCCGGTGCCGGAATACATCCGCCTCATTGCTGAAGGCCGCTATTCCGACGCGTACATGATCAATTGGAAGTCGAACGTCTTTCCGGGGATTCTCGGACGGACGTGTGACAGGCCGTGTGAGCCGGCCTGCAGGCGTGGCCGCGTCGAAGCTGAACCGGTGGCGATCTGCCGCCTGAAGCGCGTCGCCGCCGACAACAAGGACGACATCACCGCCCGGCTGCCGCAGCCGGCGCAGGCCAGCAACGGCCGGCGCGTGGCGCTGGTGGGCGCGGGGCCCGCGTCGCTGACCGTGGCGCGCGATCTGGCGCCGCTGGGCTACGAGCTCACCATTATCGACTCCGACCCGGCGCCGGGCGGCATGATCCGCAGCCAGATCCCTCGGTTCCGCCTGCCGGAATCGGTGATCGACGAAGAGGTCGGTTACATCACCGGCCTCGGCATGACCCTGCGCCAGGGCGAGCGCGTCGATAGCCTCAAGGCGCTGCTGGCCGAGGGTTACGACGCGGTGTTCGTCGGCTCCGGCGCGCCGCGCGGCCGCGACCTCGACATTCCGGGTCGCGCCGAAACGACCGCCAACGTTCACATCGGCATCGACTGGCTCTCGAGCGTCTCGTTCGGCCACATCGACAAGATCGGCAAGCGGGTGATCGTGCTGGGCGGCGGCAACACCGCCATGGACTGCTGCCGCACCTCGCGCCGCCTCGGCGGCGACGACGTCAAGGTGATCGTCCGCTCCGGCTTCGAGGAAATGAAGGCGTCTCCCTGGGAGAAAGAAGACGCCATGCACGAGGATATCCCGATCCTCAATTTCCTGGTGCCGAAAGAGTTCACCCACCAGGACGGCAAGCTGACCGGCGTTATCTTCGAGAAGGTCGCCGCCAGCTACGACGCCAACGGCCGCCGCAACCTGACGCCCACTGGCGAACCGGACCAGCACTTCGAGTGCGACGACGTGCTCGTCGCGGTTGGCCAGGAGAACGCCTTTCCCTGGATCGAGCGCGACATCGGCATCGACTTCGACCGTTGGGACATGCCGGTGGTCAACGAGGCCACCATGGGATCGACCAACCCGAAGGTGTTCTTCGGCGGCGACAGCGCTTTCGGCCCCAAGAACATCATCTGGGCCGTCGCTCACGGCCACGAAGCCGCGGTCTCGATCCACAAGCTGCTCTCCGGGCAGAATCCGGCCGATCGGCCAGGGCCCGGCGTGACGCTCGTCTCGCAGAAGATGGGCATCCACGAGTGGAGCTACGACAACGACGTTTCCAACGACCTGCGCTACCGCGTGCCGTTGCGCGACAAGGCCGAGGCGCTGGGCAACGTGCGCCTGGAGGTCGAGCTCGGCTTTGACCGCCACGCGGGCTTCGCCGAGGCGCAGCGCTGCCTCAACTGCGACGTCGAGACGGTGTTCGCCACGCCGCTGTGCATCGAGTGCGACGCCTGCGTCGACATCTGCCCGGTCGACTGCATCACCTTCACCGACAACGGTGACGAGGCCGAGCTGCGCGACCGGCTGAAGGCCCCCGCCATCAACCTCACCCAGGACCTCTACGTCTCGTCCACGCTTCCCACGGGCCGCGTGATGGTCAAGGACGAGGACGTCTGCCTGCACTGCGGCCTCTGCGCCGAGCGGTGCCCGACCGGCGCCTGGGATATGCGAAAGTTCCTGCTCGAGATGACCCAGGCCGAAGGGACCAGCCCCGCGCCAACGCGGATCGCCGCCGAATGAGCCTCGCCGCTATCAACGACTTCGTCGTCAAGTTCGCCAATGTGAACGGCTCCGGCTCGGCCAGCGCCAACGGCATGTTCGCCAAGTCGATCCTGCGGATGGGCGTGCCGGTGGCGGCGCGCAACATCTTCCCGTCCAACATCCAGGGCCTGCCCACCTGGTACGAAGTGCGCATCAGCGAGGCCGGGCACCTCGGCCGGCGCGGCGGCGTCGACCTGATGGTGGCGATGAACCCGCAGACCTGGAAACAGGACGTCGATAGCATCGAGCCGGGCGGCTACCTGTTCTACGACTCCTCAAAGCCGCTGCCGCCGGACTTCAGCCGCGCCGACATCGAGGTGCTGGGCGTGCCGCTGACCGCGATCTGCAACGCGGCCTACACCGACCCGCGCCAGCGCCAGCTGTTCAAGAACATCGTCTACGTCGGCGCGCTGGCGCACCTGATCGGCATCGAAGTCGAGGTGCTGGAGACGCTGGTGCGCGAGGAGTTTGGCTCCAAAGCGGCGCTGATCGATAGCAACCTCAATGCCCTGGAGATGGGCCGGGAAGCCGCCGCCCGGCTGCTGAAGCCGATCGGCTTGCGTATGCGCCGCGCCGACAAGGTGGGCGATCGCATCTATGTCGAGGGCAACAACGCCGCCGCGCTGGGCGCGGTCTACGGCGGCGCCACGGTCTGCGCCTGGTACCCGATCACGCCTTCGACCTCGCTGGCCGAGGCGTTCACCGCCCATTGCGCCAAGCTGCGCACCGATCCGCGCACCGGCGAGGCGCGCTATGCGATAATCCAGGGCGAGGACGAGATCGCTTCCATCGGCATCGTCGTCGGCGCCGGGTGGAACGGCTCGCGGGCGTTCACCTGCACGTCCGGACCCGGCATCTCGCTGATGAACGAGTTCATCGGCCTTTCCTACTTCGCTGAAATCCCGGCGGTGATCTTCGACGTGCAACGCGGCGGACCCTCCACCGGCATGCCGACGCGCACCCAGCAGTCGGACATCCTCTTGGCGGCCTACGCCAGTCACGGCGACACCAAGCACCCGCTGCTGTTCCCGGAAGACCCGGCCGAGTGCTTCGAGTTCGGCGCGCTGGCCTTCGACCTCGCCGACCGGCTGCAGACCACCGTCTTCGTCATGCTCGACCTCGACATCGGCATGAACGAGTGGCTGTGCCGTCCCTTCCGCTGGGACGAGAACCGCAAGCTCGACCGCGGCAAGGTGATGACCTACGACGACCTGCAGAGCGGCCGCGACTTCGGCCGCTATCTCGACGTCGACGGCGACGGCATCCCCTACCGCACCTATCCGGGCGCGCACCCCGAGCGCGGCGCCTACTTCACGCGCGGCACCTCGCGCGACCCCTATGCGCGCTACAGCGAGGAAGGGCACGTCTACGTCGGCAACATGGAGCGGCTGCTCAAGAAGTTCGAGACCGCCAAGCGGCTGATCCCAGCGCCGGTGTCGCGCCCCGCCAAGCGCCGCACGCCGCACGGCGTGATCTACTACGGCTCGACCACGCCAGCGATGCACGAAAGCCTGCTGGCGCTGGAAGGGCAGGGGGTGCACGTCGACGGCCTGCGCGTCCGCGGCTTCCCCTTCGACGATGCGGTGATGGAGTTCATCGCCGCGCATGAGACGGTGTTCGTGGTCGAGCAGAACCGCGACGCGCAGCTGCGCACACTGCTGATGGTGGAGGGCGAGGTCGACCCGGCCAAGCTGACGCCGATCCTCAACTACGACGGCTCGCCGATCACCGCCCGCTTCATCACCGACGAGATTTCCAAGCGCATGCGCGGCATGGCCCACAACCCCGTCCCGCAGGTGGCCGAATGACCGGGTCAGCGCCGACCGTCTCCTGCCCCGCGCAGCGGGGGAGGGGGACCACGAAGTGGTGGAGGGGGCTTTCGCCGCCGCCTCAACCGTTGTCCGGGGGGACCCAGCGCCCCCTCCGTCACGGCGCTCCGCGCCGCGCCACCTCCCCCGCCTCTGCGGGCGGGTGAGGAGAGAAAACAATGACTTACATCACCAAGCCGCGCCTGCATCACCCGCAGCTGAAGCCCAACGGGCTCGGGTTCACCCGCCGCGACTACGAGGGCAAGGTCTCGACCCTGTGCGCCGGCTGCGGCCACGACTCGATTTCCGCCGCGGTGATCCAGGCGGCCTTCGAGCTTGACCTGCCGCCGCACCGGCTCGCCAAGCTTTCAGGCATCGGCTGCTCGTCGAAGACCCCGGATTACTTCCTCGGCAACTCGCACGGCTTCAATTCCGTGCACGGACGGATGCCGTCCGTGCTCACCGGCGCCAACGTCGCCAACCGCGACCTGATCTATCTAGGCGTCTCCGGCGATGGCGACAGCGCCTCTATTGGCCTCGGCCAATTCGCCCACTCGATGCGGCGCGGCGTCAACATGACTTACATCGTCGAGAACAACGGCGTGTACGGCCTGACCAAGGGCCAGTTCTCCGCCACCTCCGACCCTGGTTCGAAGTCGAAACGCGGTGTGGTCAATCACGACAGCGCCATCGACCTCGTGGGTCTGGCGTTGCAACTGGGCGCCAGCTTCGTCGGCCGCAGCTTCTCCGGCGACAAGGCCCAGCTGGTGCCCCTGATCAAGGCGGCGCTGGCCCACAAAGGCGCGGCTTTCATCGATGTGCTGAGCCCCTGCGTGCAGTTCAACAACCACGTCGGCTCGACCAAGAGCTTCGACTACGTGCGCGAGCACAACGCCGCCATGAACCGGCTCGATTTCATCGAGCCGCGCGCCGAAATCACCGTCGACTACGCCCCCGGCGAAGTGGAGCTGGTGACGCAGCACGACGGCTCGGTGCTCCGCCTGCGCAAGGTGGCGTCAGATTACGACCCTACTGACCGAGTCTCCGCCATCGGCCATTTGCTGACGCATGCCGCCCGAGGCGAAATCGTCACGGGTCTGCTCTATGTCGACCCTGAGGCCGCGGACCTGCACGACCACCTGGGAACCGTGCGCAAGCCACTGAATCAACTTGGGGATGACGAGTTGATTCCAGGGGGCAAAGCCCTTGATGTGATCAACGACTCGTTGCGTTAGCTAGAACAAGCCAGAGCGTGGGAACGGGGCTTGCACGCCCGCCGTTCCTAAGCTTCAAGGCGGGACATGGGTGAGGCAATGCAGGACGGGCGCGACGTGGCGACGGCGAACGCGATTCCAGGCTTGCTGCCGGCGCCCACCAAGCACCAGGGTCTGATCGACTGGGTCGGGCGCATCGCGGCGCTGACCAAGCCGGACCGAGTATACTGGTGCGACGGCTCTCAAGCAGAGTGGGAGCGCCTCACCGACGAGCTGGTCGCCTGCGGCACGCTCAAACGCCTCAACCCCGACAAGCGCCCGAACTCGTTCTACGCCGCCTCCGATCCCAAGGACGTCGCCCGCGTCGAGAGCCGCACCTTCATCTGCTCGAAGGATCCCGCCGACGCCGGCCCCACCAACAACTGGCTCGATCCCGTCGAAATGCGCGCCGATCTGATGGGCCTCTTCGATGGCGCCATGCGCGGCCGCACCCTGTACGTCGTGCCCTATTCCATGGGCCCGGTCGGCTCGCCGATCAGCGCGCTCGGCGTCGAGATCACCGACAGCCCCTACGTCGCTGTCTCGATGCGGATCATGACCCGCATGGGCAAGGCGGCGCTGGACGCGCTGGGCGAGGACGGTTTCTTCGTTCCGGCGGTGCACTCGGTGGGCAAGCCGCTGACGGCCGGCGAGGCCGACTGCGCCTGGCCGTGCAACGACATCAAGTACATCGTGCACTTCCCGGAAGACCGCGAGATCTGGTCCTACGGCTCCGGCTATGGCGGCAACGCTTTGCTTGGGAAGAAGTGCTTCGCGCTCAGGATCGCCTCGGCGATGGCCCGCGACGAAGGCTGGCTGGCCGAGCACATGCTGATCCTCAAGCTGACCTCGCCGGCCGGCAAGGCGCACTACATGGCCGCCGCCTTCCCCAGCGCCTGCGGCAAGACCAACCTCGCCATGTTGCAGCCGACGCTCCCCGGCTGGAAGGCGGAGACCATCGGCGACGACATCTGCTGGATGCGCCCCGGCGCTGACGGCCGGCTCTACGCCATCAATCCGGAAGCCGGCTTCTTCGGCGTCGCGCCCGGCACCGGGCTGAAGACCAACGCCAACGCCATCGCCGCGCTCTCTAAGAACACCATCTTCACCAACGTCGCCCTCACCGCCGACGGCGACGTCTGGTGGGAAGGCCTTACCGACACCCCGCCCGAGGGCCTCACCGACTGGAAGGGCCGCGCCTGGTCGCCCGCGATGGGCGAACCCGCCGCGCACCCCAACGCCCGCTTCACCGCCCCCGCCGGCCAGTGTCCGGTGATCGCGCCCGAGTGGGAAGACCCGGCCGGCGTGCCGATCTCGGCGATCCTCTTCGGCGGCCGCCGCGCCAGCGCAGTGCCGCTGGTGACCGAAGCGTTCGACTGGGCGCACGGGGTGTTCCTGGCCGCCAACGTCGCCTCAGAAGGCACCGCCGCGGCGGAGAACAAGGTCGGCGAGCTGCGCCGCGATCCCTTCGCCATGCTGCCCTTCTGCGGCTACAACATGGGCGACTATTTCGGCCACTGGCTGAGCATGGCCACGCGCGGCGACGCCGCGCAGCTCCCGCGCATCTACGCCGTCAACTGGTTCCGCAAGGACGCCGCCGGCAAGTTCGTCTGGCCCGGCTTCGGCGACAACGCCCGGGTGCTGAAGTGGATCGTCGGGCGCCTGGAAGGCGAGGCCGACGCCGAGGCCACCGCGATCGGCCTGGTGCCGGCAGAGGGTGCGATCGACACCAGCGGCCTCTCGCTCAGCCCCGCCGCGCTGGCGCTGCTGCGCGATGTGGACACGGCTGTCTGGCGCGAGGAAGCCGCGCTGATCCCGGCGTTCTACGAGAAGTTCGGCGAGCGCCTACCGGCGGAGCTGCGGGCTCAGTACGAGGCCTTGGTGGCGCGCCTGGATGCGGCCGACGCTGTCACCGAGCTTGCGCCGCGCCGCGTCGCGATGGCGTAGGGCCGCAGCACTCAGGCATAGACGCCCGAAGGAGCCGCGAAGTGGTTCGCGCTTCGCGTCGCTTGCGGCCCCAGTATTCGACAGATCACTGACTTGAGCTGCCGAAAACCTAGGTTTTGGAACGCAGCCTCACAGGTCCGGCTCAGGCCCTCGCCGGCGCCACGGCCCATCCTGTGGACCCGATCACGTCAGACCGGCTCAGCCGCCGGTTTGGTACGCGGGACCGTCCGTCGTCGCCACCGCGTGGTTGACCAGCGGCGTGGCGTGGTGGGTCCCCAAGTAGAACCATGTCCCTGCGCCGGCCGCGATGGTGGCCACCAGCAGCACCGGCACGAGCCATTGCTGCATGGCGTCGCGCGGTTCACGGGTGCGGATCAGGACAGAGTTGTGAGCGACTGGCTCAGCGCCAGCAGGCAGTGCTTCAAACTGCCCGGCCTTAACGTCCATGACGTCCTCCTAGGCAACTGCCATATTTCTATCACATTGTGAGACGAGTCGCTATCGGAAGTTGACCAAGGATTGGGCGCCCGCCGTTTTGCGTGCAGCCGCGTGTCCGATGCCACCCGCGCGCCTTCGTCGCCTTGACGCGCTGCGCAGCCTCGGCGATCACAACCCCACATTTGAACGCGCGCCATTGGCGCTTCGGGGCAAGACAGTTTTGCGCACCAGCATCAGCGTGGCGGCCCAGTTCCGCGGCCCGCCGAACTCCGTCAACGGCGGCTACGCCTGCGGGGTCATGGCCCGCCTCATCGAGGGTCCGGCGACCGCCGTGCTGCGCGCGCCGCCGCCGCTGGACACGCCGATGGTGATGATCCGCGACGGCGAAGAGGTGCGCCTTGAGAGCGAAGCTGGCGAGGTGATCGGCTACGCCAGCCCGGCCGCCGACGTCGCCTTGCCGCCGGTTCCGGCAGCGCCGAGCTTCGCCGCCGCTATCGCCGCAGCGCCGGGCTTCCCCGGCCTCTCGCGCCCGTTCCATCCCATCTGCTTCTGCTGCGGCGACAAGGTCCAGGAAGGCGTGGGCCTGCGCGTGTTCGCGGGGCCGGTCTCGGGAACGGACGGCATGGTCGCCGGGCCGTGGACGCCCAACGCGGTGTTCGCCGACGCCGAGGGCCTGATCCCGGCCGAAGTTGTGTGGGCGGCGCTGGACTGTCCGGGCGCGGTCGCCTGGGTGGTCGGCGGCGGTGGCGGCGGCATGCTGGGCACCATGACCTGCGAGCTCGTCCGCCGGCCCAAGGCGGGCGAGCCCTGCATCGTCATTGGCTGGCCGATCGAGCGCAGCGGCCGCAAGCTGATCTCCGGCACCGCGCTCTACTCGGCCGACGGTGAGTTGATGGCCCGAAGCCACCAGATCTGGATCGGCCGTGCCCCCGTGGCCGAAGGCGTTTCAGCGGCTCGAACGGCAGCGCCTGCCGCCAGCTGAGGGCGCGCCGAGCCTCCCAATCCCGAGTCGCCTTTCTCTCGCCTGCGTACTATGGGAATGAAGAGTTAGAACGCTCGTTTGGGAGGATCACAAAACATGCGTGAAGCGGTCATCGTTTCTTACGCTCGCACCGGTCTCGCGAAGTCGGGCCGCGGCGGGTTCAACATCACCCCCACCGTCAGCATGGCGGCGCACGCTGTAAAGCATGCCGTCGAGCGCTCCGGTGTCGAGGCGGAAGCCGTCGAAGACTGCTTCATCGGCAACGTGGCGCACGGCGCTGGCAACCTCGGCCGCACTGCCGCGCTGCTCGCGGGCCTGCCGATCACCACCGGTGGCGTCACCATCAACCGCTTCTGCTCCTCCGGGCTGCAGTCAATCGCCATGGCGGCCCGCTACGTGGTCGATGACGGCGCCGACGTAGTCGTGGCCGGCGGCGTGGAAAGCATCAGCTTCCCGGGCGGCGGCGGCGCGCGCGAGAACAACGACCCGCGCTTGGCGCAGATGTACCCCGACATCCACATGCCGATGATCGACACGGCGGACGTGGTGGCCGAGCGCTACAAGGTCGCTCGCGAATACCAGGACGAATACTCGCTGGAATCCCAGCGCCGCATGGCTGCCGCGCAGCAAGGCGGCAAGTTCCGCGACGAGATCGTGCCGATGAAGACCCGCATGAAGCAGGTCAATCGCGAGACCAAGGAAGAAACGATCGTCGACTACGTGGTCGATCGCGATGAGTGCAACCGTCCGGACACCACCATCGAGGGCCTGCGCAAGCTGGAACCGGTGAAGGGCCCGGGCAAGTACATCACCGCCGGCAACGCCTCGCAGCTCAGCGACGGCGCTGCGGCCGTGGTGATCATGGAAGCCGCCGAAGCCGAGCGCCGCAACCTGAAGCCGATGGGCCGGTTCATGGGCTGGGCCGTCGCCGGCTGCAAGCCTGACGAAATGGGCATCGGTCCGGTGTTCGCCGTGCCGCGCCTGCTCGAGCGTCACGGCCTCAAGGTCGACGACATCGACCTGTGGGAGCTGAACGAAGCCTTCGCGTCGCAGTGCCTCTACGCCCGCGACACCCTCGGCATCGACCCTGAAAAGTACAATGTGAACGGCGGCTCTATCGCCATCGGCCACCCCTACGGGATGACTGGCGCGCGCCTCACCGGCCACATTCTCCAGGAAGGCCGCCGCCGCGGCAACGTGAAGTACGGCGTCGTCACCATGTGCATCGGTGGCGGCATGGGCGGCGCGGGCCTGTTCGAGGTCTACAACTGATCCATCGGCCAATTGGCTGACGGGGAAGGGCCGGTCCGCGAGGACCGGCCCTTTTCTTTTGCGCGGGTTCAAGCGAGGCGCGGGCAGCGGCGGTCGCCGTCCGCCGAGTGCATGACGATCTCGCTCGCCCGGCCCTCGCCGACGAACGTCACTTCCATGTTGGCGTCATCCCAGCCGAAGCGGGTCGGCGTGAGCTGGTGGATCCGGCGCACGGGTCGCTGGCGACCGGCTACGGTGAGCTGGGCGAGGAGCTGGTCGTCGACGCGCGTCACCTCCAGCACCGAGCCTGACCACAAGGCATAGCGGCCGATGAATGCGTCCAGCGCGGTTGGGTCCAGAGAGCCGGCGCGCGCCGGCGCCCGGCCCTCGGTCAGCAAGCTCCAGGCAAGATTCTCGTCGCTGGCGCCACGCGCGTTGTTCAGCGCCACGACGCCACAGCGCCGCTGGCGATCGAAAGCGATGTACGACACCGATCCGACGGTGGCGCCGCCATGCCCGATGATTTCATCCCGCCCAGTGTCGATGACATGCCAGCCGAGCGCCGCCCGCATGCGGACGAGGTTCGTGGGCCGGCGCGGCGCGAGCTGGGCCGCCATGGCGCCCCGTAGCGGCGTCTCGATGAAGCCGAGTTCGGCGGCCAGGAACGTCAGCAGGTCGTTTGCGGTCGAGCGCAGGGCGCCGGCGCCCGCCAGCACGTCGAGCCTTAGTGTCATACGCGGCTGCAGGCGCTGATTGTGGGGGAGGGCCAGGCGTCGCCGTTGATCGGCATCCGGCGTCATCACCGTGTCGGTCATGCCGAGCGGCCCGGTGATGCGCTGGCGAAGCAGGGTCTCGAAGGCAGCGCCCGCACGCAGCGCCAGCAAGTGGCCCAGCAGGCCCAGGCCAAGGTTGGAGTAAACATAGCGCGCGCCGATGTCGCGCTTGAGCTCGAACGCGCTGAGGAAGGCATACAGCCGCTCCGCCGAGTACCGAGCCAGGGCTTCGGCCTGACCTACCAGCGCGCGGGGATTGGCCGGGTCTGTGGTGCGAAAGCCTGGATCCATCGGTGGCAGGCCTGCGGTGTGCGTGGCGAGGTCGATGAGCGTGATCTCGCGACCACCACGCGTTGGCGCGGTGACGCCGGCTGGCAGGTAGCGCGCGATAGGATCGTCCAGCGCCACCTCGCCGCGCTCCGCCATCTCGGCCAGCAGCAGGGTAGTGAACACCTTGGTGGCCGAGCCGATCTCGAACAAAGTGTCGCCTCCCACCGGCCGGCCGCCGCCGTGCGTGGTATCGCCATGCGCGATGACGCGCCGGCCGCTGGCGTCGACGACGCCGACCACCACGCCGACGCCCTGGCCGCGCTGGTCGAGGCGCTTGACCAGCCGCTCCCTGACATCGTCGTCGCTGGGAAAGACTGTGGTTTCAGGTGTTTGCGGCATCGGCGCCTCCCGGGAAGAGGCTAGAGGCGCGCGGCGCGCGGACAATTCTTGATCTCAACTCATTTCGCCCCACCTATGGCCGCGCGGAAGGAGACGCTGCGATGGGCGAGCTGGTCCTGACCACATACGATTGGGTCCCGCCGCCGCCGCGCGGGCTGGTGCGCGACCTGCGCATCCGCTGGGCGCTGGAGGAGGCGGGCCTGCCGTACCGGGTGGCGACGACGCCGTTCGAGGGTCGCGGGCCGGAGCACCTGGCGCACCAGCCGTTCGCCCAGGTCCCCTGGCTCACCGATGGCGACCTGTGGTTCTTCGAGAGCGGCGCGATCCTGCTGCACCTGGGCGAACTCAGCCCGGCGCTGCTGCCGCCCGATCCCAAGGCCCGCGCCGAAGCCGTCAGCTGGCTGTTCGCGGCCCTGAACTCGGTGGAGGTCTGCACCCAGCCCTGGAGCCTGCCCAGGTTTGCGGGCCACGCGCCGACAGGCCCCGACGCGGAGCGCTGGGACAGCTGGATGACGATGCGCCTGGGTCAGCTGGAGGCCGTGCTGTCCGGGCGCGAGTGGCTCACCGGCCAGTTCTCCGTCGCCGACCTGCTGCTCGCCGACGTCCTGCGCCTGCCCGCCCGCTTCGGCGGCCTCGACGACCACCCGGCCTGCGCCGCCTACCTCGCCCGCGCCACCGCTCGCCCGGCGTTCAAGCAAGCCTACGAGGACCAGCTCGCCCACTTCGCCGCGGCCGACGCGGCGCGCGCCGCCTAGAGTCCCCGCGGCTCCCCCGCCAGCGCCCGGCCGCCCTCCAGCCAGGCTCGCAGCGCGGGCTCGACCCGAACGGGCGCCAGCTCTTCGTAAAGCGCCTGGTTTTCCGCGTTCAGCACGCCGCGCCACTCTTCCATGCGGGCTCTGGCGAAGAAGGCGTCGTTGCGGGTCCACTCGCCGAGATGGGCGCCGGGGGCGTTGTCGTCGGCGCCGTCGCGCATGGCCTCGAAGCTGGCGGCCGCGACCAGCGCCGGCCAGGCGTCCTCGGCCACTTCGATGCCGAGCAGCCCCGCCAGACGGCGCATCTCGCCCTCCAGGTCGCTCGTCAAGTCGCGGTAGTGCAGGAAGTGGATGTTGGGCGCCGCGCGATGCGCCCAGAAGGGGCGCGCGGTGCCGAACACCGAGCCGATCGGGAAGCCGTCGTCCATCCACTCGTGGATCGGCGCCGTCATCCAGACGCGGAAGAAGGCATTGACGTCGCTTGGGAAAACGAAGCTGTCGGGCAGGCCGAGGCGGGCGCGCACGGCGGCCATGGTGGCCTCCGAAGCGTTCTGCATGTTGTCCATCATCGAGAGGTACGCATCGCGCGGGTCGCGGCCGCAGAACACGTAGGTGACCTCGTCGAAGTAGGGCAGGCCGTCGAGCGGGGTGTGGGTCTTGACGATGCGCCGCCACGGTTGCGCATCCAGGTCGGCCAGCACGGTCTCGATGGGCGGCGACAGGCGGTCGAGCCAGGGCGACAGCCGGGTCAGCGGGGCGGGCAACTCGGGGCCGTGCACCAGCAGGGCGCAAATCATTTGGGTCCAGGTGGTGCCGCACTTGGGGGCGGTGGCCACCACGATGTCGCCCGCGCGTGGCCGGTAGGCGTCCCAGCGGGCGCTGTCGGCGTTGGCGGTCTCGTAGCGATGCAGCCGCTGCGGACGCGCTGCGGTACTTGCTACGCTCACGCCTCGACGACCACCGCCGTACCGTAAGCCAGCACCTCGGTGATGCCCTCCATGATCTCGTTGGCATCGTAGCGCATGCCGATGATGGCGTTGGCGCCCGCCTGTTGCGCGTGCTCGCAAAGGTGGTCGTAAGCCTCCTGCCGCGCCGTCTCGGCCAGGCTGACGAACACCGACAGCTTGCCGCCGAACAGCGACTGGATGCCGCCGGCGAAGTTGCCAAGGACGCTGCGCGAGCGGACGGTGATGCCGCGCACCAGGCCGATGTGGCGGGTGATCCGCATGCCCGGAATATCGTTGGTGGTGGAAACGAGCATAGGGTTTTGCGCCTTTGTCGGGGGATGGCTGGACGATAGACCAGCGCCCCAGCGCTTAGAAGCGCATGCTGCGGCCCTGCAACATTGTCAGGGGGCCGAACTCTGCTAGACCGCCCTTATCAGCGATAACTCCAGGAGGGTTCGGGGGCCGCCGGACCTTGAAGGCGGCAGGGCGCGTGGTGGACATAGCAGCCGACAGCGTAGAGACCATCGAGGCGGAGATGGCGACGTCTGCCAGCCTCGAAGAGGCCGAGGCCGAGAACGAGCGCTTCGTCTGGAAGAACCTGCCGCGCAACTTCGCCGGCCACTTCCTGCACGGCATGCTGGGCATGACCGGCTTCCGCATCTTCAACTCGCCCACCTTCCTGCCGGCCTATCTGCACATGATCGCCCCGCCGGGCTTCTCCAGCCTGATCGTCGGCGGCGGTCAGGCCCTGCAGAATCTCGGCGGCATCCTCTCGCCCATCGTCGGCGCCTCTCAGGTGGAGCACCGCAAGAAGGTGCTGCCGGTCTCGATGACCATGGGCACCCTGATGCGGGGTGCAGATCCTGGCCATCGCTCTTTGCGCCTGGTTTCTGCGCGGGCCGTCGCTGATCATCGGCATCCTGGTGTTCCTGTTCCTGCTCGGCATTTTCCAGGGCGCCCAGGGCGTGGCGTTCCAGATGCTGCTGGCCAAGGTGATCCCGACCCAGCGCCGCGGCCGGTTGCAGGCGCTGCGCAATGTCGCCGGCGGCCAGGTCTCGGCGGGGCTCGCCTACGTGGCGGGCCGCTACCTGATCGGACCAAACCTGTTCGGCAACGGCTACGCCACGACCTTCGTGCTCGCCGCGATCCTGACGACTCTGGGCCTCAGCATGCTGGCGATCCTGATGCGAGAGCCGGAACCGCCGACGGTACGTCCCCGCGCCCGCACCCTCGACCGGATGCGCGAATTCCCGACCCTGCTGCGCGCCGACCGCGGCTACATGTTCTTCATGATCGCCCAGACCTGCGCCACGGCGGGGCGAGTGGGCGTGCCGTTCTACATCCTGTTCGCGGCTCACATCATGCCGATCACCGGACCGCACGGCGGCGAAAACATCGGCCTGATGAGCCTCTTGCTGTTCGAGGGCGACAGCCTCAGCAACATGGTCTGGGGTCTGATCGGCGACCGCTTCGGCTTTCGGCTGTCCTTCATCATGGCGATGACACTGTGGATCGCCGCCACGCTGATCCTGATTTTCGCCTCGGCGCCGCTCGGCATCCTGGTCGCCTTCGCCGGGCTCGGCGCGGCGCAGGCGGGGTTCCAGATGTCCAGCCAGACGATGGTGCTGGAGTTCGGTTCGCGCGAGGATATGCCGATGCGCCTCGGGCTGTCGCAGACCGCCCAGGGCCTGATGAACACGCTTGGCCCCGCCGCCGGCGGTCTCATCGCCTGGGCGAGCCGCGGCTACCTGCCGGTGTTCATTCTCTCGATGGTGTTCGAGACGGTGGCGCTGGTGATGCTGCTGACCGTGGTCGACGAGCCGCGCTACCGACGGCGAAACGCTTAGCCGGCCTGCGGGCGACGGCGCCGATAGGCCGGGTCCAAGGACAGCGCTTGTGAGGGCTCAGCGCACATTGCATGCTCGGCAGACGAAAGTCCGTCGGTCCAAGCAGCCATGTCGAAGACGCGTGGCGCTGCCGGACGCTGGGAGGCGCGCGTGACGACAGTCGAAACGGGCAGCGGCAAGGTCCGCGGCGCGAGCGATGGCGGCGTCCACGTTTTCAAAGGCGTTCCCTATGGCGCGCCCACCTCGGGGGCCAACCGGTTCATGCCGCCGCGCAAGCCCGCGCCTTGGGCCGGGGTGCGCGATTGTCTCGATTGGGGCCCCAACTGCCCGCAATCCACCGCCAGCGGGTCGATGCCGAACATGGGGGCGCAGTTTCGCGAGTTCTTCGGCATGACGCCCGACGTACCGATAACGCAGAGCGAGGACTGCCTGGTGCTCAACGTATTCACGCCGGGCGTGAACGACGGCGGCAAGCGCCCAGTGATGGTGTGGATCCACGGTGGCGGCTTCGACATCGGCTCAGGCTCGGGGTCGCGCTCCAACGGGGTCCACCTCGCCGCGCGGCAAGATGTCGTGGTCGTCACGGTCAATCACCGGCTGGGCGTGTTCGGCTACTGCGATCTCGGCGCGGCGGTTGGCGGGGACTTCGAGCGATCGGCCAACGTCGGACAACTCGACCTGATCGCCGCCCTGGAGTGGGTGCGTGACAACATCGAAGCGTTCGGCGGCGACCCGGGCCGGGTGATGGTGCATGGGGAATCCGGGGGCGGGGCCAAGATCAGCGTGCTACTGGCGATGCCGGGCGCGCAGGGCCTCCTGCACCGCGCCATCTGCCAGAGCGGGGTGCTGAACCGCCCGGCCGGCCGCGAGCGCTCTGGCGCATTGGCCGAGAGCTTGCTGAAGGAGATGGGCCTCCAGAAGGACCAGGCGGGCCAGTTGCAGCAGGCGCCAGCGGAAGCCGTACTCGCGGCAGGCGCGCGGGCCGTGGCGGCCACCGCTGCCGGCGGCGGACCTGGCCGCGGCTTCTCGCCGTCAGTCGGCGGCGCCGACCTGCCGCTGACGCCGCTCGAGGCGGTGGCGAAGGGGTCGGGACGCGTGCCGCTGATCGTCGGCTGCACCAAGCACGAGTCGGCCCTGTTCATGGCCGCCATGGACCCGGGCTCTCTCACCGAGGAGCGGCTGGCCGCCATGGCCCCTGGCATGCTCGGCAAGAAGTCAGCGCAGATGCTCGCCGCCTATCGCGCCGCCTACCCGTCCTATGCCCCGGGCGATCTGCTGGTCCGGGCGATGTCGGACGGCACGCGCATGAACTCCATCAAGTTTGTTGAAGCCCATCTTCAGGGCGGCGCGCCGACCTGGATGTACCTCTTCGCCTGGGAGAGCCCGGTGACGCCCAACCTGAAATCGGCGCACGGCATCGACGGCACCTTCTACTTCGACAACACCGATACCGTGAACATCGCCGCCGGAAACCAAGAGGCGGCGGCGCTGGCCGCCGGCGCCAGCGCGGCCTGGGCGAGCTTCGCCCGCAGCGGGACGCCCGACACGCCGAGCTTGCCCGCCTGGCCGCCGTACAGCCTGGACAAGCGCGAAACGATGATCTTCTCGGGCGCGCCGCACGTCGAGAACGACCCGCTGGGCGCCGATCGTCGGATGCGCGAAAGCCTCAGCGCCGCCTGACAGGCCCTCGCTCGGCGGCTCGATCTCAGCCGGCGCCTTGCATCGGCGGCTTGAACAGGCCGGCCGGGGAGGCGGTGAACACCTCGACCCCGTCTTCGGTGACGCCGACCGAGTGCTCGCACTGGGCCGAGAGCGACTTGTCGCGGGTCACAGCGGTCCAGCCGTCGGCCAGCAGCTTCACCTGATACTTGCCCAGGTTCACCATCGGCTCGATGGTGAAGAACATGCCGGGCCGCAGCACCGGACCCGTGCGTTGATCGCCGTAGTGCAGCACGTTGGGCGCATCGTGGAACACGCGGCCGACGCCGTGCCCGCAGAAGTCGCGCACCACGCTGCAGCGCATGGATTCCACATAAGCCTGGATGGCGTGGCCGATATCGCCGAAGCGCATGCCGGGCTTCACCTGCGCCAGGCCACGCGCCGCGCCTTCGTAGGTCACGTCGACCAGCCGGCGGGCGCGCGGCGAGACATCGCCGACGCCGTACATGCGCGAGGTGTCGCCGTGCCAGCCGTCGACGATCACGGTGACGTCGATGTTGGCGATATCGCCGTCGCGCAAGCTGCGCTCGCCCGGGATGCCGTGGCAGACCACGTGGTTGGGCGAGATGCACAGCGTGTGACTGTAGCCCTTGTAGAAGAGGCACGCGGGCAAGGCGCCATGGTCGAGGATGAACTCGCGCGCCAGGGTGTCGAGGTATTCGGTGGAGACGCCGGGGACCACATAGGGAACCAGCATGTCGAGGCACTCGGCGGCCAGCCGGCCGGCGACGCGCATGCCCTCGAAGCCTTCCGGCCCGTGAATCTTGATCTCGCCGGTGCGGATCTCCGCCTCCAGCATGTCCTCGACGAACGACATTGCTCTC
>DASXZG010000049.1:0-2362 GCA_036502045.1 Caulobacteraceae bacterium | reverse complement strand
TGTTGAGGGTTTCGGATGCCGGCCCCGCGCGGGATACGGGGCTGGCGCGGGTCGGCGTCCGAAAGCCTTCGGGGGAGGAAACCGCGGGAAGCGGGCTCAGCGCTGGTGAGGCGGCGCGGGACTATGGGGATATCGGTCTGGCGCGGGGCCTGGGCGAGGCGGCGAACAGCCGGCGACGACGTTGTGACGTTCGGCAGGGCGAAGGATCGGGCGACCGGGATCGCGCGGGCGGAGTGCTCGGGGCTTGGCGGCGATGGTCTGGGCTCGCGCTGTGGCTCGAGGCGCAACTCGGACGGCGTCCGCGCATGGGTGCGCCGGCGGTGATCCAGGCTGCGCTCGCGGGGCGATGGTCATGAGCTGTCGATCCGCAGACGTGTGATGGGAACCGGGGTTCGGCGCGCGCGTCCGCGGGTGAAGACCTCGATGATGCGCATGCGCCCGCCGCAGCAGGGGCAAGGCGGCTGAGCCTCGGGTTCTGTCGGCTCGTCATTATCGTTGGCCGGGCTGGTGGGCTGCCGGGCGGCCTGGACGGCGATCAGGGCCCGGAGGCGGTCGATGTCCACGGCGAGGGGGCCGTGGGCCAGGAGGCCGTAGTGGCGGATGCGGTGGAAGCCGCCTGGCAGGACGTGGAGCAGGAAGCGGCGCAGGAACTCCTCTGGGCTCAGCGTCATCGTCTTGATCTTCACCGCGCCGGTGGCCGGGCTGGCGGCGCGATAGTCCTTCCAGCGGAAGCTGACGCCGCAGTCGTCCATGGCGAGGAGGCGGCTGTTCGAGAGGGCGACGCGGTGGGTGTAGCGAGAAAGGTAGGCGAGCACCGCCTCGGGCCCGCCGAAGGGACGCTTGGCGTAGACCACCCACTCGGCCCGGCGCAGCGGAGTGAGGTGGGTCTTGAAGGTCGATGGCTCGGCGAGCGGGGCGAGATCGCCGAAGAAGGCCAGCCGGCCGGCCGCATGGGCCTGGCTGAACCTCTCCAGGAACAGCCGCCGGAAGAGGCGCGAGAGCACCCGCACCGGCAGGAAGAACCCCGGCCGGCAAGCGACCCAGCGCTGGCCGTCCGTCGAGAGGCCGCCGCCGGGGACGATGCAGTGGATATGGGGATGGTGGGTCATGGCCGAGCCCCAGGTGTGGAGCACGGCGGTCAGGCCGATGCGGGCGCCCAGATGCTTCGGATCGGCGGCGATGGTCTGAAGGGTCTCGGCCGCGGCCTTGAACAGGAGGTCGTAGACGATCGCCTTGTTCTGGAATGCGATGGCGGCGATCTGCGCCGGCAGGGTGAAGACGACGTGATAGTAAGGGACCGGCAGGAGGTCGGCCGCTCGGTCGGCGAGCCAGGCGCGCGCTGCCGCGCCCTGGCACTTGGGGCAGTGGCGGTTGCGACAGGAGTTGTAGCTCACCGCCAGATGCGTGCAGTCGTCACAGCGTGAGACATGGCCGCCCATCTCGGCTGTGCGGCAGGCTTCGATGGCCGACATGACCTTGAGTTGGCCAAGGCTCAAATGGCCGGCGTGAGCGCGGCGGAAGGCCTCGCCGTGACGGCGCAGGATGTCGGCCACCTCCAGGGATGGCCGCGGCATGGCGGCTCAGGCGGGCGGCGGCCTCAGCAGAGAGAGTGGACTCCGAACCTCGCCGAGGGTCTTGAGCGCGACGCGGGTGTAGAGCGCGGTGGTGTCGAGCTTCTTGTGGCCGAGCAGAACCTGGATCACGCGGATGTCGGTCCGCCGCTCCAGCAAGTGGGTGGCGAAGGAGTGGCGTAGGGTGTGGAGCGAGACGCGCTTGTCGAGCGCCGCAGTCACCGCCGCCGCGTGGCAGGCGCGGTTGAGCTGGCGGGTGGTGATCGGCTGGGCGGGATCGCGGCCGGGGAACAGCCAGCCCTTGGGCCGAGCGGTCCGCCACCAGGCGCGCAGCAACTCCAGGAGGTCGGGCGCGAGCATGACGTAGCGGTCCTTGCGGCCCTTGGCCTGCTCGACCCGGATCAGC
The DNA here is from genome assembly GCA_036502045.1 of Caulobacteraceae bacterium. GTDB lineage: Bacteria > Pseudomonadota > Alphaproteobacteria > Caulobacterales > Caulobacteraceae > Acaudatibacter. The sequence continues at coordinate 385 of DASXZG010000049.1, read as the reverse complement.
ATGCGCGTGGAGTCGATGTCGCCGACCTTCAGGTGGACGATCTCCGAGGCTCTGAGGCCGCCGCCATAGGCGACGCTGAGGGCGGCCTTGTGCTTCAGGTTCGGCGCGCAGTGGAGCAACAGCGCCACCTCTTCGGGGCTGAGCACCACCGGCAGCCGCTGCTCGGCACGCACGGTCGTCAGCCGCTCGCCGAACTCAGGCCGGCCCAGCGTCACCTTGAAGAAGAACCGCAGCGCCGAAACCGCCGCGTTCATCTTCGCCGGCGAGGCGCCCCGCGAGGCCAGGTGCAGCTGATAACGCCGCAGATCCTCCGGCTCGGCCAGATCGGGCGAGCGGCGGAGAAACGCAGCAAAGTCTCTGACCGTGCGCACGTAGTCGATCTTGG
>DASXZG010000048.1:0-15446 GCA_036502045.1 Caulobacteraceae bacterium | reverse complement strand
GCTGATCCTCGCCATCCTGCAAGCGCGGACGAGTTCGAGCCGGCTGCCGGGCAAGGTGCTCATGCGCCTGGCGGGGGCGCCGATGATCCTGCGGCAGATCGAGCGGGTGGCCCGCGCCCGGCGGATCGACCGCCTGGTGGTGGCGACGAGCGAGAACCCGAGCGACGACGAGCTCGCGCGGATCGTCGCCGCGCAGGCCGTGCCGGTTCATCGCGGACCGCTGCGCGACGTCCTGGCGCGCTTCATCGGCGCGCTCGACGCCCATGGCCCGGCCGAGCACGTGGTGCGCCTGACCGGCGACTGCCCGCTGGCCGATCCGGACGTGATCGACGCGACCATCGCCCACGTGACCGGCGCCGGGGCCGACTATGGCTCGAACACCCCCCCGCGCCGCACCTTCCCCAGGGGGCTCGACGTCGAGGTGATGACCGCCGGGGCGTTGCGCGCGGCCGCCGCCCGCGCCGTCAGCCACGAGGAGTACGAGCACGTCACCTGGGCCATGCACCGGCACCCCGAACTCTACCGCCAGGCCTGGTTCAGCCAGGCCGCCGACGAGGGCGAGGTGCGCTGGACCGTCGACTATCCGCACGACTACGACTTCGTCCGCGCCGTCTACGAGGCGCTCTATGCGGACCATCCGGCCTTCACCTCAGACGACGTCCGCGCCCTCGTGCGACGCCGTCCGGACCTGGCCAATTTCGGCGGTGAACGGCGGGTCTGACTCAGGCTAAGCTGGCGCCAATATCGGGAGCGGAGCGCCGAATGGCCCCACGCGTCGAGCTGCGGCCGGTGGCGGCGGAGGATTCGCCGCGGATTCTCGCCTGGCGCAACTCGCCCGACGTGCGGGCCTACATGTACACCGACCACGTCATCGCGCCGGAGGAGCACGCCGCCTGGTTCGCGGCCATCGCCGACGACGAGACGCGCCGCTACTGGATCATCACCAGCGACGGCGCGCCGGTGGGCCTCGCCAACCTCTACGACATCGATCGCCGCAACGTGCGCTGCGCCTGGGCCTATTACCTGGCCGATCCTGGCGTGCGCGGCCTCGGGCTCGGCTCCTACGTCGAATACTGGATGCTGGAGTACGTGTTCGAGGCGCTGAAGCTGGCCAAGCTGTGGTGCGAGGTGCTGGCCTCCAACGAGCCGGTGTGGAAGCTGCACGAGACCTTCGGCTTCACCGTCGAGGCCCGCTTTCGCGGCCACGTGATCAAGGAGGGCGAGCGCGTCGACGTGCTCGGCCTCGGCATGCTCGCCCCTGACTGGCGCGCCAAACGCCCCGCCATGGCCGACCGCCTGCGCCTGCGCGGTTTCGAACCCCCGGAGCTGGTCTGATGCTGCGCTACGCCCTCGCCGCCCTGCTGCTCACCGCCCCGGCGATCGCTCGCGCCGACCCTGCCGCCGACACCGCCGCCGCGGTGCGCGCCGCCGACACCGCGTTCGAAGCGCGGGCTCAGGTGGCGGGGACGGCGCAGGCGTTCCGCGAATACATGGACCCGAAGGACGGCCTCGAGTTCGACCCTGGCGCGCCGATCAGGGGCGCGGAGGCGATCTACCAGTCGCTGGGCGGGGCCAAACAGTCGACGTCGAAGCTGGAGTGGACCGTCGTCGACGCCTGGGGCGCGGCGAGCGGCGATCTCGGGGTCACCACCGGCACGTGGAAGGCCAGCTCCCTCGCTCATCCGGAGGCGCCGGCCGCCACCGGGCGCTACGTCACCGTCTGGCGCAAGGACGCCGCCGGGCGCTGGAAGGGCCTGATCGACATCGGCACGGACGATCCGCCGCCGGCCGCCGCTGCCGCCAAGCCCTAGAGCCGCAGCACGGCTTCGGCGACGCGGACCGCGCCCTGGCCGTCGCAGAGATCGGCCGTGCGCTGGGCCAGGCGCCAGCGCAGGTCGGCTTCGTCGACCAGGCGGTTGAAGGCGGTTTGCAGCGCGTGCTCGAAGTCGGGCGCGGCGGCGTCCAGACCGAGGGTAATGCCGGCGGCGTCCATCTGGGCGATCATCGGACGCTGATTGTCCGCCAGCGCCAGCGTGACGGTCGGCAGACCCACTACCGCGCGCTCCCAGACGCTGGAGCCGCCGGCGCCGATGCAGAGGTCGGTGTCGGCCATCAGCGTCGCCATCTCCTGCGTGTCGATCCAGAGCCGCACGCGGCGGTCCGCGGCGGCGAGTTCTCTGAGGCCGGGCAGGCTCGCAGCTTCGGCGCCGATCACCACCTCCAGCCGCGCCTCGCCCAGCACCGGCGCCAGTGCGGTCACCACTCGCTGGGTGATGCCGCCGAGGTCGGTGAGGCCGAGCGAGACCAGCACGCGGCGCACCGGCTCATGCTTCGCGCGCCGGCTCATCGCCCGCGGACGGGCGCCGCCGAACTCCGGCCGCACCAGTGCGAAGGTCGGTCCCACCAGCCGGGGCGCGGCGCTAGGCGCGAGGCCGCTGTAGTCGTCCAGCCGGCGGCCATAGCCGGGATCGACGAGCAGCTCGCAGTCGTGAGCGCGGTTGGCGAGGTCGTCGATCACCGCCAGCCGGCGGCCATCGCCGCGCAGCCGCCGCTCCTCAGCGGCGCCCATCTCGTAATGGTCGACCACCACAACATCGGGCTCGAACACGGTGGCGAAGCTCTCGGCGTAGTGCAGCAGCGGCTCGAGGCCCTCGACGCCGATCATCGCCAGCAGCGTCTGCGCCGGCCAGCCGAAGCGGCGCAGGATCGGCGCGGCGGCTCGGCTCTCGACAAAAGCGCACTCGGCGCCGGCCTCGGTGAGGGCCCGCGCCAGGGTCAGGCTGCGCATCACGTGGCCGCCGCCCACCTCGGGGCCGGCGTTGGCGAAGAACAGGATGCGCGGGGCGTCGCTCACACCATCGCTTTAGTGGAAAACGGCGCTACATAAGAGCCCATGTCGACGAGCGAACCACGCACCACGCGCTGCCTCATCATCGGATCCGGCCCGGCGGGCTATACCGCCGCGGTCTACGCCGCCCGAGCGCTGCTGAACCCCGTGCTGATCGCCGGCCTCGCGCCTGGCGGCCAGCTGACCATCACCACCGACGTGGAGAACTATCCGGGCTTCGCCGAAGTGATCCAGGGCCCCTGGCTGATGGAGCAGATGCAGGCCCAGGCCGAGCATGTGGGCGCCGAGATCGTCAGCGACATCGTCACCAGGGCCGACCTCTCCAGGCGGCCATTCCGCATCGAGTGCGATAGCGGCGCGGTGTGGCTGGCCGAGACCGTGATCATCTCCACCGGCGCGCAGGCCAAGTGGCTGGGGCTGGCCTCGGAGCAGAAGTTCCAGGGCTTCGGGGTCTCGGCCTGCGCCACCTGCGACGGCTTCTTCTATCGCGGCAAGAACGTGGTGGTGGTGGGCGGCGGCAACACCGCGGTCGAAGAGGCGCTGTTCCTCACCAACTTCGCCGCCAAGGTGACGCTGGTGCACCGCCGCGACGAGCTGCGCGCCGAGCGCATCCTGCAGGAGCGGCTGTTTCACCATCCAAAGATCGAGGTGATCTGGAACCACTCGGTGGACGAGGTGCTGGGAACCACCGACCCGATGGGCGTCACCGGCGTACGGCTGGTCGACGTGACCTGCAGCGAGACGCGCGAGATCGCCTGCGACGGTCTCTTCGTCGCCATCGGCCACGCGCCAGCCTCGGAGCTGTTCAAAGGCCAGCTGGCGATGGACGCGGCCGGCTATCTCGACGTGACGCCGGGCTCGGCCGCCACCGCCATCGAAGGCGTCTGGGCCGCCGGCGACGTCACCGACGACATCTACCGCCAGGCGGTGACGGCCGCCGGCATGGGCTGCATGGCGGCGCTGGAAGCCGTGCGGTTCCTGGCCGAGAAGGACCACGAGGCGGCGCACAAGCCGCTGTCGCACCACGACGCCGAGAAGATCGGGGTTTGGTGAGGCCCGCCTCCCTGGCCGACCACGCCGCCATCCGCGCGGTGCTGGACGCGGCGTTCGGCGAGGAAGGCCCGTCGCAGATCGTCGACGGCGTGCGCGCCGAGGGCGCGGCGCTCGTCGAGCTGGTAGTCGCAGCCGGCGACGAGATCGTCGGCTACGTACTCTTCAGCCGGATGAGCGTGACGACGTCGTTCGATCCGCCGCTGGCGGGCCACCCCGACAGCGAGGCGGCCATGCAGCTGCCGTTCGTGGCTGGCCTCGGTCCGGTCGGCGTGCGACCGGGAGCGCAGAACAAGGGCTACGGCGCCGAACTCTGCCGCGCCGGCATCGAACAGCTCCGCGCGATGGGCGTCGATGCGGTCGTGGTGCTGGGCCACGAGACCTACTATCCGCGCTTCGGCTTCGCCCACGAGGCGACGCGCCTGATCACCTCGCCCTTCGGCGACCGCGAAGCCTTCATGGCGCTGGAACTGACACCTGAAGCGCTCGCACGGCCCCTGAAGATCGACTACCCCGCCGCGTTCGGCTGACGCAGGGTCCAGATGGCTTTGGTGTAGAGCACCGCTAGGCCTTTGCGGACCATGTTGCGGCTGGAGCCGCCGGCGTAGTCGGCGCCGACGAAGGCCACTTCGCAGCCGGCCGCCGCCGCGTCGGCGCAGCGAGCGTCGATGAGGGCGCGGTGGACGCCGCGGTTGCGCCACGCCGGGTCGACCGAGGCGTCGGCGAGGTAAGCATCGCCGGCGTGCAGAGTCAGGATCGCCGCGCCGGCCGGGTGGCCGTCGCAGACGCCGAGGTAGAGCCGCCAGCCGGCGGCCAGCCAGGGCCTGGTCGGCACGCGGAACTCGGTGCGGTTCCAGCCCAGGTGGTAAGCGTCGGTGAAGGCTTCCAGGTCGTCGTCGGACTCGACGCGGCGCACCTCGACGCCAGGCGCGCTTACCGACGGCCCGTCGCTCCAGCCCGCGAACGCGGTGTGAAAGCCAGTCTGGCGGTAGCCGTTGGCGTGCAGCAGCGCCATGAGCCCTTCGGTGCGAACGCCAGGGGCGATCTCGAACGCCGCCGGCACGTTCTCGTCCGCGTACCAGGCGATCGCCTCGCGGGCGGCGTCCAGCGTGTCGTCCGAGAAGCCGAAGGCGTGGTTGAACAAGTTCTCGCCGAATGCTGGGGCGCGCACCGCCGTCGCGCCGCCCCAGCGCCGCACGCCAGCGCCCAGCGGGTTGCCGGGGCGGTCGGCGATGTTCTGCACCCGCGCCGCGCAAGCCTCGGCGACGATCGCCTGGCAACGGCGCACCAGATCTAGGTCAGGGATCAGGGGTTCGCGGGTCATGCTGGCGCTCTCGCAATGGAGAGCGCGCAGCTTAGCCGCTCGGCGGCGGCGGACCATGCCCGCGATTGCGAAGTTCGCAGATCGGGGACACGCACGACTTTCTGCGAAAGTCGAGCATGTCCCCGGACGACCTGCGGCCTAGAAGTGGTGGGTGCAGAGGGCCAGCAGCAGGATGATCGGGACCGGAATGCCGAGCATAAGCAGTATTATCGAGCGCATGGCTCTGCGCCTCCTTGTGTTTGTTCTTGAAACAGCCGCGCCAAGCCTCACAGCCAGCGCCCACGCCTTCAAACGCGACCACTGGCGGGCGGTTCCGGAGCTATGGTTGCGACTTAGTCGGGGACACGCACGACGTTCCGCGAAAGTCGAGCCTGTCCCCGCCGCGTGGTTGACAGGGGCCGTCGGCAAATCGGAAAATTCGCGCACTCAGAGACAATCAATTTCAGGCGCGGGCCCGAGCCCGCTGACGGGAGACGAACATGGCTGATTTTGGCGCGACCGACCTCGAGGGCTTCCGCAAGGAGGCCAAGACCTGGCTGGAAGAGAACTTCCCCAAGGAACTGCGTCGCGAGCCCGACACCACCATGGAGCAGATGGAAGGCGGCGTGGCGCCCAGCGAGGCGGCCGAAACCTGGCGCAAGCGCATCGGCGCCAAGGGCTGGGGCACGCCCACCTGGCCGAAAGAATACGGCGGCGGCGGCCTGACCCCAGCCGAGGCCCGCGTGCTGGCTGAGGAAATGGCCAAGGTCGGCGCCCGCAACCCGATCCAGGGCATGGGCCCCGGCATGTTCGGCCACACGCTGCTGGAATACGGCAACGAAGCGCAGAAGCTGCAGCACTTCCCGCCGATCTGCCGCGGCGAGCTGCGCTGGTGCCAGGGCTTCTCCGAGCCGGGCTCCGGCTCCGACCTGGCGAGCCTGCGCACCAAGGCGGAGGACAAGGGCGACCACTGGCTGGTCAACGGCCAGAAGATCTGGACCTCCGGCGCGCACTTCGCCGACTGGTGCTTCTGCCTGGTTCGCACCGATCCGGACGCCAAGAAGCATGAAGGCATCAGCTTCCTCCTGATCGACATGCATTCGCCGGGCGTGCTGGCGCGGCCGATCAAGATGATCTCCGGCGCGTCCGGCCAGTGCGAGACCTTCTTCACCGACGTGAAGGTGCCCAAAGAGAACCTGATGGGCCAGCTGAACGGCGGCTGGGCCATCGCCAAGCGCCTGCTGCAGCATGAGCGCAACGGCATGGGCAACCGCACCGGCGAAGCCCCGCGTCGCGGCGCCGCCGCGCAGACCGACACCCTGGTCGACATGGCCAAGAGCTACGTTGGCGTGGACGAAGACGGGCGCCTGTCCGACGCCGACCTGCGCAGCCGCCTCACCCAGCACAAGATGGAAGAGCAGGCGTTCCGCCAGACGGTGCGCCGCGCCGCCGCCGAATCCCGTGGCAATTCCAGCCCCAGCGCCGCCACCTCGATCATGAAGAACGTCTCCATGAAGGTGATGCAGGACCGCTCCGAGCTGACCCTGGAGATGATGGGCAGCCAGGGCCTGGGCTGGGAAGGCGACGGCTTCAGCAAAGACGAGCTGCAGACGGTGCGCGGCTGGCTGGGCGGCAAGGCCGGCTCGATCTACGGCGGTTCGCACGAAATCCAGAACAACATCATCACCAAGCGCATCCTCGGCCTGCCGGAAACCACCGGCCAGGGCTGAGGCAAGGAACCGGGGACACGAACGTTCGCTGGCGGTCGATCGTGTCCCCGCCGCGATCATGAGCAACTTCGGCGAGACGAGGCGGGCGAAGACGCCGCGCGGACCAATGTGGCTGGCGGCGCCAGTGATCGTCGGCGCCGCCGTGGTGCTGGTCGGCGCGCTGCTGCTGGTCAATCACAGGCACGATGCGGCCGCGGACAAGGCGGACACCGCTGCCTGGACCGTGGTCGGGCCGCCCTGCCAGTCGATCACCCCGGGCTACTGGACCACGCTCGCCATCGAGCACCCGACGCCGTTCCGGTTCGAAGGTCTGCAGGGCCAGATGGCGCACGGCGACGTCAGCTGCACGACGCTCGACCAGCTGGATGGCCGCCATGTGGCCGACTATCCGGTCTGCCAGTTCAGCGCCCCGTTCGCGGTGAAGGTGGCGACGGCGGGCGGCGAGGCCGCCTTCGAGACCATCCCGGGCAAGCCGATGACCATTTCGATCCCGCCCGGCGGCGCGCCGCGCTGCGTCGTGGGCGCCAACCTCACCAACTGGTAGCGCCTCGCGCTATTGCGGGGTGGCGGGCGCCGCGGGGGCTTCGACCACCGGACGGCCCCCCATCCGCCAGGCCAGGGCGCCGATGGCGAGCGCCGCGAAGCCCAGGAACAGCCCGAGTCCCGGCCCGTCCGCGAGATTGACCGGCAGCACACAGAACACCAAGCCGACAAAGGCGATGCGGTAGCGCCAGGCGTGCCACGGCGGCGGCAGCTTCAGATTGAGGCCGAACACCACCGCGATCGCGCCCAGGATCAGGATCGCCAGCGGGTGGTAGCCCCAGCCGTTGGCGCCGGCGACGTGCTGGGTGCTGTTGGCGGAGACGTTGGCGACATAGTCGCCGCCGCCGCTGCCGTAGATCGGGATGCTGTTCACGACGGTGCGCCCGCCGCTGTATTCGAGGAACTCCGACAGGAACATCACCACCAGGGCGGCGATCATCATCTGCCGCGCCTTGTCCAAGCTCGCCCACCAGCTCTGCATCGCCACCCTCCCCGGTTCGCCTGCACGCATGGGTTAGGCTGGGCCGCGTCAAGCGAGCCACCTCCTTCTGGGGGCTCGCCGACAACCCCTGGGCGCCGCCGCGGCCGGCATTCGCGCCTCCGGCCCCTCGCGGAGCTTCGAACTTCAGACTGGGGACACTAGGGCGCCACCACGGCCGGGGTCGCTTTGCCGGCGCTCCGCCAGGTCCAGCCAGCGATGACGAGCGCCGCCAGGCCAAGAAACAAGCCCAGCCCGGCGCCGCCGTCGTCCAGGTTGAACGGCAGGAAGCAGAACAGCAGGCCCACGAAACCCAGCCGGTAGCGCCAGGCCTCGATGGTCGGTGGCAGCGCCAGATTGAGGCCGAAGAGCACCACCAGCGCGCCCAGGAAGAAGATCGCCAGGGGGTGGTACGTCCAGCCGGAGATCCCGGGCAGTTGCTGGGTCGCACTTGCCTCCACACCCTCGACGTAGTCGCCGCCGCCGCCGCCGACGATAGGCATGCTGGTCTCCACCGTGCGCGTGCCGGTGTAGTTGAGGAACTCGGAGACGAGCATGATCGCCGTCGCGATCAGCATCAGCCCTCGCGGCCCCGCAAGCTTCACCCCACCCATTACACGCTCCAGATCCTGCGGCCGACGGTTAGGCGTGCGGGGCCAAGCGTCGCCACCCCCTTTCGGGGGCCTGTTAGCGCGGCCGCTTCGGCAGGTCGGCGTAGACCCAGGCGCGAGTCGCCGCGCTGGGTGGATCCAGGCTGACCACCACCAGCGTCTGCATCGCCGGCGGGATCGAAGGCGGCTGCACCCACCAGGCGGCGGCGAACACCACCGCGCCGAGCGCCACCAGGCCCGCAAGACCGGCGTCGCCGCGCCAGTCCGGCGTTCGCGGCTGCATGAGGGTGCGAAGGCGGGTCTCCAACGACCGTGCCTCGCCGTGCAGGTGACTGACGAAAGGGGCCTGCAATGCCGCCGGCGCGGCGTTCAACAGCGTTTCCGCATAGGCCCGCCGCTGGACGCCAGCGCCGGTCAGCACCGTGGCGTCGCAGGCCAGCTCCTGGTCGAAGCGCATGGCGCGCATCGCCACGAGCGCCAGCGGATTGAACCAGCAGGCCGAGACGGCAAGCGCGGCCAGGGCGTTGCAGCGCGCGTCGCCGCGCTCGATGTGCGCCAGTTCGTGAGCCCGGATCAGGCGCCGTTCGTCGGGTGAATAGCGCCGGGCGAAGTCGCGCGGAACCACGAGGCGCGGCTGGATGACGCCGAGCACCGCAGGGCCGGCCCGTCCAGCTCGCTCGGCGAGCGCGAAGCGCCAATGGCGCCACGCCCCCAGACTGACCGCAGCGACGAAACCGGCGGTCCAAAGCCAGAAGAGCAGATCGGTGGACGTGCCGGTGACCCGGCCGCTCGCGACCGCGTCCAGCGCGCCGGCCGGTCCGTCGCCTGGCCCAGGTAGCAGTGCGCCCGCCGCGGCAACCGGGACCAGCAGCCAGAGACGGTAGGCCAGGTGCGGGCCGATCCACCGCCGCGCCGCCCCTCGCAGCGCCAGCACAAGCAGGACCGCCGCACTGGCGGCGAGGTTGAGGCGGGCGAGCGCCAGCAGCAGATCAGCGCTCGTCATCCAGCCTCGCGATCAGCGCTTTCAGCCGCTCGACGTCGTCCGGGCTCAGGCTGTGGCGCTCGGCGAAGTGGCTGACGAAAGGCGCCAGTTCGCCGCCGAAGACGCGGTCGAGGAAGGTCTGGCTCTCGGCGGCGAGGTAGTCGCCGCGGGTGACCAGTGGCCGGTAGCGGGTGCGGCCGCCGTCCCGGAACGACTCCAGCGCCTGTTTCTTCAAGAGCCGACCCATCAGCGCCTTCACCGTGGCGTCCGACCAGCCCTGGGCCGGCGCGGTCTCGGCCACGATGTCTTCCGCGACGAGCGGCCCGCGCCGCCAAAGCGCGTCCATGATCCGGCTCTCGGCATCGCTGATCCGCATGGTCTTGACCATTTAGCTACAGCCGTAGTTCTCTGTCAAAACTACATGCGTAGCATTGAGGCGCGGCCATGCGACGACCCGAGGGAACGGCGGCCTTCTATGTGCTGCTCGCCACCCAGTCGGTGTCGCTGATCGGCAGCCAGACCAGCGGCCTGGCGGTCGGCATCGCGGTGTTCCGGCTGACGGGGCACGCGACGCCGCTGGCGCTGGTCAGCGTCTTCTGGGCGATACCGCGCGTCTTGCTGGGCGGCCTTGGCGGGGCGCTCGCCGACCGCATCGACCGGCGCACGCTGATGCTGGCCGCGAACATTGGCTACGCCGTCGGCAGCGCGCTGCTGTTGCTGGCGTTCCGATCCGGCGCGTTCCACGTCTGGGAACTCTACGGCCTGACGCTGGTCAACAGCACCTTCGGGGCCGTTGAGACGCCGGCGCTGCAAGCCTCTGTCGCCATGCTGGTGCCGGATCGCCATCGTGACCGCGCCAACGCCATCCAGCAGCTGAGCTACCCCGGCGCCGTGATCGTCGCCGCCGCGTTCGCCGGCCTGCTCTACGCCACGGTGGGCGTCGTGGGCGCCATCGAAGTCGACCTCGGCACGTTCGCCGTCGGTATCGGCGCGCTCCTGGTGCTGCGCATTCCCATGCCGCCGGCCGACCCCAACACCTCGCGGCCTGGACTTTGGCGACAATCCTTCGATGGCTTTCGCTACCTGGCCAGGCGGCCCGGCCTGCTGGCGCTCTGCATCTACATTGCCCTGGTCAGCGCGACAGCCGGCGGCTTCTTCTGGGCGGTGATGACCCCTTACCTGCTCGACCGCGTGCATTCGACGGCGACGTTCGGGGCGGTTTTCGCGATCGGCTTCAGCGGCGCGATCGGCGGGGCCCTGACCATGGCGGCCTGGGGCGGCACGCGGCCACGTATCCACACAGTGATGGTCAGCACCCTTCTCGCTGGCGCGGCCATGACCTTGATCGGGGTTGCACGCACGCCTCTGACGCTCGGCGCGGCGCTGTTTGTGCTGACTTTCGTCATCCCATTCGTCAACGCGGCGCTGAGTTCGATCTTCCAGGGCGAAGTTGCGCCAGACCTGCAGGGGCGCGTGTTCGCCGCCATGGCAGCTGACCGCCCTGCTCAGTCCTCTGGCCAGCGCCAGCGGCGGACCGCTCGCCGACCGCGTGTTCGAGCCCGCCGTGAGCCGACCAGGATGGGCGGCGGTCGCGTGGGCCGTGGGCGCCACGCCGGGTGCAGGGATCGGCCTGATGTACGCCCTCGCCGGCCTCTGGCTCGTGGTGCTGACGCTCGTCGTCTACGCCATCCCGGCAGTGCGCCGCGTGGAGGGCGCTACGGCGCAGGCAGTCTAGGCGCCGCTGCGGCAGGCTTTAGCGCGGCTCCGGACCCCTCCAGTTTTTGTGACGCGATTTGGCGACGTGGGGGGTTCCCGGGGCTTTGGCGGGGGTCTATATGAACCCTTGCCACTTATGCTCAAAGTTAGCATAAGGGGGAGCGTCGGCAGCGACCGGCGCTTTCTTTGGGCCAAAGAAATGCTCAAAGTGAGCATAAGTGAGTAGGAGGACGCCGTGGCGGACGGGACAGGACTTCTGGACTTCACCCCCGAGGTCGAGGCCGAGACGGCGCCGCTGTGGGAGAAAGTCCGCAGCCGGGTGACGCCGATCGAGTGGCGCCTGCACGCGCCGCTGATCGCTGAGATCAACCGCCTGAAGAAGGCCAAGAACGCCGTCATCCTGGCGCACAACTACATGACGCCGGAGATCTTCCACGGCGTCGGCGACTTCATCGGCGACAGCCTGGGCCTGGCCCGCGAGGCGGCGCGCACCGACGCCAAGGTGATCGTGCAGGCCGGCGTACACTTCATGGCCGAGACCTCCAAGGTGCTCTGCATGGACAAGACCGTGCTGATCCCCGACCTGCGCGCCGGCTGCTCGCTGGCCGCCTCGATCACGGCGGCGGACGTGCGGCTGATCAAGCAGCGCTATCCGGGCGTGCCGGTGGTGACCTACGTCAACACCACCGCCGAGGTGAAGGCCGAGACCGACATCTGCTGCACCAGCGCCAACGCCGTGCAGGTGGTGGAAGCCGCCGCGGCCGCCGCCGGGACCGACCGGGTGATCCTGTTGCCGGACGAGTTCCTGGCCCGCAACGTCGCGCGCCAGACCGATATCCGCATCGTTGCCTGGCGGGGCCGCTGCGAGGTGCACGAGCGGTTCGAGGCCGAGGACATCCGCCAGGTGCGCGAAGCCTGGCCCGACGCCGAGATCCTGGCCCACCCGGAATGCCCGGCCGAGGTGCTGGAGCTGGCCGACTTCGCCGGCTCGACCTCGGCCATGAGCGACTATGTGGTGAGGCGTCAGCCGAAGCAGGTGGTGCTGATTACCGAATGCTCGATGGCCGACAACATCGCCGCCGAGGCGCCAAACACGGAATTCGTGCGCCCTTGCAACCTCTGCCCGCACATGAAGCGCATCAGCCTGGAGAACATCCATCAGGCGCTGCTGAACGAGCAGTTCGAGGTCAGGGTCGCGCCCGACATCGCCGCCCGCGCCAGGCTGGCGGTGCAGCGGATGATCGAACTGCCGCCGCCGCCCAAGCCCGCGCGCTACGACCTGGTCAGGGCGCGCCACCACGTCGACGTGGAACTGATCTGAAGCAGCCCGGTGGAGCGGATCGAGATCATCGTGGCCGACATCACCACCCTGGCCCTGAACGCGATCGTCAACGCCGCCAACGCCAGCCTGCTGGGCGGCGGCGGGGTCGACGGCGCCATCCATCGCGCCGCCGGGCCTGAGCTGCTCGCCGAGTGCCGCACGCTCGGCGGCTGCGCGGCCGGCGAGGCCAAGATCACCCGTGGCTACCGCCTGCCGGCCCGGCACGTGATCCACACGGTGGGACCGGTCTGGCGCGGCGGCGACCACGGCGAGCCCGACCTGCTGGCATCCTGCTATCGCCGCTCGATGCAGGTGGCGCGCGACAACGGCGTCGCCAGCATCGCCTTCCCGGCCATCTCGACCGGCGTTTACGGCTATCCATCCGGCGAGGCGGCGAAGGTGGCGCTCGGCACGGTGGACGACATCTTGGCCGGCGACGATCACTTCGAGAAGGTCGTGTTCTGCTGTTTCAGCGCGCCGTCCGCCGAGGCGCACCGCGTGGCGCTGGAGGCGCGGCGATGACCGAGACCCCGATCGCGCCGGCCGCGCCAATCTCGCCCTGGGCCGACCCGCCGGCCGCCGAGACGCAGCCCGTGGCGGCCGCCGCGGCTCGGCCTGGCCGGCTGCAGAGCTTCTTTTGGGGCCTGGTCTCGACCCTGCTGCTGGCCGCCTGGCTTGGCTGGCAGATGGGCTGGCAGGCCGCGCTGGCCGCGGTTTTCGGTGTGTTCGTGCACGAGTTCGGCCACGTGCTGGTGATCAACTGGGCCGGCAGCGGCCCCAGCCGCATCCGCATCATCCCGTTCTTCGGCGGCGCGGCGACCCTGGCGCGGCCGCCGGAGAGCGAAGTGAAGGGCGTGCTGATCTCGCTGGCCGGGCCGGTGTTCGGCCTCCTGGCCACCCTGCCCTTCTTCGGCCTCGCGGTCTGGACCGGCGAGCGGGCGTGGCTGATCGGCGCGTTCGTGATCGCCGCCTTCAACCTGCTGAACCTCGCGCCCGCGCCGCCGCTCGACGGGGCCAAGGCGCTGGGGCCGGTGCTGGCCCGGGTCCATCCGGGGCTCGAGCGCGCCGCGTTGCTGGCGGTCGGCGGCTTGGCGGTGGTCTGGACCCTGAGCCGCGGCTCGCTGCTGGCGCCGCTGTTCATCGGCCTCAGCGTCCTGGCCTCGTTCCGCGCCGCGCAGCTGCGCCCAGCGGCGCGGCCGCTGACCCGGGGCGAGTGGGCGCTGGGCCTCGCCCTTTACCTCCTGGCCCTGGCGCTCTGCGGCGGGGTGCTGTGGCTGGCCGCCGCGGGCGCCGGCATCGACGCCAAGTTCTTCTCGTTCGGCAGCTTTGGAGGCCACCGATGACCGCTCGGACCCAATTCGACGGCGTCCTCGTCATCGGCGCCGGCCTCGCGGGGCTTTCGGCCGCGCTCGCCGCCGCGCCGAGGAAGGCGCTGGTGCTCTCGGCCGCGCCGCTCGGCGCCGGCTGCTCGTCGGCCTGGGCCCAGGGCGGCATGGCCGCGGCGCTCTCCGAGGGCGATGCGCCGGAGCTGCACGCGGCCGACACCATCGCCGCCGGCGCCGGCATCTGCGATGCCGAGGCGGTGGCGATCCTGACCCGCGAGGGACCGGGCGCGGTGCGCCGCCTGGCGGCCCTCGGCGCCCCGTTCGACCGCGCCGAAGACGGCGGCTTCGTCCAGAGCCTGGAGGCCGCCCATGGCCGGGCCCGCGTCGCCCGCGTCGGCGGCGACGGCGCCGGGCGGGCGATCATGGACGCGGTGATCGCCGCCGTGCGCCGCACGCCCGGCATCGAGATCCGCGAAGGTTCCCGCGCCCGCCGCCTGCTCACCGACCGCGCCGGCCGGGTGCGCGGCGCCCTGGTCGAGGCCGCGGACGGGACCCTGACCGAGATCGTCGCCCCGGCGACCATCCTCGCCACCGGCGGGCTCGGCGGCCTCTACGCCGTCACCACCACGCCGCGCGAGGTCAAGGGCGAGGGTCTGGCGCTGGCGGCCCTGGCCGGCGCGGTGATCGCCGACGCCGAGTTCGTGCAGTTCCACCCGACCGCGATGGACCTCGGCGGCGATCCCGCGCCGCTGGCCACCGAGGCCCTGCGCGGCGAGGGCGCGAGGCTGGTGGGCCGGGACGGCGCGCCGTTCATGGCCCGCTATCATCCCGCCGCCGAGCTCGCGCCGCGCGACGTCGTCGCCCGCGCGATCGAGAGCGAACGGCGCGCCGGTCGCGGCGCCTTCCTGGACGCCCGCGAGGCGATCGGCGAGGCGTTCCCGCACGAGTTCCCGGCGGTGTTCGCCGCGGCGATGGCGGCGGGCGTCGACCCACGCCGCCAGCCGATCCCGGTCGCACCGGCGGTGCACTATCACATGGGCGGGATCGAGACGGACGCCGACGGCCGGACCAGCCTGGCCGGCCTCTACGCCGCCGGCGAGTGCGCCTCGACCGGCGCCCACGGGGCCAACCGGCTGGCGTCCAACTCGCTGCTGGAGGCCGCGGTGTTCGGGACCCGCGCCGGCCAAGCCGCCGCGCTCGCGGCCGATCCGGCCACGCCCCCCTTGCCGGCGACGCCCGCGCCGGATCTGCCCGACGCGGCGCTGCAGGCGCTGCGCCGGGCGATGAGCCAGGGCGCCGGCGTCGTACGCGACGAAGGGGGTCTGCGCCGACTGCTGGCCGAGATCGCCGCGCTGGAGATGGGCTGCGGCGGCGCGCTGCCGCTGGTGGCCGCCCGCCTCGTCGCCGAGGGCGCGCTAGCCCGCTGCGAAAGCCGCGGCGCCCATTTCCGCGCCGACTACCCGCAACTGGGCGCCCCGATCCGCGGCCGGGTCACGCTGATGCCGGCCTCCGCGGCGGCGGCGGCCTGATGCTCCATTT
>DASXZG010000047.1:0-2163 GCA_036502045.1 Caulobacteraceae bacterium | reverse complement strand
CCGACGCGCCGCTGCTGGCCGCGCTGTCCCGGCTGCGCGCCGAGGGCGTGATCATCGGGCTGAGCACGAGCGGCCCGCACCAGGCGGAAACGATCCGCCGGGCGCTGACCCTGACCGTTGACGGGCAGCAGCTGTTCAAGTCGGCGCAGGTGACATGGAACCTCCTCGAGCCGTCCGCGGGCCCGGCCGCGGCCGAGGCCGCCGGGGCCGGGTGGGCGGTCCTGGTTAAGGAGGCGGTCGCCAACGGGCGGCTGACCGCGGCGGGCGGGCCGCCGGCGCCGCTGGCCGCGCTGGCGGTGGCCCGCGGGGTCACCGAGGACGCGATCGCGCTGGCCGCCGCGCTGGCCCAGACGTGGGCATCGGTCGTCCTGTCCGGCGCCGTCACCCCCGCGCAACTGGACGAGAACCTGGCCGCGCTCACCGTCGGCGCCCTTCCGTCGCTCAGCCTCGCCGAAGCCCCTGCCGCCTACTGGGCGCAGCGGGCGGACAGGCCATGGCACTGAGCTGTTCCCCTGCCCGCCGCCCGGCGTCGTGACCACCGCCAGCCTTCACGGGGCAGTGGTGATCGTGTACCCGGGGGGACACACTGAGGCTAGCGAGGAGCGCCGAGGAGGGTGCAGGTGGCTGGGTATAAGGGACCAGAGGCCGGCTCGGTGCGGCTTGCTTCGGCCGCCGGCCGCTGGGTGCTGGCCGTGGCGGTGCTGGGCGACGCGATGATTTTGCTGGAGGCGACGGTTGTCAACGTCGCTTTGCCGACGATCGGCCGTGATCTCGGCGCGGGCGTCGCGGGCTTGCAGTGGACGCTGAACGGCTACGTGCTTACCCTCGCGGCGCTTGTCCTGGTGGGCGGCTCGCTCAGCGATATCTACGGCCGGCGCCGCATTTTCATCCTGGGGACGGTGCTATTCGTGGCCGCGTCGGCGCTTTGCGCGGCCGCACCGACGATCGGGCTGCTCATTGGTGCCCGGTTCCTTCAGGGGATCGGGGGCGCCCTGCTTACCCCAGGAAGCCTTGCGATCATCGAGGCGGTCTTTCATCCCGATGACCGCACCCGGGCGATCGGCGCGTGGGCAGGCCTGGGAGCGGTCGCGGGCGCGATCGGCCCCACCGTCGGCGGGTACCTGACCGACGCGGTGTCGTGGCGCGCGGTCTTCCTGATCAATATCCCGCTCGGTGGCTTTGTCGTCGTGGCCGCGGTGCTCCATGTGCCAGAGACCCGGGACCCGTCACGTGCTGGCGGCCTGGACCTGCGCGGCGCCGCGCTCGCCACGCTGGCCATCGCCGGCGTGTGCTTCGCGTTGACTGAGGCGTCCGGGGGCCTGACGCCAGCGGTGATTGCCGCCGTGGTTGCCGCCCTGGCCGCCGCGGCTGCCTTTGTCGCCGTTGAGCGGCGGGCCAAGAACCCTATGCTTCCGCTGGAGTTGTTCCGCTCCCGCCAGTTCGCCAGCGCTAACCTGCTCGCGCTGGTCGCCTACGCGGCGCTCGGCGGCGTGATCTTCCTGTTCGTCGCGTTCCTGCAGATCACACTCGGCTACACCGCAGTTCAAGCCGGCGCCGCCACACTGCCGATCACCTTGCTGCTGCTGACCCTCTCCACCCCGTCGGGGGCGATCACCCAGCGGATCGGCCCCCGGATCCCGCTGACGATCGGCGCTGCCGTGACCGGTGCGGGGCTGCTGCTGATGGCGCAGCTCCACCCGGGCGACAGCTTCTTCCCCGCGGTGCTGCTCCCGCTGATCGTATTCGGGGTCGGACTCGCCGCGCTGATCACCCCGATCACGGCGACGGTCCTGGCGAGCGTCGACGCGCAGCACTCCGGGATCGCTTCCGCCGTTAACAACGCGCTCTCGCGCCTCGGCCAGATGATCGCGGTCGCGGCCCTTCCGCTTGTCGCGGGGCTTTCCGGCTCCGCCTTCGAGGACCCGGCCAGGATGGCAGCCGGCTTCCCGGTCGCCATGACCGTTGCCGCGGGGGCGTCTTTCGCAGCCGCGCTGCTTGCCTGGACGACGATCAGCAGTGACGCCCTGAACCGACCCGGTACTGACGCCCAGGGAGTACCAAGGGAACTCCCGCCGTCCCTCAAGCGAAACTGCCCGGTGGCCGGCACCCCGCTTGCCACGTCCCTGGATACCGCGCCCAGTTCCCGCCCGCCGAGCGCTCAGT
>DASXZG010000046.1:0-12204 GCA_036502045.1 Caulobacteraceae bacterium | reverse complement strand
GACGCCAGACGAAGAGCCCCGGCGGGAAACCGCTGGGGCTTTTTCGCGTCTGCCGCGTTAGAGCGCGCGGGCGAGACCACACCGGAGAGCATCGATGGCCGACAAGGACGCCGCCTGGGCCGCGCTGGAGGCCGCCGCGCGGGCCGATGCCGAGGGGCGGATCGCGGCCCTGTTCGACGCCGAGCCGGATCGGGTCGCGGCGCTGTCGTTCGAAGCCTGCGGCCTGAGCCTCGACCTTTCCAAGCAGCCGTGGAGCAAGGCCGGTCACGCGGCGGCGCAGTCGCTGGCCTGGGCGGCGGACGTCGAAGGCGCGCGGCACCATCTGTTCGCCGGCGAGATCGTCAACGCCACCGAGCATCGGCCCGCGCTGCACATGGCGCTGCGGGCGCCGGTTGGCGCGACCTTCCAGGCCGCCGGGGCGCCGGTTTCCGGCGAGGTCGAGGCGACACGGCGGCAAATGCGCGAGTTCTCGCAAGCGCTGCGTAGCCGCACCCTGATGGGCGCCACCGGCAAGCCGTTCCGGTCCGTGGTGCATATCGGCATCGGCGGCTCCGACCTTGGGCCCAAGCTGGTGTGGGAAGCGCTGAAACCTTTGGCGCCGGCCATCGAGCTGCGCTTCGTCGCCAACGTGGACGGCGCCGAGATCGCCGCGGCGCTGGCGGGCCTCGATCCGGCCGAGACCCTGGTGATCGTGGTCTCCAAGAGCTTCACCACCGAGGAGACGCTGGTGAACGGCAATGCGGCGCGCGCCTGGCTGGCGGCGGCGCTGGGCGAAGACGGCGCCAACCAGCACCTGGCGGCGGTGAGCGCCAACGTCGAGGGCGCCAAGAAATTCGGCGTCGCCGAGGACCGCATCTTCGCGTTCTGGGACTGGGTCGGCGGCCGTTACTCGCTATGGTCGGCGGTGGGGCTTTCCACCGCCATCGGGCTCGGCTGGGAGGTGTTCGAGGCGCTGCTGGCGGGGGCGGCGGCGATGGACGAGCACTTCCGCACCGCGGCGCTGGAAGAGAACGCGCCGATCCAGCTCGCTCTGGCGCACGTCTTCAACCGCAACGGCCTCGGCCGGCCGATCCGCGCGGTGGTGCCCTACGCGCGGCGCCTGGCGCTGCTGCCGGCGTTCCTGCAGCAGCTGGAGATGGAGTCCAACGGCAAGCGCGTCGATGCGCTGGGCCATCCGCTCACCCGCGGCTCGGCCTCGGCGGTGTTTGGCGATGCGGGCACCACCGGCCAGCACGCCTTCTTCCAGATGCTGCACCAGGGCACCGACGTGATCCCGGTGGACATCATCGCCGCCCAGGCCGCCGACGAGGGCCCGCCGGAGCACCAGACCCGGCTGCTGGCCAACGCCGTCGCTCAGGCCGAGGCGCTGATGACCGGCCACGAGAACACCGCCGAGCCCTGGCGCAACTTCCCCGGCGACCGCCCGACCAGCTTCATCCTGCTGCCGGAGCTGACGCCGGAGACCCTGGGCGCGCTGATCGTGCTCTACGAGCACAAGGTGTTCGTGGAGGGCATCCTCTGGGGCATCGACAGCTTCGACCAGTGGGGCGTCGAACTCGGCAAGACCCTGGCCAAGCAGGTGCTGGGAGAGCTGGAGGGCGGCGAGGGAGGCAAGCACGACCCGTCAACGGCGGCCCTGATCAAGCGACTGAAGGGCTGAGCTTGGTCCGGCGGCGCCGGTGAGGCGGGCGAAGCCTATTTGACCGCGGAGGTCGCAGAGGAGGCGCAAAGGCCGCAGAGGGGCGGTGCGGCTCTGCGCACTCCGCGCCTTCTCCGCGTCATCTGCGGTAAAATCTTACGGAGCCTGCGGCGCCCGCCGGCTTCGCAGGTCTGGGCTCAGATCAGCTCCCGCCGGCTGCTTCCAGTTTGTCCTGGGTCCTCAGATCGAAGTCGCTGGCGTCGTGGCGTTCGTGGAGTTGCTTGGACGGGTCGCCGAAGGCGGCGTTGACCATGCGGCCGCGGGCGACTGCCGGGCGGGCGAGGATCTGGTCGGCCCAGCGGCGCACGTTCTTGTAGGTGTGGGCCTCGATGAAGTCGCCGCCGCCGTAGAGCGCGCCCTTGGCCAGCGCCCCGTACCAGGGACAGGTGGCCATGTCGGCGATCGTGTACTCGCTGCCCGCCAGGAACTCGTTATCGGCCAAGCGGCGGTCCAGCACGTCCAGCTGGCGCTTCACTTCCATGGTGAAGCGGTCGATGGCGTATTCGATCTTCATCGGCGCGTAGGCGTAGAAGTGGCCGAAACCGCCGCCGAGATAGGGCGCGCTGCCCATCAGCCACATCAGCCACGACAGGCACTCGGCGCGGCCGGCCGGGTCCTTCGGGATGAAGGCGCTGAACTTGTCGGCCAGGTGCAGCAGGATGGCGCCGCTCTCGAACACGCGGAACGGCTTGGGGCCCGAGCGATCCATCAGCGCCGGGATCTTCGAGTTGGGGTTCACCTCGACGAAGCCGGAGCCGAACTGGTCGCCGGCGATACGGACCAGCCAGGCATCGTACTCGGCGCCCGTGTGCCCCGCCGCCAGCAGCTCCTCGAACATGATGGTGACCTTCTGGCCGTTCGGGGTCGCCAGCGAATAGAGCTGGAAGGGGTGCTTGCCGACCGGCAGCTCTTTCTCGTGGGTGGGGCCGGCGATGGGCCGGTTGATATTGGCGAAGCGGCCGCCGTTGTCCTTGTTCCAGACCCAGACGGCGGGGGGCGTGTATTCGGCGTCGGCCATGGGGCGCTCCTTGGATTTGCGGCGACTTGGCCCACCTTTCGCCGCCCGCGCAAGCGAGGGTTTGCGCGACGCCGCGTCAGCTTTCCTAATGAACAGCGACCTTTCCGCGAGGAGCCAGCCATGGCCGACTACAAGCTTCTGATCGACGGCAAGCTCGTCGCCGGCGCGTCCGAGATGGACGTGATCAACCCCGCCAACGAAGAGGTGCTGGCCAAGTGCCCGCGGGCGTCGCAAGCGCAGCTGGATGAGGCCGTGGCGGCGGCGCAGCGCGCCTTCCCGCTCTGGCGCGCCACGCCGATGGCCGAGCGCAAGGCCAAGCTCACCGCCATCGCCGACGTGCTGCAGGCCAACGCCGCCGAGCTCGGCCGCCTCTTGACGCAGGAGCAGGGCAAGCCGATCGGCGACGCCACCGGCGAGATCGTCGGCGCCTCATTCTTCTTCCGCTACTTCACCTCGCTGGACCTACCCGTGAAGGTGCTGGACGACAGCCCCGGGCGGAAAGTGGAGCAGCATCGCCGGCCGCTGGGCGTGGTGGGCGCCATCGTGCCCTGGAACTTCCCCATCGTCTTGATGGCGTTCAAGGTGCCCGCCGCGCTCTTGGCCGGCAACACCATGGTGCTGAAGCCCGCGCCGACGACGCCGCTGACCACGCTGCGCATCGCCGAGCTGATCAAGGACATCCTGCCGCCGGGCGTGCTCAACGTGATCGCCGATGCAGGCGAGCTGGGCGCGGCGATGACCGCGCACCCCGGCATCCGCAAGATCAGCTACACCGGCTCGACGGCCACCGGCTCCAAGGTGATGGCCGGCGCGGCCGACGCGCTGAAGCGCATCACCCTCGAACTCGGCGGCAACGACGCGGCCATCGTGCTGAAGGGCTCGGACCCGAAGGCGGCGGCGCCGAAGATCTTCGCCGCGGCGTTCCAGAACTCCGGTCAGGTCTGCATCGCCATCAAGCGCGCCTATGTGCACGACAGCATCTACGACGAGATGTGCGACGAGCTGGCCGCCCTCGCCGACAAGGCGGTGGTGGGCGACGGGCTGCAGCAGGGCACCCAGTTCGGCCCGATCCAGAACAAGACCCAGTACGAGCGGGTGCTCGGCATCCTGGAAAGCGCCAAGAAGGACGGCAAGGTGATCGCCGGCGGCGCCGCGGTGGACGGCCCTGGCTACTTCATCCGCCCGACCATCGTGCGCGACATTCTCGACGGCACCCGGCTGGTGGACGAGGAGCAGTTCGGCCCGGTGCTGCCGGTGGTGCGCTACTCCGATGCCAGCGAAGCCGTGGCCCGCGCCAACAACTCGCAATACGGCCTCGGCGGCTCGATCTGGTCGCCCGACCTCGAAGCCGCCTACGACCTCGCGGTGCAGATGGAGAGCGGCACCGTGTGGGTGAACAAGCACGGCGAACTCGCCCCCAATATCCCCTTCGGCGGCGCCAAGGGCTCCGGCATCGGCGTGGAACTGGGCGAGGAGGGCCTCGCCGAATTCACGCAGCTGCAGGTGATCAACGTCGCGCGGGGCTGACCCCACTGTGTCATCCCGGAAGCTCGCGGCGCGAGCTGTCCGGGACCTTGCCGGGGTTTGCCTGCACGAGGTCCCGGCTCTGCGCTGCGCTCCGGCCGGGATGACATGGTGAGTGGCGCGGTCAGGAAATGTCGGGTATAGGCGCGGCCCCATGATGCGCGCTCGCCACCATCACCATCACGTTCATGCACCGGCCGCTCGGCCGGAGCGGACGGCTGGCTGACACAGCGCGCTTCGCTCCCGCCCCGCGGCCAACCGGCCGGATGGGGCGCATCTGCAGACCTCCATCCCGCCTCTCCTCGCTACGAGAAGGACCTATCGGATGGAACTCGCCCTTGCCCGTGACGGGCTTTCCCGCATAAGCGCCCGGCCATGACCAGCCCGGCCGACACTCGCCCCAAGGCCCGCGCCCCGCGCGGCTTCCTGGACCGCCGCGCCGCCCAGCTGGCGGCCGAGCGGCGGATTCTGGACGCCGTGTCGCGCGTCTACGAGAGCTACGGCTTCGAGCGGCTGGAGACCGGCGCGTTCGAGTATGCCGACGCACTGGGCAAGTTCCTGCCCGACGCCGACCGCCCCAACGAAGGCGTGTTCGCGCTGCAGGACGACGACGAGCAGTGGATGGCGCTGCGCTACGACCTGACGGCGCCGCTCGCCCGATTCGTCGCCCAGAACTGGGAGACGCTGCCCAAGCCGTTCCGGCGCTACGCCTTCGGCACGGTGTGGCGCAACGAGAAGCCTGGGCCTGGCCGCTACCGCGAGTTCGTCCAGTGCGATGCCGACACCATCGGCTCGGCGCGCCCCGAGGCCGACGCCGAGGTGATCGCCATGGCGGTGGAGGGCTACGCTGCGGCGGGCCTGGACGCCGACGCCTGCCAGCTGAAGATCAACAATCGCAAGCTGCTCAACGGCCTCCTGACCTCCGCCGGCGTCGCCGCCGAGGGGCAGAAGATTGCGGTGCTGCGCGCCGTCGATAAGCTCGACCGGCTGGGGCTCGACGGCGTGACGTTGCTGCTGGGCGCGGGCCGCAAGGACGAGAGCGGCGCGTTCACCCGCGGCGCCGAACTGGCGCCGGCGGCGGTCGATGCGGTGCTGGCGTTCGTGACGGCGGGCACTGGCCAGCGCGGCTCCACCCTCGACCGGCTCGCCAACGTCATCGGCGGCTCGGCCGAGGGCGACGAGGGGCTCAGCGAGCTGTCGCGCATCGGCGCGGCGCTGGCGGCGTTCGGGATCAGCGACGCCCAGGCGCAGTTCGATCCCTCCGTGGTGCGCGGCCTCGAGTACTACACCGGCGCGGTGTTCGAGGCGCAACTGCTGGCCCCTGGCGTCAACGACGAGGGCGAGGCGGTGAGCTACGGCTCTATCGGCGGCGGCGGCCGCTACGACGACCTGGTCGCGCGCTTTACCGGCGAGCGGGTGCCGGCGACGGGCTTCTCGTTCGGCGTTTCGCGGCTGGCCGCGGCGCTGGCCGCGCGCGCCGAAGCGGCCGAGACCGAAACGCGGGGCCCGGTGGTGGTGATCGCTTTCGACGAGGCGCGGATGAGCGACTACTTCGCCCTGGCAGCCGAGTTGCGCGGCGCCGGGATCGCCGCCGAGGTCTACCTCGGCGCGTCGGGGATGCGGGCGCAGATGCGCTACGCCGACAAGCGGCTGTCACCGGCGGCGGTCATCTACGGCGGCGATGAGATCGAAGCCGGGACCGTGACCGTGAAAGACCTCGACCTCGGCCGCGAGCTGGCCGCCGGCGTCGCCGACAACAAGACCTGGCGCGAGGACCGCCCCGGCCAGGTCACCGTGCCCCGCGCCGACCTGGTCGACGTGGTGCGGGCGATGGTGGAGCGGCGGCGATGAGGCTCGAGCCTTCCGTTCCGGCCGAAGTGCTGGCGGCGGTGCGCGGCGCCTTCGCCGAGATGCGCGCCACGCCCATCGACCCGCCGCTGACCTTGCCGCTCGGCCTGATCCTCGATCTCTCCGGCGAGAGCATGCGCGAGCGGCTCTTTATGGTGCAGGCCGACGCCGAAGAGGCGCTGCGGCCGGATTTCACCATCCCCGCCGCGCGGCTGCACCTGGAGAGCGGCAAGGCCGCCGGGCGCTACCTCTACGAGGGCAAGGCGTTCCGCGCCGCGGTGCGCGGCCGCGAGAGCTACGAGGAGTTCCTGCAGATCGGGCTGGAGGCGTTCGAGCCGGGCGCCACGCCGGAAGCCGACGCCGAGATCGCCGGGCTGGCCTGGCGCGCGGCCGCCGCCGGCGGGCGCACCGACCTGACGCTGCAGTTGGGCGACGTGGCGCTGTTCGGGGCCTTCGTCGACACGCTGAAACTGGCCGAGCCGCTGGCCGCGCGGCTGAAGCGCGCGTTCGCCACCCCACGGCGGCTGCGCGAATTGCTGGACCGTGCCGCCGCCGAGACGCCGACCGCGACTCCCGCTCGCGCGAGTGACGGCCGCATCGCGGCGCTGCTCGCGGGGTTGCCCGAAGCCGACGCCGCGGCGGCGCTGGAGGACCTCTGGCGGCTGGCCGGCATCGCGCCGGCTGGCGGCCGCTCGGCGGCGGAGATCGTGCATCGGCTGGCCGAGCGCGCCGCCGTGGCGCGCGCCCCGGACCTGACCCGCGAGCAGGCCGCGCAGATCGGCCGCTTCCTCGCCATCGAAGGCGCGCCTGCGGAGGCGCTGGCCGCGGTGGGCCGCCTCGCCGGCGTCGGCGGGCCGAAGCTGGACGCGGCGCTGAAGGCCTGGAGCCGGCGGCTGAGCGCGCTGCAAGGCGAGGGCGTGCCGGCCACGGCCCTGCGCTTCGCCACCGCCTTCGGCCGCGACTTCGGCTACTACGACGGCGCGCTCTTCGAAGTGCGCAGCGACGCGCTGGGGCCGGAGCGGCCGGTGGCCGCGGGCGGCCGCTACGACAGCCTTTTCGCGCGCCTGGGCGCCAGCCTTCCCAGCGGCGCCGTCGGCTGCATGGTGCGCCCGGCGCGGGCCTGGCGGGAGGCGCTCTGATGCCGCTGATCCTGGCGATCCCGTCCAAGGGGCGGCTGAAAGAGCAGGCCGAGGACTGGCTGGCCGACTGCGGCCTGCCGGTGAAGCTGGCGGGCGGCGAGCGCGGCTACGCGGCCCGCTTAAGCGGCCTGCCCGAGATCGAGGTGCGGCTGGTTTCGGCCGGCGAGATCGGCGCGGCGTTGATGGCGGGCGACGCCCACCTCGGCGTTACCGGTGAGGACGTGCTGCGCGAGCTGACCGTCGAGCTGGACGCGCATGTGATGCTGATCCAGGCGCTGGGCTTCGGTCCGGCCGACCTGGTGGTGGCCGCGCCACAGAGCTGGATCGACGTCGACACCATGTCTGACCTCGACGAGGTGGCGCATCTCTACCTGGCGCGCACGGGCCGCAGGTTGCGTGTCGCCACCAAGTACCTGAACCTGACGCGGGCCTTCTTCGCCCGGCACGGCATCGTCGACTACCGCATCGTCGAGAGCAGCGGCGCCACCGAGGGCGCGCCAGCGGCCGGCGTCGCCGAGCTGATCACCGACATCACCACCACCGGCGCGACGCTGGCGGCCAACGGCCTGAAGATCCTCTCCGACGGCCTGATCCTGTCCAGCCAGGCGCAGCTCGCGGCGAGCCTTGCCGCCGACTGGGATATCGGCACGCTGGATGTCGCACGGCGGCTGGCGCGGATCCTGGAAGCGCGGGCCAGGGCGAAGGCGACCGCGAGCCTGTCGTGGGCGCCGGAGGCCGACGTCCTGGCGCGGCAAGCTGTCGCAGGCCTGGCGACCGGCGGCGCCAACGGGCACGGCGCTCTGGTTGCGTCGGGTGATGTGTTCACCGCCGCGGACGCTCTGGCGGCGGTCGGTGTTGGGCCGGTGACCATCGCCGAACCGTCATATGTTTTTGCTGCGAAAAGCGACGCGATTGAAGCGTTGGCGCGGCGGCTTGGGGTTTTAAACTGACGAGGCCGTCAAATTAACCACTGCGCGGGCAGATTGAATTGACGCCCTGGTCCAGGATTCACCCGCTTGTGTTGACGTGGCCGCTGATAATGCCTCGCAGGGCTGGCGCGCAGCGTTGACACTGGGGAAATTTTGCCGTTCTCTTCTCTACGCGAGAGGCATGAAGGTTCTTCGGGACCGGTAAGTCTCCGGCGTTTCGGGGAGGAAACGCCCGCTTGGATCGAGTGACCAAGATTTTCAGACCCGCCGCGATATCCCCCGCGGCGGGTTTGATTATTCCGGGCTGCGGCGAGCGTTTTTGACGGCCGCGCTGAAAACGCACTCCTCACCCACCCCAACTTCCGTCATCGCCGGGCGTCAGTCCCGGCGACCCAAGCACACGACCGCCAGCGGATGGCCGTGCCAGAGCGCGGCCACGGCTCACAGCATGTTCATGGGTGGCCGACACTGACGGTCGGCCATGACGGACGTAGGGAACGCGTGAACGGGGGGTCGGCGAACGCCCCCTACCCCAGCACCGCGTCCGCCGCCGCCAGCGCGGCGCGGCCGTGGTCGGGGTAGTTCTGCGCCGCCAGGGCGTCGGTGAGGGCGGTGAGGCAGAGGCGGACGTGCCACGGCGTGGCCGAGGCGCCCATCAGGCCGATGCGCCAGATCTGACCCTTCAGCGGACCGAGGCCCGCGCCAATCTCCAGATCGTACTTGGCCAGCATGCGCGAGCGCACCGCCGCTTCATCGATGCCATCCGGCACGCGGACCGCATTGAGCTCGGGCAGCCGGTGCTCTGGTGCGACCAGCAGCTTCAGACCAGCGGCGTCGAAGCCGGCGGCCAGCGCCTTGTGCATGCGGGCATGGCGGGCGTGGGCGGCGTCCAGGCCCTCGTCGAGCAGGACGACCAGCGCCTCGTGAAGGCCGTAGAGCGCGTTGATCGGCGCGGTGTGGTGATAGGTGCGCCCGCCCTCGCCGCCCCAGTAGCCCATGAGCAGGGCCATATCGAACAGCCAGTTGCGAGCCGGCGTCTTGCGCGAGCCCATCGCCGCGCGGGCCTTGGGGCTGACGGCGAACGGCGACAGGCCGGGCGGCGCGGAGAGGCATTTCTGGGTGCCCGAATAGACCACGTCGGCGCCCCAGCCGGCTGCGTCCACGTCGACCCCGCCCAACGAGGTGACGCAATCGACCACGATGAGCGCGCCGGCCGCATGGGCGAGGTCGCAGAGCGGCTTCGGCTGGCTGAGCGCGCCGGTGGAGGTCTCGGCATGCACGAAGGCGAGCACCTTCACCGCGCGGCCTTTCAGCGCCGCCTCGACCTTATTGGGATCGACCGGCGTGCCCCAAGCGTCATCCACTCGGACCACCTCGGCGCCGGCGCGGCCGGCCATGTCGACCATGCGCTCGCCGAACTGGCCGTTGACGGCCACGACGGCGGTATCGCCTGGCTCCAGCAGGTTCATCAGCGCCGCTTCCATGCCGGCGGTGCCAGGCGCGGGCAGCGGCACGCAGGCGTAGCCGGGCGCCTTCATCACTTCGGCCAGCGCCGCCTTGATCTCTTCCATCAGGCCCTGAAACGCCGGGTCGAGGTGACCGATGGTCGGCCGGGCCAGCGCCGCCAGTACGCGGGGGCTGACGTCGGACGGCCCGGGGCCCATCAGGATCCGCCGGGGCGGTTGGAAGCTGCGCAAAACGGGGTCCCTCACGCCTTTATGATTCGCGCCGTCGCCGTCGCGCGACGCATGGTGGACTTGGATTTGAGGTCCAAGGTCCCTTGCCGCCCGCCCCGGCCCCACGCCGCGGCGGGCGCTTCTTTTTCGGACAGGTCAGTCGAGCAGCCGCGCTTCTAGCGCCTCGCGCAGCGCCGCGTCGACCCCGAGCGCCAGTTCCAGATAGGCGTCCAGGCCGCCGAACTCGGCTTCGATGGTGCGGAAAGCTTCGGCCAGATAGGCCGCCTCGACGCCGATGGCGGCGTGCACGGCCGCGTCGGTGGCCTCGCGCCCGGTCTCCTGGCGGATCATCTGCTTGATCATCGGCGCCCGGGCCGCCATCCGCTCCGGATTGTTGGTCAGGAGGTAGTCGGCGAAGATGTCGTCCTGGTGCACGCCGGCCAGATGGTGGGTAAGCGCGGCCAGCACGCCGGTGCGGTCCTTGCCGGCGGCGCAGTGGATCAGGATCGGGCCCTCTGCCTTCGCCAACGCCGCGAAGTAGCGGCTGAACAGGTCGATGTGGCGCTCCACCAGCGGGGCGTCGCGGTAGTATCTCATCAGGTAGCCCTGGAACGCCGCCTCGCTGAGGTCGCTGCCGCGGATGAACGTCCACCAGGGATCGTCGCCGGCGGATTCGCCCTGGTCGTTGACGATCACCGTGCCGCCGAAGCTGGAGGGCCGCCGCGCGGGATCGCGCTCGCGCTCGCCGGGCCGGCGCAGGTCGACGATCACCGCCAGCTTCAGCGCCTCGATGGCGGCGAGGTCGGCGTCGGTGGCGCGGCCGTGCGAGGCGGACCGGTAGAGCACGCCCTTCTTGAGGCGCTGGCCCTTGCGGGCGGGGTAGTCGCCGAAGTCGCGGAAATTCTCCACAGCCTCAAGTTTCACGTGTCTGGTCATGCCGGCGAGATAGCGGGGCCGCGTGACATTGGCGAGACTGCCGTGGCGTCGTGGGGCACAGCTCCGTATCCGCTCTCCCCCGCGAAAGCGGGGGCCCAGGCTTTTTCTGCAAAGCGCGGAGCCCTCCGATAAAACACCTGGGTCCCCGCTTTCGCGGGGAAGAGCGAAGGGAAGACATTACCGCGCTTGCGGCGGGTCTATGTCCTCTGCGCAGACCGGGCCGGCGAGGATCAGTTGCTGTGGCTGGCCGCCGAGGGTGACTTGCGGCGCGGTGGCGTGGCCAAGCGCCAGCTTGCCGGCGCGCAGCGCGGCGATGGCGTCGTTGCAGCGGACTGCCAGCACGCCGATGTCTTCCCACTCCGTGCCGTGCTGCTTGTAGACGTGGGCGGCGATCGACGACGTCGGGTAAGGTTGCGGCTCGCTGAGCAGCACTTCGGGCGCGCCGTCGCCGTCGACGTCGGCCACCTCCGCCTCGCACGTCGCCGTGGGTGGGTTGCTGAGACAGGGTAGCGACTCGTCGTGCACCACGCCTTCGATCGGCCACTGCGGGTCGGAGGGCGCGTAGACCGGGCCGTTCCAGGCCTGTTTGACGAAGGTGTCCGGCAGCGCCGTCCCGTCGGGATAGGCCTTGAAGCGCGGCGGCGGCGCGCTGGGCGGGGCCTCGCCCTGTGACTGGCTGGCCAGCGACTGCCTGGCCCGCGTCGCGATGGCGGCCTTGGGGCTGGCCGCCAGAGTCTGCAGCGCGGCCAAGCCGTAGCGCCCGGCGTGGAAGCGCAGGAAGTCGAAGTCGAACTGCGCCAGTGGCGCGCGGCCGCTGGTCAGCCGTCCGACCTGGTCGTCCACCGAGAGCCGCTGCGGGTCGGCGATCGGCGTCAGCAGCAGCAGGATGAGCAGCATCGCCGCCCGCGCCATGACCACGTTGGTCAGCTCCAGCGGCTTCATCCACGGACCTTGCCGGCGCAGCGCCGCGATGGCGTAGCCGACCGCGAACCCGGCGGACATGAGGGTGGCGGCAATGGCCATCACCCGCGCCGGCGTAAGCCCGTGCTCGCTCACCCGCAGGAAGAGGGCGTCGGCGGCGATCAGGGTCAGCGGGACCAGCGCTATGCCGGCGGCGCGGGCGGCCCAGCACAGCACCAACGTCGGCGGCGAGGTCCCGTCCTGGTAAGCGGCGCTCGTCAGCACGATCAGGCCGGCGGCGGCGGCGAGCACGGTGGAGGCGCCACTGGCAGCCCCGAAGAGCTTGCCGAGGCCGGTGAACGGGAGCGCCATCAGGAAGGCGACGACGATGGCTGTGAGCACCGGCAGCAGCCAGGAAAGCAGCACCAGCGCCACGGTGCGCACGCCGCGGATCAGCCCGACGCGCACGTCGGTGAGCTGCACCGCGCCAGCGAACACCAGCCCGCTCACCGGCAGGAAGAACCAGTTCTGGGCG
>DASXZG010000045.1:0-7363 GCA_036502045.1 Caulobacteraceae bacterium | reverse complement strand
GCGGCTGATCGCGGTGATGGCCGCGCTGCGCGACCCCGAGGGCGGCTGCGCCTGGGACCTGGAGCAGAGCTTCGCCACCATCGCCCCCTACACCGTCGAGGAGGCCTATGAGGTGGCCGACGCCATCGAGCGCGGCGATCTCGGCGACCTCAAGGAAGAGCTGGGCGACCTCCTCTTCCAGGTCATCTTCCACGCCCGCATGGCCGAGGAGGCCGGCGCCTTCGCCTTCGATGACGTGGCCGAGGCGGTGGTCGCCAAGATGATCCGCCGCCACCCGCACGTCTTCGCCGGCGCGGCCATCCGCACCGCCGAGGAACAGACCCGGGCCTGGGAGGCGGCCAAGGCGTCCGAGCGCGAGACCAGGGGCGCCGGCTGGCTGGACGCGGTGGCTCCGACCCTGCCCGCCCTCACCCGCGCGGTGAAACTCTCGGCCAGGGCGGCCCGCGTCGGTTTCGTCTGGCCGACCGTCGCCGAGATCATGGCCAAGCTCGACGAGGAAACGGCGGAGCTGGCGGCCGAGGTCGCCACCGGCGACACCGCGGCCGTCCGCGCCGAACTTGGCGATGTCCTCTTCGTCTGCGCCAACATTGCGCGAGCCCTCGAAATCGACCCGGAGGACGCCCTGCGCGCGACCAATGCCAAGTTCGTCCGCCGCTTCGGCTACATCGAGCGGGCGCTGGCCGAGCGCGGCCGCACCCCGGTGCAGTCCGACCTCGCCGAGATGGACGCCCTGTGGGACCAAGCCAAGGCGGCGGAACGGGCGTAGGCATCGCGGAGTCCGCTCGGAGCGCCGGCGTCTCGCCGACACAGCCACCGCCTCGCCCGTTAGCTAATCTCCCTGCCGTCATGGCGGGCCTAGGCGTCGCGGAGTCCGCTCGGAGCGCCGGCGTCCCGCCGGCAACCATCCTAGCCGGCGAGACGCCGGCGGTCCGGGATTCACTGAACTATGACGGAGCCATGTGGGCTCTCACCGCCGGCGCCTCCCTCAGTCCTCCTTGTCCCAGTACTCCATCCGCGCGGCGCGATCGTAGCGCTCGCCCAGCCAGCGGTTGGAGACCTTGTTGGAGTCCGGATAGACGCAGGACTCGTTGGCGTTGTCCTCGCCGATGACGACATAGCGGCAGACCCTGTCGGTCTCGTTGACCAGGCAGTGGCCGACCTTCACCCCGGCCGGAAAGCAGGCGTAGTCGCCGGCCGCGAAGCGAAGGCGCTTCTCGCCCAGGCGCAGGGTGCATTCGCCCTCAAGCACCAGCAGATGCTCTTCCTCGAGCATGTGGAAATGGAGCGGGCACGACTGTTTGCCGGGCGGCAGCTCCTCGATGGCGACCCCGACATGATAGGGCCGCTCGCCGACGACAGCGCGGGTGAGGTGGCGGAAGCGGCTGCCGAAGCGGCCGCGCTCGAAGCTTTCCCATTCGACGCCTTCGGTGGGGATGGGCGCGAATTCGGTCTCATCGGTCATGGAATTCCTCCGCTGGCCCCACCTTAGGGCCCGCCTTGACGCCGGGACAATCGTCGCGCCCAATGCCGGCCACGGGGGGCTACCGCAGGGAGTCCGCCATGAGCGTCTATCGCGTCACCGAAATCATCGGCACGAGCCCAACCAGCTGGGAAGACGCCGCCAGTCAGGCGCTGGCCGCCGCCGCCGGCAGCCTGAGAGACCTGCGGGTGGCCGAGGTGGTCGAGCTCGACATCACGCTCGGCAAGAAGGGCGAGATCGAAGCCTATCGCAGCCGTCTTCGCGTCAGCTTCAAGTACGAAAACGCCTGAAGTTCTGCGGGGCGGCCGTACGAAGTCCAAACATCGTCGTCAGTTCCGGCTCTGCGGCGCTGGCGCGCCTCGGCCCCGATGACGGCTTCGCTCTCTCGGACCGCCGGCGTCTCGCCGGCCAGGGCGGTTGCCGGCGAGACGCCGGCGCTCCGAGCCTTTCTTTTCTCCCTTTTCTCCCGCCGGAAGGTCTGAGCCAGCTACTCCGCCGCCGCGCCCTGGGCCGCGCCGGTAGCCAGCATGGCCGTTCCCGCCTCGGTCTCGATGTCGGTGAGATGCCGGCGCCGATCATGCATGACTGGTCTTGCCGCCGTCGACGACGATCTGTGCGCCGGTCATGTAGGTGAATTCGTCAGACGCCAGGCTGAGCGCGACCGCGGCGATCTCCTCGGGCTTCGCGAGACGATGCGCGACCGCCACGTTGGATTTCGCCCAGGTCCCGATCATCGCCTTCCACACCGGATCGGGCGCGTTCATCATCCCCGCGGCCCGGCGCACGAGTTCGGTATCCGTCGTCCCGGGGATCAGCGCGTTGATCCGAATCTTGTCGCGGGCGTAGTCCTGGGCCGCCGATTGGACCAGGCCCACCAGGCCGCGCTTGGCGGCGCTGTAGGCGCTTTTCTTCTCCCCGGTGGCGATAGCGTTCGAAGACGACGTCACGACGATGACGCCCCCGCCGCGCTTGATCAGGTAGGGAAGCTCGTACTTCAGAGCGAGAAAATTGCCGCGCAAATCGGTGTTGACCACATCATCCCACTCCGCCGCGGTATACTCATGCAGGCGCCGTTCGATGGTGATGCCGGCGTTATTGAAGCAGGCGTCGAGGCCGCCGTAGATTTGCACCGTTCGACCGACGAACTGCCGGACGTCTTCCTCGACCCGCACATCGGCGTGGATGTAGGTCGCCTCCCCGCCCTGGCGCCGGATACCCTCTTCCACCTGCGCGCCCCGATCGGTCCGGCGACCGCAGAACGCGACCTTGCCGCCTTCCATGGCGAACATCTTCGCCGCGACCGCGCCGATACCGGAGGTAGCGCCGGTGATCAACACGACCTTGTTCTTGAAGCGCTGCCGGCCTTCGACGCGGACCCCGGGCTCAGCGTCGGGCCGCAAGGTCTCCGCCGGGGCCGAACCCACAAGACCGCCCAGCGCGAGTCCGCCTACGCCAGCGGTCAGTATGTCGCGCCGTTCCCGATTGACTTCGCTCGACATCCAGGCCTCCACGCATCAAAGTGTTCTTTGAACATATACGACAACCGTCCGACCGTTGCAAGGTCTCGCCCGCAACCCGCCGGTGGTGCAATCCGCCTCGCCGCGCTACGAAGACCCATGGTCAAGGTGAAGCCCAAGCGACGTTCGGAACCACGGTCCAAACGAAAGCCCAAGGGCTCTGGGCTGGAGCGGCGGGCTGAAATTCTGGAGGCGGCGAAGGCGCTGTTCGCGACCGAAGGCTTCGCCCGCGTGACGACCCGCGCGCTGGCCGCCAAGGCGGGCCTCTCTCAGACTGGGCTCTATATCTACTTCGCCACCAAGGAAGATATTCTTCGCGCAATCAGCGAAGAGACCCACGACGCCATGACCTGTGCCTTCGAACGCGCGGTCATCGAGGGCGGTTCACCCCGGAAAAAACTGGGCCGTCTGGTCCGAGCCTATGTCGAATTCGGCCTCAGCCATCCGGCCGACTATCAGCTTACCTTCACCGTGGGCCCTGAGGCGCTTGGGCCGCTCGAAAAGGATTTTTCGAAGCCGGCGGCGAGCCAGGAGCCGGGAGCCCGAAGCTTCATGCGGTTCGGGGAGCTTCTGGGAGACCTCGCCGGCCGAGACCTGCTGGGCAGCCTTGACCCGCTCGCGGCGACCCAAATCCTCTGGTTTGTCGGTCATGGAGCGGTCTCCCTGTTGATCAGTCGGCCGGACTTTCCCTGGGCGGATCGCGAAACCCTGATCGACGGACTAGAGATGCTCGTTCTGAACGGACTCGTCGGCCCCGGCGCCTGACGATTTTGGGTCGGCCCGTTTGTCGCCGCCTCGAGCATGGACGCGAGGCCGAACTCCATGGTGCGTTGGGCGAGCTGCCGATCGGTCCCGAAGTCACTGACCGGACCAACGCGGCTCACGGGAAGCGCCCGGTCGCGTCGGGGTCATCCGGACACCCTCCCGCAGCCTTGCGGCGCGCTCGCCGATCATGGCCTCACGTTCAGGGCCTTCCGGGGTCACGACATAGAACGCGCCAGCCCGCAAGCCGTCTATGGCGACGGCGGCGACTTCGTCGACGTCCATGCCGATTGTGCGCCAGCGTTCGCCAGCCGCTTCGGGCGCACGCTGGGGTCCGCCGAACCGGTCCGGCCGCGCCCGCCGACCGTCCCAGATCCGGGTATTGACGGTTCCTGGACAGATCAGGGTGACCCCGATCCCGTTCGGCGCCAGCTCGGCGCGGAGGGCCTCGGCGATGCCGACGCCGGCGTATTTGGTCGCGCCATAGGCGGTCGGGCCCCCGTCGGAAATCTGCACCAGTCCCGCCATCGAGCCGGTGATACCGACCCACCGCCACCCGTCCTGGGCCTTCATCTGCGGAACGAAGGCCCGGACCGTGTCGATCAACCCGTCAACATTGACCGCGTACATCCAGCGCAACGCTTCTCGCTTGGCGGTCGTGATTCCCTCGGCGATCCCCAGGCCGGCGTTGCCCCAGATCAAGTTCACCGGACCCAGCTCCGCCCGCACCCGCTCCGCCGCGGCCTCGATCTCGGAGCAGACCGAGACGTCGCAACTGGCCGCCAGACTCCGCACGCCTAGATCTCGGCACGCCTCAGCGGTCTCCTCGGCAGCGGCCTTGCGAATATCAAGGATCGCCATGTGCATTCCCTGCTTCGCCAGCTCCATGACGAGCGCGCGCCCGATGCCATCACCGCCACCGGTCACCACGCCGATCAGCCCTCCAAGATCTCGAGTCATCTCGTTTCCTCTCCGGCGCAACGCGACCGCGTGCATAGGTCCCGATACAAAAACATCCTAGGCCGCCTTGTGAAGTGTTCTTAGAACATATAGCGTTTAGGTAAGCGCCGTCCAGAGGCTGAACGATGGGTGGTGTGATCAGGAAGAGAGCGCTTCATGGCGTCAGGCTCATTGATGTTTCATAACGCCTTGACGGTCGCCGATCTGGAGCAGACCCGCGCCTTCTATGGCGGGCTGCTCGGATGCCGAGAGGGCAAGGCGAACGAGGCGCGGATCAATTTCGAGTTCTTCGGCCACCATCTGGTAACCCATCTGGCCAGCCCCGAAATCATCGAATTGCAACGCCAGGCCACAGCGGGCCGGCGCGTGGCCCAGAGACATTTCGGCGCGATTCTCGACTGGCCAGAGTGGGAGGCCTTGGCCACGCGCCTCAGGGAGAAGGGCGCGCACTTCCTGATCGAGCCGCACGTGCGATACGCCGGCGAGGCGCGGGAAGAGGCGCTTCTGTTCATGTTGGACCCCGCCGGCAACGGCGTGGAGTTCAAGACCTTCCGCGACCCGGCCTTTGCCTTCGCAAATGTAGGATCGGCCGATGTCAAGCCTTGAGGGGCCTGCGTCGCCGCAAGTTATGCCATCCGGTCCGGGACGGGCGAAACCATGACGCGTGTTCTAAGAACACTCATAACGGCCTACTCAGCGCCCTCGTTGCGCGGGAGACTCCAATGACAGAATCAAATCTCGCGTCTATGCGCACGGTGCTCACCGACGAGAGCGTCGCCGGTCGCTTCAGAGTGGGTCAGGCGCCGCGGCCCCAACCGACATTACCCGAAGCGCTGGTGCGGGTGGCGGCGGTCTCGATCAATCGCGGCGAACTGAAGACCGCGCTCGCCGCGCCCAGCGGCTGGCGGCCGGGCTGGGACTTTGCCGGCGTCGTGGAAAAGGCCGCCGCCGACGGATCGGGCTTTCCGGTTGGCTCCCGGGTGGTCGGCCTGGCGCCCCTCGCCGCCTGGAGCGACTATGTCGCCGCGTCAAGTTTCTCGCTGGCTCGGATTCCCGACGCGGTCGCTTTCGAAGACGCTGCGACGCTCCCCGTGGCTGGGCTGACGGCGCGATTGGCGCTGGCGAAGGGCCGACAACACGAGGGGCGACGAGTGCTGATCACCGGCGCGTCCGGCGGCGTGGGAGTGTTCGCCATCCAGTTGGCGGCCCTGCAGGGGGCCCGGGTGACCGCCGCCATCCGAAATCCCGGCCACGCCGGTCTGGTGCGCGAACTCGGGGCGGAGGAGGTGGTTGTCGGGCCGGACCTAGCCGGCGCGGCCCGGCGGCCTTTCGATCTGATCTTGGATTCGGTTGGCGGCGAGAGTCTGGCGGCCGCGCTTGGTTTGCTGAAGCCGGGGGGCACGTGTGTGCTGCTCGGAGCCTCGGCGAGTGAGAAGACCACGTTCGACGCCTCGAAGTTCCGGGTCGGCGGCACCAGCTTGTACGGCCTCGTGATGGGCTATGAATTCCAGCACGAGCCTCCCGCGCCGGGTCTCGCGGCCCTCTTGGCCCTGATGCAGGCGGGAACACTCAGAGCTGTCATCGAGCGCCGCGCGCCCGTCACGGAGGTCGCTCAGATCGCCGACGATCTCACCCAACGACGTTTCGTCGGTAAGGCAGTGCTGACTTTCGATAGTGCGGCATAGTCGTCCGCCGGCGTCTCGCCGGCAACCGCCCTGGCCGGCGAGACGCCGGCGCTCCGAGCCTTTCTTTTCTCCCGCCGGGAGAGGGAGCCAGCTACTCCGCCGCCGCGCTCTGGGCCGCGCCGGTCAGCTCCGCGCCCGGGCGCATCTGCTGGAAGCGCCCGAGCGCCTGGGGATCGAGCCGGGCCCGGACGATCGCACCTTCCGCGGTCATCTCGCGGGAACTCACCCGGCCATGGCGGTAGAGCCAGGCCAGGCCCTCGCCGTCGGCGGGGGCCAGCCGGAAGGTGAGCTCGGGGCCGTCGTCGACCATCGCCGCCAGGGTCTCGACGAGGGCGTCGATCCCCTCCCCCGTCAGCGCCGAGACGGCGACCGCGCCCGCGCGGCGGGCCCTGGCGACCAGCGCCGGCCGGTCCTCCGCCGCCACGGCGTCGACCTTGTTCCACACCTCGAGGATCCGCCGTCCGGTCTCGGGCCCCAGGCCCAGCTCCTCGAGCACGGCGGCGACGTCCCGCGCCTCGGCCTCGCTCTGGGCGCCGGAGATGTCGCGCACGTGCAGGATGATGTCGGCCTCGCGCACCTCGTCGAGGGTGGCGCGAAAGGCCTCGACCAGCTCGTGCGGCAGGTCGGAGATGAAGCCGACGGTATCGGAGAGGATTGCCGGGCGCCCGTCCGGCAGAGGCAGGCGCCGCAAGGTCGGATCGAGGGTGGCGAAGAGGGCGGACCTGGCCAGCACCTTGGCGCCGGTGAGGCGGTTGAAGAGGGTCGACTTGCCGGCGTTGGTGTAGCCCACCAGCGCGATGGCCGGATAGGGCACGCGCCGGCGCGCGCGGCGGGCGAGGCCGCGGGTGCGTCTGACGTCGGCGAGATCCGCCTTCAGCCGGATGATGCGCTCGCCGATCAGCCGGCGGTCGGCCTCGATCTGCGTCTCGCCCGGGCCGCCCAGGAAGCCGAAGCCGCCG
>DASXZG010000044.1:0-11754 GCA_036502045.1 Caulobacteraceae bacterium | reverse complement strand
GCGGCGCGGAACGCCTCGCGCTTCTTCAGCACCGTGATCCAGGCGAGGCCGGCCTGAAAGCCGTCCAGCACCAGCTTTTCCCACAGCGCGCGCGGGTCGTACTCCGGCACGCCCCACTCCTCGTCGTGGTAGGCGACGTAGATCGGCTCCTTGGGATTGGCCCAGGCGCAGCGGCCGTCCTGGCTCTGATAAGTGGCGACGCCCACGCGGCGGCTCCTGGCGGTTGCCGCCCTGATCTGCGCGCGAATCCGCGGGGGAGCAATCCCAGCCCGTCATCGCCGGGCGGTCGGCCATGACGGCTTGAGAGGCGCGGAACCTAGCCCGTCACCCAGTCCGGTCGTTCGACGCGGCAAGGGCGACCATCGACTGTCAGCGCCGCCCCCTCGATACGGTCCAGCCGCACCAGCGCCAGCGCGCGGCCGGGGGCGCCGCTCAGCACCTCGCCGGCGCGCAGGGTTCCGGCCAGCACTTCCGCGCCCGGCGCTGGCGGCGCGCCGTCGAACAGCAGCGGCAGCATGCGGCTCTTGATCTGGCCGCGGCGCTTCATGCGCGAGGTGGTCTCCTGGCCGACGAAGCAGCCTTTCTTGAAATCGATGCCGTGCAGCAGGTCGAAGTCGGCTTCGATCGGATAGGTGGCGTCGTCGCCGAAGTCCGCGGGGCCTGGCGCGCCCTGCGCCAGGCGATGGGCGTCGTAGTCCGCCTCGGCAGCGTTCGGCGTGGCGCGCACGCCATAGCCGCGCCAGCCCAGGGCCGGCAGACGCGGATCGCGCACCCAGCCGGCGCCCGGATCGGCGCCCCAGGCGGCCAGCACCGGAGTGTTGTCCGGCGCGATCTCGACCTTGGCCCGCAGGCGATAGAGGGTCAGCCGCTGCGCCAGCGCCAGGCGCTTGCTGGCCTCGCAGTCCAGCCAGCAGCCATCCGTCCGTCCCAGGATGAAGAGGTCGAACAGCAGCCGCCCTTGCGGCGTCAGCAGTGCGCCGTACCGCGCTTCGCCCGGCGCCAGGGTTTCGACATCTTGGGTGAGTAGGCCTTGCAGGAAGCTGCGCCAGTCGGCGCCTCCGACCGCGATCAGGGCGCGGCTTGCGAGGCGGGCGATGTAACCGTCTGTGGGCATGTCGACAATGTGGAGCTTGCGCCGCTGGAGCGCCAGGGCAAGGGCGCCTATACAGGGACCACATGGCCGCCAAGTCGTTCCCGATCCTGTTTGTCGCGCCGGGCGACCTGAGCGAAGCGGTGCTGTCGTCGGGCCTGCTGAAAAAGCTGCACGACGAAGCGCCCAACCCCACCTTCACCATCATCGCGAACAAGCGCGTGGCGCCGCTCTACGCCGACATGCCGATGGTGGAGCGGATCATCGTCACCGAGCGCAAGCCCTCGACCCGGCGCTGGTTCGGGCTGATGGGGCCGACGCGAGCCCGGCGCTGGGCGCTGGTGGTGGATACGGTGGCGGGCGTCATCACCGGCCGGCTGCGGCCCAAGGGCAAGCCGCTGCGGCGCGCCTCGGACGAGCCGGCGCACAAGCTGATCGAGGCGGCGCAGCTGATGCGCCTGGAAGACGACCCGCCGGCGCCCTTCGTGTTCGCCAGCGACGCCACCCTGGCCAAGGGCGCGGCGCTGACCGCCGGCGCGAGCCCGATCCTGGCTGTCGCGCCGGGCGCCGCCTGGATGGGCAAGGCCTGGCCGCCGGAGCGCTTCGCCGAAGTGGCGCGACGGCTGCTGGCGGCCGGCGGTGCGCTGGCGGGCGGCCGGCTGATGGTGCTGGGCGATACTTCCGACCTCCCGGCGGTGGATCCGGTGCGCAACGCGGCGCCCAGAGATCTCATCATCGACCTGGTCGGCAAAGCCGATCCGCTGATCGCCTACGCGGCCCTCAAGCACGCGCGGCTGTTCATCGGCAACGACGCCGGCTATGCGCAGCTGGCCGCAGCCGCCGGCGTCCCGACCCTGGCCCTTTTCGGTCCGTCCGACGACCGCATCTGGCGGCCGTGGGGCGAGAAGGTGCGAGTGGTGCGCGGGGCGCGGACGCTGGAAGAGATCAAGCGGGTCGACCAGAGCCTCAGCGCCCAGGTGCGCCACATGATCGACCTCTCCGCCGAGAGCGTGCAGGCCGCCGCCGAAGCGCTGCTGGAAGAGACGGGTGGCTGAGACCTACGACCTGGTCGTGCGCGGCGGCGAGGTGGCCAACCATGCCGGGCGCGGCCTGGCCGACGTGGGGGTGACGGACGGGCGGATCGCCGCCATCGGCGACC
Organism: Caulobacteraceae bacterium; assembly: GCA_036502045.1. Classification (GTDB taxonomy): domain Bacteria; phylum Pseudomonadota; class Alphaproteobacteria; order Caulobacterales; family Caulobacteraceae; genus Acaudatibacter. Next base: position 9,505 of record DASXZG010000044.1, on the reverse strand, counting down.
TGGGTCGGGCCTCCGCCGGCGAAGTGTTCGACGCCACGGGCCTGACGGTGCTGCCAGGCGTCATCGACACTCACACACACTTCCGCGAGCCGGGGCTCGAGTGGAAGGAAGACATCGAGAGCGGCTCGCGCGGCGCAGTGCTGGGCGGCGTCACCGCAGTGTTCGAGATGCCGAACACCGAGCCCGCGACCACCGACGCTGACGCCTTTGCCGATAAGCTGGCCAGAGCCGCCGGCCGCGCCCACTGCGACTACGCCTTCTACGTCGGCGCCACCGGCCAGAACGCCCGCGCGCTGGCGGAGCTGGAGCGGCTGCCAGGCTGCAGCGGGGTCAAGGTGTTCATGGGCTCGTCCACCGGCACCCTGCTGGTGGCCGACGACCTCGATCTGCGCGAGGTGCTGGCGCACGGCGCGCGCCGGGTGGCGATCCATTCCGAGGACGAGTGCTGCCTGACCGAGGGCCGGCCGCTGGTGCGTCTCGGCGACTGGACCAGCCACCCGCTCGCCCGCGCCGCGGCCTGCGCGATCAAGTCCACCGAGCGGCTCATGGCCCTGGCGATCGAGACCGGCCGCCGTGTGCACGTGCTGCACGTCACCACCGCCGAGGAGATCGCGTTCCTCGGCCGCCACAAGGACGTCGCCACCTGCGAAGTGACGCCCCAGCACCTGACGCTGGCCGCGCCTGGCGTCTACCTGCGGCTCGAAGGCCGCGGGCAGATGAACCCGCCGATCCGGGACGAACGGCACCGGGCCGGGCTATGGGCCGGGGTCGCGGGAGGCGTCGTCGACGTGCTCGGCTCCGACCACGCGCCGCACACGCTGGAGGAAAAGGCCAAGCCCTATCCGGCCTCGCCCTCCGGCATGCCGGGCGTGCAGACCCTCGTGCCGGTGATGCTGACGCACGTGGCCGAAGGGCGGCTGACGCTGGAGCGCTTCATCGACCTCACCAGCGCTGGGCCGCAGCGGGTGTTCGGCATGGCCGCCAAGGGCCGCCTCGCGGTGGGCTGCGACGCGGACCTGACCATCGTCGACCTGAAGGCGCGGCGGACGATCTGCAACGCCGACATGGCCACCCGCGTCGGCTGGACCCCGTTCGACGGCTTCGAGGCCAAAGGCTGGGCGATGGCCACCATCATCCGCGGCGCCGTGGTAATGCGCGACGGCGAACTGACTGCGCCGCCCGGCGGCCAACCGATCCGATTCTTGGACGCTTTATCCGGTTAAACGACATTTTACGAGATTATACCTTGACAATAGATCTATAGCGAGCCATTATAGTTTCACGGGCTTGGCATTGGGCTGGGGCCTCGGATAAGGAAACTCACTATGGCTAGTCACATCACGGTCGATACTCTCCAAACGGCATATGGCATCGATCGCTGGAAGGCCGTCGCAATCCTCAAGAAGGTCGCGTCCAGCGGCGTCGGCGTCTTCAAGTGCGGACGGAAGGGTTGGCCTTCTCGTCTTGAGTCCAAGTGACTCCGATGGGGAACGGGCTAGCAGGGCCACAGCGAGCGGCTCTGCTCTCCATCTTGAGTCGCGCTCCCCCAGGCGGACACTTGGAACTTGATCACATCATGGCCCAGTTGCCGGGTGTGCTACGCCACGAGGTGATCGCGACGCTCAGGGACCTGCAAGCGCAAGGGCGCGGTAAGTTCATTCCTGGAAGACATGGCCACCCATCCCGGTTCATCGCGGGTCAAGCTGCTTCTAACAGCAATCATATGGCGACCAATGAGTCTGCGATGGACGAACTGGACCCGAAACATGTACTGATCCTGCGCAAGTCGCCGCTTCTATCTCTCTCTTTGCCGACCGACTTAACACCCGAAGAAGTGGATAGAATTGTAAGGTGGGTCCAAGCGCTACCGATTGACTAAGGATACGGAGAAGCCGCATGAACGGCGCCGACGCGCTCATCGAGACGCTCATCGACAACGACGTTGTCGCCTGCTTCGCCAACCCCGGCACCAGCGAGATGCAGTTCGTGGCGGCGCTGGACCGGCAGCCGAAGATGCGGCCGGTGCTCTGCCTGTTCGAGGGGGTGGCCACCGGCGCCGCTGATGGCTACGGCCGCATCGCCGGCAAGCCCGCCTGCACGCTGCTGCACCTGGGTCCTGGCTACGGCAATGGCCTCGCCAACCTGCACAACGCGCGGCGCGCCTACACGCCGATCGTCAACGTCATCGGCGACCACGCCACCTATCACCGCCAGTACGACGCGCCGCTGACCTCGAACATCGCCGCCATCGCCAGCGCCAATTCGGTGTGGGTGAAATCGGCGGAGACGGCCGACCAGGTCGGCGAGCTGGCGGCGGAGGCCATCGGCGCGGCCTATGGCCCGCCCGGCGGCTCGGCCAGCCTGATCCTGCCGGCCGACTGCGCCTGGTCGCCGGCCAACGCCACCGGCCCCAAGGCGCGGCGGCAGGCGAAGGCCGCGGTGAAAGGCAGCGACATCGACGCGGTGGCGAAGAAGATCAAAGCCGCGGCCAAGCCGGTGATCCTGCTCGGAACCAACGCCTGCACGGAGCGGGCGCTGGCGGCCGCGGGGCGGCTCGCCGCGCACGGCGTGCGGGTGCTGACCGACTGCTTCATCGGCCGCCAGCCGCGCGGCGCCGGCCGCTTCGCGCCGGACCGGATGATGTACTTCGGCGAGATGGCGCTGAACGACCTCGCCGGCGTCGACCTGATGGTGATGGTCGAGACCACCGAGCCGGTGGCGTTCTTCGCTTATCCGGACAAGCCTAGCGTGCTCGTGCCCGAGGGCTGCGAGGCGTTGCCGCTGGCCGGCCGCGAGCAGGACGGCGCCGCCGCCCTGAATGATCTGGCGGACGCGCTGGGCGCGCCGAAAGAGGCCAAGGTCCAGGCGCTGAAGCTGCCGGACGCGGGCCCCACCGGCGTGCTGGCTCCGGCGGCCATCGGGGCGGCCATTGCGCGGCATCTGCCGGAAGGCGCCATCGTCTCCGACGACTCGGTGACCTCCGGTCAGTCGATCATCAACGCCACCCGCTCGGGGCGCCCGCACGAGTGGCTGGGGCTGACCGGCGGGGCCATCGGCCAGGGCATCCCGCTGGCGGTGGGCGCGGCGGTGGCGGCGCCGGGGCGCAAGGTGATCTCGCTGAACGGCGACGGCGCGGCGATGTACACCCAGCAGGGCCTCTGGACCCTGGCGCGCGAGGGCCTGGACGTCACGGTCGTGGTGTTCGCCAACAACGTCTACCGCATCCTGGGTATAGAACTGGGCCGCACCGGCGCCGGCGCGGCCGGCCCTGCCGCCAGCCGCCTGCTCGGCCTGGGCGATCCCAACATCGACTGGGTGAGCCTGGCCAAAGGCCTTGGCGTCCCCGCCCGCCGCTGCGCCACCGCCGAAGACTTCGACGACGCCTTCGCCAAGGCGATGGCGAGCGAAGGCCCAAAACTGATCGAAGCCGTGATCGCCTGAAAACCCCGCGCAGCGGGCAAAAGAAGATTTACCGCAAAGGTCGCAGAGGTAAGGCACGGAGAGCGCAGAGGCTCTGCGTTCTCTGCGCTTCTCCGCGTACTCTGCGGTAAAAAGGGACGCCTGCGGCGCGCTCGCTCAATCAGGACCACCACGGAAAAAGGCCGCCGCCGGGGCGCCGGCGACGGCCTTGATCAATCGCTGGACCGGCGCACTTACCCCTTCTTGGGGGCGTTTCCGGGCATGGTGCAGCCGCCGAGGATGTCCTTGGCGAAGCTGCAGGTGGTGGCTTCGTGCGGGGTCACGGCGGGACTGGTCACGTAGTCGATGATGTAGCCAGGGTTGCCGTCCGAGCAGGTCACTTCGATGTAGCCGTGGTGATCGACGGTGTCGGCGACGAAGCGCTGGCCGTTGACCACGCAACTGGTCTTGCCGAGCTTCTTCAGGTCGTCCGTCAGCGTCGGGATCGCCGCGTCGGCGGAGGTGAAGCTGCAGCGATAGCCGGCGAGCTGCGCGTGAGCGCAGTCGTAGACCGTCGACGAGTCCGCGTCGGTCGCCCCCAGCACCGCCACCGCGCCGTCCGTGCGGTTCTTGCAGGCGATCTCGACCACCTCGTGCTTGGGCACGGCGACGTCGAAGGGCGAGTACTTGGAGACGTCGCAGTTGAAGCCGGCGCGCTTGACCAGCTTCGAGTAGAGGTCGGCCTCCTGCGTCTCGGCTTCGCGGGCGTTGGTCAGGGTGCAGCCGCCGGCGATGCCGTCGGCCTCGGTGCAGGGGATTCCTTGTTGCACCGTGCCGGCCGCGGCCACCTGGATCATGTAGCCTTTGCCGTCCTTGCAGGCGACTTCATAGAAGCTCGACCCGTCGGTGGCGGCGCCCACGAAGCGGCGGTTGCTGACGTCGCAGGGCTTGCCGGACTTGGCCGCCAGGCTATCGACGAAGGCGTTGGCCTGGTCGACGGTCTCCAGCGTGCACTTGGTGGCCTGCTCGGCGCCGTAGGCGATGCAGGGATTGAACTTCGCCGGCTTGGAATTGCTGAGCGGGTACGAGGCGTCGACGATGTAGTCGGCGCCGTTCTGGCACGAAATCTCGAACTCGGTGACGCCGTCGGTGACCGAGTGGCCGACGCCGCGGGCGGCCACCATCTGGCACGACGGCGCGTTCTTGGCGACCAGGGCGGCAAGACCGGCCTTGGTGTCGAGGTTGGCCGGCAGGATGCAGGAAACACCCGCGCTCGGCGAAGCGGCGACTTCGAGACAGGTGTAGGCGGCGGCCGGCGCGGTGCTCTTCGGCGACGCGACCGACAGGATGTAGCCTTCGCTGTCCTTGCAGGCGACCTCGAAGAAGTCGCTGGACTGCTTGGTCTTCGGGTCGACCGAGGTGCCGATCTGGCGGGCGTCGGCGAGCTGGCATTCGATGCCGGCGGCGGTGATCGCGGCGGGTCCGGCAGTCATGCCGGCCTTGCGCGCCTCGGGGGTGACCGTGGCTGGCGCGGCCGGCTTGGTGTCGGCGGCAAAGGCCGCCACCGGCGCGAACGCCGCGCTCAGCGCGGCGACAAACAGACCAATGACGATTGGCCTCATAGGGTTGGGCTCCTGGGATTGGTTCCTCGTTGCGGTTGTTAAGCGCGTTGCGGGCCGGGTGGTCAAGTCGCGGGCGGGCTTGGCGCGGCCGCCGCGGCGCGCCAAAGTCGCGCATGGACAAGACGACAGACAGCAGCGATCAGCGCGACGGCTTCGAGGACTCCGCTCCGGAAGCGGCGCTAACATATCCCCTTGGCGAGGGACCGAGCGTCGGCGGGCCGGGCCGCGAGATCGCGCCAGGGGTGATCTGGCTGCGCATGCCGCTGGGCGGCTCGCTGGCCTTCATCAACGTCTGGGCGATCCGCGACGGCGACGCCTGGACCCTGGTCGACACCGGCTTGCAGGGCGAGAACACCACGGAGGCCTGGCAGAAGGCCTTCGTCGGGCCGCTGCAGGGCCTGCCGGTCACCCGGGTGATCGTGACGCACATGCACCCCGACCACATCGGCAACGCCGGCTGGCTCACCCGCCGCTTCGGCTGCAAGCTCTGGATCACCCGCCAGGAATACCTGATGTGCCGGGTGATGGCCGGCGACACCGGGCGAGAGGCGCCCGCCGAAGGCATCGAGTTCTACCGCGCCGCCGGCTGGGATCCCGACGCGCTCGACGGCTACGTCACCCGCTTCGGCGGCTTCGGCAAAGCCCTGCACGCGCTGCCCGACGCCTACCGCCGGCTGATCGACGGCGAGACGCTGAGCATCGGCGGGCGCGAATGGAAGGTCGTCACCGGCGCCGGCCACTCGCCCGAGCACGCGTGCCTCTGGTGCCCGGAGCTGAAGCTGTTCATTTCCGGCGACCAGGTGCTGCCGAAGATCACGTCCAACGTCTCGGTCTTCCCCACCGAGCCGGACGGCGATCCGCTGGACGACTGGCTGACGTCACTGGCGAAGATCCGCCGGGTGGTGCCGGACGACGTGCTGGTGCTGCCGGCGCACAACGACCCGTTCGTCAGCCTGCACACCCGCGTGGACCAGCTGATCGACTTCCACGAGGCGGCGCTGGAGCGCCTGCAGGCGCTGATTGCCGAGCCCAAGCGCGCCGTCGACGTCTTCCACGTGCTGTTCAAGCGCAAGATCTTTCGGGGCAACCTCAGCCCCGCCACCGGGGAGAGCCTGGCTCACCTCAACTGCCTGATGCACCGGGGGCTCGCCCGCCGAGAGCGCGACGCCGCCGGCGTCGATTGGTACCGAGCCATCGAAGCAGCCAAAGGCGTTGCCGCATGAGCCTTTCCGGCAAGACCCTGTTCGTCACCGGCGCCAGCCGCGGCATCGGATTGGCCATCGCGCTGCGCGCGGCGAAGGACGGCGCCAACATCGCCATCGCCGCCAAGACCGCCGAGCCGCACAAGCACCTGCCTGGCACCATCTATTCCGCCGCCAAGGAGATCGAAGCTGCGGGCGGCCAGGCTTTGCCGCTGATCGTGGATGTGCGCGACGAGGCCAATGTGCTGGACGCGGTGGAGAAGACCGCGGCGGCGTTCGGCGGCATCGACATCTGTGTCAACAACGCCTCGGCCATCCAGCTGACCGGGACCGAGGCCACCGACATGAAGCGCTACGACCTTATGCACCAGATCAATGCGCGCGGCACGTTCCTGACGTCCAAGGCCTGCATCCCGCACCTGAAGCGCGCGTCCAACCCGCATGTGCTGCTGCTGTCGCCGCCGCTGGACATGAGCCCGCGCTGGTTCGGGACCCACGTGGCCTACTCCATGGCCAAGTTCGGCATGTCGATGTGCGTGCTGGGCATGGCCGCGGAGTTCAAGGACGACGGGATCGCCTTCAATGCGCTGTGGCCGCGCACCGGCATCGCCACCGCCGCCATCCAGTTCGCGCTGGCCGGCGACGAGGGCCTGCGCCACTGCCGCACGGTGGAGATTATGGCCGACGCCGCTCACGCCATCTTCGAGAAGCCGGCGCGCGCGTTCAGCGGCAACTTCCTCATCGACGACACTTTCCTCTACGCAGAAGGCGTGCGCGATTTCGAGAAGTACCGGGTCGATCCCACGCAGACGCTGATGGCCGACTTCTTCGTGCCGGCCGACAGCGCGCCGCCGCCCGGCGTCACCATCGGCTGACGTGGCGCTGAAGGCGGTGCTGTTCGACCTGGGCGGCGTGCTGCTGCCGTTCGACCGCGAGCGGCGGGTGACGGCCATCGCGGCCCGGACCGGTGCTTCACAGCATGCCGTGCGGACCTTCATGGCCAGCGACATCCACCAGGCGCTGGACCGCGGCGACGCCAACGAGACCGACCTGGCGGCGGCGATGGGCGTGGCGTTCGGGCGTCCGTTCGCGGCGGAGGAAGCCATCGAGCTGGTCTGCAGCGTGTTCGAAGCGCCCAATCACGACCTCTGGGCGCTGGCGGCGGCGCTCCGCGGGCGAGTGACCGTCGGCGGTTTCAGCGACAACCCGGTGTTCGTGACGCGCATGTTCCCGCACGGCGCGAAGCTCGAACCGATGCTGTTCTCCAGCGAAGTGCGCGCGTGCAAGCCATCGGCGGCCGCTTTCGCAGCGGCGGAAGCGGCCGTCCTGTGCGCGCCGGAGGAGATCCTGTTCATCGACGACTCGCCGCCGAACATCGCCGCTGCCAAGGCGCGCGGCTGGGACGGCATCGTGTTCGTGACCAACGCTCAGATCGGAGCGGAACTGGCGCAACGAGGGTTGGCATGATCACCGTCCGTCCGGCCACGCCCGCCGACGCGGGTTTGATCCTCGGCTTCATCCTGGAGCTGGCGGACTACGAGAAGCTGCGGCACGAGGTGAGAACGACGCTGGCGGACGTCGAGCGGCTGCTGTTCGGCCCGAGCCCGAAGGCGTTCTGCGACATCGCCGAGATCGACGGCGCGCCGGTGGGTCAGGCGCTGTGGTTCTACAACCTCTCCACCTTCGAGGGCCGTCACGGCATCTGGCTGGAGGACCTCTACGTCCGTCCTGAGGCCCGCGGCCAAGGCGCCGGCCGCGCCCTGCTGCGCCGCCTGGCCGCGCGCTGCCACGACGAGGGCCTGGCGCGGCTGGAGTGGGTGGTGCTCGACTGGAACGCCCCTTCCATCGCCTTCTATGACGCGATTGGCGCCGAGACCAAAAGCGAATGGATCATCCGCCGCCTGACGGGGGACGAGCTGGCGAAGATGGCGGACGGATAGGTCGTCGCGCTTCTCGACGAGTAGATTCAACACGAAGGCACGAAGCCAGCGAAGAGCGCGAAGAGGGAACGGCTAAGTTGGAAAGTCTGGCTCAAGAGACGGAGAGGCTGGCGAGCGTGGTGGTCGATGCCGGGCTGACCGTTCATCGCGAACTTGGACCGGGGTTGCTGGAGTCCGTCTATGAGCAATGTCTCGCGTACGAACTCGCTGAGCGAGGCATCCGGTTCCAAAGACAGGTTCCATTGCCGGTCGCCTACAAGGGCGTGGTGCTCGACGCCGGCTACCGGCTCGACATCGTGGTCGAGGACGCGATCATCCTTGAGATCAAATCTGTGGAAGCCTTTTCGCGCCTCTTCGAGGCGCAAGTCCTCACCTACCTGCGACTGTCGCAGGTGCGGCTGGCGTTCCTGATGAACTTCAACGTCCCTCTCTTCAAAGAGGGGCTCCGGCGCTACGTGCGATAGCGCAAGCGTCTTCGCTCTCTTCGTGCCTTCGTGTTGAAAAGGACCGTGCCGGGCGCCTAGAGCGAGCGCTTGACCTCTTCGAGGTTGAAGCACTCGATGAGGTCGCCTTCCTTGATGTCCTGGAAGCCCTGGAACGCCATGCCGCATTCCTGGCCGACCACGACCTCGTTGACCTCGTCCTTGAAGCGCTTGAGCGTCTGCAGCACGCCCAGCTCCAGCACCACGATGCCTTCGCGCACGATCCGCACCCGCGCGCCCTTGCGCACCGTGCCCTCGGTGACGCGGCAGCCGGCGACCTTGCCAACCTTGGTGATGTCGAACACTTGCAGCACCTCGGCGTTGCCGAGGAAGGTCTCGCGCTGCATCGGCGCCAGCATGCCCGAGAGCACGCCTTTGATGTCGTCCAAGAGGTCGTAGATGATCGCGTAGTAGCGGATCTCCACGCCCTCGCGCTCGGCGAGATCGCGGGCCTGGCGCGAGGCGCGGACGTTGAAGCCGATGATCGGCGAACCCGATCCCTTGGCCAGCATCACGTCGCTCTCGTTGATCTGGCCGGCGCCGGACAGGATAATCCGGGCGCGGACCTCGTCGGTGCCGATCTTCTCGATCGAGGAGACGATGGCTTCGGATGAGCCCTGCACGTCGGCCTTGATCAGCAGGGTCAGCTCGGAGACCTTCCGGTCGGCGAGCTTGGCCATCATGTCGGCCATGGTCGAGCCGGCGCCGGTGGGGGCGCCGGTGCGTTCGCGCTTCAGGCGCACGCGGTATTCGGTGAGTTCCCGGGCGCGAGCCTCGTCTTCCACCACGGCGAAGGCCTCGCCCGGATCGGGGGCGCCGTCGAGGCCGAGGACCTCCACCGGCGTCGACGGCTCGGCCTC
>DASXZG010000043.1:0-64773 GCA_036502045.1 Caulobacteraceae bacterium | reverse complement strand
CCTCGCCAACGCCGGCAAAAAACCGAAGGTCGTCCTCGTCGCCGTCATGCGAAAACTCATCGAGGCAGCCAACGCCGTCCTCGGCCGCGGAACACCCTGGCTCCCCGCATAACCAAACTCACATGGTTGCTCGCCCCGCTTCGCGGGGGAGGTAGCTACCAGGCGCGCCAGGTCGCGGCGAAGTCGGCCACTGTTGGGAAGCGATCGCCGGGCGCCGGCTGGCAGGCGCGAAGCACCGCCGCGTGCTGGGCGTCGCTGCCGCGAAACGGCGCGCGCTCCAGCGTGCCGTCGCTCACGAACACCGCGATGTGGCGGCCGAGGGTGAAGACGGTGGTGCGCCAGTCGATGGCGGCGCCCTTCTCGAACTCCTCGGGCGCCATGAAGCGGGTCGAGCCGAACATGCGGCCCATCTCGTTGACGAACGGGCCCTGGTGATAGGTGTCGAGGTCGACGAGATGCAGCTCGCGCCGCTCGAAATCGTAGATCAGCGCGCCGTCGTAGAGATCGCAAGCGACCCAGTTTTGCGCTTCCAGCTGCACGTGGACATCCAGCATCACGTCGAACGCCGCGGTCAGCTCCGCCGCCGGCAGCCGGCGGAAGCGCTGGTGGGCGCTGGCCGGGTCGGCGCGGTGTTCGGGCTTCCCGCCCAGCAGCTCGCCGGGAACCCAGTCGTAGACCAGCATCGGGCCCCAGACAGAGGGCAGCACGTCGTGCAACGCCGGCAGCGCCGGATGAGCGAGCGAAGCGGCGAGGCGCTCGGCGTTTTCCAGCAGGCCGATGCGAGCGGCGTGGTCGAGGAACGCCTTGGCCCGCGGATCGCCCGCCGTCTTGACGAACCAGCGACGGCCGCCAGCCTCGACGCCGTAGGAGACGTTGCCGGAGTCCTGGGTGCGCGAGTCGAAGGTGGCGAACACCCGGCCGACCGCTTGGAGGTAGTCGAGCGGGACGGCGTCAGGGCGCGGCGGAAACGGCCAGGCGGGCATGTGCGCCGCCTAGCCGCTCTTGGGGATCAGGTCGACTGCGTCGTGTCGGGCAGGCCGAGGATGCGCTTGGAGACGATGTTGTTCTGCACCTCGTGCGAGCCGCCGTAGATCGACATCGCTTTGCCCGAGAGCCAGCCGCGCACCGCGTCCAGCTCGTCCTGAGCGAAGGTCTCGCCCTCCCAGCCGAGCCCTTGCGTGCCCATGATCTCCAGCGTCAGCTCGGCGCGAGCCTGGGCGACAGCGGTGGCCGAGTTCTTCAGCACCGAGTTGGCGTTGGAGGGCTCGTTACTGCCCTTCGATTCCGCCACCGCCCGCATCAGCGTCAGATTGTGGGCGCGGGCGTCCATCTGGTGCTGGGTGACGCGGGTGCGCAGCTCGAGATTGTCGATGCGGCCCTGCTCGTCGGCGCCAACGTACTTCTTGGCCAGGTCCTGGATGCCCACCTGACGGCCGCCGGCCATCGGGTTGCCGCCCCCGGTCTGGCTGGCGCGCTCGTGCTGCAGCAGGCGCTTGCCCACCGTCCAGCCGACGTTGAGCTTGCCCAGCAGCGCGTCCTTGGGCGCGGTGGCGTCGGTGAAGAAGGTCTCGCAGAAGGGCGAGGCGCCGGCGATCAGCTTGATCGGCCGCGTCTCGACGCCCGGCTGGTGCATGTCCAGCAGGATGAAGCTGATGCCGTCGTGCTTCTTCACCGTCGGGTCGGTGCGCACCAGCGCCCCGCACCAGTCCGAATACTGCGCGCCGGAGGTCCAGATCTTCTGGCCGTTGATCAGCCAGTGGTCGCCCTTGTCCTCGCACTTGGTCTGCAGGGACGCGAGGTCGGACCCTGCGCCAGGCTCGGAGTAGCCGACGCACCAGCGCACTTCGCCCTTCACGATCGGCGGGATGTGCTTCTGCTTCTGCGCTTCGGTGCCGTAGTCGAGGATGGTCGGGCCGATCATGGTGATGCCCATGCCCTGGTTCACGGGGCTGAAGGCGCCGGCTTTCGCCATCTCCTGTCCCAGCACGCGAGCCTGGGCGGTGGAGAGGCCGCCGCCACCGTATTGGGCCGGCCAGGTGGGCGCGGTCCAACCCTTGGCGCCAATGCGTTCCTTCCAGAGCTTGAGATCGCCGGTGAACTCACCGCCCTCGGCCTGGGCCATCGCCTGGCCGGCCTTGCCCTTCAGCGAGGGCGGGAAGTTGGCGTCGAGCCAGGCGCGGGCCTCCGTGCGGAAGGCCTCGAGTTCGATATCGCCGGACGAGTCGGCCATGGGTTTCCTCCCTTTAGGCGGGTTGCGGGTGACTCAATATCGACTTGGGCGCGGCGTCTAGGCTGCCGCTGGCGTCAACCTGATACGGATTGTGCAACTGACACGGAACGCTCGCCAAGGGAGACGGAACATGGGTGCGTTGGATGGCAAGGTGGTGCTGGTCACCGGCGGTGGCAACGGCATCGGCAGAGAGTGCGCGCTGATCGCGGCGCGCGAAGGCGCGAAAGTGCTGGTCAACGACCTCGGCGGCGGCGAGCGGGGCGGCGATAGCGGCTCGGCCGGGCCGGCCGAAGCGGTGGCGCAGGAGATCCGTGCGGCGGGCGGCCAGGCGGTCGCCAACTCCGACAGCGTCTCCAACATGAAAGCGGTCAAGGGCATGGTCGAGCAGGCCATGGACGAGTTCGGCGGCCTGCACTCGGTGATCAACCCGGCCGGCATCCTGCGCGACACCATGTTTCACAAGATGGCCGACGAGGACTGGGACATCGTCGTCGAGGTGCACCTGCGCGGCTCGTACAACGTCTGCCGCGCCACCATCGAGCACTTCCGCAACCAGAACGAAGGCTCGTACGTGCTGTTCACCTCCACCTCGGGGCTGATCGGCAACATCGGCCAGACCAACTACGCCGCCGCCAAGCTGGGCATCATGGGCCTGTCGCGGGTGCTGGCCATGGAAGGGGCGTCGAAAAACGTGCGCTCCAACATCATCGCGCCCACCGCCTGGACCCGCCTCATCGCCACCATCCCGGTGAAGGACGAGGCCGGCGCGGCGCGGATGAAGGCGATGCAGGAAGCGCTGCGGCCCGACCAGCCGGCGAAGCTGGCGGTCGCCCTCGCTTCCCCGGCCGCGTCCGACGTCACCGGCCAGATCTTCGGCGCCCGCTCGGAAGACCTGCAGCTGTTCAGCCAGCCGCGGCCGATCGAGACGGTCACGTCGCCCACCAGCTGGACGGTTGAAACGATCCTGAGCCAGGCGCTGCCGCAGATGAAGCCGAAGTTCACCTCGCTCGGCGGCCCAGGCCAGCAACAGCAGCAGGCGGCGGCCGCGCCGGCGCGGTGACGACGTAGCGCAGCGGTTGAAGGGCCGGCCCTACCGCCCCTTGAACACCGCCGGGCGCTTTTGCAGGAAGGCGGTGACGCCTTCGCGGAAGTCTTCGGTGCGGCCGGCGACGGACTGGCCGTCGGCCTCGCGCTCCAGTTGGTCGGCCCAGTCGGCGTCCAGCGACGCCCAGATGGTCTTGCGGGTGAGGCCGAGCGAGACCGGGCCGCGCGCCAGCTCGTGCGCCAGCGCCAGCGCTTCGGGCATCAGCTCGAAGTCGGGCACCACGCGGTTGATGAGGCCCCATTCCAGCGCCTTCGACGCCGCCAGCCGCTCGCCCAGCAGCGCCATCTCCATCGCCCGCGCCTTGCCGATCAGGCGCGGCAGCATGTAGGTCGAGCCGCCGTCCGGGATCAGGCCGATGCGGCGGAAGGCCTGCAGGAAATAGGCGCTTTCCGAGGCGATGATCAGGTCGCCCAACAGCGCCAGGGAACAGCCGACGCCCGCCGCCGCGCCGTTCACCGCCGTGACGATCGGCACCGGCAGGTTGCGCACCATGGTGACCAGCGGGTTGTAGACCGCCTTCAGCGACGACCCGGCGTCGCCGGCGCGGGCCTCACCGCCGCCACCACCGCCGCCGCCGACACTGGTCAGGTTGGCGCCCGAGCAGAAGCCCCGGCCCTCGCCGGTGATCAGCACGCAGCGCACGCCCGAGCCCTCGGCCGTCGCGGCGCTCAGCGCCTGGGTCAGCTCCTGGGCCATGTCGACGCCGGCGGCGTTCATGGTCGCCGGGTCCGAGAGCGTGACGATGGCGACGTCGCCGTCCTGGGTGAGCTTGATCTTGGTGTAGTCGGGCATGGCTCTGCTTCTTGGTCTCGCGTTTCCGTTGCTGGGCATTCGCGTCAACTTGACGCCAAGTCGGTCAAGCGGGGGATTCAAGGTCGAATTTGAGGTTGCGAATGTGCGGGCGCCCCGTCATGCCGGAGCCGAGATGAAGCTGACGGCGTCCTATTCGACCATCTCCGCCGACTCGATCGCGGCGATCGTGGACGCGCGCTACGGGGTCGGCCCGGTGCAAGTCCGCCTGCTGCAGCGGGGCTTCAACGACACCTACGAGGCCGAGGGCGCCGATGGCCGGCGCTACATCGCGCGGCTGTGCAAGCGGCGGTTCCGCGGCCCGGCGAACGTCGACTAGACGGCGCTGATGACGCATCTGCACAAGTCCGGGATAGTCGTCGGCACACCGGTGGCGGAGCGCGACGGCCGGCTCTGGAGCCTGCACGAGGCGCCGGAGGGTCCGCGCGAGTTGGCCCTCTTCGAGCGGCTCAGCGGTCGTGGCCTGGTCGCCGCCGTGCGCCGGGCCGGCGATGCCGACGCGCAGACACTGGCCGACGTGCGGGCGCTGGGCGCCAGCCTGGCGCGCATTCACACGGCGGGCGAGAGCTTCGCGGCGCCGCCGAGCCTCTACCGCGTCGAGGCGGCGGACCTGCTGGAGGCCCCGTTGGCGGAGATCGCGGTCGTCAACGACGGCGACGTCGCCGAGCCGGCGCACGCTCTGGCGACCAGCCTGCGGACACGCCTGGCCGAGTGCGCCGCCGCGCTCTCCATCGGGCACTGTCATGGCGACAACCACGCCGGCAACACCCTGATCGCCGACGGCCCAGACGAAACGGTCATCCCCGGCTGGTTCGACTTCGACGACGGCGGCCCCGGCTTCCTCGCCTACGACCTCGCGACGTTCTTCTGGAGCCTGCTGCTGCGCACGCCCAGCGGCGACATGACCGAGGAAGTCCCGCCTCTGTGGCTCGCCTTCACCGCCGGCTATCGCGGCGTGCGCCCGATCCCTCCGGCGGACCTGCACGCCATCGGCCTGCTGGTCGCCATTCGCCAGATCTGGCTGCTCGGCAACCACGCCAGCCTCGTCCCCAGGATCGGCCCCTTCCCCGCCGACTATTTCCGCGACGGGCTCGGTCTCGCTGGCAAGTGGGCGGATATGGCCGCGCCGGAGTGATTGCGGCGCTACGCCGGCTCGGCGGCGTGGTCGGGGAGCGTGGCTTCCAGCCGGCGGATGGCGGGGAGGCCGTACACGGTGAGGGCCAGGAGCAGCGCCAGCGCGCCGCCGGCGACGAACATCAGCCCGATGCCAGCCCCTGTGCCCTGGCCCACGAGCCAGGCGACGGTGCGCCAGAGCGGCAGGCGCCGCGCCGGCTCGAAGACGCGGTCGGCCAGCGGTCCAGAGATGACGTAGGCCGCGGGCCTGAGCACCGCGGTGATCTGGCCGATCGACGCGAACACCCGGCCCTGCAGGTCGGGCGCCGTCTTGGCCTGCAGGATCGACATCATCGCCGCTTCGATGAACGGGGTGGCAAACATCAGCATGAAGAGGCTGGCGCCGATGGAGAGCGCGCCGCGCGACACGCCAGCGAGCGCCAGGGACACGGCGACCATGGCGGCGCCCAGCATGACCGTATGGATGCGCGGTCGCGTGCCGCCCCAGACGGCCATCACCACCGCGCCCACCAGCGCGCCGAAGTTCAACGTCCCCATGACGACGCCGAGCGCGGCGACGTTGCCAGTCCGATCAAGGATGTAGGGCACGACCAGCACCACCGCGCCCAGGACGAAGACGTTGAAGATGGCGAAGCTGCCGCAGAGGCCCAGCAGCGTGGGGCGAGCGCGGAGATAGCGGAAACCGTCGAAGGCCTGCCGCCAGATCGGCGCCCGCAGCTGGCGTCCCTCGGCGCTCTGAGGCGGCATCGGGATGCGGATCAGGACCAGGGTGACAATCGCCACGACGAAGGTCGCGAGGTCCACGGAGATGGCGCCCACCACCCCGATGAACGCGTAGAGCAGCCCGGCCAGCGTCGGCGCCAGCACGCCGGCCGCCGGCCCGCTCAGCATGCCGATGGCGTTGGCGCGATCCCGACCGGCGTCCGGCACCAGCATGGCGACCGACGCCTGCGCCGCCGGCGCCTCAAGCGCCGCGCAAACAGCGCTGCCGAGCACCAGCACGTAGAGATGCCAGAGCTGGAAGGCGCCCGAGGCGAAGCTGGCGAGCAGCAAGCCGCTGGTGGCCACGTAGCCGATGTTGGCCGCGAGCATGATCTGGCGGCGATCGAACCTGTCCGCCAGAGCGCCGGCGAGGCCGCTCAGCACGATCCGAGGCACGACCTGGAAGGCGGCGACCAGCGCCAGCGGCGTGGCGTGGCCGGTCTGCCGGAAAACGGCGATGCTGACCGCGAGCCCGCTGATCTGGCTGCCCAGTAGCGAGACCGCCTGCGCCAGGAGCAGGACGTAGTAAGTCGTTGGCCCCGAGGTCGTCGCGGGCGCCTTTGTCCCGCCAGCCTGATCGAGCAGCTCTGCCATGGCGACAGCGTCGCCTGAGCGAGCGCCGAAGTGTTTGCCGCGGCCTTGCGGAAAGCTTGGGAAAAGCTTGCGGCGTCAGCTGGTGAGCCGCACCCGGTTCGCCAGCGGCTGGTAGCGCGGGTCGGCCTTCAGGGCGTCGAAGTGCGGCAGCCAGGGGAAGACAACCATCGCCGGATCGTTGCGCTGTGCGGCGGCCTCCAGCAGCGCGAACGCCTCGTCAGTCTGGCCCGCGAGGGCGCGCAGACTGGCGATCGGGATTGCCCGCCGCAGGAACTGCATCGGCTGCTCTGAGAAAAGGTCGGCCATCGCGCCGTAGCCGCTGGGGAACCCCTTCGCTGTGAAGACGGCTCCAAGCGCCGCCACGCGTTCAGGCGCCATGCCCAGCCGTTCCAGCGCCGTCAGCAGGCACGCCAGGCCCTCGGCCAACTCGCCCGCCATCACCAGCGCCCAGCCGCGGCCGTAGAGCAGGTAGCTGAAGTCGGGCGTCAGGTTCAGCGCCGCGGCGGCCTCGGCGGCGGCGTGGCGATAGCGACGCGCGATGAGCAGAATTTCCACCAGTTCGCCGCGCGTCTGCAGCGCGTTCGGCTGCAGGTCCGCCGCCCGGCGCGCGCATCGCTCGGCCTCGACGAAGCGGCCCACGGTGGCCATCGCCAGCGCCCGGTCGCGGTGCGCACTCACCAGCGCAGGATCGAGGGCGATGGCGCGCTGCAGCGCCGCGTCCGCGGCGGCAAAGTCGCGGTCGGCCAGCAGCAGCACCTTGCCCAGCGTCGCCCAGGCAGCCGCCGAGGTCTCATCCAGGCCGACGGCGGCGCGCGCCGCGGCTTTCGCGGCGGAGAGATCGCCGCCCTGTTCTGCGTAGTGCCGCGCCACCAGAACCTCGGCGAGGCCCTGATGGGCGGGGGACCAGCCCGGGGCCTTGGCGGCGGCCGCCTCGAAGCAGAACCGCGCCTGCGCCAGGCTGCTCGGCGTCAGCGCGGCGAGCGCCTGCCGGCCCTGCGCCACCAGCGCGGCGGCTTCGCTCGGATCATCGGATGCGGCGCTGGGAACGGGCGACTCGACGACAGCGCGGTAACCGCGCTTGGGGACAGTCTCGATGTAGCGCCGCTGCCGCGTCTCACCCAGCGCGCGGCGCAAGCGGCTGACGGCGGCCGCCAGGGTGTCGTCGCCGATGGCGCGGCCGCCCCAGGTGGCGGCGGCGATCTCGTCCTTGCCGAGCACCCGGCCGCCGGAGCCGGCGAACAGCACCAGCAGGTCCATCAGCCGCGGCTCGAGCCGCGCGCTGGCGCCGTCAGCGCCCGTGAGCGCGCCGCTGGAAGGGTCGATCCGCCAGTCGCCGAAAGCGAATGGCCGCTGGTGGCCGGTGCGCGGCATGACGCGATGCTAAGGCGAAGCCGCGCCGGTGTCGCGGCTGGGTGTTGCTGGAATCCACAGGCGGGCAGGACGGCGAACACAAGGAACCCGAAGTCCGCTACGTCTGACGGGCGTGGCCGACTGGGTGGCGGCTGCCGGCGTAGGAGGCGCGCATGAATGACTTATCGGGACGACGGCGCTCTCGCGTGGTGGCTCTGCGCGAGGCGCTCGCGGCGCTGATGATCGCCTCCGCAGCCTCGGCAACGGCGCCCGGCGCCCACGCCGCGACGTGGCAACCAACGCCTGGCCATGTGCAGACGCCGATCTGGCCTGGGACGCCGCCCGACTTCACGCCCGATCCGAAACCCGAGGGATGCTGCTCCACCGACGTCAGCCGGCCGACCATGACGGTTTACGCACCGAAGGGTCGCAACACCGGCGCGGCCGTCGTGGTGTTCCCGGGCGGCGGCTACCAGGTGCTGGCCATGGACCTCGAGGGCACGGAGATCTGCGACTGGGTGACCTCGCGCGGCATCACCTGCGTGCTGCTGAAATACCGG
The DNA here is from genome assembly GCA_036502045.1 of Caulobacteraceae bacterium. Classification (GTDB taxonomy): domain Bacteria; phylum Pseudomonadota; class Alphaproteobacteria; order Caulobacterales; family Caulobacteraceae; genus Acaudatibacter. The sequence goes on along the minus strand of DASXZG010000043.1, from coordinate 56,228 downwards.
GTGCCCAACTCCGGCCCCACCATGCTGGGTGGCAAGCGCTACTACCCGCCGGTGCAGACGGCGCTGCAGGACGCGCAGCGGACGCTGGGGCTGGTCCGGCTGCACGCCGCGGCCTGGCGGATCGACCCGCACAAGGTCGGCGTGATCGGCTTTTCCGCCGGCGGCCACCTCGTCGCGGCGGTCGGCGCGCATTTCGCGCAGCGGACCTATGCGCCCGTCGACGCCGCCGATGCGCTGAGCTGCCGCCCGGATTTCGACATCGCCGTCTATCCCGGCCACATGTGGGCGCACGAGGACGAGCCGCACGCGACCCGCAACCCGGTGGACCTGAGCCTGCATCCGGACGTCACCCCGCGCGCCGACACGCCGCCGACCTTCCTGCTGCAGGCCGAGAACGACGACGTCGACGGCGTCCAGCAGTCGCTGGCCTACTACGTGGCGCTGCAACGGGCCGGCGTGCCGACCGAAATGCACCTCTACGCCAAGGGCGGCCACGCCTTCGGCCTGCGCGCCGCCAACCTGCCGATCGGCCGCTGGCCGCAGCTGGTGGAGCAGTGGCTGCACACCATCGGCATGCTCTGAGCGCCAGCCGGGGCCCTGACGCTCGACCCGAATGCTAACTTGGCAGCTGCAGGTTAATGCGGAGGCGCTGGGCGCGGGCGCCCGGGTCTGGCCAGTCCAGGCCCGCGCCGGTGATCAGCTCCAGGGCGCTGCCGTAGCGCGACGCCACCTCAAGCACGAGTTCGTCCGGGACCACCGGGAGCGGCGCGGCGGCGTAAGGGTCGCATTGCGCGATCAGCCAGCGGCGGATGACGTCCTTGTCGAGGCCGACTGGCGGCAGGCCCTCGGCGAAGCGCGCCGGGTAGCTGTCGGCCATCCAGTAGCGGCTGCTGTCGGGGGTGTGCACTTCGTCACCGAGCACAAGCCGGCCGTCGGCGTCGAGGCCGAACTCGTACTTGGTGTCGACCAGCAGCACGCCTTGCCTGGCGGCCAGCTCCCGTCCGCGAGCAAAGACGGCGAGCGCCGCGGCGCAGGCTTCCTCCCAGAGCGCCGCGGAGACCAAGCCTTGCGCGACCACCTCGGCGCCCGTGAGCGGCACATCGTGATCGCCCTTGGCGGCCGGGGTGATGATGGTTTGCGGCAGCTTCTCGTTTTCTCGCAGGCCGTCAGGCAGCGCGACGCCGTAGGGCCGCCGGTCGCCGGCGCGGTACATCGGCCAGATCGAGGTCGAGGTGGAGCCGGTCAGGTAGTCGCGAACCACGAACTCCACCGGCAGCATGGTCAGCGGCCTGCAGATCATGGCGTTGGGGTCGGGAACCGCGATGACGTGGTTCGGCACGATGTCGGCGGTCGCGGTGAACCAGTAGCGGGCGAGCTGGGTCAGAATCTGACCCTTCAGCGGGATCGACGCGACGATGCGGTCGAAGGCGCTCAGCCGGTCGGTGGCGACCATCAGGCGGTTGCCGTCCGGCAAGCGCCAGTGGTCGCGGACCTTGGTTCGGGCGATCAGCTCCAGCGGCGCCAGGTCGGTCTCCCAGATGCGGTCGGAGAGATACGGCTTGAACTGGTCAGGCTGCACGACCGACTCCCTCTTCTGGCGCCGCTGCGCCTCGAATAGCTCACCCGCCGCCGTTGATGTTGATCTTCTGGCCGTTGGCGTAGGGATTGGCGGAAGAGACCAGCCAGGTGACCGCGGCCGCCACGTCCTCCGGCACCGAGACCCGGCCGAAGGGCGAGCGGGCGTCCAGCTGGTGGATGTCATCGACGCCGGTGGTGGCCTTGGTCAGGCGCATGCCCATCTCGGTGACGGTAAGCGCGGGGGCGACGATATTGGTGCGGATGCCGTGGCCGCGCTCTTCTTTGGCCAGCGTCAGCGCCAGCGCCTCCATCGCCGCCTTGCCCATGTTGTAAGGCGCGCCTCTGGCCCCCATGCCGAGCGTGGCCACCGACGAGATCATGATGATGTCACCACGGCCGCGGCTGCGCATGGGTGGCACCACGAGCTTGCTGAGATAGTGGGGCCCGAAAGCGTGGACGCGCACCACCCGTTCCATCTCGGCGGGATCGGTGTCGGCCACCGACTGGCCGCGGCTGGCGATGCCGGCGTTGTTCACCAGGATGTCGATGTGGCCGAAGTCGGCGAGGACGTCGGCGACCATCTTCTCGTCTTCGTCCCAGTTCTCCACCGAGGCGGAGTAGGCCCTGGCCTTGCGGCCCAGCGCCTCGACGTCCTTCACGGTTTCGGCCGCGGCGTCCGCGTCGCGTCGATAGTTGACGGCGATGTCGGCGCCGGCTTCGGCCAGCGCCAGCGCAATGGCGCGGCCAATGCCGCGGCTGGCGCCGGTGACGAGCGCCACGCGCCCCTGCAGGTTCACGTCCATGATTTCCTCCGGCGCAGCGCACGCGTCCGCCTTGCCGCATACAGACATGACGCTAGCGCCGGCAAGGTTTGGGCTGAGAGACGCCCGCCGCCACCACGGCGCGCCGCGCCGCAGTCCCCTCCCCCGCTTCGCGGGGCAGGCGCACGCGCCTTGTCGGAGATGATCTGGCCGACGTGGCCGTGCTGCCCTGTCTCACAGAGCACGCCGCAGACATCGAGGCCAAGGCGCGGCCGCAGCCGCGGTTCCGTAAGGGGCACTGACGCAAGCGGGCAACGCCGCAAACGAACTGCGGCCAAGCTTTTTCGCCGGACTACGCAACTGAGCGCACCTGCGCTACGTTGTCGCGGCAGTCGTTCTGGAGACAAGAACCATGATCAGCCTCAAATCCGCGTCGCTCCTGGCGGCCGCCGCCGCCCTGGCCGGCGTCATCGCCACGCCGTCCGTCGCGCAGACGCCCGACGCTCACATCCATTTCCACGGCGGCTCGGTCGCCTTCATCGCCGGCGTCGGCTGGGGGTCGGGCGCGATCGACTATCACGGCAAGCACGTGGCGCTGCGCGTCAACGGCCTCTCGGTCGGCGCGATCGGCGCCAACAGCTACGAGGCTGACGGCGTGGTGTTCCACCTGCACCACCTGCGCGACATCGAAGGCACCTACGCCGCGGTCGACGCCTCGGCCACTGCTGGCGCCGGCGCTGGCGAGATCGACATGAAGAACGGCAACGGGGTCGAGATCGTCGCTCACTCGTCCAGCCACGGGCTGAAGCTGTCGATGGCCGGCTCGGGCGTCGACATCCGCCTCAAGTAAGCCGCGGGCCGCGTCTCATGCGGCTCGACTGAACGTCTTGCGCGGGCGCTGGCTTGGCCAGCGGCCCGCGCTTTGGCGCGCCTGGGCCCCGCCGGCGCTTTTCGCGCGGCGGCGGAACCGGTTGCGGCGCCGATGGTTCGGTTGCCATGTTCCGGAGACAGCCGATGCCCGACACCGAAGCCCGCACCCACGCCAAGGCGATGGAGCGGCGCATGCACGACACCATCCAGGAGCTGCGCGCCGAGATCCGCGGCATGCAGGACCCGCGCGCCAAAGCCATGTTCGAGACCGCCGCCGAAGTGCTGGGCGGCCTGGAAAAGGCGTTCCACGACTACGACGCCAAGGACGAGCTGGCGTGGAGCTGAGCCTGCTCGCCACCGACTACGACGGCACGCTGGCCGACGACGGCGCGGTGAGCGAGACGGCGCTGGCCGCGCTCAGCCGTTGGAAAGCCAGCGGCCGGCGCGCGGTGCTGGTGACTGGCCGACGCCTGCCCGACCTGGAACTGGTCTGCCCGCATCTGGGCGCCTTCGACGCCATCGTGGCGGAGAACGGCGCGCTGCTGCACCTGCCGGGCCAGACGCGGCGGCTGGCCGAGCCGTCGCCGCCGGCGCTGGGCGATGCGCTGCGAGCGCGCGGCGTGACGCCGCTGGCGTTCGGCGAGGTGATCGTCGCGGCGCTGAGCACCGAGGAGGACGCCGTGCGCGAGGCGCTGGCCGACGCGGGCAGCGACTGGGCGATCAGCCTCAACAAGGACTCGCTGATGCTGCTGCCGCCGGGGGTCGACAAGGCCAGCGGCCTGGCCGCGGCGCTGTGGGCGCTGGGCGCGAAGGCGGCGGACACGCTGGGCGTCGGGGACGCGGAGAACGACCTGCCATTCCTGGGCGCCTGCGAGGTCAGCGCCGCGGTGGCCAACGCGCTGCCCACCGTAAAGGCCGCCGCCAACATCGTCACCCGCGCCCCAGCCGGCGCCGGGTTCGCTGAGCTGGTGGACGGGGTGCTCGCTGGAGAGTTCGCGGCGGCGGTCTGAAGCCTCGGGAGCGAGCGCACGAATTCGCCGCCGCACAGGCGCCGGGGGTTGATCCGGCGCGCCGCCGGTAGGACTTAAGGCGCGGCGAGGTTTTGCGATGCCCCACGACCACGACGGCCACGACCACGACCACCATGGTCATGACCACGCAGGGCGCGCTCACGGCCCTCACCACCACGCGCCCGTCGATTTCGGGCGCGCCTTCGCCATCGGCATCGCGCTCAACTCCGCCTACGTGGTCGGCGAGGCCGTCTATGGCTTCCTGGCCAACTCGCTGTCGCTGCTGGCGGACGCGGGGCACAACGCCGGCGATGTGGTCAGCCTCGGCCTCGCCTGGCTGGCCGCCGTGCTGGCCAAGCGCGCGCCCAGCGGCCGCTACACCTATGGCCTGGCGTCGTCGTCGATCCTGGCGGCGCTGACCAACGCGGTGCTGCTAGCGCTGATCACCGGCGGCATTGCCTGGGAGGCGATCCTGCGGCTGATGCATCCGCAGACTGCGGCCGGCGTCACCATGATGGCGGTGGCGGCGCTGGGCATCGCGGTCAACGGCGTCACCGCGCTGATGTTCGCCTCCGGCCGCGACCGAGATCTCAACGTCCGCTCGGCTTTCCAGCACATGGCGTCCGACGCGCTTGTGGCGCTAGGGGTGGTGGTGACCGGCGCCCTGATCCTGGCCACCCACTGGCTGTGGCTCGACCCGGCGATCGGCCTCGTGATCAGCGGGGTGATCGTCTGGGGCACGTGGTCGCTGCTGCGCGAGGCGCTGGCGCTGGCGCTGGCGGGCGTGCCGGCCAACATCGACCGCGGCCGGGTGATGGCCTACCTCACCGCTCTGCCTGGCGTCACCGAGGTGCACGACCTGCACATCTGGGGCATGAGCACCACCGAAGCGGCGCTGACGGCGCACCTGGTGCGGCCCGAGGCCGACGTCGACGACGTGATGCTGGCGGAAGTGTGCGGCGAGCTGAAGGCGCGCTTCTCGATCCACCACGCCACCTTGCAGGTCGAACGCGGCAACCACCCCTGCGAACTCGCCAACCACGCGGCGGCGTGAGCCGGTCGCTCCTGCCCCGCGCAGCGGACCTGTCAAAGGGGTGACACGAAGAACACGAAGCTAGCGAAGGACACGAAGGCGCGCTTCGCGCGCTGCAAATCACCAACAGTCCTTCGGATTGGCTGTCGCGCGGAGCGCGACCTTCGTGTGCTTCGCGCCCTTCGTGATCTTCGTGTGACCCTTCCTTCAAACGCCCCAAGATCCCGGCCTCCGCCAGGGATCGAACAGCGCCTAGTCGCCCCCCGTCAAATCCCGGCGGTTCTTTTCCAGCTCCTCGGCGTAGCGGCGGGTGGCGTAGGATTCGGAGAGTACGCCCAGTAGCTCGCGCTTGTCGTCCAGCACCGCCAGTTCGTCGGCGCCGGTGCGGTCGAAGACGCCCATCAGCTCCTTGATCGACATCTCCGGCGACAGCCAGTCGCTGGCATGGGTTATCAGGGCGCCCACGGTGTCGTCGTCCTTGCCGTCGGCATAGACCAGCGAGGTCTGCACGATGCCCGCGTACTTGCCGGCGTCGTCGACCGCCACCACGCGCCGGGTCGAGCCCAGCGGGAAGCGGCGGCGGAACTCCGTCACCCCCGCGCTGGCGATGATGGTCGAGGGGTCGGTCCGCATCATACGCCCCGCTGTCAGCGTGCGCAGCCAGCCGACGTCGTGGGCGCTGCGGATGGTCTCGCCGCGCAAGTGCAAGCGCCAGGTTGAGAACGAATAGCCGAAGGTCTCGCGCACGATCAGGCTGGCGATGATCGAGGCGGTGAGCGTCGCGGCGGTGAGGCCGAAGTCGCCGGTGGTCTCCAGCACCAGGAACGACATGGTGAAAGGCCCGCCGACGATCGCCACGGCCATCGCGCCCATGCCGACCAGCGAGGACGCCAGCGGGTCGATGGCGACGTGAGTCCAGGTGCCCAGGGCGACGGCATAGAGCCGCCCTACCAGCGAACCCAGATAGAGCGAGGCGAAGAAGAGGCCGCCGCGGAAGCCGAAGCCCAGCGAGACGATCGACGCCGCCGACTTGGTGGCGATCAGGAACAGCAGCGCCCCGATGCCGAGGTCTGCGGTCAGGTCGAGATGCATCGCGCCGTGGCCGGCAGAGAGGGTCTGCGCGGAGATCAGCGCCATTCCGCCCAGCAGCGCCCCGCCCACCACCGGCCGATAGGTGCGCATCAGCGGCAGGCGCCCGGTGATCTGCTCGGTCCAGCCGACCAGCCGCATCACCGCCACGCCATAGAAGGCGCAGACCAGGCCCAGCCCGGCGAACAGCAGGTAGTGCGACAGCGACAGGTCCTGCGTCGCCGAGATCCGCACCACCATCGGCTCGAAGTGGAAGATCTGGGTCATCAGCACCGCCGCCAGCGAGGCGGCGACCACTGGGGCCACGTTAGCGATGGTGTAAGACCCGATGATGATCTCGAAGGCGTAGAAGGCGCCGGTCCAGGGCGCGCCGAAGGCTGCCCCGATAGCCGCGCCAGCGCCGGCGCCGACGAAGGTGCGTAGGTCCGAACGGCGCAGGTTCAGCCCCCGCCCAGTCACCGAGGCCAGCGCGCCACCCATCTGCGCATAGGCCGCCTCCAGCCCCACCGAGGCGCCGAAGCCGTTGGAGATGATGGTCTGCGCGGCCACGAACAGGCTGTCGCGGAACGACATGCGCCCGCCGTGCAGCGCATTGGCCTCCACCGGGTCGACCGGTGTGGTCGCCCGGCCGCGGGCCCACAGCCATCCCGCCAGCACCAGCATCGCCCCACCCAGCGGCAGCGCGGCGAAGCGCTGCGGGGCGATGTGCATGCTGGCGCTGAGGCGCTCGTCGAAATTGATCTGGTAGAACAGTTCCTGCAGGCCGTGCGCGCACATGCCGATGGCGATGGTGGCCAGGCCCGCGCCAGCGCCGATCGCGGCCGCGATCACCACCAGCCAGAGCTCGCTGGCGCGGATCTCGCCGCGCAGGAACACCAGCGATTCCAGCGCCAGCCGCACAACGCGCGAGCGATGCCGCCGTGCCGTCTTGGCCAGCGCCGCGGTGTCGTCGATGGGGATGTCGCTGTCGCTCAGCCAGGCGCTCCCGCGCGGATTCGAGGCCCGCAGTCTAGCTCACCCCTCGTCCTTGAGGGGAGGGGCCGAGGACGGCGGATCTGGCGACGCGGCGCGACCTAAGGTCTGAACCACGAAAAGCACGAAAAGCACGGACTTGAGGATGTGCATGCCGGGCTGGCGCACGACAACGATTGCGCGCCAGCGGCGCGCGACAGACATCGCCTGCCGACCGCGCTGCTAGTTCGTGCTTTTCGTGCTTTTCGTGGTCCGCCGCAGGCTATCCTGCTGAGCCCTCGCTGATGCGCCGGCGGGCGCCGGATTCCCAGACCGAGGACGCGTCGTCGGACTGGACGACATCCTCGACGGTGCGGGGCTTGGGCTTGCCGCCGCCCCCGGTGTCGACCGGCAGAAGGCCGGTCTTCGGTCGCATGAAACGAGCCTTCTGCTTGCCGTCGTGGGCCGTGACGATATCGGCTTGTTTGGAGACGCCGGTCTCGACGCGCGGGTTGGTGTCGGTAGGCTTGGTGGTGTGCTGGCTGGCGGTCATGGCGAGTTACTCCTCGCCACTCAAACGTTCAGGCCAGCGCTCAAGCTTCAGAACACGACGACGGACCGAATGCTCTCCCCCGCGTGCATCAGGTCGAAGGCTTCGTTGATCCGGGCAAGCGGCAGCTTGTGGGTGATCAGCGGGTCGATCTCGATCTTGCCGTCCATGTACCAGTCGACGATGCGGGGCACGTCGGTGCGGCCGCGGGCGCCGCCGAAGGCGGTGCCGCGCCAGACCCGGCCGGTGACCAGCTGGAACGGCCGGGTGGCGATCTCCTGCCCCGCGCCGGCGACGCCGATAATGATGCTCTCGCCCCAGCCGCGATGGCAGCACTCCAGCGCCTGGCGCATGGTGTTCACATTGCCGATGCACTCGAAGGAAAAGTCCGCGCCGCCGCCGGTGAGATCGACGATGGCCTGCACGACCTTGTCGCGGCCCACCACATCCGGATTGACGAAGTCGGTGAGGCCGAACTGGCGGGCGATGGCTTCGCGGGCGGGATTGAGATCGACGCCGATGATCTTGTCGGCGCCAGCCAGGCGCGCGCCCTGGATGACGTTGAGGCCGATGCCGCCGAGGCCAAACACCGCGACGTTGGCGCCGGCCCAGACCTTCGCGGTCCAGATCGCCGCGCCGACGCCGGTCGTCACGCCGCAGCCGATGTAGCAGATGGTCTCGAACGGCGCGTCCTCGCGCACCTTGGCGACCGCGATCTCCGGCAGCACCGTGTGGTTCGAGAACGTCGAGCAGCCCATGTAGTGGTGGAGCGTCTCGCCGCCGATGGAGAAGCGGCTGGTGCCGTCCGGCATCAGCCCCTGGCCCTGGGTGCCGCGGATGGCGGTGCAGAGGTTGGTGCGGCGCGAGAGGCAGCTTTTGCACTGCCGGCATTCGGGCGTGTAGAGCGGAATCACGTGGTCGCCCGGCTTCACGCTGGTGACGCCCGCTCCCACCTCCAGCACCACGCCGGCGCCCTCGTGACCCAGGATCGACGGGAACAGGCCCTCCGGATCGCCGCCGGAGAGCGTGAAGGCGTCGGTATGGCAGACCCCGGTAGCCTTGATCTCGACCAGCACTTCGCCGGCGCGCGGGCCTTCGAGGTCGACGGTTTCGATGGACAGCGGCGCGCCGGCTTTCCAGGCGACAGCGGCTTTGGTCTGCATTGGCGTTCTCTCCCAGGCGCCCCTCACCTCACCTCTCCCCGCTGACGCGGGGCGAGGGCTACAGATGGATTACGGCGGCTTCAGCATGGCTGTTGGCGCCTGCTCGCTCCATCCGCGACTCCGCCCCTTCAGTAGCCCTCGCCCCACGAAGTGGGGAGAGGTGAGGTGAGGGGTGCGTGACCCAAGCGCCGCTCTAGGCTAATGCCGCGCCATGAGCTGCGAGGCGCTGACATCGCTGGCCGCTGGCATGCCGATCCCCTTCGGCGGCGACAAGCTGGCGCGCGTCTCGCCCGAGCTGGCGGCGGCGTTCCGGGCCGGCGACCGGCTGATCGTGGTGCAGGAAACCGGCGAGCTGCTGCACGTGCCGGCAGCGACACACGCGCTGGCCGCCGAGGCCGTGGCGCGAGCGGCGGGCGCATTCGCGGCCATGAACGCGGTCAGCGACGACGCCATCGGCGCGTTCTTCGCCGCCTTCGCGGCCGCGCTCGCCAACGACGACGTCTGGGCGCGGATCGCCGCCGCCAACGTAGAGGACGTGGCCAGCGCGACGGCGCGCGGCCGCTCCACCACGCGGCTCGCCACCTCGGCCCGCATGCGCGCGGACATGATCGCCGGGCTCGAAGGCTGGCGCGATGCTGCGCCATCACGGGGACGCGCGGTCGAGACGGTCGAGCACGAAGGCTGGGCCGTCGAGCAGGTGACGGCGCCGCTGGGCGTCGTGGGATTCGTGTTCGAAGGGCGACCCAACGTGTTCGCGGACGCGGCCGGCGTGCTGCGCGGCGGCAACGCGGCCGTCTTCCGCATCGGCTCGGATGCGCTGGGCACGGCGCGGGCCATCATGGCGCACGCGCTGGCGCCGGCGCTGGCCAAGGCGGGGCTGCCCGAAGGCGCCTGTGTGCTGCTGGAGAGCGCCGAGCACGCGGCCGGATGGGCGATGTTCTCCGACGCGCGGCTCGGCCTGGCGGTGGCGCGCGGCTCGGGCCGGGCGGTGGCGCAGCTGGGCGCGGTGGCCCGGCAAGCCGGCGTGCCGGTGAGCCTGCACGGAACCGGCGGGGCCTGGCTGGTGGCGGACGGCACGGTGGATGCGGCCCGGTTCGAGGCGATCGTGCGCAACTCGCTGGACCGCAAGGTCTGCAACACGCTCAACGTCTGCTGCATCGTGCGCGGCGCGGCGGCGACGCTGGTCCCGGCATTCCTGGCTGGGCTGGACGCGGCCGGCAAGGCGGGCGGGCATGGCTGCAAGCTGCACGTCGCGGCGGGCGACGAGGCGGTCCTGCCGGCGGACTGGCGGAACGCGCGGACCAGGGTGCGGCGCGCGGAGGGCGACGGGGACGAGCCGCTGGTCGAGGTCATCGACACCGCCGCGCTCGGCCGTGAGTGGGAGTGGGAAGCGACGCCGGAAGTGTCGCTGAAGCTGGTGGACGACGTCGCCGAAGCCGTGGCGCTGTTCAACCGCCTGAGCCCACGCCTGACGGCCTCACTGGTATCGGCCGACGCTGCGGCGCAACGGCGGTTCTACGCCGAGATCGACGCCCCGTTCGTGGGCGACGGGATGACCAGATGGGTCGACGGGCAATATGCGCTGGGGCGGCCCGAGCTCGGCCTCTCCAACTGGGAGCACGGCCGGCTGCTGGGCCGCAGCGCGGTGCTTTCCGGCGACAGCGTTCACACCGTCCGTACCCGCATGACGCAGAAGGATGCCGACCTGCATCGATAGTCCGCCCACGATCCTTTCCGCGCCGTGGCGCGAGCCGGTCGAAGTGCTCGCGGCTTTCGCCGACGAACCCTGGGCCGTCGCCTTGCTGTCCGATGGGTCGGGCGAGCGGGGGCGCTGGTCGTACCTCGCCCGCCGGGCGTCTGAGACGCTGGTCATCTCTGCCAATGACCTACGCGATCCGTTCGCCGCCCTGGCGGCGTTGATCGGGCCGCGCCGCGACATCCATCCCGACGGCCCGCCGTTCCAGGGCGGCGTCGTCGGGCTCGCCGCCTATGAGCTTGGCGACCGCGTCGAGCCGCTGGGGCTTGGCCGCATGCCCGGCTGGCCCGATCTCGCCACCGCCCGCTATGACACGCTGCTGGCCTTCGACCATGAGCGGCGCGAGGTGCTGGCGATCGCGCCGAACGAAGCCGTGGCGCGCGCGACACTCGACTGGATGAACGACGCGGCGCGACCCCCGCGCCCGGGCCGACTGGCGTGCGACGTTGCGATCCCCGATCCGGCGGATCACGAGGCCGCCGTCGCCGACGTGGTGGCGCGCATCGCGGCGGGAGAAATCTTCCAGGCCAACATCGCGCGCGCCTGGACCGGGCGTCTGGTCACCGGCGCGCGGCCCGTGGACCTCGCCCTCCGTCTCGCGGACGCCAGCCCCGCGCCCTTCGCCGCCTATCTGCGCCTGCCGGGGCTGGCGCTGGTCAGCAACTCGCCGGAACGGTTCCTGCGGGTGCGGCCGCAAGGCGCCACCTTGGTCGCCGAGACCCGGCCGATCAAGGGCACCGTCCCACGCGGCGCGACGCCGGCGGAAGATGCGTGTCTGGCCGCCCAGCTCGCCGCATCAGTGAAGGACCGGGCCGAGAACCTGATGATCGTCGACCTGATGCGCAACGACCTGGCGCGCGTTTCGACGCCGGGCACGGTGCGGGTCCCAGAGCTGTTCGCCGTCGAGCAGTTCGCCAACGTCAGCCACCTGGTCTCGACCGTCACTGCGACCCTGGCGCCAGGCCGCACCGCCGTCGACCTGCTGGCCGCCGCGTGCCCGCCCGGCTCGATCACCGGCGCGCCGAAGGTGCAGGCGATGAAAGTGATCGCGGGCCACGAGCCGCCGCGTGGGCCGTTCTTCGGGTCGATGTTCTGGGCCGGCTTCGATGGGGCGCTGGACTCCAGCGTGCTGATCCGCACCGCCGCCTTCACCGAGGACGCCGCCGGCTGGCGCTTCGAAGCGAGAGCCGGCGGCGGCGTGGTCGCCGACAGCGACCCAGTGGCGGAGCGGCTCGAAACCGAAGCCAAGATCAGCGCCCTGCTAGCGGCCCTCGCGCTACCATGAAACACCGCCCATCTCGGCGGGCCGAGACCCCCAAGCAGGCGTTGCACGGGCGAGGGTTGAAGAGGTCACACGAAGAGCACGAAGCTAGCGAAGGACACGAAGGCGCGCTTCGCGCGCAGAAAATCCCTTCGATCTTTCAGATTGGCCGTCGCGCGAAGCGCGACCTTCGTGTGCTTCGTGCCTCCTTAGTCTTCCTTCGTGTGAACTTCTTCAAACGCGTGCCTCAAGTCGCGGCCCTGGGCCGGATGAGCGGGTGTCAGGAAGCGTCAGAGCACCGCCTCCACGGTCCAGGTGGCGTTTTCGATGATGGGGTGGCGTTCCAGGGCGATGCAGATGGCGTCCAGTTCGTCGGCGTTGGCGCTGGTGGGGATGAGGGACGCGGTGAGTTCGACCTGTTCCTCGGTCTCGGTCTCGGTCTCGATCGAGGCGATCGGGTAGTTCTGGGCTTCCAGCTCGGCGGCCAGGAGGTCGCGGGCGTCGCCGACGTCGCTGGGCGCGCAGAAGACGCGCACCTCGTAGTGGGCCTCGGTGGTCTCCGCGTCGATCGGGCGGCGGTTGATGTAGTCGACCAGCGGGCGCAGGAGCGTGTTGCCCGCCAGCACGGCCACGGTGACCGCCGCGGCCTCGGCGAACAGCTGGCTGCCGGCGAAGGCGCCCACCGCCGCCGACGCCCAGAGGGTGGCGGCGGTGTTGAGGCCGCGCACCTGCACGCCCTCCTTCATGATCACGCCGGCGCCCAGGAAGCCGATGCCGGAGACCACGTACGCGGCCATCTGTACGCGGCCCTCCGGTCCCATCAGCCGCCCGCCCAGGTCGACGAAGGCGGCAGCGCCGACGGAGACCAGCACCATGGTGCGCAGGCCGGCGTTGCGCTGGCGGATCTGCCGCTCCAGCCCGATGGCGCCGCCGAAGACGAACGCCACGGCGAGCGCCGCCAGGGTCTCGGCGAAAGCGCCAAGGTCGAAGTTCGGGAGCGATTGCATGGGCGGCCCTCCCCGCACATCCGGCGCCACGCCATAGCGCGGGCCGGCGCCGGCGTCGCCCTCAACCGGCTGACGTAGGGGCGCCGTAGGCTTGCCGCACGATCGTGGCTATCGTGCCCGCAACCGACAGGGAGACACCCATGGCCGAAGCCGCCGTCGCCAATCCGCTCGATACGATCGCGCCCACACTGCAGGGCATCGTCGACAAAGGCCTGCTCTCCGGCGCCGTGACGCTGGTCTGGCACAAGGGCAAAGAGCTGAACGTCACCACCGTCGGCCAGCGCGACATCGCGGCCGGTCTGCCGATGACGCGCGATGCGATCTTCCGCATCGCCTCGATGACCAAGCCGATCACATCCGTCGCGGCGATGATGCTGATCGAAGACGGCAAGATGAAGCTGGACGATCCCATCACCAAGTGGATGCCCGAGTTCGCGGGCATGCGGGTGCTGAAGGACCCCAAGGGACCGGTCGAGGACACCTATCCCGCCCCGCGCGACATCACCGTGGAGGACCTCTTCACCCACCGCGCCGGCCTCGCCTACGGCTTCACCTCGGTCGGGCCGATCGCTTATGCGCACGAGAAGGCGCTGGGCGACGTGGTGACCCAGAACCAGAGCACCGACGCCTGGCTGAAGGCGCTGGGCGGCCTGCCGCTGACCTATCCGCCTGGCGAGCGCTTCCACTACAGCCACGCAACCGATGTGCTGGGCTTCCTGGTGGGCCGGGTTGCCGGCGCCGGATTCCGAGAGTTCCTGATGGAACGGATCTTCGGGCCGCTCGGCATGGTCGACACCGACTTCTACGTGCCGGCGGCGAAGCGCGGCCGCCAGGCGCAGCTCTATCGGCTCGACGCTCAGGACAAGCTGGAGCTGCAGCGGATGGCGGACTTCGATACGCCGCCGGCCTTCTGCGGCGGTGGCGGGAGCCTGTTCTCCACCCTGGACGACTACCTGTCGTTCGTCCGGATGCTGATGAACGACGGCGAGCTGAATGGGCGCCGCTACCTGAAAGCCGAGACCGCGCAGCTGATGCGGGTGAACCGGCTGACGCCCGAGCAGCGGCAGATCCCGTTCATGAACATCCCCTATTGGCAGGGCCAGGGTTTTGGGCTCGGCCTGTCGGTGATCATGGAGCCGGAAAACCTTGGCATGATGGGCTTCGGCAGCAGGGGCGCGTTCAGCTGGCCGGGCGCCTTCGGCACCTGGTGGCAGGCCTCGCCCGCCGACGACCTGATCCTGATCTACCTGATTCAGAGCTCGATGCCGCTGGGACCGGAAGCCGGTTCGCAGATCGCCACCGGCGGGAGGTTAGCGGCGCGCGCGGCGCTGCCGGTGTTCCAGCGCGCGGCCTACGCGGCGATCGGCGGCCCGGCGGCCGGCTAAGGCTTCTCGAACAGCATCGCTTTGGTGAGGAAGGCAGTGTCCGCCCCCGCCGCGCGCAGCCCCGCTGCGTCAAAGAGGGCGGCGAGATCGGTCTGCGCGTAGCTCGCGTAGAAAGGCTCGTGGAAATAGGCCGGGAAGGCCTCCAGCAACCGGGCCAGACGAGGCTCGTCGGACGGCTGGATGGAGTCGGCGAAGGCGAAGACGCCGCCAGGCTTCAGCACCCGGGCGATCTCGTGCGCCACGGCCTCGCGCACTTTCGGCGGCAGTTCGTGGAACAGGTAGACGCAGGTGACCGCGTCGAGGCTGGCGTCGGCGAAAGGCAGTTGCTCGGCCTTGCCTTGCACGAAGGCGGCGGGCGGCACGGCGGCTTGCGCGGTGTGCAGATAGGCCGGCGAGAGGTCGGACCCGATCAGCCGGGCGCGGGGGAAGGTCGCCGCGAGGTCGCTTAAGAAAGCGCCGGCGCCGCAGGCAAGGTCGAGGATGGCGAGGCCGCGATGATCGCGCGCGCGCCAGGCCCGCGCCAGCAGCGCCAGCGCGCGGCGACGCATGGCGCCCGCCGTGCCGGCGAACAGCGCCTCCACCTGCGCCTCGTAGCGGCCGGCGCTCTCGGCGGTGAACCAGCCGCCGGACTGGAAGTGAAAGTTCTGCCGGTAGTAGGCAGGATAGGTGGCTGGCGCCTCGGCGCGCACCTCGACCGCGTCGCCGCGGCGGCGGCGCGCTTCCACCGCCATGGCGTCGGTGAAGAAGTCGGCGGTGCGGCGGATGGCGGTGACCGGGTCGGCGGGGCGGTCGTCGCGGGCCGGATAGAGCCCGGCGGCGACGTCGGCGGCCTCTTTCTCGAATGGCTGCAGCCAGGCGCGGCGTACGAAGCCGGCGGGCGGCGGGTCGGCGGCGGGGATGAAGTCGTCCGGCTTGGCGTCAGTCGGCCGGGCCAGCGCCCGCGCCGCGACGCCGGCCGCGCCCCACCACAGCGCCTTGGCCGCGGCGGCGGCCATCGCCGCGCGCGCGTCGCCGGCGAAGGCTTTGCGGGACTTCGTTTCGGTCACTCAACCACCCCGCTCGAACACGCCCACCAGCTCCACGTGAGGCGACCACAGGAACTGGTCGACCGGCAAGACCCGCGTCAGCGCGAATCCCGCATCGATCAGGATGCGCGCATCGCGTGCAAATGTGGCGGGATTGCAGGAGACGCTGACGACGCGGGCCAAGCTGGACGCGGCCAGCTCGCGGTGTTGCTCGGCGGCGCCAGCGCGGGGCGGGTCGATGACGGCGGCGTCGAGGCGCTTCAGCTCGGCGGCGAGCAGCGGGCGGCGGGCCAGATCGCGCGCCTCGGTCGCGATGCCCTTGAGCCCGGCAACGCCGCCGGCCGCGGCTCCCAGCGCGCGGACCGCCGGCGCGGCCACGTCGGCGGCGACCACGCTGGCCTCCTCGGCGAGGCGCAGAGCGAAGGCGCCGACGCCGCAGTAGAGATCGGCGACACGGGCCGCGTCCCCCAGCGCTTCCAGAGCGAACGCCGCCATCGCCGCTTCGGCCCCGCCCACCGCTTGCAGGAAAGCGCCCGGCGGCAGCACGACCATCGCGCGGCCGATGCGCATCACCGCCTCGCGGGCCTGGAACAGGATCTCGCCGTCCAGCGTCACCCGCGCGAAGTCGGCCGCCGCGGCGGCTTCAGCGACCTGCGAGCGGGCGTCGGCCGAGAGCGCGCCGGCGCGGCGCTCGACGCCGCTGATGTCGACGTCGAGGCCGGTGTCGGTGAGGGTGACGTGCAGTGTCGGCGCGGACTTGGGCGCTTCGAACAGCGGCGCGGCGAGGCGGCGCAGAGCTGGGAACGCGGCGACCAGGCGTGGATCGGCCACCGGGCAGGCGTCGATGGGCGCCAGCCGCCAGGAGCGCCGCTCCTTGAAGCCGATCTGAGCGCCCTGCCCCGCCCGCCTTGCATGCAGCGCCAAGCGTCGGCGCGAGCCGGGCTGAGCGGCGAAAGCCGGCGCGAACGCGGTCTCGATCCGCTCGCGGGCCAGCGCCAGCCGGATCTGCTCGACCTTCCAGGCGAGATAGGGCGCGTGGTCCCAGTGCTGCAGCGCGCAGCCGCCGCAGGTCCCGAAATGCGGGCACGGCGGCGCCACCCGCTCGGCGCTGGCGGCCAGCACAGCCTCCAGTTCGCCTCGCTCGCCAGCGACGCGGGCGCTCACCTGCTCGCCAGGCAGCGTCAGCGGCGTGAACACCCCGCCCGCGACGCCGTCGCCCTGGGCGCCCACGCGCTCGATGGTCAGCGTTAGCGACGTCATCGGAACTTCACCGTCTCGCCGCGCATTCGCCATGCTTCAGGCCCATCAGATCATCGGCGCCCGCGGTCAAGCTCGGGGCGCCGGGGGATTGCACACTTGAACCGTGTCTTTGCCATCGTGTGCGCCGCGCTGGTCGCCGCCTGCGCCGTGGCGATCCCGTTCCTGGCGCCGGCGCAGACCACGCCATCGTGGCGCGGCGACGTGTGCCACGAACCGGCTGCCGCGCGCATCGCCTGCGAGGCCTATCCCCTGCGCATCCAGGCCCACCAGAGCAACTGCAAGTGGGTCCACACCCAGGACAGCGCCGGCGCCCACGCCTTCGAAGTCTGCCGCGACCCCGACCACATCTGGCGCCCCAGCGGCCGCAGCTAGGCTCTCCTCACCCGGCCGCCGAGGCGGGGGAGGAGAAGATCAGTCCGCGCCCTCGGTGGCGAAGAGCTTCTTCAGGTCGTTCTTCAGGATCTTGCCGTTGGCGTTGCGAGGCAGCGTCTCGGGCCAGAAGATGATGCGGACCGGCACCTTGAACGCCGCCAGGCGCTCGGCGACGAAGGCGCGCAGCTCTTTCTCGGTGGCCTCGGCGCCCGGCTTCAGCGTCACCACGGCGCCCGGCTCTTCGCCCAGGGTGTGGTGCGGGATGCCGACCAGCGCGGCGTCCATCACCGCCGGGTGCTCGTAGAGCACGTGCTCCACTTCGATGCAGTAGATGTTCTCGCCGCCGCGGATCAGCATGTCCTTGGCCCGGTCGATGATGAAGCAGAAGCCCTCGTCGTCGAGCCTGGCCAGGTCGCCGGTCTTCACCCAGCCGTCCCGGAAGGTCTGGGCCGTAGCCTCGGGCTTGTTCCAATAGCCCTTCACCACCTGCGGGCCCTTGCACCAGAGCTCGCCCACCGCGCCGATCGGCAGCTCCTTGGTCCCGGTCTCCACGTCCATGATCTTCAGGTCCGTGACGGCGACCGCCGGGCCGCAGCTGTCGGGGCGGTTTTCGTAGTCTTCGGCGCCGTTGCTGGTGGCGGTGGCGGAGGTCTCGGTCATGCCCCAGCCGTTGCCGGGCTGCGACTTCGGGAAGGTCTCGACAATCTTGCGCACCAGCTCCGGCGCCGAGGGCGCGCCGCCATAGGCGACGCTCTCCAGGCTGGAAAGGTCGTAGTTGCCGCGCAGCGGGTGCTCGATCAGCTGCCAGGCGATGGTGGGCACGCCGCCCGCGGCCTGGATCTTCTCACGCTCGATCAGCTCGAAAGCGCGCACCGGGTCCCAGCGGCGCATCATGACCAGCTTGCCGCCGGCGAACAGCAGCGGGTTGAGCACCGCGAAACAGCCAGTGGCGTGGAAGAACGGCACCGAGAGCAGCATCGAGCGCTGCGGCGCGGCCGGATCGGGCGCCGGCGGGGTCTCGCCGCGGCGCAGGAAGTGGCGCTGGGCGACACTGGCGCCGGCGAGGATATTGCAGTTGATGTTGCGCTGGGTGGAGAGCGCGCCCTTCGGCTTCCCGGTGGTGCCGGACGTGTAGAAGATGGTGGCGTCGTCGTCGGGATGAATGTCGACGGCAGGCAGCGGCAGGTCCGGCAGACTGGGCCACTCGGCGGGACTGCCGCCCAGGAAGGTTTCCAGCTTGCAGATCAGCGGGTTGGCGATGTCTTCCTCTTCGCGGGCCACGTAGACGCGCTTGAGGTCCGGCAGCGTCTCCAGGTGCTCCTCGATGCGCTCCAGCCGCTCGGAATCGACGATGGCGACCTTGGCGCCGGAGTCGGCGAGGCCGTATTGCAGCTCCGGCCCCGTCCACCAGGCGTTCAGCGGCGTGACGATCGCGCCCAGCGCCGCAGCCGCATAGAACGCCACCGGCCACTCCGGCAGGTTGCGCATGATGATGGCGACGCGATCGCCCTTGACCACGCCCTGCGCCTGCAGCTCGCGCGCCATCGCGGCCGTGGCTCGGAAGAACGTCTCGAAGCTGACGCGCTCGTCCTCATGCACCAGGAAAATCTTGTCGCCGTGCGCACGGCCGGCTTCCGCCACGAAGCGCAACGTCGGCGGCGCGTTCTTCCACACCCGTGTCGGAATGCCCCGGATCACCAGCTCTTCCATCTCGCAGGGCATGCCCGGCGCGGTGATCAGGCGGTTTGCCTCGGCGATCGACATCGCCGGCCAGGGCTTGGCCGTCTCACTCATACGTCTCTCCTCGCGCGCCGGATGACCTAGACTCGCGGCGCGATGAAGGCAGGTGAACAAACATAATGAACCCGCGGATGCAAACGGGTCTCTAGCCGTCAACCCGGTTGCGACAGCTGCGACTGCCAGCAAGTTGCGTTCGGCTCTCGGTAACGCTTCACTCAGGTGATGCGCGGTGTCGCTTTCTTCGCCCGGCTATGCGCCCTTTCGTTGTGGGCAGGAGCGACGATCGCTTGCGCGATATATGCGCGCTTCCTATTCCGCGACGTCGCCTCGATGTTCCAGG
Organism: Caulobacteraceae bacterium; assembly: GCA_036502045.1. GTDB lineage: Bacteria > Pseudomonadota > Alphaproteobacteria > Caulobacterales > Caulobacteraceae > Acaudatibacter. The sequence goes on along the minus strand of DASXZG010000043.1, from coordinate 37,077 downwards.
AATGGCGCGAACTCGGGTTCGGCGGCACGCTGTGGTTGGATGATGTTCGACCGATTGTTGAGATCGCGGCTCGGTTGATCTTCTACTCTTCGTTCGGTCTGTTCGCTTGGATTCTCGGCGACATAGCCGCGTTGGCTCGTCGGCGTCGCAGAGGACTGCTCAGTGTCTGACTTGATCCGCCGAACGCATCCATTCGCTCGTCTGCTCTTCGTCTGCGCCACAGTCTACGTCCTCGTGGTCCCTCTTGGGACGCTAGCTCTCTACGTGGTGGCGACGAGACAAGACCCGCCTTCAGCGACCAAACTGGGGCTTGCGGCGCTCCAAGTCATGACGGACGGGCTGATCAAAGCGCTCGGCCTTGCAGCGGCTGGCATCGTCATCGATTTGCTCGATGCGATCCGATGGACGCTGCTGTTGCCGGATGAGCGGCCAGCGATGCAACACCGAACGCTCGGCGCGATGGTGCGAGCACTGAGGACGGGGCGCGTCGTCGCGGTGGACGAACCTACCCCACCGCCTCCAGCCGTTTGAGCGCCGCTTCCAGCCGCGCCTTCGAGGCTTCTGCTTCCGCCAGCCGCTCGCGGTTCTCGTCCACTACCTCTTCCGGCGCGCGGGCGACGAAGTCGGGGTTGTTCAGCTTGGCGCTGGTGCGCTGGATGTCGGTGGCGAGGGCGGCGACTTCCTTGGACAGGCGGGCGCGCTCGGCGGCGAGGTCGATGAACTCGGCCACCGGCAACGCGAGCGCCGCGCCGCGGGCCGCGAACGGCACCGCGCTGGCGTCGGCCGCGTCGAAACGGAGGCCGGAGACGCGCAGCAGCTGGCGGATCGACTCGGCGTTGGCTTCCAGCACCCGGCGCTCGCGAGGGCCGGCTTCGGTGACCAGCAGTGGCGGGCGGGCCGAGGGCGGCACGTTCAGCTCCGAGCGAATCGAGCGGCCCTCGCTGATCGCGGCGATGACCAGTTCCATCTCGGCCGACGCGGCCTCGTCGATGAACGACGCCGGCAGGTCGGGCCAGGGCGCGGTGATCAGCATCGAGTCGCGCGGCGGGCCTTCGCGGCCGGTGGCTTCCCACAGCTCCTCGGTCATGAACGGCATGATCGGGTGCAGCAGGGCGAGGACTTGGTCGAGCACCCAGGCGGTCATGGCGCGGGTCTCGGCGGCGGCGGCCGCGTCGTCGCCAGCCAGCAGCGGCTTGGCGAACTCCAGCCGCCAATCGCAGAACACGTTCCAGACGAAGCGGTAGAGCGCGTCAGCCGCTTCGTCGGCCCGCGCCGCCTCCAGCGCCTCAGTGACCACGGCGCAGGTCTTGGCGGTCTCGCCGCGGATCCAGCGGTTCTGCACGTGGGTCACCGCCGCCGGATCGAAGCCATCGACGCGGGCGCAGCCGTTCATCTGGCAAAAACGCGCGGCGTTCCAAAGTTTGGTGCCGAAATTGCGATAGCCTTCAATGCGCTGGCGCGAGAGGTTGATGTTGCGCACCTGGCCCGAGAGCGCCGCCATGGTGAAGCGCAGGGCGTCGGCGCCGTACTCGTCCACCAGCTCCAGCGGGTCGACCACATTGCCCTTGGTCTTCGACATCTTCTGCCCGTGCTCGTCACGGATCAGCGCCGTCATCACCACCTTGCGGAACGGCACGTCGCCCAGGAAGTGCAGGCTCAGCATCATCATCCGGGCGACCCAGAAGAAGATGATGTCAAAGCCGGTGACGAGCACGCTGGTGGGATAGAAGCGCGCCAGGTCGCGGGTGTCGTCCGGCCAGCCGAGGGTGGAGAACGCCCACAGCCCGGACGAGAACCAGGTGTCGAGCACGTCCTCGTCCTGGATCAGCGGCTCGTCCTTGCCGTAGTGAGCACGGGCCACCGCTTTGGCCTCGTCCTCAGTCTCTTCGACAAAGGTGGTTCCGTCCGGCCCGAACCAGGCCGGGATGCGATGACCCCACCAGACCTGGCGCGAGACGCACCAGGGCTCGATGTTTCGCATCCACTCGAAGTAGGTCTTCTCCCACACCGCCGGCTGGAACACGGTGCGCCCCTGCTCCACCGCCGCGATGGCGGGACCCGCCAGCGTCGCCGCGTCCACCCACCACTGGTCGGTGAGGTAGGGCTCGATGACCACCAGCTTCGACTTCTCGTCGTAGGGGATCATCATCTTGTTGGCGTCGACCCCCTCCAGCAGGCCGACCTCTTCCAGGTCGGCGACGATGGCCTTGCGGGCGGCGAAGCGGTCCATGCCGCGGTATTTCTCCGGCGCGGTGTCGTTGATCTTCGCGTCGGGCGTCAGGACGTTGATCAGCGGCAGGCCGTGGCGCTGGCCGACGCGGAAGTCGTTGAAGTCGTGCGCCGGGGTGATCTTCACCGCGCCGGTGCCCTTCTCCGGATCGGCATGCTCGTCGGCGATGATCGGGATCAGGCGGTCCGCCAGCGGCAGGCGCACCTCTCTGCCGATCAGGTCCTGGTAGCGCTCGTCGGTGGGGTGCACGGCGACGGCAGAGTCGCCCAGCATGGTCTCGGGCCTTGTGGTGGCGACGACGATGAAGCGGCCCGGCTCGCCCTCGATGGGGTAGCGGATGCGCCACATGCTGCCGTTGACCTCGAGATTGACCACCTCCAGGTCGCTGACCGCCGTCTGCAGCTCCGGCTGCCAGTTCACCAGCCGCTTGGCGCGGTAGATCAGGCCTTGCTTGTGCAGGGCGACGAACACCTTGCGCACCGCCGCCGAGAGGCCGTCGTCGAGGGTGAAGCGCTCGCGGCTCCAGTCGCACGAGGCGCCCAGCCGGCGGGCCTGCCGCGCGATCGTGCCGCCGTAGCGGCCTTTCCACTCCCACACCTTCTCGATGAAGGCGTCGCGACCCATCTCGCGGCGGCCGATGTTGCCGCTCTCGGCCAGCTGGCGCTCGACCATCATCTGGGTGGCGATGCCGGCGTGGTCCGTCCCCGGCAGCCACAGCGCCGCCTTGCCGCGCATGCGCTGGAAGCGGGTCAGCACATCTTGCAGCGTGTACTGCAGCGCGTGCCCGATATGCAGCGAGCCGGTGACGTTGGGCGGCGGGATGACGATGGAAAACGGCTCGGCCCCCGGATCGTCCCTGGGCGCGAACACCCCCGACGCCTCCCAGGTGGCGTAGAGGCGCGGTTCGACGGTCTTGGGATCGAAGGTTTTTTCGAGCATCGGCGAGCTATAGAGCCTCCCTCCCCACAATGGGGAGGCTGGATTGACCTCCCTCCCCTTCATGGGGAGGGAAGACCGCGTCAGCGGTCGGGGTGGGGAAGTCCGATGCCGTCAGCGGATGTCACGAGACATCCCCACCCGATCGCCGCTTCGCGCCGATCTGCCCTCCCCATAAAGGGGAGGGAGGGCGCGGCGCTACCGTACTCGCAGGCGGGAGATGCGCTCGACTTCCTCGGCCACTTTGGCCTCGACGATGCGCGGCAGGTTGTCGTCCAGCCAGGCCTTGAGTAGCGGGCGCAGCAGCTCGCGGGTCAGGTCTTCCAGCGTGCGGCCAGCGGCCGGCATGGCGATGGCGTCGCTGAGCTTGCCGAAGGCGCCGGCGGCGGCGCTGGCGGTGGGCGGGCTGATCAGGTCTTCATCCGGCTCGGGCGCGGCGAAAGCGACTGGCTCGGGCCTCGGCGGCGCGGCCGCAACGGGCGCCGGCTCGGGCTTCGGCGGCTCATAAGCATCAATGTCGCCCACCGTCTCGGCCGGCGTCTCGACGCGATCGGTCAGCTCAAGCACGTCCTCGGCGGGCGCGGCCTCCGGCTCCGGTTCGGGCTCCGGCGCGGACGCCAGTGGCGGCTCGGGCGCCGGTTCGGGCGCGGCCTCCGCCTCGGCGGCGGGCGCATCGTCCTCGGAGATGATGCGTCGGATGGAGGCGAGAATCTCCTCCATCGTCGGCTCCGGGGCGCCTTGGTCCGACATCTTTACATAACCCCTGCAGAATCCTGTTGCCGGCTAGGCTACGCGGGATGCGGCCGTCCTGCAATTTCCGGCTTCGCGGCCTCTCGCCGCGTTGCGCTCAAGGGGTCGTGGCATGTGAGCCGGCGGCCGGCCCGGCCGTCTGGAAGACCGGTTCTGGGGCGCCGATGTGGTCGAGGGCGGCGACGCCACGCTCCCAGGGGACCCAGCCGGGCGCGTGGCGGACCTTGTCGTAGTTCGCTTTCGGATCGTAGAGCGGCGCCGCGGGCGACAGCGCCTTGGCGTCTAGCGCGCCAACGGCCGCGAGCACCCCGGCCTCGGCGACGTAAGCGTCGCGGCGCGCGCCCACCAGCGCCAGTTGCGAAGTCTCCAGCTCCTGCTGGGCGTTGAGCACATCCAGGATGGTGCGCAGGCCAACGCCCTCTTCCTGGCGCACGCCTTCCAGCGCGGTGGTGTCGGCCTTCACCTGCTCCTGATCGGCGGCGAGGCTGGCTCTGGCGCCCAGCAGCTGGTTCCAGGCCTGGGCCACCGTCTGGTCGGCCTGCCGGCGCGCGGTCTCGACCCCGATCTCGGCGGCGTTGTCCTGTTCGGCCGCCTGGCGGATCTCCGAGGCGTAGAGCCCGCCCGTGAACAGCGGCGCCTGCGCACTGACACCGACGCTGACGCCCGTCTCGGATTCCAGCGAGGCCGCTTGCGATGAGAACCCGCTCGTGCCGCCCAGCCCGGTCTGACTGCCCTGGTAGCCCACCGAGCCGGTCAGCGAGACGCTGGGACGGGTCTGAGCCTTGGCCTCGGCCAGACGCGCGGCGGTGGCCACTTCGGCGGCGCGGGCCTGGCGCATCGCCGGACTGCCGCTCTCGGCCGCGTCGAAGGCGGTGTCGACGCTGAGGGGCATCAGCCCATCCAGGGACGGCTCCGGCGCCAGCTCGCCCGGCGCCTGGCCCACCACCGCGACGTAGGCCGCGCGGTCTTCCGCCAGAGTCGCCTGCGCGCCCGCCAGCTGCGACTTGGCCAGCGCCAGCCGGGCTTCGGACTGCGACACGTCGGTCTGGGTCAGCTGGCCGGCGTTGAAGCGCGCCGTGGTCTCGTCCAGCTGGTGCTGCAGCACGCTGACGTTGTCCTGCGAGATGGCGAGCTGATCGGCGTCGCGGCGCACGTCGACGTAGGCGCCGATGACGCTCTGCAGCACGCTGATCTCCGCCGCGCGCAGCTTCTCGCGCTCGGCCAGGATGTCGGCCTGGGCCGCGTCCACCTTCGTCGCCACCCGGCCGCCAGTGTAGAGCGGCTGCGCCACCGTGATCTCCGCGACGCCCGAGCCTTCGCCCAATGTGGCGGAAGGGCTGCCAGGCGCGCTCACCAGGCCATACTGGTAGGTGTAGGAGCCGTCGGCGGTGACCGTGGGCCGATAGCCGGCCTGCGCCTGCGGCCATTCCTCGTCGGTGGCGCGCAGCTGGGCGCGCTCGGCCTGCAGCGTGGGATTGGTCTCGTAGGCCATGGCCGCCGCGTCGCTCAGCGACTCGGCCCGCGCCGCGCCCGCAAGCAGCGCCGCCGCACTCGCGCAGGCGGTCAACCCCCGCAACCTTTGCATGAACCGGTCCCTCACGGCCCGGCTATATGCAGCAGCGCTTTCCCCAACGCCATCCAGCGCCGCGTGAAGCTTTCGTCATGACACGGCGGTCATATTCCCGCGTCGCTTTCCCCAACGTCCGTCATCGCCGGGCGCCAGTCCCGGCGACCCAGGAACACGAACTGCAGGGGTGGCCGTGCCAGGGCACGGTCATAGCTCCCCGTGTGTTCTTGGGTGGCGGACACTGACGGTCGGCCATGACGGCTTGGTTGGAAGCCTAGAACGCGAAGGTCTGCGCCGGCTCGAAGCCGGCCATGATCGGGGCCTGGCAGTCGAAGAGGTCGCGGGCGCCGAAGCCGGTGTCCGTGGCGATCAGCACCTGGGCGCGACCCACCGCGGCAGCGCGCACCACCACACCGAGCCGTCCGCCGGGGGTCTTCAAGGCGCCGGTCCACGCCGCCGGAACCGCCGAGACCACCCCTTCGCAGACCGCCAGATCATAGTTCCCGCCCGTCGGCGTGGCCGTGGGATCGGCTTGCGTGGTCACCTCGCAGCCCATCGCCGCCAGCACCGCGGCGGCGTAGGGCGCGGCGATAGCCAGCGCCTTCTCGCCGGCGCGCGGCTTCAGGCCCTGCAGCAGCTTGGCGACGTCGCGGGGGCGCAGCAGCCAGCGGCCAGGCGCGTAGGCGACATCGGTGTCGGCATAAGCCAGATAGGCCTTGTCGGCCGGCAGACAGGCCTCGCGCGGCACGAGCCGCATAGCGTCCTGGATCGCGTAGTCGGTGACGTCGGCGACGCGCACCTGGCCCTCGACCATGGCGGCGCGCTGGGCGGCGAAATCGGCGCTCATGGGCCCTCGCAAAGCGAACACGACGCGCCGCTTATAGGGTGCGCCTTAAGCTCCAGGCAATGCGCCCGGCCTATTCCTTGCCGCGCGCCGGGCCATCTGTTAGCCAACCCGGCGCCCCGGACGGCCTGGTGGCGGAGTGGTGACGCAGCGGACTGCAAATCCGTGAACCCGAGTTCGATTCTCGGCCAGGCCTCCAACTTTATCAGCATCTTATGCTGCCTCGGTGACGCCAGTTTGCGGAGCAGTTTGCAAACTTCGTTCCCCTCACGTGCTCCCGAGTCGCCTCGCGATGGCGTGAGCGCGTTCCGCAGCCACCACTTCCCGGTTCACGTATCGCTCTAGTGAGCGGAGGTCCCGTAGCGAGTGACCCGTGCAGTAGGCCACCTCCTCCAGGGACCAACCCGCCGCCAAACGTCGCGTCGCGAAGGTGCCTCGCAGATCGTGGAAGCTCACTCCGCTGACGCCTGCGCGCCGAACTGCTTTGCCCCACGCCGAGCGAAACCCATTCGCACCTTCTCCCCAAGGCCTTCGGTGTGAGGAAGTCAAAACGGTCGTCGCGCGTCGCGGAATGGTCCTTAGGCAAGCCTTTAGTTCAGGCGAAATTGGGATCGCTACAGGGACTTCGCCTTTCGATTGGCGAAGCTCGATGATCGTATCCTTCACGCTTGACCACGGCAGCTTCATCAGATCGCCCTGTCGCTGACCCGTCTCGACGGCGAGTACGAAAGCCCAGCGCACCTCATCCGGCGCGGCCACAAGAAATGCCTCCTGCTGTTTCGTGGACCAAATCTTGTCTCTTCGATCCCCCGAGTACTGCCGGTCGATGAGCGCCGCCTGGTTCTTTTCGAGAAGGCGCTCGCGAACGCCCCAGTTCAGGAGCAAGCTCAACACCTGGATCAGGTAGTCGCGCTGACGTGAACTCTCGGTGGCCGTGTCGCGCCACTCGATGATGTGCCGCGCCACAAGGTCAGACGACATTGCTTTCAGGGACAGTGATCCGAAGCGGGTCTCGATCAGGTCGAGGCGCTTGCGATAGTCGGCTTGGGTCCGCTCTCGTAGTTGGGGCAAGACCTTCGTCCGATATGCCCACAGCAGGTAGTTCACCGTCCGATCCGGCGGCTCGCGGGCCACCACTTTCGCCAGGTTGATGAAGAACTGCTCTGAGCCCTCGCGGCCCAGGGCGACGCTGCCCACGCCCCTCCCCCAGTACCCGTATCTGACGATGTCGCCGGTACTGAGCTTCTTTCTCTGGAACCACACACCCTTGGGAAGAGCGGCTCGCTTAGTTGGTCTGGAAGTGACGGTTGATCTCATCGACCACGTCCTCCTGCCGGTTCCGCTCCTCCAGCCCGCTCAGGCTGTCCAGGTACAAGTCGATATGCCGTCGATCCCACATCTGGCTCCGCCCCACGAAAACGGGCTTAACCGGAAATGTCCTCAGAACCTCAGTGCTCTTACGGCCGAGATATGCTGCCGTTTGCTTAGCGGTCAGCAGTCGGGCCACGATTGGCCCGGCTTCATGTTTACTCACGAACGCACTCCTGTGCGGTTACCGCATTTCGGGGGCGGCTCACCGGGCCGCTTCGGATGGCGGCCGACCTTGCCCGATAGATCGTCATGCGGGGCCAGACTGCCGGCTACCGCGAATTCGCAGGCCCAGATCGGGCAGGACCAACGAAGTCACTATATTAGCCGAAAAAGGGTCGAATCGCAACGACTTGGCCGCAGATCGCCGCGTGGAGGCGGGATCGTGACGGGGTAAGAGCTAGCGGTTTTCGGCCGGCTCACTGATGGCGGCTGTCGCCATTCTTGAGCCGAAACGCCACCTCACATCCTCATCCTTAGACCTACACAAAACCGCCGGTGCGACAGCTTCTTCGTCTTGGACTTGATGGGCGTCTCCCCATCACCTGTGGCGGGCGAAACTACTTTGCAATGCAAAGGTCCGCAGGCTGGTGCAAGGTTGGTGCGGGTTCGGGCGATCGCTTATGCTGTCCCTCACTAAGCGTCGCCATCTTCACGGCTTCGACGCGCCCGCTCGCCCAGCATCATCCGCTTCACCGAGTTGCCTGACACCATGAGCTGATAGGCATGGAGCCCTGGGATGCGGACCGCGAACTGGACCTGGCCCGCACACTCTGGTCTTCGGCATCGCTGCTTGCGGTTCCACAGGCTCGTCGACGCTGCCCACTTTCGACAAGGCCTGCGAGACCAAACTGACCGCAGCGAATGGCGCAACCACGCCGGATTCGAGGTCTGGCGTCTAATATCAACCAAATGGGTCGGGATTGCTGCCGCCGCAAAGCGCCACCGCGTGTTCTACCGCCTTAAAGACTCTGTTTCCTGTATCAGCATCTTCGAAATATAGTACAATCCCGTGTTCGTCGTCTTTGATTACCATAGGATCAGCGCTGATAGCTAAGTCGCCAGGGTTTTTTTCATCCGCAGAGTCGCGACTTGTATAGAAATGATTTCCCTTATCCGAAAAATCAAGATCGTAGTGATCCGGATCGTTGATCACAGTGCTCGGCGGAGTTCCGGTCGTGCCTGCGGGGTCGGGAATTATGACGTCTGTTTCGGTTAAGTCATAAGACAGTTTGCAATCTGACGAGATAGTAACATTAGACATCTTGTAAGTAGTTCGGTATGCCATGCCATTGGGACGCGTGTCCTGCGTGCTGTAATAGGCGACAGGGTATCCGAGCAATTTGTCGCGAATGTAGTTCATGGTGTCGGGCAACGACGGGCCACTCGAAGTATCAGCGGCGGCTCGCCCGGCCGACACAGCGAAGGCGGCGGCTATGCACGAAACCGCTGTTCTGATCGCCAACTCAAAGCTCACGGCCATGCTCACGCCTTCCGCTGAAGCTTCGCTGATAGTTTAGCAGTCCCAATGATTGTCAAGACGACCTCGGGCTCTCGCCGTTTAGCGCAGCGCGATGGCGGTCGTGTCGGGCACTTCAATACACGTTGTGTAGCCGGTGTGGAGGTGCATACTGGCAGCGGTCCGAGGGGGGACGCCAATGCTGGTCAACGACGGACGGCAGCCGGGTCGTGTTGCCTTCGCCGCAACGTTCGCCTTAGCCCTGCTCGCTCATCCGGCCGCAAGCGCAGGCGAGCCGAGCAACGATGGTTCACGGGTCAGCAACGTCTACATATTGAACAACGCCGGCGGCACAGTTCGGCAGTTCTGCACGGCGGACGGTTTCATCACGGTAATCCATACCGCGTATCAAGACGCCAACGGGTACGTGACCTGGGGAACGACCCTCATCCAGGGGCCCAAGACGTACTACCTTAGTGGCGGGAACGCCAGAGTGGAGCCCGGGTGCTACACTCACCTCATTGCCAATACTGCTATTTTCGGAACCGGCGTTGCGAACAGCACTATCTGGTTCAAGGGATACAACACGACCTATAGCTACTGGAACGGCTATTCATCGGCGGTTCAAGACCCGACTGATCGAAGCGTCGCGACTCCGCCGGCGGAACCACCAGCGGGTCCGTATCGCGCCGCGACTGGCGACCCGGTTAGTACGCCACGTGGCGACCCTTTCAAAACGCAGGACGGCGACCCTTTCAGCGCACAGAATTCTGATCCGTTCAGCTCAGAGGGCTCCTCCGACGCTGATTCGTCCAGCCAGGACATCACCAGAAGTCCAGGTAGCGATTCAGTCCGAAGCACCGCTCAAGGCACTACCCAAGAATACGAGAGCAATCCGAACGCTATCGTGGACCAAGGCAACGCGGAAGCGGCACTGTTACGTGCTGAAGGGGACGCTCTTGCTCGCCAGAACGCCGCACGCACGGCGGCGGCGCAGCACTCCCGCCAGCAACAACCAGTGGCGGGCAGCCCGTGCGAGCAGTACAACAACTCGGCCGCCGCGCAGCGCGGTGCAGGGATTGCTTGCTAGAGGCACGCGCCTACCTTGGCGCAGTTCGTGGGAGCACCAAGACAACTGCTGCGCTCTTATTGGCGTGATAGCCAAGCAAAGATCAGCATGGGGGGAGAGGACAGGGGTGACGATGCGTCGTATATACGCAGGCTTCGCGGCTTTGCTGCTGCTCGCTTCTGCGGGGACGGTGTGCGTCGCGCAGCCGGTGCCTGATCAGGCCCCGCAGCAGACTTCGCCGATCGGGACGCCGGCGGATGACGGTCCAACGCTTGGCCAGACATTCGAGTATTTAGCCCAAAAGCTGTCAAAAACTGTGCCGCTGACTCCAAATTCATTCTTTAAGCTCGACAGCATTACCTTCAGACTGCAAATTTAGCTTTAAAACTCGAACAATAAACCGGCTGGTGACAGGTTCCGGGCTGTTTAGGCAACAGGGTGAAGGTGACCTTGCCGATCCGTTCGAGTCGAATACTCAAGACGACGAGGATGACTCTCCGCTGTATACAGCGACTTTGGCCGACCTTAATCCGGGTCCGTCCGACACGGCCCCCTATACCGAAACCGCAGTATCACTCAGTATAGGAAGTGTTGCCGGCAAGACCGCCGTGCTGCCAATCTCACAAGCCACGGATGCTGACGGGAACGCGGTCACTACGTTTAGTCAGATCACTATCTTCGTGAGCGCCGAGGACGCTCCGCATGTAGACGCCGCACTCACACACGCAGTGAAGCTTTGCAGGGAGCATCCTGAGACTTCACCGAGAGAAGTGTTTTAGTCTCGCAGACCAGGTGGGCTGCTCCAGTCGATACAGTTCCGACACCACTTGCCCAAGAAAGACCGCTTGGGTCGAGTATGATCGGGCCCGGCGGTGGAAGCCGTCCGTGTCCTTAGCTTCAGGGGTAAGGCTGGTGTCGCCAGCGACGCGGCTCAGTGACGACACCCCCCTGGCGGAAGTCGCCGGTTTCTAAGACTTCGAGGTCGCCGGCGACCCGAGCGCCCTCCCGCGTCACGTCCCTGGGTCAGTGGGTTCTCCGTTGTCCCCATCACCGCCGAACATCCGGTTCGCTACCCCCTCCCCGTTCAACAAGTCGGCGATTATCCAGAAGTCAGCCACGTGCTTGGGATCGTGGTCCCCGAGCCAGCAGAACAGCAGGTCTTCCAGAGGCGTCGCGATCTGGTGCGCGAGTTCCACCAGGTTCGGCAGTTGTGGCAGCGATCGGCCAGCCAGCCACATCTGCACGGTGTGGTCCGAGGCATAGCCGAGCTTCGTGGCGATGGTGCCGAGGTCAAGCTTTTGCCGATCGATCTCACGGCGAAGAGCAGAGGCGAAGAAGTTGGTCGCCAGGGTCATGGTAACATCTCCTTGATTGATGGAGACATTCTACAGGAAACGAGCTAGTCCCGACGTGGGATGCACCAGTTACAGGCTGGCGATTATTTCGAAGGCCGTACCGTAAGACGCGACACTGCGCCAGACGGCCCCTAGAAGCTCCGTGACGGCCCTGTCTTTCCTTGGGCTAGACCGGAGCGGGCGAGGCTGGACGGGCGTCACGGAGCTTCTAAGCTCGCACTTGCACGCCTTCGGACGTCACTTCGCTTTGATCTGATCCCGGGACGTTATGTCGATCTCGGGCTTGCCCTCGAACACCTTGATCGTGCCCGTCACATCGACCGTTTTTCCAAGCAAGCCGTTCACATCTCCGACGGCGGCCATGCTGCTTGCCCAGATCACGGCCGTAAAGGTCTGGTTGGGGTAGTTGCCGCCGATGTCGATGAACGTCTCCGCGCCGCTCCTGGCGGTGTGGACTTCGCTGACCACGCCCTCAACCGTTGCTGATTGGCCAGCGTGCGCCATGGCTGAGCCAGCCTCGACCACCGCAGCGGTGGCCGGCGTCGCGACCAGGGCGGCCAAGACCACCAGCAAGGGCACCCTCACTACAGCGCCCCCAGCAGGCCGCCGATGAGACCTTGGGCCTCGTCGGGCGCGTTCGCGGCGTGCCCCTGAAGCAGGCCGGCGACCTGCGGCAAGAACTGCTGAACCAGCGCGGGATCGACGCCGACTTTCGCAGCCACTGCGTCCGCTGCTTCATCGAGCGAACCGCCGTTGTTCACGTGCTCAAGCACACCTTGAAGCAGGGTCTGCGCTTGGGACGGATCAACGCCGGCCTGGCTAGCTGCGTCTTGCAGCGCACCGGACGAGCTGACGCCGTTAACGATGTCCATGAGGTTCATGACAGGCCTCCCTGAGAAACCGCCACGCTAGCGTTGGATCGCGACGTCACCGTGACCGATCAGGCAGGCACCGCGCCCGGCGTGCCGCACTTCACGAACTTGTGGGTCTTCGGGTCTTTGCAGTGGTTGCTGGTCGGCGCAGCAGCGGGCTTGGCGCAAAGCGAGGCTGTCACGAACTGGCCGTTCGCAGCGTGGCACTTGCCCTTGGCGTCGAGCTTGTAGGGCCCGGCGGCTGGGGTTGCGGCGAGTGCGGACGTCGCGATGGCGAACGCGCTAAGCGCGATCATGAAGCTGCGCATGTTAGCCTCCTTGTTGGGACAGTGACTGTGCCCGGGAAAGGTAACGCTTGGAAGGCGGCTTCTCAGTGCCTCTGGCTCTGTCCCGGAACGATCGACGATCAACGTCACTGGAGCCGGCCCGCACGCCGCCGGAGCGCCGACCAGCGAGGCATTCAAGCGCGTAGCCGAGGATCACGAGCGCCGTCTCCGCGACTGCTCCACGTCCGATCGCGCCGAGGATGCCTACGGCTATGATCCAGATGCCGGCGACGGCGCGCCATCCCTTGGCATCGAGCGTCAAATTTAGGCGGGCGAGCGCAGACGCCCGCCCACGCAGAAGAAGCTGGTGGTCCATTTTTCGGGTTCCGAGATCGTTCGTCGCCAATGCGCCCGAACTCTCCCCCATACAGCACTTCCATCCGTGAATCGCAAGAGAAAGTTACCGCTGGTATCAGCGCAGCGCGCCAACAAATGGTCAACACACGCACGTAGGCAATAGTGACCTGCCAGGAGAGTTCCATGTCCCACTTCGTCGGCCTAGACGCTTCAAAAGCGACCACCAGCATCTGCGTTATCGACAGGAACGGTGAATGCGTTCGAGAAGGCGTCGTCGAGACCGAACCACGCGCGATCATCAGATTTCTGCGAGGCGAAGGTCGGCGTTACCGGCGTGTTGGCATCGAGTCGATGTCGTTCACGCCATGGCTCTATGAGCCGTTGGCAAAGGCCGGGCTGCCCGTAATTTGCATCGAGGCTTCCCACGCAAGGAGCCTGCTCAAGGCCCGCCGCAACAAGACTGATCGGAATGACGCGCGCGGTATCGCGGAGATCATGCGGGCCGGGGTCTACAAAGCTGTCCACATCAAGACCAAGGCCAGCCAGGAAGCCAAGCTGGTTCTGACGGCGCGTAGCCACCTTCGCCGCAAAGGCCGCGACATCGACAACCTGGCACGGGCGATTCTGCTCCAATTCGGCCACAAGGTCTCACGCGGCCACACAAAGGACTTCGAGAAGAAAGCCTCTACGGTGGCTCCGAGGGGCGATCTTCTGCGTCAGATCACCGACGTGATGCTCGCGGTGCATCGCTTCATCGACCAGCAGATCGCAGTCCTTGAGGAAACGATCGCCGGCATCGTCGCGGCCGACCCAGTGTGTCAGCGCTTTATGACCACGCCTGGCGTTGGACCTTTGACAGCTTTGGCCGTGCGGGCTGCGATCGACGTTCCGGAGCGCTTTGTGCATTCGCGGGACGTCGGGGTGCATTTGGGGCTGACGCCACGGGCGTTCCGGTCAGGAACGATCGACCGGAAAGGTCACATTTCGAAGTTCGGAGACGAAGAGGCTCGCACAGCGCTGTTTCTGGCAGCCAAGAGCCTTCTGGCGGTGCGCACGCGGCCTACAGCTCTCAAGGCGTGGGGACGCAGCGTCGTCGCCTCGCGCGGATACCTCAGGGGTGTGATCGCGGTTGCTCGCAAGCTCGCCGTGATCCTGCATCGAATGTGGTTGGACGGCACAGACTTCCGCGCCGAGTTGGCAACAACCCAAGCCGCCTGAGGCGCGTCTTCGCGTTAGGCGCAGCGTCAGGCCGATCAATTCGCTGGCGATCATACGCCGAGTGATGACGTGGCCAGCGGCGCGCCTGCGCAAGAAGGCACCTCGCGGCGGCCGGCGTGGCGGGCGCTCCAGAGCTGGAGCGCGAGTGAGCGGCTATTCCGAGGCATCGTCTGCGGCGTCTATGCGACCGCGTTCGCTCACTTGGGGCCGCTCACTCACCCCAGGTCGTGGCAGCGGCGCGACGGATGTTTGCTTGTCATGCTTCCGCCAATCATTCGCTATCACGCAGAGCACTTGGTTCACTTGCCGTTTGGCCAACTCGGCCGCTGCTACCAGCGATACCGGCAGATCATGGATCATTGGGAAAGTCTGCTACCCGGCCGCGTGGTCGACGTGGGCTACGAGGAACTGGTGGCTGACTTCGAGCCGGGCGTTCGGCGCGTTCTGACCGCCTGTGGCCTTGGGTGGGACGATCGCTGCCTGCGTTTCTATGAAAATCCAAGGATGGGAACGAGCGCGAGCAGCTGCCCAGGTGCAACGGCCTGTCTTCTCAGACGCCATCGGTCGCTGGCGGCCCTACCGTGAGCACCTCGGGCCGCTGATCGAGGCCCTCGGACCATATGCGCCAACCGATTGACCGCCACATCGGCGCGGTCAGCGTTCGCGCTCAGCCACAACAATTGACGGCCGCACCCATCGCGGGTTGTGATGGAGGCGTGTCGCAGGTTCGAGGACACGAGGGGGCGAGATGGGATTTTCGCGGGCGGTAGCGATGGCTGCGCTGATGGCGCTGACGGTGTGTTCACCCGCCTTTGCAGAGACGCTGACTGATGACTCAGTAGTCGCGATGGTAAAGGCTGGGCTCGGCCCAGACACCGTTGTCGCGAAGATTCACACCACCGCGACGAGCTTCGATGTGTCGACCGACAAGCTCGTTGAACTCAAGCAGGAAGGAGTCCCGGACGCAGTTATCGCGGCCATGTTGAACGCAGCGCCAGGTTCAGCGGTCTCACCGAATGCGGTCATGGACAGCACCTCAGCCGATCCGAACACTCCACACGCTTCAGGCATCTACCTATTGCGCGACGACCAGACGCCGCCATTGATGCAACATATTGACACGACGGTGTCCAATCAGACCGCAACCAGCGGCGTGCTCGCGTATGCGTTCACCTACGGGATCGCCAAGGTGAAGGTCAAAACCGTGCTGCCAAATCCGACGGCACGTGTGAAAACGCCGGATGTTCGTCCGACCTTCTACTTCTACTTCGACCAGCCGAACGCCAGCCTGTCCGGCAACCAATACGCAGGCGCATGGACGCCAGGGGCCGTTACGTCACCAAACGAGTTTAGCCTCGTCCGCTTTGAGGTGGATGGCGGAAATCGCGAGGCCGTCCTGGGACAGTTCAATATCACCGGCATGAAGACGGGCGTGATGGACAATGCCCGAGTCGCCTTCAGCTACGACGACGTTACGCCCGGCGTGTTCAAGGTGACACCGAGTGTCGACCTGCCGCCCGGCGAATATGGCTTTGTCTACTCCATCACTAGTGGTGGCGGCGCAATGGGGGCTGGGCAGACCGCCAAGATATTCGATTTCGCTGTTGTTAAGCAGGTTTTGCCTGCGAGCTGAAACCTTGAGCGCCACGCGTTATGGCCTCACTGGCCCGACACTAGGTGCACCGCATGTTCGTCCCAAAGGTACTGCCGCCGCCAAGCGAGCGCGGCTTTGGTGTGGGGACACCAGGAGAGCCCAAATGAAACTCATGCGACGGAGCTTCACGGCGACATTAAGCTTAATGGCGGCGTCTTTTGGCTGGGTCGCTGCGGAGGGCCAAGCGCCGCCGCCGCCCGAAATATCCCAAGCTATTCCAGGCGTAACAGCGTCGCGGAATGCACACAGCGATATCGCGTTACCAAGAGACTCGGATGAGTACGATTCGCTAGGTAAAAACGCGGTGCTAATGATCGAGGCGAACAGCTTCGACCGCAACGAGCTACCGATTTCCCGAACCTATGTCGATACCAATGGTGTGAAGATCTCCCTTCGAGGCATCGCTTCTTTTCCGATACAACTCAGGCAAAGCCAGAATGGAGAGAGATATTTTTCTCAGACAACGTTCTACCTCCTTCCCGTGTCGCTCATAAAAGTCGCAGGGACGCTACAAATCGACTTTAAGGAGCGCCGAGGTTTCGGCATTTCTGATTTCCCTCAAGGCCTCCCATCGTTCTTGGCGGCGGATGACTATGACGTCGCGGGCGATCCTGTGGAGAGCGCCCTCAAACGACTTCTGATCCGGGAATATCCAACTTTTTTCAAAGCAGCTTCGCCGACCCGAAAATGACCGGCGGCTCCGCCGTGCAGAGCTTGCGGCAGGGACGCCGCCCCTTATGATTTCTCCGAAGTCCGCGACGTGCTTGGGGTCGTGGTCGCCGAGGCAGCAAACGACCGTTGCCGATCGACGCCGTGGCAGGGGACCTCCAGATCAAGTTGGAGCGGTACGTACTGCCACGGGCCCATAGGTCAATTTCCCCCGGGTTGCACCGGCCTGCTCGACCACTCAAGCCAGTCTTCCGCGACGAGGACGAGCTTGATCGTGGCGCGTTGGAGCCACCGCGCCTGATGGCCGGCGCAGCTCATTACCTGTTGTGGCGTCCCTGTCGGCCGGTGGCCTCGCTTGTCAAGCACCGCTGTGAAACGCCGCTCGCTGCGCATCGGTGAGCGCCAGATAATCGTCCAGGGAGATGCCATCCCCCGCCCTCTTCGCCGCTTTCCCGAGGGCGTCCCGCGATGATGCTGTCATCTGAAACCGACTGGGGTGCGGGACGCCGATGACGGTTGCGGCGTGGAAAACACCCCCGCCGAGGTCGAACCTGCCAACGAACACCCGAGCATCAGTCGAGCCGCCTTCGCCGAGCGTGGTCACGAGGTTCTTTTGTACGCCCGCCCTATTCATCAGCGCGCAAAACGCGGTTCGCCCAAAGCCTTTGCCCAGCGTCACGATCACTTGTGGGCGCACGATGCCGAGGAACCACTGGTGCGCCGGCCAGCAGATGTCCTCCCATGATCTATCTTTCGCTTCAGCCAACGTCTCCGTTGTCGGTGACCGGACGAAGACACAGTTCGTCGCGAACACTTGCCGGGGTGTTTCACCAAGTACACCCAGGATTTCCCGAACCCGGCGCTGATGCACCTTGGGGCACATCGCCCATCCAGGCGGGCGACGCGGACATTGCGCCAGGCCGGCACACTCATCTTGCCAGCAGTCGTCTTCGTATGCGCTCCAGGGGCCGGCCTGAGGGAGGGCTCGCTCGATCGTCCTGTCGGCGTGTTTCGCGACATCGCCGCCTGGGTTGAAGCCCATCAGGTAGAACTCACCTTCGCGGAGCGTGTCGAGGCCCGAGTAAAACACGGAGCCGGACCGCTGTTGGGCTTCCGCGCCAATCAGGCCGCACACGGCCGCTAGCGCTTCGCTTGGGGTCATGGGTTGCTCCTCACGGCGACAATGAGACTACCTGCAGCGGCGACTCGCGGGTGTCAGCAGATGGTCGCCCGAACTGGCGATGCCCGCACGGATGGCGCGCGTGAGCAGATAGAGCTGATCAGTCGAACCGGTCTCCTTTGCCAGCTCGACGGTGATCCGGTCGATAGTGGCCCGCTCGCTCTCAGTTGAAGGTGGGTGCTTCATCTCAGCCTCCAATCAGAGCACGTTCGGCTGAACGCTGCCCAACTCAGCCATGGGCTCCGGGCCTGAGAAATACTCCGCAACGATGGTGCCGGCTGGCGAGCCTTTGAAGCTGGGCGCGAGGTCCGTCCCGGTGTTCAGCCAGTCCATCCATTGCGCGCGGTCAAGGATCACCGGCTGGCTATCATGATAGGATGCTTGGTCTGGGCCTGGTGCTGACGTCAGCAGGGCGAAGCTGTCGATGACGCCATCAGCCCCGCACCGTGATCGCGACCAGATGCCAGGGAAGGCGAACGTCGGCTGGGTCGGCACGGTGAACTTGAACATCGTCTTCTTGGCCTTCGGGTCGGGCGAGAGCTGCGCCCACTCGAAGTAGCTGCTGGCGGGCACCAGGCAGCGGCGATGGGCGTAGTCATCACGGTAGGCCGTGGTCTTGCTGATGCTCTCGGACCTGGCGTTGGTCATCGGGTTGGCGCTGCGGCGCTCACCGGGCTTCGGCCGCTGGTGTTCCTGCCAAGCCGCGACGGTGTCGCTCCAATTCGATGGAATGTAGCCCCAGCGGATGTCGACCAGCTCCAGACCGTCCGTGGCCGCGCGGATCACCCGTGCTTTGTCGGTCGGCCGGATGTCGATGCGCGGAGCGTTGGGCTCATGGCCGTCCCAACGGATCGCGCCGAGGTCCGAGAACTCTTCGACCAGACGGCGGTAGGGGTTGTTGTATCCGTAGCGGTTGCACATGATGAGCAAGCTTGTCCGACCTGGGCGACAACGGCCAGTGCCGGAGAGCGCACCTCCTGAGGGTCGGAGATGGTGGTCCTTCTTACTTGTTTCCGCCTACCAGTCCCGAGCCGGCGCGGCGGGAGCTTGACCCTTGATGCACTGAGCAATTTTGTCAGTAGTCTCATAAAGCTTGGTCAGGACTTCATCTGTGCTACAGCAATGCTTCGAGGCGCTTGGCACCGGTTGCCATCCGGGACTGACAAAGCTTCCGACTGACGATTGTAATCTTTCTACATCCGTGTGCGATATTTTGAATCGCCCATCTCTGGCCTCTAACGTGATAGTCGATCGAGCAAAGTCCGCGCCGATTGCGTTAAGTTCAATTTCGCTTCGAGCAACGACTACCCCCGAGTCCACGTCGGATGCGATTATCGTTTGTGACGTCGTAGTACCAGGCCTTGCAATCTGCGCGAGGCAGATAAGACCTCGTCTAGCGAGTGAAACATGGTCGCCGTTGGCCTCATATACTGCGCTCTCGACACTCTCGACGGTTGGAAAAGGCATGCCTAGCCCAGGAGGTCGATCCGTTACCGTCTGGCCACGTGCGGACGGCACTGCCATCAGCGCTATTGCACCAACCGCGAACAAAGCGCGTCGCATCGTCCACTCTCCCGCAATGATCCTGTTCGACCCGGGGCGCTCCTGGCAATTACCCACCGCCGGAAATTCCGTATAGCGGCATTTGGGCTTTGTGGTTGTGCTTCCTGGAGAGCCAAGCAACCCGGCGAGGGCTACAAGGAGCCTCCAACATGTCTGGGTCGATCTTCCTTGCGTCCGCAATGGGCGGTTATGCGACGCAGACTAGACATCTGTGAAGGCCGCAGCGCGGCAGCGGAAGCCAAAAGACCGCTTGAGGTCGAACCTTGCCTCTGGAGGTTCGTCGAGAAGCAGACGGGGGTAAGGGGCTGCGATTTCCGCGACCGGCATAATGAACGCTGCAGGGTCGCAGAACCCGCCATTCCCTAAGACCCCCGACTACTCGCGCCATCGCGGCGGGTGGGTGCCGCCAACGTAGTCCGCATAGAAGCCTGGCGGCACCTCGGTCCCGATCGCCGCCGTGATCAACGCCCACTGGGGCTTCGCGGTAGCGTCCACCAGGGCTCGTCTGAGTTCGTGTCGCTGCCGCGACGACGGGTCGAAGAAATCCATGCGGTGATAAACGTCATCCGTGTCGTCTCCAGTGATAATGAAGAGCACGATAGACGTTGGATCGATGGCTATCACTTGGCTCTTGGTGTCCGCATGTTGGCCGTTTTTCAGGTTTGGATTTCTTATACGTTTAGAACAGCTCCAGAAACTCCAGGACGGCTTTGCTTTGTTTCGGCTAGGATAATCGCAGCGACGTTCCGTAAGCCGCTGTGCGAGCTTCTGTGGGGACTGGAGAGCCCCACGATGTCCGGAGATGAATGCTTACGTCCTTGCTCCTACAGATAGGTCGCTGATCAGCCCTAGTTCGTGGGGTCGAACAGGGAAGCTAGGCTTTTGTGTGGGACCGTCCCCTACTCCTCGGGCTCGTCCCAGGAGTAGAGACAACCGGCCATCCAGTCGTCGTGACGCAGCTCGAACTCGTCACCGAGAACGCTGCTCCCGTCACCCATGTGATAGTCTCCATCGTTGCAGCTGTTGAACGTCATTTTGCTCGCCTGCGCTGCCAGGCCGGTGGCTGCCTCGACGATCACGAACCCCGGCCGCACGCGGTAGGCGTCCAGAGGATACCGGGCGAACCATTCCTGATCTTCAGGCTCCAGGTCATCAGAGACTGTGCGCGCCCCTGCGCCTCTCGGATCGCAAACGGCCGCCACAGCCGGTGCCGGCGAACAGGGTGAGGACGGAGGCAAATCGATTGTCCATTCCGCTTGGCGCGGCGGCGGCACATAACCTCCGGCGGCGAACAGTTCGCCCAGGTCTGCATCCGAGGTCCATCGAAATAGCCAGTAGAGGCAGTTCACGAACTCCAGCGCTTGGAATCCGTCAGCCTTCGCCGCCTCGAATAGAACGGCACGCATGAATGCCGTGGCCCGGAAATCGCCTCGTTCGGCGAACCAAATCATCGCCGAGGGGGCGTTCCATCCGAAGTCTGAAGCCTCGTCGCCGTTGAGTTCTCCGAGGCGGGCCAACAGCTCGCTCATGGAACGAGGCGGGTTGGTGCCTTCCTCCTGATAGGACATCACCATCCCGAGATAGGGGTTATCCTTAGTCACGCGATTGCTCCTTAGAACTGGTCGCGCACTCCCACATTGCGTCGGCTGGCCAGCTGCCCCCGTCTGGGGGCGAACCGCACCCCCGAAACCATGCGTGGCGCGACAGATCAACTAGATCGCAAGAGCGCCGCTTGGCATGGCATCGACTAAAGCCGAAAATGCCTTATCGATCAGGAACGCCTCTTCGAGATAGTCCGACAGCGATGGACGAGCTGAGGGTCCACGCATGCGCGTTCGTGGTCGCATCATCATCAAGCGTGGCCACCACGCTGAACTTGTCGGGCAAGCGATCGCCGGTCTCCGGCTGAGATCGTCCGAACTCGACGACGAAATGCCAGGCAGACCCCATTTCGTCTTCCCAAGGCGAAAGGCTGCGTTGTTCGTCTGCAGCTGCTGGGTCTACGGCCATGGCAAAGAGATACGTCCCACGTCCCTAGCACCGCATGCGCAGTGGCAGTCGACCGCCGACCATGAACGCCGGAAGCTCGACACCATCCTGTGGGTGCTGCGAAGCCGTGGCTGGAAAGCGTCGGTCGTATGGGGTTGCGACGTGGCAACTTATGGCGATCGCCGGTGGGTCACGAGAGACGACCTTCGCGACCGCGTCCGTTCACTGGTCTGTTCCGACGAACCGGCGACGCCGCAGGTGATCGGACCGCCAGCCTGAGCAAACCAGAAAGTCCCAGGACCGTCAGGAGCCTCCGATAAGAGGACGATGGTCCGACAACCAAGACGCCGTTCCAAGGTTTAAAGGAAGAGACCAACCCATCCCAAGGCGACGGCCCCTTCCATCAAGCTCCTGATCACTGATCGCTCCGAGAAGCTTCCTGACGGGCGGTCTGGCCTTCCGGGCAGGAGGGGTGCCATGAAAGCTGCCGAAGAGCCTCACGGAGCTTCTGGAGGCGTTTGAGATCCCTTCCCGCCTACACCCTGCGACCACCGTCACGAGCCTGGCTCCAGGTCGTCCAGGTCCACGAGGCCATGATCCCGCCAGTTCGGACCAGCCTTGATCACAACCCCGAACTTCCGAGCGTCAACATACCAACGCCTCGCCTTGCTGCGCAGCCCATTCGATGCGGCCAAAGCACGTCCGTCCAACATCCTTTCTGAAGACAGTGTGCATTTCGAGACGTAGCTCACCCAGCGCAGTGGGGTGTCCAACCTCTTGGTGTCGACCTTACGACCTCGATCTACACCGCTCGGCCCAACCCAGTTCCCTGCGACCTGATCGAGCACATGCCTGACCACCGCTTTGGCCTGGAGGTAGGCCTTGTCTTCCTCACAGTGATCATCCCTGTCACCAGGCACAGACACCGCCCCGTGGACATGGAGTTCGCCACCCCTGGGAACTTCAATGCTGACGAACATGTCTGGTGAAGGAAACCCCAACGCGTGGAAGCGCTCCCGCAATCTCCGCTGGAGACGGTCCCTGATGTAGGCCGCTATGCCGTGCTTGAAGGACAGACCTGCGGAGATCACTTCAGGACCAAGCCGGATGGTGAAGGCAATTCCTGGGCTCTCGTTCAACACCATCGCCCAAGACAATGCCTTGAGCCTGTCACCGGTGTGATCCCATCCAGGGACCCAGATAGACTTGATCCATGTGTTGGGGGTGGGGTGAAGCCGCCTCTCCCTCGGTAGGGCCTTCTCGAACTTGTCCCTGGGAGCTGAGTAGATGGTCTTCTTCCAGGCTAAAACTCCAGCTCCCTTGCGGGCGACGAGCCGAACAGAGGCACCTGCGCGCATACACGCCTGAATCTGCTTGAAGATGTCGCGGTCCTGAACCAGGTCGCGCCGGGGCGCAACGAACGTCTTTCCTGACGCCGCTGCGCGCAGCTTTGCACGCACTCGTTCGCCGTTTTGCTCGACCTCGGCCGCGGATTCCGCGTCCAGGGTCCATTCGTCGACCAGGGCTTTCGCCGTCAGTGGTCGTCTCGCTCGCAGGGCCTTGAGCACAGCCATTCGCTTGGTCATCGGGCGGCTCCTGAGCTTGATCGGCTGCTGCGCTCAGGTCGCAGCGCGTTGGGCGCAGACGCGACCGCGCGCTGGGTTGGAAAGCTCGTCATTGGTATGAAGGATCGGTGCTGTTGATATAGTGCGCGCTCAAGAGCACGCGCCGTCGCGATGGACGTTGCGTTTGTTGTAACACTGATTCGACTCACCAGCCCGAGGTCGGGTTGCCGCTACGGACTCGCCCACCAGGCTCGATCGCCCGTTCGGGAATCGACCCATTACGCGCTCCATGCGGACGTGCGTGCAGAACTCAGCCTCGGAGCACTTCGTTCTGGCCCTAGCTGGCTGAAGCGATACCGGCCCGGACGGACTTCCCGATCAGCCGATAGACCGACGCCCGCCCGATCTTAAGTTCCTTGGCGATGGCGGCCGGACCCAGGCCACGCGCCTTCAGTTGCTCGATCATACCGATGTCGATGGATGGCCGGCGACCTCTGTAGACGCCCTTCGCCTTGGCCTTGGCGATCCCGTCGGCCTGGCGCTCCCTACGGATGTCGGCCTCGAACTCAGCGAAACTGCCAAGGATGTTCAGAAGGAGACGTCCGTCCGACCTGGTCGTATCGATTGCGCCTTGCTGCAGGCACCGAAAGCCTACGTCCTTGGCGGCGAGTCGGTCGATGATCCGTCGCAAGTCGAGGATTGATCTGGCCAACCGATCGAGGCGAGTGACGACGAGAACGTCCCCTTCCCTCACCCAATCCAGGGCAGCTTCCAGCTCGTCCCTGCCGGCGGTCGTCGTGCCGCTGCGTTTTTCAGCGAAGACCTTCTCGCATCCAGCCGCCCGTAGCTGATCGAGCTGTACGTCCAACGACTGGCCAGCACTCGAAACGCGCGCGTATCCCACCACCGCCACGAAAAAGCTCCTGTCTCATTCGGTTCTAGACCATCAGACAGTAGCGTCCCCCAATTCCGAAACCAACCCTAATGAGACGGCGATCGCGTCTCACACCGACGTCTTGCCAGGGTATACCCATAGGAACTCAGTGGGACCAGCAATCGCGTGATAGAGCGGCGCTGAACCTGGCCAGCGCGGCCGGCCGCTACACCGAGCTCTCCAGCGTGGCGGTCGCGTAGAGTTCGCACGCGAGCGCTTCTGGACCTGTTTCGCTCACCCGGTGGCCGCGACGGCCCTCCGGCGTTGTTCGTCCCCCGCTGGAAGGGGGACCCCCTCTAAGGAGTCGGGTTATCGGCGTTAGGCTCAGCGGCAATGCACTCCTCAGGGGCGCTCGGCGCTTCGGGGCCGGACGGGCCGGTGAGAAGCTTCGGCGCAGGGGCCATGGCAATTAGTTGCTGAGCTGTCTGGTAGTAGTCCAGTCCGGCTTGGTGCGCGACGCTCGGCGCAGCAACGACCTCGACAATCCTCGCGGCCGTCGCAAGAGCAGCCCACGCTCTCTTTAGCGTTCGAGATGTCGGCTGCAGCTTAGCCTCAACTGCTTTCGTTGCGGAAGCAACGGAGACAAGCTCCTGACTGATCCCCTCGTGTCCAAAGAACTCGAAGTACCGCAACACCAATTGCAAGCGGCGATAGCCGTGCGATAGAGCTTGACGTTCCCAATGGTCGAGATCATCGGCTTCGTTCAGATCAGCAAGCGCCTCAGATATCTGGTTGAGCGCGTCACTTCGCTCCGCGTCGGTTAAGCTGCGAAGCGGGCGATAGCGCACCACTATCGGGCTATACATGCGAAGAGTAGTGGCATCACCGGCAGTGAGGTAGTGCTTTATAGTGTGATTCCACTCTGTATTCATAAACTGGGGATTGAGGACGCCGGCAAATCTGTCGATCGCCTCAAGCACGTGCTGTGTAACGTCGCGGCCGACGGTCGGGTCTGAAAGGCCCGAGGCAAACTCGCGCAATCTCTCGATCCGGCCGCGGACTGCGGACAGCGCCTCGATGAAGTCCGGGGACCCGGCCGCTAAACCTAGGCCGCGTGACATCACATCCCAGTTGGGGGCCGTGTGGCCTGGCTGGCCGCCGCTCGCGTCGAACGCCCTCATGCGATCGATCAACGCGGCCAACTCGCGGGCTGCGTCTGTCGTTTCTGCCATCCGCCCCTCCTGAGCCCGCACACCGGACGCTTCTAACCTACGGCGTACGTAGCCAGAACCGCCACCCCGGAGTGCAAGCACCAGAAGCGCGAGCGACCAGTGCTACGCAACCGCTGCGGTCGCGCGATCTTCAAGGTGGCGGCAGGGCCCCGCAGACCTTTGACGCCGCCCCGCACGCAACTGGACGCGAGGCTTCTAGGTGAGGATACATGAGAACATCTCAGCAACAGCCTATTGCGCAGAAGGCTGTGCTCGTTCAACCTCCGCGGCAACGACTCGAAAACGCCCTCAGAAGGGGGTTCATGCATGGCCAAGCCGCCAAAGAATTCCGGCCCCCCGAAGGGCGGCCCAACCCGAAAACCGCCCGTTCGGACCAACAAGCCATTAGCCAGCGCCGCAGGCGCTGGGCTCACTAATCCGAAGTCGATCTCAGTAGGGCAACGGCAGTTGGTCGCTGTGTCTGCGGAGCGCCACATAGAACCGCGGACGCGGCCCGCCGAAAAACCGAAGTCGCCACGGACTTCGAGGCCGGTGAGATCGGAAGGTGGCGAGGGACTTGGATCACCTAAGAAGCTCACGCCGAAGCAGGTTCAGTCGCTATCCGGGTCGGTCTTGCGCCACATGCAGACGCGCAAGGACCCGCAGCCGCCCAAACCAGCCATCGACGCCTAAGCCGACTGGCCACAGAAGATCGCGCTAGCTTCTTCTGAGGGCGTTCAAATCCACGGTGCCGCTAGAGAGGGGACCAAATGGACGAAGGCGGGGCAGCGGGGGCTGACCAGACGCTTAATTTCATTCGCGACGAACCGGCCAAGGAAGACTTCTTTCAGTCTCACAGCCGGCTCGCGACCGCTGTTGTGGCCGCGATGCGAGGGCAAGCCGGCCTCAAGGTCATCGGCCTCCTGGGCCCGTGGGGCAGTGGAAAATCTACTGCGATAACGTTCATCGAGAGGGAGCTTAAGAAAGATTTTGGGAGCACCAAGGTTTATTGTTTCAAGTATGATGCGTGGCTGCTTCAAAATGACCCTCCCCGTCGAGCGTTTCTTGAGAGCTTGATCCATTTTCTTATCGAAGAAGATGTGGATATCAAGGAGAAGGAAAAGACGCGACAGCGCTGGCGGAGGCGTTTGGGCCAACTCACGGGCGCGATCGAGACTTCCGAGACAACACACACCCCGTCTTTGACTACTGCGGGCCGGTTTCTCCTAGCGTCCCTTTTCGCTGTTCCGCTTGGTCTTCCCCTCCTGGGCTATTCGACAATTCACGCGGCCTTCGGCACTCACCCGTCGGGCGTCGCTAGGATCACGTTCTTCGCGGGTGTGGCGCTGATCCTGCTGCCCGCTCTCACCGCAGCAGGCCTCTATCTGTCGTGGCGGCCGAAGGAGTGGCCACGAGGCTGGACGACATGGACCCAACACCGCGAGGGGCATGAGGAAGACTCTATCTTGTCCATAGTCGTAAACAAGAATTCTCACACCACGAAGACGAAGATTCTGCGCGATCCGGAGCCGACGACGATAGAGTTTCAGGACATATTTCGGGAGATCATGTCCGACGTTGCTGCGGACGACCGAAGGTTTGTTTTCATCGTGGACAATTTGGACCGCCTCCCTGAGGAGGATGCGGTTTCAATGTGGGGCACCATCCGGAGTTTCTTTCTAGGGGCGACGGAGACGGCGGCGGTGCGCAAGGCATCCGAGCTGCCCACCGTCATTCTCCCAATCGACCACGACGCGGTGAGGAGAATGTACGCCGCGACCCACGGTGAAGACGCCGATGGGCTCGCAAGCTCCTTCATGGACAAGACTTTCGACCTGACGTTCCGGGTCGCAAAGCCGGTCATGTCCCACTGGAAGGGATATTTAGAGAACCAGTTCAGATACGTCTTTGGCGATAAGGTCACCGAAGAGAATATAGACAACGCCAGCACATTCTATGAAGAAGCCTCCAGAACGGGCGAGATAGACATAACGCCAAGGACAGTAAATAGCTTGGTAAACTACATCGGAACTATATGGTTACAGTATCTATCGATGGGCGTCAGCTTTGACACGATGTCCTACTACGCCGTGTTCCGATCACGGATAGAAAGGGGAATTCTTGAGGCATCGAACGCACCTCAGGCCGGTATCGCTGAAATCGACCCGGACTGGAGGCGCTCTATCGCGGCAATCTACTATGGCGCTGAGCCGGATGTAGCTGCTCAAATCATGATCGAGCAACCGCTGCGAGAGGCGATAGTTGAAAATGACAGTCAAAAGTTCATGCAGTACGCCAGCGTCCCTGGCTTTGCAGGGATACTGCGCCGCGTTGTCGAGGCCCCACCGCAGTTGGCGGCTGGCGGCGGCGACCCTGCGTTTCTTGGGTACGCCGCGCGACTCCTTGATGCCGCGGAGCTACCGGACAACGCACCACTCAACAAAACGTGGCGCTCAATATGCGATGGCCTGATCAAGGCAGCTCCTTGGAAGACCCCAACTGCCGAAGTCAACTCGGCCGTCGAAGTAGCACTCAAGCACTGCCAATCGGCAACGCGCCTTGGCTCGATGCTTCGCACAGTCGGTTCGAAAATGGGGGCCGTGGAAGGCAACGAACTTACCACTGTGGCGGCTCAGCAAGCGTTTGTCGCGGTTGCTAAGACCCTCAAGACTGCGGCCACGTCTGGTAGCGCCAACGCACCAGTTCTCACGGTGCCCGGTGACGCCGGTTCATACCTTAGCGTCTTATCGCACAGCATCGATGAGCCGGAGCTGATGAAGCAGCTCGCCACGAAAGTGCCGGTGCCTGAGTTGGTGCAACGGCTGGCGGCAAACCTCTCGGACAATGCCCAAGCCCTGTCAGTCGAGAAACAGACCAAAGCGCTACTCGCGCGCGGGGGCAATGTCGCCTGGGCCGGTTTAACTCAGGCCGCCGGGAACGTGGTCCGCGAGCAAAATGGACAGCAACCGACCGTCGCTGCGGCGTTGGCCGTGCTGTGCATTTTCTATGGTCGAGACAATGCGATTCCTCCGCTCGTCCAACTGCTCGCCAACGAAGGGCATTTGTACAACAGGGCTACCGAGGCCGGGGCAAGCGGCGCGGCCACCCCGCTTGCGACGGCGCTCCTGTTGATGACCAATGCGAACTTCGCTCCGCCAGGCGGGGGCGATTGGTCTCCGTTCTTGGCTGACAACCCTAGCGTCGGCGAGAAAATCGACGACGCACTGCTAGAGATGAATAGGGACGGCAGCAGTCGGGCACTCGTAAGCCTGGCTCAGGCTCACCCCCCGATGATTCCCCTGGTGAAGATGATAGTTACTCGGCGAGTGAAATCGCGGACGCTCGGACGGTTGGTGCTGGTTGACGTGATCAATCAGATGCCAGAGTGGACAAAATGTCTAGCAGACGGCGTCGAGGACGAATTCATAAATTCCCTGACGAGATATGATAACTTCTGGCAGCGTTTGTCCGAGACGGATTTTTCGGGAAACCCGCTTATAACTTACCACTCGTTGCTGAAGAATAGCAACGGCATAGACTCGCCGATTGCAGCGGCCGTAAGGGATCGACTTGAGGCAGTAACGCGTGACCAGTGGCAGGCTGCAATACGCGACGATAGCGAACCACTTCAAATTTCGCTCTCGTACACAGAGACGATTGGTCAGCTCAGACTGGGTTCGAGCCTGGAGGACGCGCTAGAAGCCATCATCCAAGACGCGGTCACAAATGACAATGACGGGCTCAGAGAGCGTTGGTTTCGCGCGACTGATTTCCTCAGCGACGCCACTAAGACGACGCTCATAACGTTCATGCGAGACAAAGTCCTCGGAGGCGGCCCCGTCGATGGATTGGTGAAACTGCTGACCGCAGCAGGTGAGCAGCTCACTGCGCGCGGGGACTTCGAGAAGCGCGCTGACGATGCCGTGCGGCACGTTCTTAGAGAACTCGTCGGCGATGACGCTGGAGTGGCTTGGCTGTCCGCGCGTACGGATAGGTTCGCAACCTGGGTCTCTCAGTCGAGCGAGGCGACTCGTCAAAATCTGACCGAGCGCATGGCCGAGCGGGCGCGGGCGGTGGAGGGAGGGCCCCGCGAGAGACTCGAAGCCTTAGCATCTGCATGGGGGTTGGGAGCGCTCGTGCCGCCGGAGCCGACGCCACCGTCTGAGCCACCCTCAGATGACACCGAAGGTGGAGCAGCAAATGCCTAAGCTCGCCTGCCTTCCTGTGCCGCTAGTGGTCCTCGCGCTGGCCGGCTGCCTCCCGGCTAAGCCGGCGGCCTGCCTCCCCTTTGGGGACGGTTCCAACACCGCGTACCAACTCGCCCGGTCGGCACTCAATCAGCGTCGCGCACCGCCAGGAGCCTACATTGCACTAGCGAAAATGTACGTTGAGAGGTGCTTGTCTGAGAGTGCACCGCGCCTGGCGCATGCGGCGGCTGACGCGACCGCCGAAGCGCAAGCGGCGACGGATGAATGCGTGCCGGCGATCCAACGCGTTTCGAGCTTGTTTGCTGCGGCCCGAGATTTGACCGGCCACGACTTCGAGACCCTCCGAACCGGCTATCTGCGCCGTGCCTTGGTGGACGTAGTGGAAGCGCGGGCCGCAGGCTGCGCTGAGCAAGAACAATAGCGAGACAAGTCCCTCCGGCCGCACCACGCATGAGCGGCAGGGGTCGCAAGGGCCGGCGACAACCAGTCAACCGGATTGCGAAAGGGTCAGCTTGGGAGTGCTAGTCGCTCCGCCTGCCTGCAATCAGGTTCACCATCTCCGCGCTATCGCGCGCACCGCTGGCCCTGAGGCGTCGGTTTCCGGCTTGGGCACATCCGCAGCCCAAGCCCCGACCCGGGATGTGCTCTTAGAGCGCCCGCTTGGGCCGAAACATCTCTAGAACGGTTTGCCCGACGGAGCCTAACGTATTGATCTCAGGGGATGCTAAAGACGTTCGGTTTGCGGCTAACAGCTTGAAGTTACTTCCATCCATGCGGACTGCAAATCCGCGCACCCGAGTTCGATTCTCGGCCAGGCCTCCAACATCAACGTAGTGCCTTTGTCACTACTTCGAATGCAAAACGCATCTCACCGCCATTGGCGGTGAGAGCAAAATGCTCATGCCGGTAGCGCCATTGCACAAAGATGTTGGCACTCATGTCCAGAGCATCTGGTAGCGGCCGCACAGGGTTTGCGACCCACCGTTCGTTGTATGCCTCTATGAGGACCGCGCGATCGCTCTCCGGGAGTTTGTCAAAGAGCTTCCGGTGATGGTGAACGTTGCCGGGTGAAACGCCAGCCTTGAGCAACCGAGCTTTCAGCCCAAGCTCCAAAGCGATCGCTTGCAAAACGAAGGCTGACGCTGTCAGCGCGTTTAGCCGCGTCACAAACGCGATATCACCGCTGGTGTTGAGTTGGAGCGCAACCATCCTTCGGTGAGCGCCGAAGAGTTCATCAGCAGCCAAGAAGTGACCATCTGCCGTCGCCAGAACGTCTCGATAGTCGTATCTCTTCATAGCACCCTAGACCCCAGCTCATCGGCGACTGGACGTCACGAAACCACCAACTGCGTCACGCCTGCAACTCGGGGGGATTGACCTGCAGTGGCTTTGCTGTTCCCGCGCTCACAGCTTCGTTGATCGCTTTTGCTCGAGCGAGAGCGTAGTGAGGCAAGGCTTTTCGAGCGATCTCGACTATGGGCTCTGTCTTCAAAAGCCTCAAATCGCCCTGTAGTCTGAGAGAATGTAACAATAAATACGGCCATAGAACCAGCGAACGGTAAGACATGAAGAGCGCGAACGTTAGCTCCGGGACAAACGGTCTCTCCTTGTTAGCAGTTGACTCGAAGGCCTGGGTCTTGGGATCGGCCAGATTGCCAAGCAGTACCGTTGCAAATTCACTCATTTTTTGCCGGTCACCGGCGTTCTTCGATGTAGCTTCAACGATAGCGTCAATGTTGAGCGCCTCCGCGTAGCTGGATAAATACCTGTATCTACTCAGTTCGGTTACCTCTGCCCAAACCCGTTCGATTGCGAGCAAGCGTCGGCGACCAAGCTCGGCCTGACGTGACGCAAAATTTACGAAGGCCCCGCCCCTGAGCGCTTCAATCTCTGCTCCTCTGGCATGAAGCTCCGCTTTGAGCTTTTCCTCGTCTGTCCTTAGCTCAGACTTCAGCGTCTCCAACTTCTTATCGAACACAGCGCCGATAGCACTCTCGATCCCTTTCTTGAATGGCACGCGTAGTAGCCAACCCAAAGAGGCGAGGGTGACTGTTGTAACGAATGCAGGTATCCAGGTAGCCCAAGTCATGCCACTTACCTTTCGTTGAATCGAAAGATCACTGTCAGTCTGACTCTCGATTTAAATCTCGCCTTCCCCTGGAGCAAGACGCATGGCAGCCCCACTCGTCTTCTTCGACATTGCCGCGCCGGACCTGGCTGCGCAGGCGGCGTTCTATCGGGCGGTGTTCGGGTGGGAGATCGGAGCGGATGGCGGGTTCAGCGTCAACGCCGCCTCGCCGCTGCCGGCGACGCTGCGGGTCGAGCCGCCCAGCATGGGACCCGTCATCGAGCGGGTGCTCTATTTCGGGGTCGAGGACGTGACCGCCACGCTGGCGACGGTGGCGCAGCTTGGCGGCAAGACGGTGTTTCCCAGGTTCGTGGTCCCCGGACGAGTGATCCTCGCGCTGTTCACAGACCCGGCCGGCAACCGGGTCGGGCTCGTCGAGATCAAGGACGGCGCGGTCATCGTGCCGCCAGCGGCCTGACCGCTCAATGGCCCGCGAGGTCGGGCTGGAGCTTCACAGCCTGGGCCATGTCGGCGTCGGCGGCGGCGGCGTCGCCGGCGGCTTTCTCGGCGTGAGAGCGGTTGTAAAAGGCGGCCGCGTAGGCCCCGTCGAGGGCGATGGCGGCGTTGAAGTCGGTGATGGCGGCGGCGTTGTCGCCCTTCTGCATGGTCATCACGCCGCGATTGTTCAGCGCTTTCTTGCGGGTGTCGGCCGGCGCGCTGCTCTGGATCACGGCGTTGCAGGCGGTAAGGCGCGTGGCGTCGTCGGAGCCGAAGTCCGAGCAGGTGTTCAGCGCCTGGTCGGCGTCGAACGCGGGCTGGGCAGGCGGCGGCGCGCCCTGGCCGCACGCCGACAGCAGCGTCAGAGCAACGGCGGCGGCGAGACGTGGAAGCTTGAGCATGGCCGCCGCTTAGACCTCGATGCTGAAGAAACCGTGCTAGCGCCCTAGCCGAGGGCCTAGGTCGCGGGCATTGGCTCGGTCTTCGGCCGAGTGCTTTCGGTGAAGCGCAGGCGATTGCCGAACGGGTCCCAGAGCTGCAGTACGCGCATCTGCGGCGTGGGGCCGGGTTCGATGGCGTAGCGACTTCCACGCGACGCCAGTTCGGCGTGGAACGCGTCGAGCCCTTGCATCTCAACGGAAACCACGGAGCCCGGCGTGCCATCGCCGTTGTGTTCGGAGAGGTGCAGCCGCAGGCCGCCGCGCGACACCTGCATGTAAAGCGGGAAATCGTCGCCGAAGCGGTGGCGCCAGTCGACGCCGAAGCCGAGAAGGCGGAGATAGAAATCCTCGGCTTTCGGGGTGTCGAAGATCCGCATGATGGGGATGGCGTCGCGCAGGGCGATCGCGGGCGCCGCTGCTTCTTGCGCCTCGAGTCCGCTCAGCGTGTTCCAGTCGGCGTGACCGAGCGTCTTGGCGGTCAGTTCGAGGGCCTGGCTATGAGTTAGGGCGACTGACTGGGCGGCAAGCGCCTCGCGGAGGTTACGCGCCATGCGTTTGGAGTCAGGGATAGGGGTCATGCGTCCGATCCTTTGTCGGAGGCGAGAGGTGCGATCAGCGCCTGCATTGCCGATCCCGCTCGCCTC
Source organism: Caulobacteraceae bacterium (assembly GCA_036502045.1). GTDB lineage: Bacteria > Pseudomonadota > Alphaproteobacteria > Caulobacterales > Caulobacteraceae > Acaudatibacter. The sequence continues at coordinate 4,223 of DASXZG010000043.1, read as the reverse complement.
GAATGGCAGAGGATCGAAGTTGTTGGTCGTCCGAAGGATACGTTCACCGTCCCCGAAGGGCGCAGGCGGCGGGTGTACCAACCCTGACGCGCAGGTTCGCGCCGAGCGCTGAAGCTGTCAATCGCCGCGCTACGCGGGCCGCTCGCGGGGCGTGACCGTCAGCGTCAGCGGCCGGCCGCGGCGGAGGATGGCGAGCGTCAGCGGGGCCTCGAGGCTGCGCCAGTCGAGGGCGCGGATCAGGTCGTCGGCGCCGGTGGTGCGGCGGGCGTTGGCCGAGACGATGACGTCGCCTTCGACGAGGCCGCCGAGGCTGGCGGGCGAGCCGGGCTCGACGGCCGTGACCAGCACGCCGGAGTCCTGCGCCAGGCCAGCGGCCAGGGCGTGGCGGCGCGGGATGGCGGCCCGCTGCACGGCGACGCCGATCCAGCCGCGGCGCACCCGGCCGTGGGCCAAGAGTTCGCCCAGCACGAAAGCGGCGGTGTTCGAAGCGACGGCGAAGCAGATGCCCTGGGCGCCGGCGATGACAGCGGTGTTGATGCCGACCACCTCGCCGGCGGACGAGACCAGCGCGCCGCCGGAGTTGCCGGGATTGAGCGCCGCGTCGGTTTGGATCAGGTCCTCCAGCTGGCGCCCGCCCTGGCCCGGCAGCGAGCGGCCGAGAGCGGAGACCACGCCGGCGGTGACCGTGGCCTCGAAACCGAGCGGATTGCCGATGGCCACCACCAGCCGGCCGCGGCTCAGAGCCTGCGAGTCGCCCAGCCGGGCCGAGGGCAGCGGCGCGGGATCGTCGACGCGGAGCAGCGCCAGGTCGGTGTCCGGATCGTCGCCGAGCAGGCGAGCGGTCAGGTGGCGGCCGTCCGGCGTGACGATCTCGGCGATCGCGGCTTTCTGCGCCACGTGGCTGTTGGTGAGGATGAGGCCGTCCGGCGAGACGATGACGCCGGAGCCGACGCCGCCGCGACCTTTGAGGCGCGGATGCACTCGCACCACCGCTGGGGCCACGGCCTCGACGGCGGCGGTGACCACGCGGGAATAGGCGTCGAGCGCCGGCGCGTCGGGATTGTCGGCGATGGCGGCGCGGATGGGGTCGGCGCCGCCCGCAACTGGAGCCAAGTCGTACATGGGCGACGCAAGTGGGGTCGCCGCAACGCAGGTTCAAGCGCCGGACAGCGGCCAGATGCCGTTGCGTTAGCGGGCGAAGGTCGGGCAACCTGCCGTCATGCCGATGACCATCAACGGCGAGCCGGAAGCCATCGTCCGGATGCTCTACAACCTCGTGCTCGGCTACGAGCCGTCGGCGCAGATGCTGGCGGAACGGGCCGAGAGCCTGCGCGCCGGTCGCGCCTCAGCCCCGCAACTGGCCGCGCTACTGGCGACCGAGAGCGCACCCGGCCAGCTGGTGCGAGCCCACGCCCCGTCCGGCTGCGTCTATGTGGGACCAGCAGGCGGCGTCGCGCTTGAGGAAATGTCGTCGTCGGTGGGCTACGAACCCTGGGCCCTTCCCTACTTCCTGGAGCTGTGCCGGCCGGGCATGAGCGTCGTCGATATCGGCGCCAGCTGGGGCGCCTACGCCCTGCCGGCCGCGCAGCGGGTCGGGCCGAAGGGCCGCGTCTGGGCGGTGGAAGCCAGCGCGCAGAACTGCCGCACGCTGACTCGCAGCGCCGGCGCCTCCGGCGTCGACAACCTCACCATCCTGCCGTTCGGCGCCAGCGACGCGCTGGGCTGCCGGCCGATGCCGCGCCAGCCGGTGACTGACAACAACAACGCCATTGCCTGGGACAGGGCCCCGGCCCCCGGCGAGCTGGACGACTACGACCTCGTGCCCATGATGCCGCTCGATCTGATCCGCGCTCAGCTCGGGGCCGTGGCGCTGGTGAAGATGGACATCGAGGGCATGGAGTACCGCGCCGCACGGGGGGCCCTGGAGTTACTGCGCGAGCAGCGGCCGGTGGTGTTCTGCGAGTACTCGCCGACGTTCCAGCAACAGGGCTCCGGCGTCGACGGCGCGGCGCTGCTGCGGCTGTTCGCCGACCTCGGCTACAGCTTCGAAATCCTCCACCGCGCCGGACCGCGCGAACCCGTCGTGACGGCAGCCGCCATCGAACGCGTCGAGGCCGCCTGGCGCGCTCACGTCGCCGACGGCATCGGCACCCACCTCGACCTTTGCCTCAAGCCCTGACGGCCGTGAGCCGGGACAGCGCCACCAACGCCAGTGGCGGTGAAGCCGGCCCCGCGCTCCTAGCCGACCGCCGCCAGCTCGGCGCGGATGCGGGCCGCGATGCCAGCCATCGCGTCTTCGCTGAGCGCCAGTACGCCGCGCGCTGCGTCGAGGGCCGCGAACTGCTGATCGTCCAGCGGCACGCCCGGCGGAAGCGGCGCGGCGTGCCAGTGCACGTGAGCGTTGGCATCGTTGCTGCCCAGCGACATGACGTAGACCCGCTCCGCGCCCATCGCCCGCCGCACCGCCTCGCCCACGCGCCAGACCAGCGCCTGCAGTTCGAGGTATTCCGCCTGGCTAAAATCGCCCGTCACCTGCTCACGGTGCGTCTTCGGGCAAACCAGCGTGTGGCCGCCGAGCGTCGGGTACTTGTTCAGGAACACGATCGCGGCGGCGTCTTCGTGGACGACGTGGTGAACGTAGTCGGGGTCCCCGGCCACCAGCCGGCACACGAAGCACGGGCCGCCGGATCGCTCGGCATAGGCCGCCAGGTCGAACGGCCGGCGCTCCATCCCCCTACCCCGCGGCAGCCAGGGCCTGGTCGAGATCGGCCAGGATGTCGTCGATGTGCTCCAGGCCGACGGAGAGGCGCACGTAGCCTTCGGTGACCCCGGTGGCGAGCTGCTCCTCGGGCGACAGCTGCGAGTGGGTGGTGCTGGCGGGATGGATGGCGAGGCTGCGCGCGTCGCCGATGTTGGCGACGTGGTAGAACAGCTCCAGCGCGTCGATGAAGCGCCGCCCGGCGTCGCGACCGCCGGCCAGCTCGAAGCCCATCAGGCCGCCGTAGCCGCCGGACAGGTACTTGTCGGCGCGGGCCCTGGTCTCGCCGGTCTGCACCGACGGATGGATGACGGTGGTCACCCCTTTGCGGCCCTTCAGGAAGTCGACGACGGCTTGCGTGTTCTCGCAGTGGCGACGGATGCGCAGCGGCAGCGTCTCGATCCCCTGCAGGAACTGGAAGGCGTTGAACGGGCTCATCGCCGCGCCGAGATCGCGCAGCAGCACGGTGCGAGCCCGGATTACATAGGCGATCGGCCCCAGCGGCTTCACCGCCTCGACCCAGACCGCGCCGTGGTAGCTGGGGTCGGGGGTGTTCAGCATCGGCTGGCGGACCGGATGCGCCGCCCAGTCGAACTTGCCGCTGTCGATGATCAGCCCGCCGATCGAGGTCCCGTGGCCGCCAAGGTATTTGGTGGTGGAATAGACCACGATCGCCGCGCCGTGATCGATCGGCCGGCAGAGCAGGGGCGCGGCGGTGTTGTCCATGATCAGCGGGATGCCGAGCGGCGTGCCGATGGCTGCCACCTCGGCGATCGGGAACACCGACAGCTTCGGATTGGGCAGGGTCTCGGCGTAGTAGGCGCGGGTCTTGTCGTCGGTGGCGCGGCGGAACGCTTCCGGGTCGGCCGGATCGACGAACCGCACCTCGATGCCCTGGTCTTTCAGCGTGTTGGCGAACAGGTTCCAGGTGCCGCCGTAGAGGTCGGTCGAGCTGACCACATTGTCGCCCGCTCGGGCCAGGGTCTGGATCGAGACCGCCGAGGCGGCCTGGCCCGACGCCAGCGCCAGCCCGGCGACCCCGCCCTCGATCGCCGCCATCCGGCTCTCCAGCACGCCGGTCGTGGGGTTGCCGATGCGGGTGTAGATGTTGCCCAGCTCCTTCAGCGCGAACAGGTTGGCGGCGTGTTCAGTGCTTTGGAACTGGTAGGAGGTGGTCTGATAGATCGGCACCGCCACCGCCCCGGTCTCCGGATCGGCCCGCCAGCCGGCGTGCAGCGCCAGGGTCTCGGGGTGGAGGGAGTCGCTCGCCATGGCCGGTTCCTCGTCGTGGGTCTTGTGGGCGACGCTAAAGCGGCCAGCCGTGATTGGATACCCCCGCCAAGCGCCTGGGAAGGGCGCTGGAGCCGGTTCGGGTCGGTTGGGCTATGTCGGTAGGGGCGGCCGAGCGATTTCGAAAAACACCGCGTTAGGCGCGCGTTTTTGAGCTGGGTTGGCTGGGGGCGCG
>DASXZG010000042.1:0-26920 GCA_036502045.1 Caulobacteraceae bacterium | reverse complement strand
GTGACCACCGCCATCTCCTTGGCGAAGCCTTCGACGTGCTCGGCTTCCTTGGCGAAGAAGGAGAGCGGGATGAACAGCGGGAAGTAGGCGTTGACGTGCCCGGTCTCCTTGATGCGGCGGTCGAGGTCGCGCTGCATCTCTTCCCAGATCCCGTAGCCCCACGGCTTGATGATCATGCAGCCGCGCACCGGGCTCACCTCGGCGAGGTCGGCCTCGCGGTTGATGGCCTGGTACCAATCGGGAAACGTCGAGCGGTTGCCGGTCATCCGGCTGACGCTGAGAGCGCGTTGCATGAGGGGCCTCCTAGCCCCGTTGCTTAGCGGCGGCTTGGCGCCCGCGCCACCCTGGGGCGCAGCTCGGTCACGTCGTCGAGGCTCGGCTGACCCTCGCTGGTGACGCCGAAGTCCTTGGAGCGCACGCCGCTCAGCGCCGAGTCGAAGCCTTCGGAAGCGAGGCCCCGCCGCAGCAACTCCCGCACCGCGGAGGCGCGGCTGGGCATTCGCCGCTCGAAGCGCCAGTCGTCGACGGCGCGCAGCTCGTCGGGCGTGAGCATGATCTGCAACCGCTCTTCGCGACCCATCTCTGTCATGTGCGCCAGCCTCCTCGAAGCCAAGGTAGGAAACGGCGCTATTGGCGTCAAGTGTGCTGAGAGCGTTTTTTACTCATAAAACGCCTAAACCCACAAAGGCCGTTGATGGGGGTTAGTCGTCAATGAGGTAACAATATTAAAAAGTGCAGTTGTCTAAATCGTCTAAGACGACAGCGTAAAAAATCAGTTGCTCCAAATGAATATTGGCGGTCTACTCCCTAAATGACGAACGCAGGTGGCTTGGATACATTGTCGGGCGCCCGACAGAGGCCGGAATTGATGCCGATCTACGAATTCTACATCGAAGACGATCGCTATTCCGTCCCGTCGCTGCACCTGGTCGCCGCCGACGACGTCGACCACGCGCTGCACCTGGCCGAAACGCTGTTGCGGAATTCCATCCACCATCTCGGCGTCGAGGTCTGCGCGGACGGCGAGATGGTGTTCGCGATTGGCGCGGCCGGGCCGGTCAGCCTACGCGATGCGGCGCCCGTCAACCGAGGCTAGCCGCGGACCGGCCGCCTGCGGCGATGTCGTCGCGCCATCGATCGCCAGAATCGACAGCAGCCCGGCGGGGCAAGCCAGCTGTCCGCTCGCCGGCGAGGTCTGATAAAGGCCGAGGAAGCGGTCCGCGGCGCCGGACGCGCTGCGCAACGGGGCGAACAGCACCTCCAGGCGCGCCTCGGACGGCGCGTCTTCGATGCCCGCGCCGATCACCACCGGCGTGGCGCTCTTCAACGCCGCATCGAGCGCGCGGAGCAGGTAAGCGCGGTGTTCGCGCCGCCAGCGGGCCAGCAGGCTGACACCGCGCAGCGGCGCGCCGTGTAGTCCGACGATCTCTTCGCCCGCCAACCGGAAGATCACATCGCCCGGCGTCCGCTGAGCGATGAAGACGCGTGGCGCGAGGTGCGCGAAGCCAGCGGGATCCACCTCCGCCCGCAGCGGCATGGCCCAGGCCCCGGCCAGCTCACGCCAATAGTCTATCAACAGTTCCGTGTTCAAATGGAACATCGCCGTTCTTTCTGAGACGCCCCGAAGACGCGACCACGAGAGCCGCACGAGGGTTGCAAGGCAGGAACGGACCAGGGGCCCAGCGCGCCAAAACGGCACAGTTTGTTGGCCGCGACGCTCCGGGACGTAGAGATTTCGAGGGGAGCCAGTACATGGCCAACCGGACCAACTGGATCAGTCTGATCCTCAGCCGCATCGGCCTCTGGCTGGCGCTGGCCGCAATTCCCGCCGCCGCCTACGCTGGCGGATGCAACTGCGTGCCGCCGCCGCCATCGCCGCCGGTCACGCCGCCATCTTGCTGCGCGCCGCCGTCACCGCCGCCGGTCAACAACTGCTGCGCGCCGGTGCAGAACATCGTGGTGCCAGGCGTCAACGTCTACGTCGCCGCCAGCGTGCAGGTGAACGTGCAGGCCAACGCCGCGGCGCAGAGCACCGCGGCCGCACAAGGAACCACCTTCGTCGGCGGCGGCAGCGGCGCGGCGGGCTACGTCGCCCCCGGCCCGGTCAGCGCGGTCAACCTCGACATGGGCGGCGGCGAGCGCCGCGAAGCCTACGAGGCCGAACGCGTGCGCATCGAGAAGGTGGTCATCCAGGCCTTCTGCTTCGACGACATGGACGTGCCGCACCCGGCTTCCCAGGTCGGCCCCGAACGCGACATCGACGAAGCCTATGACGGCGAGATCTACCGCTGCATCGCCGGCTCGCACATGCAGGTGACGATCGCGCAGTGGAAGGAAGCCATCTCGTTCGAAGGCGGTCAGACCCTGACCTGCCAGAAGGGCGAGGCGCTGTACCACGTGCCCGGCGTGGCCGGGCCCGGGGGCCCTGGCGGCCCCGGCCAAGGCGGTGGCAGCATTGAGTGCCGTCCCCAGAAGCCGGCGCGCGACTGCAACGAGCGCTCCCTGCTTCGCCGTTTCGGCGCCGGCATCAAGGTGCTGACCCTGGTGATCAAGGAAAAGTACACCGCCTACCGCGAAGAGAGCACCGGGGTGCACACCACCCAGGTGATGAGCCTCGACGGCGGCGTCGGCGGGGTGATGTACTAAGTCGACCCTCCCTCCCCTTCATGGGGAGGGCAGACCGCGCAGCGGTCGGGTGGGGATGTGCGACGCGTCAACGATGCCAGCGCACGTCCCCTGACACCCCCACCCGGTCCCTTCGGGACCTCCCTCCCCATGAAGGGGAGGGAGGCTTTACCGCTTCAGCCGCTTCAGCTCTTCCAAAGCCACCGCGTGGTGGAACGAGTCGGTGGCGCAGCCCTTGGCGGCGTCGGCGAAGGCGGCGCCGGCCGCGCTCTGATCACCTGAAATCAGGCTCTGCTCTCCGACCGCGACGGCGACGTCGCAAGCGCGGTCCTGGGCGCTGGCGGGCGGACCGGCGGCCGCGGCCTGGCGCAGCGCGTCCGCGCTGATTTGCCCGGCCAGGAACTTGACGATCGGCGCCGGCCACGCGTCGCTGGGTCCGGCGTTCAGGCTGGCCTGCGCCTTCTGAGCGTCGCCGGCTCGCGCGGCGCTGACATAGGCCCACACGCCGTCGTAGACGCCGCCGGCGGCGCTGGCGCTGGCGGCGGCGCGGAAGTCGGTCTCCGCCTGGGCCAGCGGACCTTCGCCGCCCATCAGGAAGCGCGCCCGCGCCCGCTGCTCGATCAGGCCCGGATCGCCCGGTGAGAGCGCCAAGCCCGCGTCGGCGTCGGCCGCGGCCCCAGCGAAGTCGCCCGACAGCCAGCGATAGTCGGCGCGCAAAGCGTAGAGCGCGGCGTTCTTCGGCTCCGCGGTCACCGCGTCGGCCAGCGTCGTCACGGCTTCGGCGTAGTCGGCCTGCTGCCCATAGATCAGGGCGGTGAGCACCACTGGCTGCACCTGCGCGGGGTTCAATTTGTGAGCGGCGGTGAAGTCGGCCATCGCCAGATCGACCTTGCCCATCTGCTGCTCCACCAGGGCGCGGTCGTAGCGGGTGTCGTAGTCGTCGGGGCCGAGCTTGGCGGCGGCGTCGTAGTCGGCGAGCGCCGGCGCCAGCTGCCCGCGCAGCGCCTCGACGCTGGCGCGGCCCCAGTAGCCGGCGGCGACGCCGGGCGCGCCGGCGATCAGACCGTTGGCCTCCGCCAGCGCCGGGTCGAGCGCTTTCTGCGCCACCAGCGTGCGCAGCCAGTTGCTCTGGTGCGGGATCAGGCTGGCGTCCAGCGCGAGGCCCTTGGCGATCTCGGCCCGGGCCACATCGTACTTGCCGAGCTTCAGCTGCGCTTCACCGAAGTCCAGATGCGCCGCGCCGTTCTGCGGCTGCGCGTCGGCCGCCGCCTTGAAGTCGGCCGCCGCCGCGTCGTAGCGCGCCAGGTGATACTCGTCCTGGCCGCGGGCGATGCGGGCTTCCAGCAGGCTGGGGTCGATGGCGAGGGCGGCGCTGTAGTCGTCGAGCGCGCCGGCTTGGTTGTTGGAGTCGTCGAGCAGCGATGCGTGCATGAGGCGCGGGCCGGGCGCGGTGGGCGCCAGCTTGATCGCGGCGGCGGCGTCGGCCAGCGCCAGGTCGGTCTTGCCGGTGCGAGCATAGACGAGGCCGCGGTTGGTCAGCGCCTCGACGTCGTTCGGCTGCAGCTTCAAGTACGCGGTGTAGTCGGCGATGGCCCCGGCGTTGTCGGCGCCGCGCATGCGCATCATGGCCCGAAGGCCGTAGCCGTAGGGGTTGTCGGGGGCGAGCCCGATGGCGGTGCTGATGTCGGTCAGAGCCAGGTCCGGCTTGCCGCTGTTGAGGTAGGCCAGCGCGCGCTGACGATAGGCGAGGTCGGATTTGGCGTCGCGGGCGATGACCTCGGTGGTGTCGGCGATCACGGCGGCGAAGTCGCCTCGCCCCAGGTTGATGCTGGCGCGCACCTGCCGGCCCCAGGTCCCGCTGTCGTCGCGCTCGACCGCGAGGTTGGCGTCGGCCAGCGCGGCGTCGCGGTCGCCCGCGGCGTTCTCGGCCTGAGCGCGCAGCGTCAGCGGCTCGGCGGCCAGCGGCGCCAGCTTGGCCGCGGCGGCGAAGTCGGCCTCGGCGGTGGACGCCTGTCCGGTGTCCAGCTTCAGCCGGCCCCGCTCCACCAGCGCCACGCCGAGGTCGGGGCGCAGGCGCACGGCGGCGTCGAGGTCGCTGGCGGCGCCGGTGTTGTCGCCCTTGGTGCGCAAGGTCACCGCGCGCACGGTGAGGTACTGGGCGTTGTCCGGATCGAGGGCGATGGCCTTGTCGTAGTCGGCGAGCGCACCGGGCGTGTCGCCGCTGAAGCGCCGCGCGTCGCCCCGGGCCGCATAGGGCTGCGGCGCGTCCGGCTTCAGAGCGATGGCCTTGGTGTAGTCGGCGATGGCCTCGTCGTACGCGGTAAGCCGGGTCAGGATGTCGCCGCGGCTGGCGTAGAGGTTCCAGTCGTTCGGATTGAGCGCGACCCCCGCGTCGAAGTCGGCGAACGCGTCCTCGACCTTGCCGAGCGCGTTTTCCGCCACAGCGCGCACCACCAGCGCATCCTCGCGATCAACGTCGAGGCTGGCGGCGCGGTAGCTCTCCGTGGCCAGGCGCACGGCCTGCGTCGCCGCGCCCTGCTGCAAGGCGGCGCGCGCCGCCTTCAGCTCGGTGTGAGCGTCGGTCGCCGCGCCCAGCGCCCCTACGATCGCAAGTTTGAGCCAAACGCTCATCGCCGTCTCGTCCAGGCCTGCTGGTGCGCCATTTCGCCGGTCAGATCAATGCGCCGCCGGCGCCGCCTGGGCCGCCAGCTTGGCGGCCGGACGGATCTCCAGCTTCCAGGCCGCGCCCGCCTTCAGCACCGTCGCCGCCGCCTTCTGCACGTCCGCCGCCGACAACCGTTCCAGTTCCGCCTCGGCCGAGCGCAGGATGGTCAGGCGCCGTGGGTCGACCTGAGCGCCGGAGAGCGCGGACACCCAGTATTCGTTGGTGACCTGCGACTTCTCCAGGGCTTCCAGCGCCGGCTTCTTGGCGCGGGCGAGTTCATCGGCGCTGACCGGTTGCGCGGCGAGGTCGGCGGCGATCTTGTCGACGCTGGCAAAGAAGCCGTCGAGCTTGTCCGGCGGGGCTTCCATCTCGGCGTCGACGTAGCCGTAGTGTGGCCAGATGGTGCTGGCGGTGGCGCTGGCGGCGGGCGAGTAGGTCACGCCCTGGCCCATGCGCAGCACGTCGATCAGGCGCAGCTCCAGCACCCGGCCAAGGAGGTCGTCGGCGCGGGCGGCGTCCGGGTCGGCGAAGTAGCCGTCGGTGGGCCAGGCGACGAAAGCCACGCCCTGGTCCGGACGGCCGGTATGGGTCTCGACGATCGGCGCGGGCGTCGCGGCGGGGAACGAGGGGCTGTGCGCTGGGGCGGCCGGCGCGGGGAAGTCCGGGCGAGGCGGCAGGGCGCCGAAGGTGCCGGCCACGGCGTCGATGGCCTTCTCGACCGTGATGTCGCCGACCACCACCACCTCGATCGGGCCGGACGCCAGGGACGGCGCGTAAGCGGCTTCCAGCTGGCTCTCCGTCTCCGCGGCGATCTGGTCCTTGCTGGGATGGGTCCAGCGTCCGTCGCCGGCGTGCAGCAGGCCCGCCAGATCGCGTGACAGCACGCCCGTGTCGGTTGCCGCCATCTGGTCGTCGAGCGTCTCGGTGAACGCCTGCAGGCGCTGATAGGCCTCGGGTCGCCAGGCGGGGTCGGAGATGTAGGCGGTCAGCACCTGCATCTGCGTCTCCAGGTCGGCCGGCCGCGTGGCCCCGCTCAGCACGAAGGCGTCGGCGTCCGTGCCCACCGACGCGCCGTAGACCGCGCCAGCCAGCGCCCGCTCGGCGTCGTCGGCGCTGATCTGCTTCAGGCCACCCTCGATCAGGGCGGAACCCGCCCACAGCATCGACTGGCGGTCTGGCGGCAGGCCTTCCAGCCCGTCGCCGAAGCGCACCCGCACCAACACCTGGTCCTCGTGGTACTTGGTCGGCTTGATCGTCAGGCGCACGCCGTTGGCGAAACGCACGAACACCGTGTCGAGGTCGGTCACTTCGGTCTGTTGCGCCACCTTGCCCGGCTCGCCGAACGCCAGATACGGCCACTCGACCTGATGCGGCGCTTGCGGCGCCGACACCGGCTTGGCCTCGGCGGTCTCGAACGTGGTCTGCAGCGCCGCCTGGCCGCCCGCGACCGGTGTGGGGCTGGAGACGTAGACCAGTGGCCCGTTGCCGGAGAACATCGCCTTCATCGCCTGCGAGACAGTCGCCGCCGTCAGGTTCCTGGTGATGTCCTCGAACAGGGCGAGGTCCTGCGCCGGGCTGGTCTCGACGGCGTTCTCGCCCAGATTGCCTTCCATCTCGTCAGCGACCTGCGGCGTGCGGCGGGTGTCGGCGCTGGCGGCGGCCTGCTTGAAGATCACGTCTTCCTCGGTGATCTCGCGCGCCAGTTCGTCGGGGCGCACGCCATATTGCACGGCGCGCCGCACCTCGGTCTCCACCGCGCCGAGCCCATCGGCCCAACGCCCGGGCTGCACGTCGACCAGCACGCCGGTCAGTTGCTGCGCGTGCAGCTGGTCGCCGCGGAACGCGCCGGCTGCGATGAAGGGCGGGTTCTGGTCGCGCGCCAGCGTTGCGAAGCGGCGGTTGAGCACTGCCAGGCCCAACTGCTCGATCAGCTGGCGCTTCTGGCGCGAAACGCTGTCGGGCGAGAGGTCGGGCGCCGACACCCAGGCCAGCTCCGCCGCCTCGGGCGCACCGGCCTGGATGCTGAGCTTGTAGTCGACGCCGCGCGCCTTGACGGGGCCGAGGTCCGGATCGGCGCCCTCGGGCCCCTGGCCTTGCCACCCCGCGAACTTGGCTTTGATCTTCGCCTCAATGGCGTCGGGGTCGATGTCGCCGACGATGACCAGCGTCGCGCGCTCCGGCCGGTAGTAGTGGTGGTAGATGTCGGCGAGCAGGTCGGCTTTGGCGCTTTGGACCACGGAGACGAGCCCGATCGGGAAGCGCTCGGGCGGCCTCTGGCCGTCCATGGTGAAGGCCAGCCGCTGCTTGGTGATCTCGTACTGGGGCGTGTCGCGCAGCCGCTCTTCGGAGAGGATGACGCCCCGCTCCTGGTCCATCGCGCTTTGGTCCAGAGTCAGATTGCCGGCGATCTCGCGCAAGAGCATCAGCGCGGTGTCCACGTCGTCGTCGTCGGATTTGGGCAGGTCGAACTTGTAGGTGGTGGCGTCGAAGTCGGTCTGCGCGTTGGTGTCGGCGCCGAAGGCCAGGCCCAGGCGCTCCAGCGTCTTCACCATCTCGCCGCGACCCGGCAGGTTGGTCGAGCCGTTGAAGGCCATGTGCTCGAGGAAGTGCGCCAGGCCCTGCTGGTCGTCGCGCTCCATCAGCGAGCCGACGTCGAAGCGCAGGCGCATCGATACCTGGCCGGGCGGGGTGGCGTTGCGCAGGATCTCGTAGCGCATGCCGTTGGGCAGCGCGCCGAAGCGGATGGCCGGGTCGGGCTTCAGGTCGGAGCGGTCCTGCGGCCACTCGCCGGGCTTCAGCGCCGGCGCTGGCGGGCCTGGCGGCGGATAGTCGGTGGCGACAGCGGGCGTCGCCGGAGCGGGCGCGGACGGGGCGGCGAGCGCCGGGGGGGCAAAAGCGGCCAGCGCAACCAGCGCCAAACCCGGGAGCTTGATCATCGAACCTCTCGAAACGCCCCCCGGCCGCGGCGCGGGAACATGCCTCGCGCGCCGCTCGCGTTCAAGGCGGCGCGGCGCCTTGGCGCGGGGACGGGCGGAGAGGTGGGGGTGTCGACCGGGCCGCTACGCCAAGCCCGGGGGGCTGGGGGGGCTGTTCAGGGTCCGAACCGACGTGTTTGCGCCCGGCCGACGCCTGCCTTGTCGCAGCCCGATGCGGCGCCGCCGCGACCGGACTTTGACCCTTTGGGGGCGCACTGCGCCGAACCTGTCACATGCGGCGTGATTTTGTCGCGGCAGGCGCGGATGCCCTTGCTTCGGCCGCAATCCGGCGCGAAAAACGCCGCGAAGGTTGCTTGGCGGCCGTCCACGGACGGTCGTTGGGGAAGAGGGGAAGGTCCGCGCGGCCTCTCGGGGACGTCACAGTCTCCGTCGCGGGAGCCTTACGAAGAGCGCCGGCTGAGGGCGGCTCCGCGAGGAGCCGCCCTTCTTGCTTTTTGGTCAGTTGCTCGGCGAGGAGACGTAGAAGCTGGCGGTGTTGCCGGCGGCGTTGGCCGTCCCGCGCACCGAACGCCCGTTGGCCACGCCGATCTGGCTGAAGGCCGAGACGTCGCCCTGGTTGGTCTGGCTGTTGGTGGCGTTGATGACGCCGCCGCACAGCGAGCAGGCAAAGCCGGTGACCGAGTTGCCGGTCGCCGTCGATGAGACGAACGCGTCGTAGCCCGGGCTGCCGGCGGAGTTGAAGGTCGCTTGCGACTCGACGCCGAACGAGCCGTTCAGCTGCGTGTTGTTGATCGACGTCACCGGGCCCTGGTTGCCAGCGAAGGCGGCGTTGCCGACCGCGTCCGCGTTCACCGTGGCGCCCCCGTACTGGTACGAGGTCTCCACCGCCTGAGCGTTGACGAACGAGTTGTTGGTCTGGTCGTCGATGACGTTCAGCGAGCCGTCGGCGTTGGTGATGTTGATGTCGTTGCCGGTGGCGGTGGCGCTGGTGTCGGTGATCTCGCTGTTGCCGAGGTTCACGAACATCGTGCCCTGGGTCAGCTGGGCTTCGTTGTCCTGCGTGGCGGTGACGCCCTGGCTGGAGCCCTGGCCGACGCTGGTCAGGTCGTTGCCGGCGCCGCTGGAGATGAACGCCGCCTGGTCGGTGACGTCGCCGAAGATCACACCGCCGTTGGAGACGGCGCTGGCGGTGTTGGTCTGGTTCACCGCCACGTCGACGTCGGAGCCGGAGGCCCCCAGCGTCTGGCCGTTGGCGATCGCCTGGGTCTCCACCGTGCCATCGAACATCTGCGCGTTGGCCCCGTTGGCCTGCGATTCCGCGTCGACCGAGGCGCCAGTGGTGTTCTGGATGAAGTTGCCGGTCAGCGCGCCGCCGCCAGTGATCACCGAGTCGCCGGCGTTGCCGGTGGCCGCGGTGGTCGAGCTCAGCTCAGGCCCCGCGTCGTTGTCGACGTTCACCGTGGTGGTCGCCGCGACGTTGCCCTGCATCGTCTGCGTCGACTCGACGTCGATGCTGCCGGACACCGCCGACCCGATCAGGCTGTTGCCCGTGCCGGTGGTGGCCTGAACCGTGTCGCTGGTGTTGGTGACGACATCCAGTTCGCCGGTGGCGAAGACGTCGCCGACCTGGACCTGGTTGTTGTCGACCGTGCTCTGACTAATAGCGGTCCCGGACCACAGCATCCATATCGGGATCGCGACGAGCGTCCCAACGATTCGGCTCTTGGCGTGTCGCGGCATTGTTAGTCCCCACATTGTTGTAGGCCGGGATGTACGCGCCGGTCGGACCGGTGGTGACGTTGTCCCCGAGCGGGTCATAGTGCATGCAGGCCTGCGGGCCGGGCATGCCGTAGAGGTTGGCGACCATCTCGACGGCCGCGCGTTCGATCACGGCGCGCACGCCGAGTTGCAGCGGCTCGAGGGCCCCTTCGCCCAGGCCGACATCGGCCGAAGCGTTGTTCCAGATCTTGAACAGGCCGACGCCCACCTGGTGCGCGACGATCTGCTTCTGGTACGAGATCACGTCCACCACCTCGAGGGTGCGGGTGTTCACCAGGCGCAGGTCGAGACCCACGTTCATCACGTAGGTGGTGGCGCCGGCGGTGCCCTTCAGATCGGTGGTGTTGAGGCCGCCCGCGTCGACGTTGATGCCGTTGGAGCGGATGTTGAAATTGAGCTCGGTGATGCCGCCGGCCACGTAGAAGTCGGACCCAGGCACCTGGCCGGCCATGATGCGGCGGAAGTCCGCTGGCGAGGCGCCTTCGGCGACCGGCTTGTCGGAGATCAGCTTGGCGTTGGCGTACTTCAGCTCCATCTCGGAGACGGAGGTGTCGTAGCGCTCGACCAGGGGCACGCCGGCCTTGGCGAAGGCGGTCATCGCCATCAGCGAGGCGCCTTGCGTCACCTTGCGGCCGGAGCCGTCGGCTTCGAGCTTGCCGGTGTAGTCGGCGATGCGGCCGATAGCGATGCGCGGGGCGTTGACGCCGTGGGCGCGGGCATATTGAGCCTCGCAGACCAGCGCGTCGGTGTAGGGCGTCGGGTTCGACACCACCGGCGCGTTGCCGGTGGGCTGCGAATAGAGCCCGTCCGGCTTGGCGACCGGCGCGGCGCAGCCGGCCAGCGTCATGCCGGCAGTGGCCAGCAGCGCAACGACGCGTTTGCCGGCGGTGAAGGTGTTATTGAGCATTGGTGACGCCCCCGCTCAGCGACGTCGTGGCGTTGACGTTGCCGGAGTTGTTCTGAACCGAATTGACAATGACGGTGTTGTTGTTGCCCTGCGTGACCACCGACAGGCTGTTGCCGACCGCGCTGGACGAGCCTTGTCCGCCGACGCCCGACACCGCGTCGAGCGCGCCGGCGGTGGCCCCAGCGCTGGCGAAGACGCTCTGGTCCTCCCCGGTCTGGATGACGCCGTCGACCACCACGAGGTTGCCGCTGGCGTCGCGCATCTGCACGTCCACCGGCTGGTTTTCCTGATCGGTGGTACGTCCGTAGCCGGCGTTGTAGCTGGCCGAGTTGGTGTTCATCGATTGCGCGTTCGCCACGCCCCCGGCGGCGGCGGCAATGACAGCCGACAGGGCCAAGACCAGCTTGGTGCGAGATAGGTGATCGACCATGAGCCCAGGCGCTCCAGGACAAGACAACACGACGCCGTGCTAGCAACGGCCGTGCCAGAGGGATGCGGCGATGTTGGTAAGGGCAAACCCCTGCCTATTTGGTTAAGGCCAGCGCGCCAGCGCCGCGCATGGCGGGAAATTCGTTGAGGATTCAATTGCGTCATGGATGAAACGCCGCCGTCGCCGTGGGCCGAGGCGCAAGCCCGCGAGCCGGCGTTCAACGCGCCTTGGACCATTCTGGCGCTCTGCGGCGGCCTGGTGGCGCTCTATGCCGTCCAGTCGTGGGTCGCGCCGCCTGAGGTATGGGCGCAAGGCTACGGGGTTACGCCGACGGCGCTGGCGGGCGGCCGCTGGCAGGTTCTGCTGACGTCGCTGTTCCTGCATGGCAGCTGGACGCACGTGGTCATGAACAGCGTCGCGGCGCTGGCGTTCGGCCCGCCGGTGGCGCGCCTGATGGGGACCGGGCCACGCGGCGCCGCCAGCTTCTTCGGCTTCTACCTCGTCTGCGGCGCCATTTCGGGACTGGGCTTCGTGCTGGCCTCGCCCGGCGACGTCGCGCCGGTGGTCGGCGCGTCGGGCGCGATCTCGGGGCTGATGGGCGCGGCGTCGCGGCTGATCCAGGGCCGCGGCCACGTGGGATCGCTCACCGGCTCGACCGTGCTCGGCATGGCCGGTGTCTGGGTGGTGATCAATGTGGTGCTGGGGCTCTCGGGCCTGACCCCAGGGGCGGCGGGCATGCCGGTGGCATGGCAGGCGCACATCGCCGGCTACGCCGCCGGGCTGCTGCTGATCGGGCCCTTCGCGCGCCTTGCCGGCCAGACGGCTCAGATTTCAATCACGCAATAGCGTTTTGCCGGAACGCCCGTTTGGCGCGAGCCTTCCTGTGAATGAGAGCAGGGAGGATAACCGCAAATGCTCGTGTCCCAGATTCTCAAGCACAAGGGCGACATGGTGTTCACCGCCGCCCCTGGCGACAGCGTGGCCGCGGTGGCGGCGCTGCTGCACGCCCGCAAGGTCGGCGCGATGGTGGTGATGGGCGAGGACCGGCAGGTCGCCGGCATCGTCTCGGAACGGGACATCGTGCGCATCGTCGCCGAGCAAGGCGCCGCGGGCCTCGACCACCCGGTCTCGGCCTGCATGACCTGCGACGTGGTGTTCGCCGAGCCCGACGAGACGGTGGATGCGCTGATGGCGCGCATGACCGACCGGCGCATCCGCCACCTGCCGGTCTGCACCGAGGGCCGGCTGGTGGGCATCGTCTCCATCGGCGATCTGGTGAAGAGCAAGATCGCCGAGACGACGGCCGAGGCCGAGACGCTGAAGGCCTACATCGCCGCCTAGATCGCGATGGGTTCAGCTTGCACGCTGTATCGCGACCGACACTTTGACTCTAGGGCGCGGCGGCGTGGCCTGAGTGCAGCACTTCGACGCGTTCCAGCGTCACGAGGCCGATGTCCCTCATGCCGGCGATGGCCGCGGCGAACGCCCGCAGCTTGGCCTCGTCGTCGATGATCTCGATCACCAGTGGCAGGTTGGCCGACAGGTCGATGATGCTCGCCGTGTGGATGCGCGCGCTGGCGCCGAAGCCCATCGGCCCGCGCAGCACCGTCGCGCCGGCCAGCCCCGCCTCGCGCGCCTTCAGCACCAGGCTCTCATAGAGCGCCCGCGATCCGTCGCGGCGCGCTTCCTCGGTGTAGATGCGCAAGAGCGCGGCCTGGGCGTCCATGGGTTCGCGCTCCCTCCTTCGATCCGCTAGAGAAGCTCGAATCTGCGTTCGGCGAACGCCGCCGGCAAGGGGATGGGTCCTGTGATCACCTACCTGTGGGTCGCGCTGGGCGGCGCGCTGGGCAGCATGGCGCGCTACGGCTGCTCCCGCCTGGTCGCCGGCTGGATCGGCGAGACGTTTCCCTGGGGCACGCTGATCATCAATGTGGTGGGCTCGCTGGTGATCGGCTTCTTCGCCGGACTCACCGGGCCCGACGGACGCCTGATCGTGGCGCCGGATTTCCGCCAATTCGTCTTGGTCGGCATCTGCGGCGGCTACACCACTTTCTCGTCGTTCAGCCTGCAAACGCTCAATCTGGCGCGGGATGGCGACATGGTCGCCGCTGGCGGCAACATCGTCGCCTCGGTCGTCGCGTGCCTCGTGGCGGTCTGGCTGGGCGCCGCGGGCGCCGCGGCGCTGAACCAGGCGGCGGCGCGCTGACACCGCTGGCAAGGGCTGAGATTCGCGCGCTAGGCTCCGCGCCATGACCGCCACCTTCGACAGCCAGCTCAGCGCACCGGCGGCCGCATTCGGCCATCGTCTCGCGCCGCCAGGCGATCCGCTCGAGGGCGAGGGCTTCGAGCGCGTCTACGAAGCCAAGATCAAGCCGGAGCTGGCCAAGTGCGAGGCCGCGCGGCAAGGCGCGATGCGCCTTTTCCTGCTCGCGGTCGCGGCGGGCGCCGTGGCCCTGGTGCTGGAGTTCGCCTTCCTCGGGGGCCGCGTTCCGGCGATCACTTACATCGGCACCGGAGTGCTGGCGTTCGGCCTCGGCTACGGGCCGCTGGCCAAGGTGGCGCGCGAGGCCAAGGTCGCTGTCCTGCAAGCGCTCTGCGGGCCGCTCGGCGTCACTTACAGCCTCACCGGCGCCGAGCCGGCCTCCTGGCCCGACTACGGGACGCTGCGCCTGCTGCCGCATCACGACACCCGCCATTTCGAGGACTTCTTCAGCGGCCGCCGTGGCGCCAGCGACTTCTCGCTTTGCGAAGCGCGGCTGGTGGCGGGGTCCGGCAAGAGCCGCCGCGAGGTGTTCCGCGGCCAGCTGTTCTGCGTGACGCTGCCGCGCGCCCGGGCCTCCACCACGGTGGTGCTGCGCAACGCCGGTTCGGGCTGGGTCAATCGCTTCGAGGCGCCCTCTGGCCTGCGCGAGGTCGGGCTGGAGGACCCGGTGTTCAACAAGGCGTTCTGCGTCTTCGGGTCCGACCAGGTGGAAGCGCGCGAGATCCTGACCCCGACTTTCATGCAGCGGCTGGTGGATCTTGAGGCCGCTTACGCCGGCAAGCATCTGCGCTGCGCCTTCGAGGACAGCCGGCTGCTGATCGCCATCGAGGGACAGGACCGCTTCGAGATCGGCTCGATGTTTTCCAGCCTGGAGGACCCGGCCCGCGTCGAGGGCATTGCCCGCGACCTCGAGCAGGTGTTCAAGACCATCGACGAGTTCCAAGCCGCGTGAAGACCCTCGGTCTCATCGGCGGCATGAGCTGGGAAAGCACCACGCTCTACTACCAGCAGCTCAACCGCATGGCCCGCGACGCCCTGGGCGGCCAGCACTCGGCCAGGCTGATCCTGTGGTCGGTGGACTTCGCCCCCGTCGCCGCCATGCAGAGCGCCGGCATGTGGGACGAAGCGGCGGCGGTGATGATCGATGCGGCGCGGCGGCTGGAGACGGCGGGGGCCGAGGCGATCCTGATCTGCGCCAACACCATGCACCGCATGGCCGACGATGTGCGCGAAGCCGTGAACGTGCCGCTGATCCATGTGGCCGACGCCACGGCGCGGGCGGTGGTGGCCTCGGCGGCGCGCCGGCCGCTGCTGCTCGCCACCCGCTACACCATGGAGCAAGGCTTCTACCGCGAGCGGCTGAAGCGGGGCGGCGTCGAGACGGTGATCCCGTCCGAAGCCGACCGGGCGCGGCTGCAGGCGATCATCTACGACGAACTGGTGCAGGGACGCTTCAAACTGGCCTCGAAGGAAGTGCTCGTCAGCATGTGCGAGAGCGCCATCCGCGCCGGCGCCGACGGGGTGATCCTGGGCTGCACGGAGCTCGGCCTGCTGCTGGGGCCGGACGACCTGGCGGTTCCCGTGTTCGACACCACCGAGCTGCACGCCCGGGCCGGCATGGCCTTCGCGCTGGCGGGCTGAGCGGCTCCTGACTTACACTCCGGCGCGCAAACGCCAGGGAGTGGCCCCATGTCTCTGAGCCCCGAGATCGCCGCCGTGATGGGCGAACTCGACTTCGACCCTGACGCGCTGCACGCCAAGTATCTGGCCGAGCGCGACAAGCGGCTGCGCGGCGACGGCATCGGCCAGTACGTCGAGACCAAGGCGCAGTTCTCGCACTACGTCGACGATCCCTACACCCAGCCGCTGAGCCGCGATCCGGTGTTCGACGACGTCGAGGTGGCCATCATCGGTGGCGGCTTCGGCGGATTGATGGTGGGCGCGCGGCTGCGCGAAGCGGGCCTGACCAGGCTGCGGCTGGTGGAGGCCGGCGGCGATGTCGGCGGCACCTGGTACTGGAACCGCTACCCGGGCGCGATGTGCGACGTGGAGAGCTACGTCTACCTGCCGCTCCTGGAAGAGCTGGGCTACATGCCCAGGCACAAGTACTCGTTCGCGCCCGAGATCCTCGAGCACAGCCGCAACATTGCGCGCCGCTATCGGCTCTACGACGACGCGCTCTTGCAGACCTCGATCACCGGTCTGGAATGGGACGAGGGGCGCAAGCGCTGGATCGTGCGCACCAACCGGGGCGACGCCTTCACCGCTCAGTTCGTGGCCATGGCCAACGGGCCGCTGAGCCGGCCCAAGCTGCCCGGCATCCCTGGCATCGACACCTTCGGCGGCCACACCTTCCACACCAGCCGTTGGGACTACGGTTACACCGGCGGCGACTCCGCCGGCGGCCTGACCAGCCTCGCCGACAAGCGCGTCGGCATCATCGGCACCGGCGCCACGGCCGTGCAGTGCGTGCCGCACCTGGGCGAATGGGCAAAGCAGCTCTACGTCTTTCAGCGCACCCCTTCGTCTGTCGACGTTCGCAATAACGGTCCGACCGACCCAGCGTGGGCCGCGAGCCTGACAGCGGGCTGGCAGACGCGTCGGCGCGACAACTTCAACACCCTGGTCAGCGGCGGCGACGCCGAAGAGGATCTGGTCGCCGACGGCTGGACCGACATCTTCCGCACCGTCACCGCGGTCGCGGCCAAGAGCGCCTCGCGCCAGATCGGTCGCCGGCTCACGGGCGCGGAGCGCGCCGAGGTGATGGCGCTGGCCGACTATCGCAAGATGAACCAGGTGCGCGCCCGGGTGGATGCGCTGGTGCAGGACCCGGCGATCGCCGCGAAGCTGAAGCCCTGGTACCGGCAGTTCTGCAAGCGGCCATGCTTCCACGACGACTACCTGCAGACCTTCAATCGGCCCAACGTCGAGCTGGTGGACACCGACGGACATGGCGTCGAGCGGCTTACGGACACCGCGGTAGTTGCGAACGGCACGGCCTACGAGGTCGACTGCCTGATCTTCGCCACCGGCTTCGAGGTCGGCACCAGCTACACGCGCCGCGCCGGCTACGACATCGTGGGGCGAGGCGGCGTCACGCTGTCGGAGCACTGGGGCGAGGGCATCCGCACGCTGCATGGCCTCACCAGCCACGGCTTCCCCAACTGCTTCTTCCTCGGCTTCACCCAAGGCGCCATCACCATCAGCGTGCCGC
Source organism: Caulobacteraceae bacterium (assembly GCA_036502045.1). Lineage (GTDB taxonomy): Bacteria > Pseudomonadota > Alphaproteobacteria > Caulobacterales > Caulobacteraceae > Acaudatibacter. The sequence continues at coordinate 10,101 of DASXZG010000042.1, read as the reverse complement.
AGGCCCTGAACGAGCAAGCCAACCACGTCGCCTACATGGTCACCGAGGCGGCAAAGCGCGGCGCGGCGGCGCTGGAGCCGACGGCGGCGGCGGAGGCGGCTTACGTGGACGAGGTGCGCTCGCTCGCCGGCTCCGGGGGCCGTTTCTACACGGAGTGCACGCCCGGCTACTACAACAGCGAGGGCCAGGCCGGGAACCGATCGGGGTTCTTTTCCGATATGTACGGCGGCGGACCGCTTCGGTTCTTTGAGATCCTCGCCGAGTGGCGCGCCGCGGGCGACCTGCCGGGCCTCGATCTGAGTTAGCGGCCCGGCAGGGGCGAGGCCCCGAACAGGATCGGGTGGGCGAACACGAGCGCCCCCCAGACGCCCACGCCCACGGCCAGCCGCCACCAGCCGATTTCGCTCAGCGCCAGGTGCTGGCGCTTGGCCAGGATGGCGCCGAACGGCAGCACCGAGGTCTGCACCGCGAAGGCGTCCCACGCTGGCCCCAGCTTGCGCTCGCGCTTGGCGTCGATGCTGGCCGGCCCCACGACCCCGAGCGCCAGCAGCGCCCCGAACAGCACCAGGCTTGCGATGTCGCCGTTGACCAGGATATGGCCCGCCGCCCACAGCGCCACGCCCATCAGGAACGGGTGCCGGGTGACGCGCAGAATGCCAGTGGTCGGCGCGCCTTTGTCCAGCACGCCCTCCTGGCGCACGCTGGTGGGGTTCGGGGTCAGCAGACCCGGCACGATCAGCAGGAAAGCCGCGAAGGTGACGGCGAGCTGCACCCACTTGGTGGCCGGCGTGGCGCTCCAGTAGACGGTGTCGCCGGGTCCGCCGCGCGCGTGGGCGTACGCAAAGCCCAGCCAGACCAGCGCCGCGACGCTGGCGAGCGCGAACAGACCCATGTACGGCCCTTCGCCGATCCGTCCGGTGATGACGTCGCGCAAGCGCGTGCCGGACACCAGGAAATGGATCGCCAGGAACACCACGGCGGCTGCGATGAGTGCGGTCATGACGCGTCCCCTGCCCGGTCGGCAGTAGGGAACCAGCGGCCGCAGAAGTCAAAACGGCAGGTCGTCTTCTTCCTCGGCTTCCAGTTCGTCCTCGTCCTCGAACAGATCGAGGGTGTCGTCCGGGGTTGGCGCGGTGCGGGCGACGGACCTCGGCCGGGCGACGTCGCGGACCAGCTCCGACTTCACCAGCGGCCCGCCAGTGCGCCGCAGCACCGCCTCGACGCGGGCGACCCAGCGATTGGCTTCGGCGATCGCCTCGCGCGGGTTGGCCGGCGCGCCGCGCCCGGGCCACAGCGCCAGCTCGAAATCAGGATGGCGCGGATCGTCGAACAGCAGGCGCAGGCGAACTTCGTGCTCGGCGCGGCCGGTGCGCTCCAGAAGCCGGCGAGGCTCGCCGCGCATGGCCCGGGCGGCCACCTCGCCGTCGATGTCGATCTCGGCGCCCAGCAGTTCGTCCAGGGCGTAGTCCATGCGCCAGCCGCCGCCGTCCCAGGCGGTGACGATGCGGCGGGCCGCCATGCTCAGCGCCGCGCCACGGCCGGTTCCGCGCGCCACGATGGCGGCGTCCGGCGCCGCGCCCAGCGCCCGGCGAAACACCCGCGCCAGCCGCCGCTCCTCGGCCATCAGCCAGGCAAACGCCGCTACCCCCAGCGTCACCGCCAGGCCCCCAGCCAGCACCATCAGGATCAGCCGAAGCACGTCCCCCATGGCCGGGAGGGTAGGGAGAGTCTCGGATTGTTGGAACGTCTCGTTCGCCCGGCGAAAGCCGCGGGTGAGGCAGGCGTTTGAAGGAAGGGTCACACGAAGATCACGAAGGGACGCGAAGCACACCAAGGTCGCGCTTCGCGCGACAAGCCAATCCCAAAGACCCCTGGTGATTTGCTGCGCGCGAAGCGCGCCTTCGTGTCCTTCGCTAGCTTCGTGTTCTTCGTGTCACCTCTTGGTTTTTCGCTGGGACGAGCGGCTGTCAGTCCATGTTCAGTTCGACCACGACCGGGACGTGGTCGGAGGGTTTGTCCATGGCGCGGGCGTGTTTGTGGATGGTGACGCCGGCCAGATGGTCCGCGGCCTGGGGCGAGAGCAGCAGGTGGTCGATGCGGATGCCGTGGTTCCGCTGCCAGGCGCCTGCCTGATAGTCCCAGAAGGTGTAACCGCCGGGGGCGCCCACTGCTTCCATGTAGGCGTCGGTGTAGCCAAGGTATTTCAGCGCCCGGAACGCGCCGCGGGTCTCTGGCTGAAAGAGCGCGTCGCCGGTCCAGGCGGCGGGATCGTCGGCGTCAGCCGGCTCGGGGATCACGTTGTAGTCGCCGCAGAGCGCCGTCGGCTCTTCCAGCGCCAGCAGCTCGCGGGCGTGAGCCTCGAGCCTGGCCATCCAACCCAGCTTGTAGGCGAACTTGTCGGTGCCGATGGGGTTGCCGTTGGGCAGGTAGAGCGAGGCGACCCGCACCGGATCGGGCCCTGACACCACCGCCTCGATGTAGCGGGCGTGGTCGTCGCCGTCGTCGCCCGGCAGGCCGCGGCGCACGTCTTCCAGCGGCGTCTTCGAGACCAGCGCCACGCCGTTGTAACTCTTCTGGCCGTGGACGGCGACGTTGTAGCCCAGCTCGCCGAAGGCCTCGGCGGGGAACTTTTCGTCGACGCACTTGATCTCCTGCAGGCAGGCGACGTCGGGCTGCGCCTCCTTGAACCAGGCGAGCACCGTGGGCAGTCGCGCGTTGACCGAGTTCACGTTCCAGGTGGCGATCTTCATGCCGCCGATCTTACGGCGCCCGCCGCCGCCGGCCAGGAGAAAGCGCCGCCCGGCGCCGCGCTGCTCACAGCCCCGCGGACCCCCAAAAGAGGGGTGACGGTTTGTGTCAGGTAGGAAATATTGTTGCGGAACTGTCCGACGCCGGGGAGGGCGATCGCATGAAACCAAATCGCTTACACGTGGGCCTGAGCGCCCTCGCAGCTGTCGTCGCGCTGACAGCGGCCTCGGTTCACGCCGACCAGCGCGATCGTCACGTGAAGATCATCAACGCCACCAGCCACACCATCGTGTCGTTCTACGCGTCCAACGTCGACGCGGACGACTGGCAGGAGGATATCCTGGGTTCAGACACGCTGGACCCGGGCGACGCGACGATGATCAACATCGACGACGGCACCGGCCACTGCGAATACGACTTCAAGGCGGTGTTCGACGACGGCCAGGCGCTGGTCCGCAGCGACGTCAACGTCTGCAAGATCCAGTCGTACACCTACACGGAATAGGCCCGGGGCCGAGCCGCCTAGATCGAGAAGCTGACGCCGCAGCCGCAACTGGACTTGGCGTTGGGGTTCTTCACCCGGAACTCGGCGGCGGCCAGTTCGTCGGCGAAGTCGATCTCCGATCCACCCAGCAGCGCCAGCGAGACCACGTCGACCAGCGCGGCGGCGCCGTCGCACTCCACCCGCAGATCGTCGGCGTCGGCTTCCTCGACCAGGTCGAACTTGTACTGGAAGCCGGAGCAGCCGCCGCCTTCCACGGCGACGCGCAGCATCACAGGGTGACCCTCCTTGGCGGAGATGGCCTTCAGCCGCTGGGCGGCGGCGCTGGAAAGGGTGACGGCGGCTTGAGTCATCGAGAAGGTGTCATGATTTTGGAATTGCTCCCGTCGCTTATATGAGGCGTCTCGCCAATTCGGCAAAGGGGCGCCAATGACCGACGATCATGAGACCCGTCCGCGCGCCCCGTTCGCCACCGACTGGCGCGCCTCGCGGGGCCGTCGCTACCCGGAACCCGACAGCCGCACCCGCACGCCCTTTGCTCGCGACCGCGACCGCATCATCCACACTTCGGCTTTCCGCCGTCTGAAGGAAAAGACCCAGGTGTTCGTCGCCCACGAAGGCGACCAGTACCGCACGCGGCTCACCCATTCGCTGGAGGTGGCGCAGATCGCCCGCTCCATCGCCACCGCCATGAACCTCGACGCCGACCTCGCCGAGACCATTGCGCTGGCTCACGACCTCGGCCACCCGCCCTTCGCCCACTCCGGCGAGGACGAGCTGGAGCGGCAGATGGCCGAGTACGGCGGCTTCGACCACAACGTGCAGACCTTCCGGGTGGTGACCGAGCTGGAACATCGCTACCCGCTGTGGGCCGGCCTCAACCTCACCTGGGAAACCGTCGAGGGTGTGGTGAAGCACAACGGCCCGGTGGCGGCGCTGATGGACCGGCCCTCGTGGAAATCCATCGCCGACTTCGACGCCGAGTTCGCGCTCGACCTCGGCGGCTGGGCCTCGGCGGAAGCTCAGGTCGCGGCGCTTTCGGACGATATCGCTTACAACAACCACGACGTGGACGACGGGCTGCAGGCCGAGCTGTTCCGGCTCTCCGACCTGGACGACGTGCCGCTGATCGGGCCGATCGTGCACGCGGTACGGGCCGACTTTCCCGGCCTCGACGAGCGGCTGACGCGCATGGAAGCGGTGCGGCGGATGATCGGCGCGATGATCGACGACGTGCTGGCCGAAACCGCCCGCCGCGCCGAAGCCAGCAAGGTGACCACGCCGGAGCAGGTGCGCACGCTCGGCAAGGCGCTGGTGGCGTTCTCGCACGACATGAACGAGGACCTGTCGCGGCTGCGCGCCTTCCTGTTCGAGCGCATGTACCGGCACTGGCGCGTCAACCGCACGCGCAGCCAGGCCCGCCGCATTCTGGCCGACATGTTCGAGCTGTTCATGCGCGAGCCGGACGTGATGCCCAACCAGTGGGGCCAGCGCGGCCAGCTGTTGGGCGAAGCGGAGCGGGCGCGGCTGGTCTGCGACTACATCGCTGGCATGACCGATCGTTTCGCCATTGAGGAACACAAGAAACTGTTCCAACTGGACGTCATCGGCAGCTGACGACGCCCCGGGAAGAAGTCCCGGTCACGACCCTCTGGTAGACTAGACGCCGCGCGATTCGCAGGGAGCCCGAGCCATGTCCGATAACGACCGCGGACCCTATACGCCCCCCAACGATCGTCTGGCGTTCGACCCGCGCCAGCCGGTGCGCAGCGGTCCCGCGCCGGTGACGCTGATCGCCAGCGCGCTGGTGCTGCTGGCGATCGTGGGCGGGGTGGTGTTCGTCTACCGGCACGGCTTCCGCCATGCAGGGCCGCCCGCGGTGGTCGGCGCGCCTGTGGCCCAGATGAAGACCGCCGCGCCGCTGGACGCCAACGCCGCCGCGCCTTCCGGTCTGCAGGTCGAGAAAACCAACGCCGTCAGTTTCGCCCCGCCGCCCGAGCAGCCGGGCGCGCGGCCGACTGTGACCGAGCTGCCGCCCCCGGCCACGCCCGCCGCCGCGCCGAAACCGGCGCCGATCGCCAGCCTGCCGCCCGCACAGTCAGCGGCGGCCAACAGCGTCGCGCCGCTGCGTCCGGCTAAGCCGCTCACCATCGCCAGCATCGCGGACGCCGCCGTGGCCGGCGGCGTCAGGCCTGCCAAGCCTGCCGCACAGGCCGTGGCCGCCGCATCGCCGGCGAAGCTCGCCGCCGCGAAGCCAGCGAAACCGGCGGCTCAGGCCGCGCCCGCCGCCGCCACCGTGGTCAATCCGGCGCCGGGCGTGGGCTGGATCCAGATCGGCGCCTATTCCTCCGCCGCGCTGGCCGACAAGGGCTGGGAGGACGTAGCCCATCTCGCGCCGGACCAGATGGCGGGCAAGGGCAAGCGGGTGCAGCAGGTGTCGGTGAACGGCAAGACCTTCTACCGCGCCTACGTCACCGGCTTCTACAGCAGCGCCGCCGCTGGCGCGTTCTGCGACGACCTCAAGAGCGCCGGCCACGCGTGCATCGTCCGGTGAGCCGGCTTGCGGCCATCTTCGGCTGCGCCGGGCCGCGGTTGACCGCCGATGAAGCGGCGTTCTTCCGCGAAGTCCGGCCCTGGGGCTTTATCCTGTTCAAGCGCAACATCGAGACGCCGGACCAGGTGCGGACGCTGACCGCGGCGCTGCGCGAGACCGTGGGCGACCCCGCCGCGCCGGTGCTGGTCGACCAGGAAGGCGGGCGCGTGCAGCGGCTGGGCCCGCCGCACTGGCGCCGCTATCCGCCCGGCCGCGCTTACACCGAGCTGGCCGACCCGCTGCAGCGCCGCGAGATGGCGCGGCTGGGCGGGCGGCTGATCGCGCACGACCTGGCGGCGCTGGGCGTCAACGTCGACTGCGCGCCGGTGCTCGACGTACCCGTCGCCGGCGCTCACGACATCATCGGCGACCGGGCATACGGCGCGACGCCGGAGGAGGTGGCGACGCTGGGCCGCGCGGCCGCCGAAGGGCTCATCGCCGGCGGCGTACTGCCAGTGATCAAGCATATCCCTGGCCACGGCCGCGCCCAGTCCGACAGTCACGAAGCGCTGCCGGTGGTCGTGGCGAGCCGGGCGGCGCTGGAAGCGGCCGACTTCGCGCCCTTCCGGGTCAATTCCGACATGCCGATGGCGATGAGCGCCCACGTCGTCTTCACGGCCATCGATCCCGCCGCCCCGGCGACCCAGTCGGCCAAGGTGGTGCGGCTGATCCGGCGAGAGCTCGGCTTCGATGGCCTGCTGATGACCGACGATCTCTCGATGAAGGCGCTGAAGGGCGATTTCGCCGGCCGCGCCCGCGCCGCGCTGGACGCTGGCTGCGACGTGGTCCTGCACTGCAACGGCGGCATGGCCGAGATGACCGCCGTGGCCGCCGGCGCGCGGCCGCTGGCCGGCGCGGCGGCCCGGCGCGCCAAGGCGGCGCTGGGGCGCATCGCCAAGGCGCCGGAGCCGCTCGACGTGGCCTGGGCGCGGGCCCGCTTCGAGGCGGCGTTCGAAGGGCGGTGGGCGGCGTGAGCGATGCATTCCAGCTCGATCTCGACTTCGACGCCGCCAGAGGCGCGGTGGAAACCGGCGAGGCGCTGATCGTCGATCTCGACGGCTACGAAGGCCCGCTCGACCTGCTGCTGGCGCTGGCGCGGCGCCAGAAGGTCGACCTGCTGCAGATCTCCATCGCCAAGCTCGCCGACCAGTACTTGCTGTTCGTGCGCGAAGCGCGCCGCCGTCGCTTCTCGCTGGCCGCCGACTACCTGGTGATGGCCGCCTGGCTGGCCTGGCTGAAGTCGCGGCTGCTGTTGCCCAGGCCAGAGCGCGGCGGCGTCGGCGAGCCGCCAGCGGACGAGGTGGCCGCACAGCTGGCGTTCCGCCTCGCCAAGCTCGACGCCATGCGCCGGGCCTCGGAGAAGCTGCTGGCGCTGCCGGCGCTGGGCCGCGAGGTGTTCGCCCGGGGCGAGCCGGAGCCGCGCATCGTCTCCACCACCCGCGTCGCCGGCGATCTCTACGAGCTGATGGACGCCTACGTCAGCCAGCGCCGCCGCGACGCCCAGCGCCAGTACCGGCCGACGCCGCAGCAGGCCTATCCCCTGGAAGAGGCGCGCGAGCGGCTGCGTGGTCTGCTGCCCGAACTGGAGCGCTGGACGCCGCTCACCGGTGTCGCGCCGATGGGGCGGGGCGCTGGGCCGACGCGAGCCTCGTACGTGGCCTCGACGTTGTCGGCGACGCTAGAGCTGGTGCGCGAAGGCGACCTGGAAGCCCGCCAGCTTGAGCATTTCGCTGAGGTCTATCTGCGCAAGCGGCGTGGAATAAAGGCGGCCTCGTGAGCGTCCCCGAAAGCATGGACCCCACCTGCCGCATGGTCGAGGCGCTGCTGTTCGCCGCCGCCGAGCCGCTGAGCGACGCCGACCTGGCGCGCCGGCTGCCCGAGGGCGCCGACATCGCAGCGGCGCTGAGCGCGCTTGTGGCGCTCTACGAGGGTCGCGGGGTGCGGCTGGCGCAGGTCGCCGGTCGCTGGCGCTTCCAGACCGCCGACGACCTGGCGTTCCTGATGAGCGAGGAGCGCGCCGAGCCGCGCCGGCTGTCGCGCGCCGCGCAGGAGACGCTGGCCATTATCGCCTACCACCAGCCGGTCACCCGGGCCGAGATCGAGGCGATCCGGGGCGTGCAGATGGGGCGGGGCTCCTTCGACGTGCTGATGGAGATCGGCTTCATCCGCCCGCGCGGCCGCCGCCGCACACCGGGCCGGCCAGTGACCTACGCCACCACCGACGCCTTCCTCGAGCACTTCGGCCTCGCGACCCTCGCCGACCTGCCCGGCGCGCCGGAGATGAAGGCCGCGGGCCTGCTCGATCTCGACCTGCCGGCCGGCTTCGCCGTGCCCGATCCCACCGCCTCGGACATCGACGAAGACCCGCTGGAGGACGATGCGGCGGCCGAGTTCCACACCGACTATCTCGGCGACGAGGAGCCGGCGACGTGACGCAGGGGTGGCCAGATTGGCTTGGCCGCGCGGGTCAGCCTATATAAGGCCCGACGGAGTGGCGGCGGCCTCGGCGTTTGAAGCCGGTGAGTTTGGAGAACTGGATCGATGGGCGGACTTAGCCCCATTCACTGGCTGATCATCATCGCCGTGCTGCTGCTGGTGTTTGCGCGGCCCGGCAAGCTGTCGAGCTTCATGGGCGACGCGGCCAAGGGCATCCGCGCCTTCCGCGACGGGCTGAAAGGCGAGGAGGAGAAGCCGGCCGATACGGCGACGCTGCCGCCGCCGACCCCCGCCAAGGAGCAGGACCCGATCGTCCGCTAGCGGACGCGAGAGCCGGCGCCGGCCCGCCGGCGCACCAGCCGAAAGTCCGCGCGAATGTTTCCGGAAGGCCGGCTTTTCGATTTCCTCATCGTTGGGGTCGTGGCCCTGATCGTGGTGGGGCCGAAGGATCTGCCGCTGCTGATGCGCAAAGTCGGCCAGTTCATGGCCCGCGTCCGCGGCATGGCAGCGGAGTTCCGCGCCTCGTTCGACGAGCTGGCGCGCCAGTCGGAACTCGACGAGCTGCGCCGCGAAGTGCAGGCCCTGCGGGGCGCCCGCCCGATCGACTTTGCCGCGAAAAGCGTCGGCGCCGAGGGCCTGCTGTCCGACATCCGCGGCGACATCGCTCAGACCAACGCCGACCTCGCCGTCCAGAACGCCGCCCTCGCCAGCGCCGGCCAGCCGCCGCTGCCCGAGCCCGCGCCGCCGCCAGAGGCAACCACTGAGGCCGAAGTCACGCCGCCCAAGCCCAAGCGCGTCCGCAAGCCCAAAGCCGCCGCGCCCGCCACCCCGGACACGCCCACCCCGTGAGCGCCCCCGAGGATGAGGCCGAGATCGAGGCGTCGCGCGCGCCGCTGCTCGACCACCTGGTGGAGCTGCGCAGCCGGTTGATCGTCTGCGCCGCGGCGCTGGTGGTGGGCTTCCTGGTCTCGTTCGTGTTCGTCACGCCCTTGCTGCACGTGCTGCTGCGCCCGTTCGCGGTGGCGCAGACCCTGTCCGACATGCGCAAGAGCCACGCCATGGGCAGTCTCGACATGCTGGTGGCGCTGCTCGGCCAGCACCTCACCGGCCAGGCCCACTTCATCTCCACCGCGCCGCTGGAAGTGTTCTTCGAGAAGGTGAAGCTCGCCGGCTTCGGCGGCATCGTGCTCAGCTTTCCAGTGCTGGCCTGGCAGATTTACCGCTTCGTCGCGCCTGGCCTCTACCGCCGCGAGCGCCACGCTTTCCTGCCTTTCCTGGTGGCCTCGCCCGTCCTCTTCGCCATGGGCGCGGCGCTGGTCTACTTCGTCATGCTGCCGTTCGTGCTGTGGTTCTCGCTCAACCAGCAGATCCTTGGCGGGGCGGGCGACGTCTCGGTGGAGCTGTTGCCCAAGCTCTCCGACTACATCTCGCTGGTGACCACGCTGGTGCTGGCTTTCGGGCTCTGCTTCCAGCTGCCGGTGGTGCTGACGCTGCTGGGCATGGCGGGGCTGGTCAGCGCGCGGCTGCTGCTCTCGGGCTGGCGCTACGCGGTGGTGGGCGTCTTCGGGGTGGCCGCGGTGGTGACGCCGCCGGACCCGATCAGCATGATGAGCCTCGCGGCGCCGATCTGCCTGCTCTACTTCATCTCCATCGCCTGCGTGGCGATGATCGAGAAGCGCCGTGCGAAGGACGAAGCGCTGACGGCCGAGGCGGCGATGCCATAGCTTGGCGCCCCGTTCGACGCGCCTTAAGGGGAGCGTTCCCCCGACCTGCCGGCGCTCCTCATGCACGACATCAAGGCCATCCGCGACGATCCCGACGC
>DASXZG010000041.1:0-4324 GCA_036502045.1 Caulobacteraceae bacterium | reverse complement strand
GACGCGGCATTGGTCCGGGTTCGAGCCCGGGTTGGCCACTGTCAGGGTGAAGTCCTTCGTCTTCATCGCCCAGCCCTGGTCGCCCTGCTTGCGCAGGCCCGCCGTCTTGACGAGCTGCACGAAGTTGCCGCCGTTCGCGGCCGGGATGCAGACCTGCTGCAGGATGTTCAGCAGCGCGACCGCAGTCGGATCGGTGGGCGGGGCGGGCGGCGGTGGCGGCGCGGGCGGTTGCGGGGCCTCGGTCGCGGGCGCCCCTGGCGCGCTTTCGGCGGCGGCCGGGGCCTGCGCGCCACCTGGCGCGGCCGGGGCGGCGGCCGGAGGCGCAGCGGCAGGCGGCTGGGCGGGCGCGGCGGCAGGCGGCGGTTCGGCCGGCGCGGGCGCGGGGGCCGGCTGGGCGTAGGCGCTGGCCGCGGCGGCCAGGGCGATCAGGCTGACGAGTGGGATGCGCATGGGTTCTCGTTTCCAGGCGGTCGGGTCGGAAAAACGGCCGCTATCTAACGAGCGGAACCGCTCATGGCCAAGCGGCTAAATGACCGGCTCGGCGTACTCGGCGAGAATCGTGAGGCCCGCAGGGGTCACATCTGCGAAACCGCCGCGCACCTCGAACACCAGGGTGTCGTCGCCGTCGTAGGCCTTCACGCGACCTTCCTTCAGCGTGGTCATGAACGGCGCGTGGCCGAACAGCACGCCGAAGTCGCCTTCGGAGCCCGGCGCGTCGACCTGGTCGACGGCGCCGGCGAACAGCTCGCGTTGCGGCGAGACCAGCCAGAAGCGCAGCTTCTCGGCCATCAGGCTTCCGCCGCCATCTTCTCGGCCTTGGCCACGACGTCATCGATGCCGCCGACCAGACGGAAAGCGGTCTCGGGCAGGTGGTCGTACTCGCCGTCGCACACCGCCTTGAACGAGCGGATGGTCTCTTCCAGCGGCACCATCAAACCCGGCATGTTGTTGAAGGCTTCGGCCACGTGCAGCGGCTGCGACAGGAACTGGGTGATGCGGCGGGCGCGGGCGACGACCTGCTTGTCGTCTTCCGACAGCTCGTCCATCCCCAGGATGGCGATGATGTCCTTCAGCGCCTTGTACTGCTGCAGGATTTCCTGAACGCGGCGGGCGGTGCGGTAGTGCTCTTCGCCGACCACCAGCGGGTCGAGGATGCGCGAGGTCGAGTCCAGCGGGTCGACGGCCGGGAAGATGCCCAGGGCGGCGATGTCGCGGTTCAGCACCGTGGTGGCGTCCAGGTGGGCCATGGCGGTGGCCGGCGCCGGGTCGGTGAAGTCGTCGGCGGGCACGAAGATCGCCTGCACCGAGGTGATCGAACCCTTGTTGGTGGAGGTGATGCGCTCCTGCAGCGCGCCCATGTCGGTGGCCAGCGTCGGCTGATAGCCCACCGCCGAGGGGATGCGCCCCAAGAGCGCCGACATTTCCGAGCCGGCCTGGGTGAAGCGGAAGATGTTGTCGATGAAGAGCAGCACGTCCTTGCCCTCTTCGTCGCGGAAGTACTCCGCCTGGGCGAGGCCGGTCAGGGCGACGCGGGCGCGGGCGCCTGGCGGCTCGTTCATCTGGCCGTAGACCAGGCTGCAGCGCGAGCCTTCGGTGGAGCCGTTGTTCTTGTGCGGGTCGACGTTGACCTGGCTCTCGATCATCTCGTGATAGAGGTCGTTGCCTTCACGGGTGCGCTCGCCGACGCCGGCCAGCACCGAGTAGCCGCCGTAGGCCTTGGCGATGTTGTTGATCAGCTCCTGCATGGTCACGGTCTTGCCGACGCCGGCGCCGCCGAACAGGCCGATCTTGCCGCCCTTGGTGTAGGGGCACAGCAGGTCGATCACCTTGATGCCGGTGACCAGGATTTCCGCCGAGGTGGTCTGCTCCTCGAACGAGGGGGCCGAGCGGTGGATCGGCATGCGCTTGGTGAACGGGATCGGCCCGGCTTCGTCCACTGGCTCGCCGATAACGTTCATGATCCGGCCAAGGGTGCCGGGGCCAACCGGCACGCTGATCGGGGCGCCGGTGTCGATCACGTCCTGGCCGCGGGTCAGGCCCTCGGTGGTGTCCATGGCGATGGCGCGCACGGTGTTCTCACCCAGGTGCTGAGCGACTTCGAGCACCAGGCGGAAGGGCTCGCCGGTCTTCTGGTCGGTGTTGACCGTTTCCAGCGCCGTCAGAATCTGCGGCAGGTGGCCGTCGAACTCGACGTCGCACACCGCGCCGATGATCTGGGTGATGACGCCCTTGGCGACGCCTTCGGAGAGGATGTTCTGTTCGGGCATGGTCGCGTCTTTCTCTTAAAGGGCCTCGGCGCCGGAGACGATCTCGATCATCTCGCGGGTAATTTGCGCCTGGCGCGCGCGGCTGTACTGCAAGGTAAGGCGGGTGATGACGTCGCCGGCGTTGCGGGTGGCGTTGTCCATGGCGGCCATCTGCGCGGCGAAGAAGCCGGCCTGGTTCTCCAGCATGGCGGCGAACACCTGCACGGTGATGTTGCGCGGCAACAGCGTGGCGAGGATGGTCTCCTCGTCCGGCTCGTATTCGTAGCAGGCGCCCTTGAGGTCGACGACGCCGGCGCCGGTCACTTGCGCGGGGACCAACTGGCGCGCGGTCGGCACCTGGCTGACCACCGAGCGGTACTGGCTGAAGAACAGCGTCACCACGTCGGCCTCGCCGGCCTCGAAGCGCTCCAGGATGGTGGCCGCGACTTCCTGCGCCCGCTCCAGCGACGGGTTGGCGCCGGCTTCGACGCTGACCACGAAGCGATCGCCGTACTGGCGGCGCAGCTGGTCGCGGGCCTTGCGGCCGATGGTGATGACGCTGACCTGCCTGCCCTCGCGCACCGCGGCGCGCAGGTGCTCGCGGGCCGCGCGGACGATCGACGAGTTGAAGCCGCCGGCCAGGCCGCGGTCGGCGGTGGCGACCACCACCAGCTCCTTACGATCGGACCCGGTGCCGACCAGCAGCTTCGGCGCGCCAGGACCGGTGACCCCGGCGGCGAGGTTGGCGATGACGGCGGCCATCCGCGCGGCGTAGGGCCGGGCGTTCTCCGCCGCGTCGGTGGAGCGGCGCAGCTTGGCGGCGGCGACCATCTGCAGGGCTTTCGTGATCTTCTGCGTGGCTTTCACGCTGCCGATCCGAATGCGCATGTCCTTCAGGCTGGGCATGGCGGGCGAGCCGTCTCCAGTCTTTAGGCGAAGGTGGCGACGAAGCCGTCGAGCACCGCTTTCAGCTTCGCCTCGCGCTCGTCGGTGAGGGTCTTCTGCGTGCGGATTTCTTCGAGCAGATCGGCGTGCTTGCCGTGGATGTGGGCCAGCAGTTCGGTTTCGAAGCGCGCGACGTCGGCCACCGCCACGCCGTCGAGGTAGCCGCGGGTGCCGGCGTAGATCACGCACACCTGCTCTTCGGCCTGTAGCGGCGCGTATTGCGGCTGCTTCAGCAGCTCGGTCAGGCGCGCGCCCCGGGCCAGCAGTTTCTGCGTCGCCGCGTCGAGGTCGGAGCCGAACTTGGCGAAGGCGGCCATCTCGCGGAACTGGGCCAGGTCGCTCTTCAGCGAGCCGGTGGCGGCGCGCATGGCGCGGATCTGCGCCGACGAGCCCACGCGGCTGACCGAGATGCCGACGTTCATCGCCGGGCGGACGCCCTGATAGAACAGGTCGGTCTCCAGGAAGATCTGGCCGTCGGTGATCGAGATCACGTTGGAAGGGATGTAGGCGGCGACGTCGTTGGCCTGGGTTTCGATCACCGGCAGAGCGGTGAGCGAGCCGGCGCCGAAGTCGTCGTTCATCTTCGCGGCGCGCTCCAGCAGGCGCGAGTGCAGGTAGAACACGTCGCCCGGATAGGCCTCGCGGCCCGGCGGGCGGCGCAGCAGCAGCGACATCTGGCGATAGGCGACGGCCTGCTTGGAAAGGTCGTCATAGATGATCACGGCGTGCATGCCGTTGTCGCGGAACCACTCGCCCATGGCGCAGCCGGCGAAGGGGGCCAGGAACTGCAGCGGCGCCGGGTCGGACGCCGTGGCCGAGACCACGATGGTGTAGTCGAGCGCGCCGCGCTCCTCGAGCGTCTTGACCACGCGGGCGACGGTCGAGCGCTTCTGACCCACGGCGACGTAGATGCAGTAGAGCTTGGCCTTCTCGTCGTCGGAGGCGTTGACCTGGCGCTGGTTGAGGATGGTGTCGATGGCGAGCGCCGACTTGCCGGTCTGGCGGTCGCCGATGATCAGCTCGCGCTGGCCGCGGCCGATCGGCACCAGGCTGTCGACGATCTTCAGGCCGGTCTGCACGGGCTCGTGCACGCTCTTGCGCGGGATGATGCCGGGCGCCTTCACGTCCACCCG
>DASXZG010000040.1:0-125180 GCA_036502045.1 Caulobacteraceae bacterium | reverse complement strand
CCAGCCGGGCGTGGGCGCCGGCGGCGTCACAGGCGGCGCAGTCGTGAAGGCGAACTGCAGCCGCCCGTCGCGCAGCAGCTGGGCTTGCGCGGCGCGCAGCGCCTCGCTCGACGGTTTCGCCCCCGCCGCGAACAGACCAGGTTGGGCGGGCAAGACCGACGTTCCCCCTCGATTGACGCCCCGTACGGACGCAAGTCTTACGAGAATTCGTCCCGCCGGTCAGTGGCAAAGTCCGCAAGCTTCGCCCTCCCTCCCCTTCATGGGAAGGGCAGACCGCTCAGCGGTCGGGTGGGGAGTCGGATGGCGTGCGCCGGCGCAGTTCCGGGCGTTCGTTGACGCCGCAGACATCCCCACCCGGATCGACGCTTCGCGTCGATCGTCCCTCCCCATGAGGGGAGGGAGGAAGGTCAGCGCGGCAGGACGCTTTCGCCCATCAAGAATTCGTCGACGGCCCTCGCGCACTGGCGGCCTTCGCGGATGGCCCAGACCACCAGGGACTGGCCGCGACGCATGTCGCCGCAGGCAAAGATCTTTGGGGCGCTGGAGCGGTAGTCGATCATGTCGGCCTTGACGTTGCCGCGGGCGTCCAGCTCAACACCAGCCTGCTCCACAAGACCCTCACGGCGCGGGCTGACGAAGCCCATCGCCAGCAGCACCAGTTCGGTGGGGATCACGAACGTGCTGCCTTCGACGGGGGTCAGCTGCGAGCGTCCGTCCGGCCCCGGCTTGAACTCCACCCGCACGCACTCGATCGCCTCGACCTTGCCATCCTCGCCGACGAACCGCGTGGTGGAGACCGCGAAGTCGCGCTCGACGCCTTCCTCGTGCGACGACGAGGTGCGCAGCTTCACCGGATAGTCCGGCCACACCAGCGGCTTGTTTTCCCGCTCCGGCGGCATCGGGAAGAGCTCGAGGTTGGTGACGGTCAGCGCGCCCTGGCGATTGGACGTGCCGATGCAGTCAGACCCGGTGTCGCCGCCGCCGATAACCACGACATTCTTGCCTTTGGCGGAAATGGCGCCGGCGGGGGCGGCGACCTCCTCGGCGTCGCCGGCGTTGCGCCGGTTCTGCTGCGGCAGGAAATCCATGGCGAAGTGCACGCCATCGAGCTCGCGCCCCGGAACCGGCAGGTCGCGCGGCGCCTCGGCGCCGCCCGAGAGCACCACGGCGTCGTAGAGGCCCAGCAGCTCATCGACGCTGACGTCGACGCCCACTTCGACGCTGGGCCGGAAGGTGACGCCCTCGGCCTCCATCTGCGCCATGCGGCGGTCGATGTGGTGCTTTTCCATCTTGAAGTCGGGGATGCCGTAGCGGAGCAGGCCGCCGACGCGGTCGCTCTTCTCGTAGAGGGTGACGGCGTGGCCGGCCCGGGCCAGTTGCTGGCTGGCGGCGAGTCCGGCGGGGCCGGAGCCCACGACCGCGACGGTCTTGCCGGTGCGCTGGGCCGGCGGCTGCGGGGCGATCCAGCCTTCTTCCCAGCCGCGGTCGACGATCTGGCATTCGATGCTTTTGATCGTCACCGGGTTGTCGTCGATGTTGAGGGTGCACGAGGCTTCGCAGGGCGCCGGGCAGACGCGGCCGGTGAACTCCGGGAAGTTGTTGGTGGAGTGCAGGTTGTCGAGCGCGTCGCGCCACTGGTCGCGGTAGACCAGGTCGTTCCAGTCGGGGATCTGGTTGTTGACCGGGCAGCCCTGGTGACAGAACGGGATGCCGCAGTTCATGCAGCGCGAGGCCTGAGCCGCCAGTTCGCGCTCCGGCATCGGGTGCACGAACTCGCGCCAGGTCTTCAGCCGCTCGCCCGGCTTCTCATAGCCCCGCTCGCGCCGCTCGATCTCCAGGAAGCCGGTCGGCTTACCCATTACATTTGCCCCCAAACTTCGCGACACCTTCTCCCGCAAGGGGAGAAGGGCGCGCAAGTCCGCTCTTCGGGTGTTGATCCAGATTGCCGAGCATTTGGTCTACTCGGCCGCGACGGCTTTGGCGGCCGCGCGTTCGGCGGCCTGGTCTTCCAGGGCGCGGCGATAGTCTTTCGGCGTCACCTTCACAAACGCTGTCAGCGCCTTGTCCCAGTCGGCCAGCAGCTCGGCCGCCCGGGCGCTGCCGGTGTAGAGGTGATGGCGCTCGACCAGGATCCGCAGGCGTTCGGCATCGAAACGCAGCGCGTCGCCCATGCCGTTGTTTTCGACGCTGACCGCGCGCTGGCGGGGCCGCAGGGCCTCGTCGTCGCGATTCACCGGCAGGGCCGGACCGATCGGCGCCAGATCGACCATCGCCATGTTGCAGAGGCGCGCGAAGCGGCCGGCCGGGTCGTAGACATAGGCGATGCCACCGGACATGCCGGCCGCGAAGTTGCGCCCGGTGTCGCCCAGCACGGCCACCACGCCGCCGGTCATGTATTCGCAGCCGTGGTCGCCCACACCTTCGACCACCGCCACGGCGCCGGAGTTGCGCACGGCGAAGCGCTCGCCGGCCACGCCCTCGAAGTAGGCTTCGCCGGCGATGGCGCCGTAGAGCACGGTGTTGCCGACGATGATGTTGTGGGTGGGATCGCGCGACGTGCCGGATGGATGGCGCACCACCACGCGGCCGCCGGAGAGGCCCTTGCCGACGTAGTCGTTGGCGTCGCCAGTGAGTTCCAGCGCCACCCCGCGCGCCAGGAAGGCGCCCAGGCTCTGCCCGGCGGTGCCGGTGAGCTTCACGCTGATCGCGCCCTCGGCGAGGCCCTCGTGGCCATGGCGGCGCGCCACTTCGCCGGAGAGCATGGCGCCCACCGTACGGTTGACGTTGCGCACGTGGCGCTCGACCTGCACCGGGCCCTTGCCGTCCAGCGCCGGCTGTGCGGCGGCGATCAGGCTGTGGTCCAGAGCGCGCTCGAGGCCGTGGTTCTGGTGCTGGCTGTTCCAGAGGCCCCTGGCGTCGTCCACGTCCGGAACGGCGTAGAGCAGGCGCGAAAGGTCGACGCCGTGCGCCTTCCAGTGCTCCACCGCCGGGGCCACGTCGATGCGGTCGACCCGGCCGATCATCTCGGAGACGGTGCGGAAGCCCATCTCGGCCATGATCGCGCGCAGCTCTTCGGCGACGAAGAAGAAGTAGTTGATCACGTGTTCGGGCTTGCCGGTGAACTTGGCGCGCAGCGCCGGGTCCTGGGTCGCCACCCCCACAGGGCAGGTGTTGAGGTGGCACTTGCGCATCATGATGCAGCCGGCGGCGATCAACGGCGCCGTGGCGAAGCCGAACTCGTCGGCGCCCAGCAAGGCGCCAATGGCGACGTCGCGGCCGGTGCGCAGGCCGCCGTCGACCTGCACCGCGATGCGGGTGCGAAGGCCGTTGAGCAGCAGCGTCTGCTGAGTTTCGGCGAGGCCGATCTCCCAGGGCGAGCCGGCGTGGGTCAGCGAGGTCAGCGGACTGGCGCCGGTGCCGCCCTCGAACCCGGAGATGGTGACATGGTCGGCGCGGCCCTTGGAGACGCCCGCGGCGACGATGCCAACACCGACTTCGGCAACCAGCTTCACCGAGATGCGAGCCTTCGGATTGACGTTCTTCAGGTCGTGGATCAGCTGCGCCAGATCCTCGATCGAGTAGATGTCGTGGTGCGGCGGCGGACTGATCAGGCCAACGCCAGGGGTCGAGTGGCGCACCGCGGCGATTTGCTTGTCGACCTTGTAGCCGGGCAACTGGCCGCCCTCGCCGGGCTTGGCGCCCTGGGCCATCTTGATCTGGATGTCGTCGGCGTTGACCAGGTACTCGGCGGTGACGCCGAAGCGCCCCGAGGCCACCTGCTTGATCGCCGAGCGCATGGAATCGCCGTTGGGCAGCGGCTTGAAGCGGTCGGCTTCCTCGCCGCCCTCGCCGGTGTTGGAGCGCGCGCCGATGCGGTTCATCGCCACCGCCAGCGTGGTGTGGGCCTCGCGACTGATGGAGCCGAAGCTCATCGCGCCAGTGGCGAAGCGCTTGACGATCTCGGCCGCCGGCTCGACCTCGTCGATCGGCACGCGGGTCTCGGCCGGCTTCAGCCGCATCAGGCCGCGGATGGTCAGGCGCCGCTGGCTCTGTTCGTTGATCTCGCGGGCGAACGCTCGGTATTCGTCCGGCAATTCGCCGCGCACCGCGTGCTGCAACCGCGCCACGGTGTCCGGGGTCCAGGCGTGCTCCTCGCCGCGCAGGCGCCAGCCGTAGGTTCCGCCCACGTCCAGCATGTTGCGGTAGATCGGCGCATCGCCGTAGGCGTCGCGGTGGCGGCGGACGCACTCCTCGGCGATCTCGGCCAGGCCCGCGCCTTCGATCTTGGTGTCGGTGCCGGTGAAGTACTTGTCGACGAACGCCGTGGCGAGCCCCACCGCGTCGAAGATCTGGGCCCCGCAGTAAGACTGGTAGGTGGAGATGCCGCGCTTGGACATCACCTTCAGCACGCCCTTGCCCAGCGCCTTGATGTAGTTCTTCTGCACGTCCTTGGCGCTTAGCTTGGAGCCGTTGCGGGTGCGCAGCGCTTCCAGCGTCTCGAACGCCAGGTAGGGGTTCACCGCCTCGGCGCCGTAGCCCGCCAGCACGCAGACGTGGTGCACCTCGCGCGCCTCGCCGGTCTCGATGACGAGGCCGGTCTGCATGCGCAGGCCCTGGCGGATCAGGTGGTGGTGCGTGGCCGCGGTGGCCAGCGCCGCCGGGATCGGGATGCGCTCGGCGCTCACGGCGCGGTCGCTGAGGATCAGGATGTTGCTGTCGGCCAGCACTCGGTCGGTGGCTTCGTGACAAAGCCGCTCGATGGCCCGCTCCAGGCCCGCCGCGCCCTCGGCCGCCGGCCAGGTCGCGTCCAGCGTGGCGGTGCGGAAGGCGCCGTCAGCCAGCTCGGCGATGGCGCGGATCTTCTCAAGGTCGGCGTTGGTTAGCACCGGCTGCGAGACTTCCAGGCGCTTGTGGGCGCCGGCGTGGTGGCCCAGCAGGTTCGGACGCGGGCCGATCATCGACACCAGGCTCATCACCAGCTCCTCGCGGATCGGGTCGATCGGCGGGTTGGTGACCTGAGCGAACTTCTGCTTGAAGTACTCGTAGAGCAGCTTCGGCTTCTTCGAGAGCACGGCGATCGGCTGGTCGTTGCCCATCGAGCCGACCGGGTCGTCGCCCAGCTCCATCATCGGCTCGAGGAAGAAGGCGAGGTCTTCCTGGGTGTAGCCGAAGGCCTGCTGGCGATCGAGGAAGTCGGACGGGTCGTTGCCCCGGGCGGGCTCCCACTGCGGCGGCTCCGGCAGGTCTTCCAGCTTGAACTGTGTGGCCCGCAGCCACTCCTCGTAGGGCTCGGCTTCGGCGAGGCGGGCCTTGATCTCCTCGTCCTCGACGATGCGGCCTTCTTCCATGTCGATGAGCAGCATCTTGCCGGGCTGCAGGCGCCACTTGCGGACGATGCGCGCTTCCTCGACCTGCGGCAGCACCCCGACTTCGGAGGCCATGACCACATGGTCCTGGTCGGTGATGATGAACCTGGCGGGGCGCAAGCCGTTGCGGTCGAGCGTCGCGCCCACCTGGCGGCCATCGGTGAAAGCCACGGCCGCGGGGCCGTCCCAAGGCTCCATCAGCGCGGCGTGATACTCGTAGAAAGCCCGGCGCTTGGGATCCATCAGCGGATTGCCGGCCCAGGCTTCCGGGATCAGCATCATCATGGCGTGGGCGAGCGGGTAGCCGCCGGCGAGCAGCAGCTCCAGCGCGTTATCGAGGTCGGCGGTGTCGGACTGGCCGTGCGGGATCAGCGGCCACATCTTGTCGAGGTCGGGCCCCAGGAGGTCGGACTCCAGCGTCCGCCGCCTGGCGTTCATCCAGTTGACGTTGCCTTCCTTGGTGTTGATCTCGCCGTTGTGGGCGATGAAGCGGTAGGGGTGCGCCAGCCGCCAGGTCGGGAAGGTGTTGGTGGCGAAACGCTGGTGCACCAAAGCGACCGCGCTCTCGGACAGCGGGTTGCGCAGATCCTCGTAGAAGCTGCCGACCTGGTGCGCGAGCAGGATGCCCTTGTAGACGATCGTCCGGCTCGAGAACGACGGCATGTAGAACTCGCTGACGCCGGGCACGCCGTGCTTGTCGGCCAGCGCCTTCAGCGGGTTCTGGGTTTGCTTGCGGATGACCAGCAGCTTGCGCTCGAAGGCGTCCTGATCGGGGGTGCGCGCGCCCTTGGCGATGATCGCCTGGCGCATCACCGGCATGCCTTCCAGCACCGCCTTGCCGAGGCCGGCGGTGTCGATGGGCACCTCGCGCCAGGCCAGCAGCTGCTGGCCTTCGACGCGGACGAAGTGCTCGAACTGGCCGACCACGACTTCGCGGGCCGCCTCGTCCTGCGGCATGAAGCATTGCGCCACGGCGTAGTTGCCCGGCGGCGGCAGCTCGATGTCGTTCTTGCCGGCCCAGTCGCGGAACAGGCCGTCGGGGATCTGGATCAGAATTCCGGCGCCGTCGCCCACCAGCGGATCGGCGCCCACGGCGCCGCGGTGATCGAGGTTGACCAGGATCTCAAGGCCGCACGAGATCACTTCGTGAGATTTGCGGCCCTTGATATTGGCCACGAACCCCACGCCGCACGCGTCACGTTCGTGACGCGGATCGTACAGACCTTGTTGCGCCGGAAGCGCCATTCAGAATAACCCAACCTCTAACCAGGGCGTTCCCGTTGAGACGCCCGCTCGCGGCGCATTTACAGGCTAACGCCGAACCCGTCGACTGGCCGGCGATCAAAGCCGCGTGGCCGTGGCGCCATTGACGCTTTTTCGTTCGCAAACCAGGTGAATGAATGCCTCATCGGGGGCAGACCGTTGCGCGCTAACCCTTGTTCGCGAAACAATTATCCAGCCATGCGCTGTCGAAGCGCACGAACACCACGCGGCGGCTGGGCAGCGCCGAATAGACCACCCGCCAAGCGCCGTCCCGCCCGCGGATGACCGACGGATAAGCCGCCGCGCCGTCCCGCGGCTGCGAGATGGCGCAGCCGGTGGTGAAATGGCGTCCGTCCGCCGACCGGGCAAGGGCCAGGGTGTCGCGGCTGGTCGGCGACGGATTGTAGATGACCACATAGCGGCCAGCGTCGTCGGGAAACACGTCCACCGCTGCTCCCGGATTGGGCAGGTTGGTGAGGGTGAGGCCGGTCCAGGCGCCGGTGCGCGGATCGAAGACGGCGGACCACACGCCGCGGCGGGCCTGATCGCGGAAGAAGACGTCGAAGCGGCCGTCGCGGCGCTGCGCCAGCGCCGGCTGGATCAGCTTCACGCCGTGAAGGCGCCAGAGCGCGTGCAGGGTCGGCGCGGCGCCGGTCAGGCTGAGCTTCACGATCATCGCGCGCTGCTGGTTCTCTTCGTAGAACGGCGCCAGCCAATCACGGCCCATCGGCTTCAGCTCGGCTCTGGGCAGTGCGCCGCCGATGTCGATGAGGCGATGCGCCGGCGCCCAGCTGCGGCCCTCGTCGGCCGAGACGCGGGCGTCGATGCGGCCGCAGAACCAGTTGCGGCAGATGTTGCCAAGGAGCGGCACGACGCGGCTCTGCACCACGCCATAGATCATCCAGATGCGGCCGTCGGGCGTCACGGTCAGGGTGACGTTGCCCAGGGTCTTGTTGGGCGCGGCGGCGCCGATGGCGCGCTCGCCGGGCGCGACGGCGGTCCAGGGCTGCGACCAGACTGCGCCGTCGCCGCGGCTGCAGACGATGCGCACGCTATGGTCGGCTTCGTGCAGGCCGGAATACCAGCAGGCGAGGAAGGCGCCGGAGGGCAGCTGAGCGATCGCGGCGCCATGGTTCTCCGCCACCGGCGGAACCGGCAGGTCGGCGCGCAGGAAGCCGGGCGCGGCCGCCGCCGCGGTCGCCCAGAAGGCCAAGATGAGAGCCAGCGCGCGCGCCATTGCCGCGCATGGCCACATCGCACCGCCGACATCAAGGCGCCGGCGCCTTGCGAGACGGCGTGCCGCGGTCGAAGATGACCGGCGAAGGTCGCAATAACGGCCGGGCGGGCCAGCGCGCCCAAGGGAAGGATTTCGAACATGGAATTGGCGCCCAAGCAGACAGGGCTTTCGACCGCGCGCCTGGAGCGCATCACCGAGCACCTGGAGCGCAACTACATCCAGCCGGGCAAGATCGCCGGCTGCCAGGTGGCGGTGGCCCGCCGCGGCCACCTCGCCTATTCGCGCTCGTTCGGCCAGATGGACCGCGAGCGCAGCAAGCCGATGGCCGACGACGCCATCTTCCGCATCTATTCGATGACCAAGCCGATCGCCTCGGTGGCGCTGATGACGCTATACGAGCGCGGCTACTTCCAGCTGAACGACCCGGTGAGCCGCTTCTTCCCCGACTGGAAGAACCAGCAGGTATGGGTGTCGGGCCGCGGCAATGAGATGGTGACGGAGGCCCCGAACCGGCCGGTCTCCATGCGCGACATGCTCTGCCACACTGGCGGGATCATGTTCGGCTCGGCGCTGGGCAACCCGGCCGCGCACCCGGTGGACGAGGTCTACGGCCAGGTCGGCGTCAAGCAGCGCGGCGAGACGCTGATGACCTTCATGGACAAGCTGGCGCAGGTGCCGCTGCGCTACCAGCCGGGCGAGCACTGGATGTACTCGATGTCCACCGACGTGGTGGGCGCACTGGTGGAGAAGCTGTCGGGCCAGCGGTTCGACAAGTTCCTGGCCGAGCACATCTTTGGGCCGCTGGGCATGAAAGACACGGCTTTCTGGGTCGCGCCAGACAAGGCCGACCGCCTGACCGCCAACTACAATCGCGCCGCGGACAAGTCCCTGCGCCTCGGCGACGACCCGGCGACCAGCAACTACCTGAAGGAGCCGACCTTCTTTTCCGGCGCCGGCGGGCTAACCGGCACCACCGAGGACTATCTGCGCTTCTGCGAGATGGTGCGCCGCGGCGGCGAACTGGACGGCGAGCGCATCCTGGGGCCGCGCACCGTCGACCTGATGCACCTGAACCACCTGAAGGGCGGCAAGGACCTGACCCAGATGGCCATCGGCGGCTTCTCCGAGACCGCCAACGAGGGCGTCGGCTTCGGCCTGGGCTTCGCTTCGACCATGGACCGGGTGACGTCCGGCTCCATCGCGGCCGGCGACTACTATTGGGGCGGCGCGGCCTCGACCATCTTCTGGATCGACCAGGCTGAGGAACTCTCGGTGGTGTTCATGACCCAGCTGATGCCGTCGGGCGCGTTCAACTTCCGCGGCCAGCTGAAGTCGATCATCTATTCCTCGATCGTGGAGTAGGGATCATGGCTGACGATGCTTTCCCGGCCTCGATCGAGGCCCGCGGGCCGCTGTCGCGCCGTGGCTTCGGCGCGCTTTCGCTGGGCGCTGGCGTAGCGGCAGCCAGCCAGGCGTTGGCCGACGACAACGTTGTCGAGACCGATGTGGAGGTGAAGACGCCGGACGGAACCGCCGACGCGGCGTTCTTCCACCCGGCCGGCAAGGGTCCGTGGCCGGGTGCGATCATCTTCACCGACATCCTGGGCCTTCGCCCGGTGTTCCGCGACATGGGCCGGCGCCTGGCGTCCAGCGGCTATGCCGTGCTGGTCCCGAACCCGTTCTACCGGACCAAGAAGGCGCCGGTGATCGACGGGGCGTTCGACTTCACCAAGCCTGACGACCGCGCCAAGCTGGGGCCGCTCACGGCGCCGCTGACCGACGACGCCAAGCTGCACGACTGCACGGCCTACGTCGCCTGGCTCGACACCCAGAAGCTAGTCAGTCGAAAGCGGCCCATCGGTGTCAACGGCTACTGCATGGGCGGGCCTTACACCCTGATCGCGGCGTCGGCGGCCCCGCACCGGGTGGGCGCCGGCGTCTCCTGCCACGGCGGCGGCCTGGTCACCGGCAAGGACGACAGCCCCGACCTGCTGATCGCCAAGATCAAGGCGCCGTTCTATTTCGCGGTGGCCCAGAACGACGACCAGAAGCAGCCGGACGCCAAGGACAAGCTGAAGGCCGACTTCGCCGCCACCGGCGTACCGGCCGGGGTCGAGGTCTATCCGGCCAACCACGGGTGGTGCGTGAAAGACAACGCCGCGGTCTACGACGCGGCCTCGGCCGAGCGAGCCTGGACCAACCTGATCTCGCTGTTCGGGCGGGCGCTGGCTTAGCGAAGGTCGCGCACCTCCCGATCCGGCCCGAGGTCGACCACCACGTCGGCGCGGGCCGGCATCTCGGCGTCGATGTGGCGGGTGAGGCGCTCGTAGTGCTGGATGAAGCGCGCCAACTCGGCGTCGGACTGGCCGCGGCCCTCGGCGCGGAGCGCCAGCTCCTGCTGGCGGCGCCAGCCGAACACGGTCTCGAAGCTGGGGGCGCGCAACAGCACCTGGAAGCCGATGGGCGCGAACAGCGCCTTGTAGGGGCCCGCCAGTGCGTCATTCACCGCCCGGCGCCAGACGCCGTCTGGGTCTTCGTCGCGTTCCAGGGCGTTGACCGGCGTGGCGAGCGCCGCGGGAGGCTGCGGCCGCGCGCCGACGCACCAGCCTTCAAAGATGACCACATCGGCGGGATCGATGGGGCGGGCGCCCGCCAGCCGATCGTCCGCACCCTTGTCGAAACTGGGCGCCTGGGCGGCGGCGCCTTGCGCCAGCCGCGCCAAAATGTCGGCGCCAAGCGCCGCGTCGTGCGTGCCGGGCGGGCCGCGGGTGGCGAAGAGCGGATGCACTTCGCGGGCCAGGCGCTGGCGCTCGGCGCGGGGCAGGTAGAGGTCGTCGAGGGCCAGGATCGCGGCGCTGAGGCCCCGGGCGGCGAGCGCCGCCGGCAACTGCGCCGCCAGCGTCGACTTGCCTGAGCCTTGGGGGCCGGTGAGGCCAACCACCAAGGGCGTGGGCCTTCTCGCGGCCGCGATCCGCTGCGCCAGCACCTCCGCCAGGTCCATGCGTCAAGCCTCGCGCCGCGCCCGCCGCAGCGATAGCGTGGCCAGATGACCGACACCAAGCCCGTCCACACCGAGATCGCCGCCCACGCCGAAGGCGAGGTGGCGACGGTCGTGATCGACAACCCCGCGATGCTCAACGCCCTGACCATCGAAGTGCTGAGCGAGCTGGCGGGGCAGATCGGCGCGGCCGGCGCGCGGCCGGACGTCCGCGCCATCGTGCTCACTGGCGCTGGCCCCAGAGCCTTCAGCGCCGGGGCGGACGTCAACGCGTTGGCCGCCATCGAGGGGCCGGCCGCGGCGCGGGTCTTCATCGGCCGCATCCACGCGGTCTGCGAGGCGATCCGCACCGCGCCGGTCCCGGTGGTCGGGGCGATCCGTGGCTACTGCTTCGGCGGGGCGCTGGAGATCGCCGCGGCCTGCGACCTGCGCATCGCCGCCGCCGACGCCCAGTTCGGCATGCCGGAGGTGCGGCTGGGCATCCCCTCGGTGGTCGAGGCGGCGCTGCTGCCGACGCTGATCGGCTGGGGCCGCACACGGCGGCTGCTCTACACGGGAGAGACCATCGACGCGGACAAGGCGCTGGCCTGGGGGCTGGTGGAAGAGCTGACCGAACCGGCAGACCTGGACGCCGCGGTGGCGCGCGTCGTCGCCGACATCCGCGCCTGCGGCCCGAAATCCATCCGTGACCAGAAGAAACTGATGCAGGCCTGGGAGCGGTTGCCGCTGGCCGAGGCCATCGCCGCCGGCGCCGAGGCGTTCGCCGACGCCCACCGCACCGACGAGCCAGCGCGCATGATCGCCGGGTTCCTGGCCGAGCGCGCGGCGCGGAAGGCGCGGTGACCGCGCGCTTGCTTTTCGACACGAGATAGATATATCGAATGACGCCGGTCGTCAGATCGGCGGTTGTGGCAGTCGTTCGGGGAAGAAGCAGGGCCGCTTGCGGCCTGACGTCGCGCATATCGCGGCGAATCGCTCTTCGCGCAATGCACGAATGTGCGCCCGCACGCTTCGTTTTCTGCCGTCAGGCGCGCCTACAGGTTTGCGTTCGGCGGCGGCATTCCCCACAATGGAATCCATTAGAGAAAAGTCAGAATTTGCTGCGGGAAGACGGAATTTAGATGGGCGGTTATGGTGGAGGTATGGGCGGCGGCGGCCCAACCGGCGGCGTCGCGGGCGTAGAGGTAGAAGCGCAAATCAATCTCGGCGCGATGCCGGAGATTCTGAAGCGTATCGTAGGCATGGCGCTGAAGGCGCGGCCGGTCCAGGTCACACTGGCGATTCTCTGCGCGCTGGGGTCGGCGATCTTCAACCTGCTGGGTCCGCGCATCTTCGGCAGCGCGGTCGACCAGGTTCAACACCTTCTGAAGACGTACAGCCACCTGGTTGCGGTGCACGCGTCGCCCGCGGCGCTGGCGGCGTTGACGGCGAAGGCGGAGAGCGCGCTGTGGATAAGCGGCGGCCTCGTCGTCGCAGTCTACCTGATCAGAGGCATTTTGCAGGGCCTGGCGCAGTTCCAGGCCGAGTGGGTGAGCCAGAAGGTCGCCTACCAGCTGCGGCTCGACTTCTTCCGCCACCTGCAGCGGCTGCCGTTCGGCTTCCACGACAAGATCCACTCCGGCGACCTGATCACCCGCGGCATGATCGACCTCGAAGGCACCCGGATGTTCATCCAGACCGGGATGATGCAGTCGCTGACCTTGTTGCTGCTGCTGGTGGTAGCGACCTGGATGATGGTCTCCAGCGACTGGGTGATGGCGCTACTGGGCATGGCCTTCGTGCCGTTCAGCATCCTCACCCTGGGCCGCGTCGGTTATCTGCTGCGCGTCGCCTGGATGCGGGTGCAGAACCTGATGAGCGTGCTGACGCTGACCATGGAGGAGAACCTCCAGGGCATCCGCGTGGTGCGCGCCTTCGCCTCAAAGAATTTCGAACTCGGCAAGTTCGACAAGGCCGCCGACGAAGCGCTGAAGGAGTCGTACAAGCGCGTCGTCCTGCGCATGCGCGCCATGCGGACCACCACCTTCACCTTCTACATCTCGCAGGCGCTGGTGCTGTGGTACGGCGGCAACAAGGTGGCCGCCGGGCACATGACGCCCGGCACGCTGACCACGTTCATCCTCTACCTCGGCGTGCTGCAGATGCCGGTGCGCCAGTTCATGATGATCGTGATGTCGGCCGCCAGGGCCACCAGTTGCGGCGCCCGCCTGTTCGAGATCCTCGACACCGTGCCGACCATCGCCGACAAGCCGAACGCTCCGGCGCTGGCGCCCACCGACGGGGTGCTGAAGTTCGACCATGTCGACTTCGCTTACGACGAGGGGTCCAAGCTGATCCTGAAGGACATCAGCTTCGAGGTCGGCCTCGGCAAGACGCTCGGCATCGTGGGGCCGCCCGGGTCGGGCAAGACCACCATCGCCAACCTGGTCCCGCGCTTCTACGACGTGACCGGCGGGTCGATCAGCATCGACGGCCAGGACATTCGCGACGTCACGCTGTCGTCGCTGCGCGAGTACGTCGGCCTGGTCCAGCAAGAGGCGTTCCTCTTCGACGCCACCGTCACCAACAATGTCGCTTACGCCGATCCCTGGGCCGATGACGACCGCATCGTGGGGGCCACCAAGACCGCACAGCTGCACGAGTACATCGCCGCGCTGCCGGGCGCCTACAACACCCGGGTGGGCGAACGCGGCGTGACGCTGTCCGGCGGTCAGCGCCAGCGCATGTCGATCGCCAGGGGCGTGGTGCCAGGTCCCGGCATCATGATCTTCGACGACTCCACCGCCGCCATCGACGCGGTGACCGAGAAGCGGGTGCGTGACGCGCTGGCCGAGGCCACGCGCCAGAAAGCGACGATCATCATCGCTCACCGGCTGTCATCGCTGATGCACGCCGACGAGATCATCGTGCTGGAAGAAGGCCGCGTCGTGGAGCGCGGCACCCACGCCGAGCTGCTGGCGCTGCAAGGCGAGTACTTCGATCTCTATCAATTGCAGACGCGCACAGAACAGGGGCTCTCCATCGCCGACGCCCGTCTCCAACGTCGCGTGACGGAGGCCGCGGAATGAGTGACTTTGCTTTCGACGAACGCGGCGGCATGGGCGGCGGCGGTATGGGCGGCGGCGGCGGTCCGCGCCGGCCCAACGCCAACCTGGGCAGCGCCGAGGCCGAAGAGATCTTCATGGCGCTGGACACGCGCGTCGTCCGCCGGTTCGCCGCCTACCTGAAGCCGCATCCCTGGTACGTCGCCGGCGCCGTTGGGTCGGCCATCGTCTCTTCGATGGCCCAGCTGGTGCAGCCCCTGATGCTCGGCCAGGCGGTCAGCGTCGCGGTCAGCGGCAAGGCCCTGGTTCCGGAACACTGGTTCGGCCTGGTCATGCCCCAGATCGACGTCGTCTGCGCGAACTTCGCGCTCTCGTTCGTCGTCTTCACGGCCGCGATGATCGTTTCCCAGTCGATGTCGACGCGGCTGGCGCAGAAGGTGATCTTCGATCTGCGCCGCTCGATGTTCGAGCATTTCCAGACCATCTCGCTCAGCTACATGGACAAGACCCACGTCGGGCGGATCATGAGCCGGTTGCAGGGCGATGTGAACGCGCTGCAGGACTTCCTGGAGAGCACCACCAGCTCCATCGGCGACATCCTGATGCTGTTCGGCATCGTCGCCGTGCTGCTCGGGATCGATTTGAAGCTGGGCCTGCTGACGCTGCTGGTGTTGCCGGCGCTGATCGGCATCCGCGCCGCCTACCTGCCGTTCAACAAGAAGGCTTTCCGCGCCGCCCGGGACGCCTCGGCGATCGCCAACGGCGCCCTGGCCGAGAACATCTCCGGTGTGCGCACGGTGCAGGAGACGCGCCGCGAGGCGATGAACTTCGAACTCTACGAGGAGAAGGCGAACGCGACGATGGGCACCCAGATCCATTCCGCGATGCTGGCTGCGATGATGAATCCGACCACGGCGATCCTGACTGGCTTCGCCATGGCGATTATCGTCGTCGTCGGCGGCTCGGAGGTGATCGGGTCCACGCTCAAGCTCGGGGTCATGATTGCCTACGTCGGCTACGTGCAGAAGTTCTTCGAACCGGTGCAGACGCTGTCGATGCAGTACACCGCGCTGCAGCGCGCCACCGCCGCCGCCAACCGGGTGTTCGAAGTGCTCGACGTGCCGCTGACGCTCGTCGACAAGCCCGGCGCCATCAATCTCGTCGACGACGATCCGACCATCGAGTTCGACCACGTCACCTTCGGCTACGACCCGAAGAGGCCGGTGCTGCGGGACATCTCGTTCAAGGTGAAGCCGAAGCAGATCGTGGCGCTGGTCGGCCCGACAGGCTCGGGCAAGACCAGCATCATCTCGCTGGTGCGCCGCTTCTACGAAGTCAACGAGGGCGCGATCCGCATCGGCGGCCACGACGTGCGCGACGTGACCCTGGAGAGCCTGGGCAAGACCATCGGCATGGTCCTGCAGGAGCCCTTCCTGTTCTCCGGCACCATCGAGGACAACATCCGCTACGCCTCCGGCGCTACCCACGAGCAGGTGGTGGCGGCGGCCAAAGCGGTCCGCGCCGACGAGTTCATCACCCGGCTGCCGAAGGGCTACGACACCTTTCTGGAACAGCGCGGGCGCAATATCTCGCTGGGCCAACGCCAGCTGCTGTCGTTCGCCCGGGCTCTGGTGATCGACCCCAGGATCCTGATCCTCGATGAGGCCACCGCTAACATCGACTCGTTCACCGAGCTGGAGATCCAGCGGGCGCTCCGGGCGCTGTTCGCCGGCCGCACCTGCCTGGTCATCGCCCACCGTCTCGCCACCGTGCGCGACGCCGACGAGATCATCGTGCTGCAGGCCGGCAAGATCGTCGAGCAAGGTCCGCACGACGACTTGGTGAAGAACGGCGGGCTCTATTCCAAGCTCTACGCCTCCAGCCACGGCTCATTCGACGACCTGCCCGACGAAGGCGAGCGGCGGGCGGACCGCGAAGCGGTGATGGCCACCTGATCGCGCCGGTCGTGGCCTGAGTTTCGGGCCGTGGACTGACGGTGCGTCGCCCACTGTCATCACAACGTCGCGCTCGCGACGCTACGAGGTTGCGGTGGGCGCAGCTCTGCGTCGTGGGAGATCCCGCATGCGTCGCCTGATCGCCGCCGTCCTGGCGCTCGCCGCGTTGGCGCTCGCCGGCCCGGCTGCCGCCGCGCCGAAGCTGGAGCGCGTGGTGATCGTGATGCGCCATGGCATCCGGCCGCCGACCATGCCCAACGCCGACATCGCCAAGTACGCCGCGAGGCCCTGGCCGGACTGGCCCGTGCCGGCCGGCGACCTCACCCCGCACGGCGGCCAGGCGGTGGCGCTGATGGCGAACACCGTGCGCGCCGCCTACGTCCGCGCCGGCCTGCTGCCCGCCAAAGGCTGCACGCCGGGCGACAGCGTCAACGTCTGGGCCGACGGCGCCAACCAGCGCACCGAGGAGACCGGCCGGATCATGGCCAAGGGCTTGGAGCCCGGCTGCCAGGTTCCAGTGGGCTTCGTGGAGATGACAGCGCCGGCGCGCGACCCGATCTTCGGCCTCGCGCCCACCGGCGTCTGCGCCATCGACGACGCCAAATCGCAGACGTTCATGGCCACCGAAGCCAAGCTGCCGCCGGAGGTCACCGCCTACATGGGCGAAGCCACCGACCGGCTGCAGGCCATCCTGGCGCCTACCGCCTGCAATGGCGGGCCGGGAACCTGTCTCACGGATCCGAAGGTGAGCGCCGGCATGTTCCCGCCCGGCGCGTCGCTGGCCGAGGACATCTATCTCGAATACGCCGACGGCAAGCCGATGAGCGACGTGGGCTGGGGCATGGCCACCCGCGCCGACATCGACGACGTGATGAAGATCCACGAGCGCTCGTTCGGGCTGATCCGCGCCAATGTCTACGCCAACGCCCGCCGTGGCTCGATCATGGCGCGGCAGATCCTCGACGCTCTGGACGGCAAGCCGCTCGCCGGTGGGCCCAAGTCGGGGCCGGACCTCAAGCTGCTGGTGTTCTCCGGCCACGACAGCAACCTCAGCTTCATGGCCAGCGTCTTCGGCCTCGACTGGACGTTGCCCGGCCAGCCCGAGGGCACCGCGCCGGCCACCACGCTGGCTTTCGAGCTCTGGCGGGACGGGGCCCACACCTGGGTGAAGCCGGTGCTCTACTACGAGACCCTCGATCAGCTGCGGAACCTCACACCGGCAATGGCCAAGACTTTGCCGCTGCGTTTCAACGGCTGCGCCGACGGCCCGATGGGCGCTTGCCCGGCTGAAAAGCTGCGCCAGCGCGTCGAAGCCGTGGTGCCGGCTGACTGCGGCGTGCTCTAGCTCTGGCGGCGCGGGCTCCGGGTCCCTAGATTTCGCCGGTGCCGCGCAAAATCGCGGCGTTCGAGTCGGGGCCGACCTTGAACCTCAACCGCCTTTTCCGCGGCCTGGCGTTTGCCGCCGCGGCTCTGTCGCTGACCGCCTGCGGCGTCAACGACATCCCCACCAAACAGGTCGCCGCCCAGGCCAAGTGGGCCGACGTGCAGGCCGCCTACCAGCGCCGCGCCGACCTGGTGCCGCAGCTGGTGGCCACCGTGCAGGGCGAAGCCACTCAGGAACGGCTGGTGCTGGTCGGGGTGACCGAGGCGCGCGCCAAGGCGACGTCGGTGACCATCGACGCCTCCAAGCTGAGCGACCCGGCGGCGTTCCAGCAGTTCCAGCAGGCGCAGGACGGGCTGTCGAGTTCGCTGGGCCGGCTGCTGGCCGTCAGCGAGAACTATCCGACGCTGCAGTCCAGCCAGGCGTTCCTCACGCTGCAGTCGCAGCTGGAAGGCACCGAGAACCGCATCAACATCGCCCGGCACGACTACAACGCCGCCGTTCAGGACTACAACACGACCCTGCGCGTGCTGCCGACCTCGATCTGGGCGGCGACGTTCTATCACGACGAAAAGCCGATGCAGCTGTTCACCGCCACCGACGCCGCACAAGCCGCGCCGACGGTCTCGTTCAACTTCAACAATCCGCCCGGCGCGGGCGCCCAGCCGGGCGCGACGCCGCCTACCCCGCCCGCGACCAACGGGCAGTAGGGCCGTGAACCGCGCCGTCGCCGCGCCCGCTCGACCTGTCTGGACCGGCGCGGCCCTGCTGGCCGCGATGCTGGCGCTGCTGCTGGCGTTCGCCGCCACGTCGGTCCGCGCCGATCCCACCTTCCCGCCCCTCACCGGCCGAGTGGTGGACGATGCGCATGTGCTCTCCGACCAGACGGTCAGCGACCTGACCCAGAAGCTGGCCGACCTTGAGACCAAGACCGGCCGCCAACTGGTGGTGGTCACGCTGCCGAGCCTGCAGGGCTACGAGATCGAGGACTACGGCTACCAGCTGGGCCGCGCCTGGGGCATCGGCCAGAAGGGCCAGGACAACGGTGCGCTGCTGATCATCGCGCCCACCGAGCACAAGGTGCGGATCGAGGTGGGCTACGGCCTCGAGCCCATCCTCACCGACGCGCTCTCCAACCAGATCATCCAGTCCA
This sequence comes from Caulobacteraceae bacterium, assembly GCA_036502045.1. GTDB lineage: Bacteria > Pseudomonadota > Alphaproteobacteria > Caulobacterales > Caulobacteraceae > Acaudatibacter. Next base: position 106,783 of record DASXZG010000040.1, on the reverse strand, counting down.
GCATCCTGCCGAAGTTCCGCACCGGTGACTTCAACGGCGGCGCAGAGGCGGGCACTGACGCCATCATCGCCCAGCTGAGCGCCGACGCGCAGACACAAACGGCCAACGTGCAGCAGGCGGCGACCGCCGCAAAGCCACAGTCGAGCGGTCTCGGCTTCGGCGCCATCCTCGGCCTGGTGATCTTCTTCTTCGTGATCTCCAGCCTGTTCCGCGGGATGGGGTGGTTCCTGCCGATGATGATCCTCGGATCGGGCTCGCGCAGCGGCGGCTGGGGCGGCGGCGGGTGGAGCGGCGGCGGCTTCGGCGGCGGTGGCGGCTTCTCGGGCGGCGGCGGCTCGTTCGGTGGCGGCGGCGCCTCGGGGGGCTGGTAGATGTTGCTGACCCCGGAGGACCACGAACGCATCACAACGGCCGTCGCCAAGGCCGAGGACGGGACCAGCGGCGACATCTTCTGCGTGCTCGCCGGCGAGGTCTCCAGCTACCGCGAAGTACCGATCGCCTGGGGCGCGGGCGCGGCGCTGATCATTCCGCCCCTGGTCGCCGCACTGTTTCTGGGACCGCTGCTGCAGCTGGCCAGCGGCGGCTGGAGCGCGCCGGGCGCTCACGCCGATACGGTGATGGCGCTGACAGGCTATGCGGTGGCGCAGGCCGGCGTGTTCGCGCTGGTGACGCTGCTGGTCTCATGGCCGCCGATCCGCCGGCGGCTGACGCCGCGGGTGCTGAAGGCGCACCGGGTGAAGAAAGCAGCCTTCCACCACTTCGCCGCCGCCCACACGCACATTCAGGGCAGCGAGACCGGCGTGTTGATCTTCGTCGCTTTGGTGGAGCGGCAGGTGCAGGTGTTGGCCGACGCGGCCATCCACGCCAAGGCTGGCGACGCGGTCTGGGAAGCCGCCGCCAAGGCGGTGCAGGCCGGCATGCGCGAGCCCGACCCGACCGCCGGCATCGAACGCGCCATCGCCCTCTGCGGCGAAGCCCTGAAGGCCCACTTCCCGTCGTCAGGTCCCCGCGTGGCCGACAAGCCAATGGACGACTGACGGCTCACGCTGGCCGATCCGCGATTGCGCTCCGCCTTCCTCCTGCCTTAGGCTTCCGGCTGACTGAACGGCGATAAGCCAGCAGCAGCGGCCGCGGCGGAGGAAGCGATGAAGTTCACCTGGTTCAACCTGATGCCCTGGCCCTATCTGCCGGACGATTTCCGGGAGAAGCACCACTCGGTGTGGGTCGACATCGACCAGCGCCTGTTCGACCCGGCCAAGTCGAACGCCGTCTACAACACCTACATGGACCTGCTGGAATACGCCGACACCCTCGGGTTCGACGGCATCGGGGTCAACGAGCACCACCAGAACGGCTACGGCATCATGCCGAGCCCCAACATCATCGCCGCCGGCCTGGCGCGCCGCACCAAGAACGCGGCTCTGGTCGTCCTCGGCAACTCCATCGCGCTCTACAATCCGCCGGTCCGCGTGGCCGAAGAGTTCGCCATGCTGGACTGCATCTCTGGCGGGCGGCTGGTGGCCGGCTTCCCGGTCGGCACCTCGATGGACACCAACTACTGCTACGGCCAGATCCCGGCGCTGACCCGCGAGAAGTACGCCGAGGCCCACGACCTGATCATCAAGGCCTGGACCACCCGCGACCCGTTCGCTTTCAACGGCCGCTACAACAAGCTGCGCCACGTCAACATCTGGCCGCGGCCGATCCAGCAGCCGCATCCGCCGATCCACATCCCCGGCGGCGGCTCGGTGGAGACCTACGACTTCTGCATCGACAACACCTACTCGTACTCCTACCTCAGCTTCTCCGGGTACCTGCGCGCCCAGGCGCTGATGGACGGCTACTGGCGGCGGGTGGAAGAGCGTGGCGCGCCGGACAAGAGCCCTTACCGGGCCGGCTTCGCCCAGACCATCTGCGTGGCCGAGACCGACGAGGAGGCCGAGCGCCTCTACTGGCCGCACGTCAGCTACTTCTACAATCGCTGCCTGCACGTCTATCCGGGCTTCGCCGACGCGCCTGGCTACCGCACCATCAAGACCATCCAGACCGGCGCGCTCAGCCAGTACGCCCCGCCGCGCGGCGGCTACACACAGCTGACCTGGAAGGACCTGGTCGAAGGCGGGCACGTGATCGCCGGCAGCCCTGAGACGGTGCGCCAGCGCCTGGAGGAACTCGCCAAAGGCCTGCACGTGGGCAACATCTTCTGCCTCATGCACGTGGGCGACATGCCGGCCGAGAAGTGCATGTATTCGACCAAGCTGTTCGCCGAGAAGGTGATGCCGAAGCTGCGCAACGTGTTCCCGGAATTCGCTGACGACGAGCGGTTCTGGACCCACCCGCTGCAGCAGCGCGCCGTGCCCGGCTCGCTCGGCCCGGCGCCGACCACCGCGCCCGGCGCCGCGCCCGCCCGCGCTCCCATTCCGGCCGAGTAAGGACCGCCCCGATGCAATCGAAGACTGTCCAGACCAAGCACGCGGCCGTCCGCTACCTCGAAGGCGGCTCGGGCGAGCCGCTGGTGTTCCTGCACGGCGCCGGCGGGATGACCGAGAACGACCCGCTGCTGGCCGAACTCGCCTCGCGCTTCCACGTCTACGCCCCGTTCATCCCGGGCTACGGCGAGACCGAGGAGTGCGAGACGCTGCGCGACATGCTCGACTTCGCCCTGCACGGCTGGGACGTGGTCGAGGCGCTGGGGCTGAAGAACCCGATCCTGGTCGGCCACTCCATGGGCGGCATGATCGCCGCGGAGATGGCGGCGCTGGCGCCCAACGACGTCTCGCGCCTCGCGCTGATCTGCCCGGCGGGCCTGTGGCTCGACGAGCATCCGATCGTCGACATGTTCTCGCTGCTGCCGTTCGAGATGCCGAAGTACCTGTTCCATGACCCGGAAGCCGGCGCGGCGCAGATGACCTCGGGGCTCGACATGAGCGACCCGAAGTTCCTGCAGACCTACCTGGTGCGCAACGCCCGCCAGCTGGGCATGGCCGGCAAGCTCCTGTTCCCCATCCCCGAGCGCGGCCTGGCCGAGCGACTCTACCGGGTGAAGGCCAAGACGGTGATCGTCTGGGGCGAGAGCGACAAGATGATCCCGCCCGTCTACGGCCCGGCGTTCCAGGCCAAGATCGCCGGCGCCAAGCTGGTGAAGGTGGCGGAAGCCGGCCACATGGTGATCAGCGAGAAGCCGGCTGAAGTGGCGAAGGCAGTGGAAGCGGTCGCGTAACGCGCGCTTTGCGCCTGCCGATCGACATCGCGAGCGTCAAAGGCTTCATGGACCCGGCCGAGGGGGCGGCGCTGCATGCAGCCTGCCTCGCGGCTGTCGGGGCCAAGCGGCCGGCGGTGGAGATCGGCGGCTATTGCGGCAAGTCGGCGATCTACCTCGGCGCGGCTTGCCAAGCCGCGGGCGCGCGCCTCTTCAGCATCGATCACCACCGCGGCTCGGAGGAGAACCAGCCGGGCTGGGACTATCACGACGCCGAGCTATGGGACGCCGAGGCAGGCGCCCTCGACACCTTGCCGACCTTCCGGCGCAACTTGCATCGAGCGGGGCTGGAAGCGAGCGTTATCCCGGTTGTCGGGCGCTCGGCCGACGTGGCGGCGATCTGGGGCCAGCCGCTTGGCTTCCTGTTCATCGACGGCGGCCACACCCAGGCGGCGGCCGACGCCGACTTCGACGGCTGGAGCCCGCACCTGGCGGCGGACGGCGTGCTCGCCATCCACGACGTGTTCCCCAACCCGGCCGACGGTGGCCGCCCGCCCTTCGAGATCTACCAGCGCGCGCTAGCCAGCGGTTGGGCGGAAATGGCGGCGGTGAAGAGCCTGCGCCTGCTGCGGCGTCGCTAGCCCGGCAGGATGACGTTGAACGCGGGGGTGGCGGCCAGCAGGGCGTCGTGGGCGAGGATGGCGGCGGCCTGGGTCCAGGTGGGGCGCTCTTCGGGCCAGATCACCTGCGCCTCGAACTGCCAACCCATCCAGTAGGCGCCGGTCTCGTCCTTGTACGGCTCGATCCATTCCAGCAGGCGCGCGCCGCGGGCGGTCTGGCCGAGGCCGAAGAGCGCCATCGCCAGTTCGCAAGTCTCGGCGACCGTCATCCAGGGCTGGTCGTCGACGCAGCGGCAGCCGACGCCCGGCACGATGAAGCGCGGCGCGCCCTCGAGCAGGCGCGCCAGCGCCTCCCGTCGCTCCAGCACGCCGGCCAGGGCCGGGTAGTACCAGTCCATGGCGAAGCCGCCGCGGCGCACGCCGTCGCGGTTGAAGCGGTGCGGCTTGCCCACCACCGCCTCGCGCAGCCGCTGGCGCGCCACCGCCCAGAGCGGCTGCGGGTCGCCGACCAGCTCAGCCAGCCAGAGCGCGCACTCCAGGCTCTTGAAGATCGAGGCGTTGCCGGCGAGCAGCGCGTCGTCGTCGGCCGCGCCATGAGCGGCGCCCGACCAGGAGATGTCACCCTCCGGGTGCTGCAGGCCGAGCACGAAGGCGATCCCGGCCCGCACCGTCGGCCACCAGCGGTCGACGTCGGCGCGCTCGCCGGTCAGCCGCCACAAATGCCAGAGCGCCACGGCGGGATAGGCGGCGAAGTTGGCGTCCTTGACCAGCGGCGCGCCGGCGCGAGCGACGTGAATCTCGTCCGCCATCGGCAGGGCGCTGCCGTAGCCGCAGATCCAGGACCCGTCGGTCTCCTGGCGCTGGGCGAGGTGATCGAAGCCACGGCGCGCGGCGTCCATCTCGCCCATCACCGCCAGCGCCATCAGGCATTCGGAGTGGTTCCAGGCGTCCCAGGCGCCGCCGTCCTCGAACCAGTCGATGGCGCCGTTCGGCTGTTGCGCGCGCAGCAGCAGCTCGGTCGCGCCGGCAAGGCCCGACAGCCGCTCGCGCCCAGTGCTCGCGCCGGCCAGACTCATGCGGTCTTCTCGAAATAGAGCGCCACGCTCTTGCCCATGACCGGGTCGAGCAGGTGCTCGAGCGTGCGGGTGAGCCACGGGCGCTGCATCAGGTCCCAGACCAGGAAGCGGTGGTAGAGCTTGACCAGCGGATGGTCGTCGCGGCGACGCCAGAGGGCGCACTTCAGCCACCAGTAGGGTGAGTGCAAGGCGTGGGCGAAGTGGCGGCCGCGACGCGCGTAGCCGGCGGCGGCGACTTCGCGGGCGAGAGCTTCGGCGTTGAAAATGCGTACGTGGCCGCCGGGCTGGTCGGCGTAACCGCCGGCGCCCGGCGCGAGTCGCCAGCACAGCCACTCAGGCCAGGCGCGCGGCACGGTCAGCGCCAGTTGGCCGTGAGGCTTCAACACCCGGCCGATCTCGGTCAGCACGTCGGCGTAGACGTGCAGGTGCTCGAACACTTCCGAGCAGATCACCGCATCGAAGGCGCCGTCCGGGAACGGCAGCCGGTAGGCGTCGCCTTTCAGCACCGCCGCCACGCCGCCGCCATCGGCATAGGCCACGGCGTTGCGCCGCGCCGCGCCCAGCGCCGCCTCATCGAGGTCGACGCCGACCACGTTGACGCCGGCCACCATGCCGGCGCCGCGCACGTGCCGGCCCTCGCCGCAGCCCAGGTCCATCACCCAGGCGCCGGGCGGAAGGCTCAAGCGATCCATGCGAACGGTCAGCACCCGCGGGCCGCCTCGGCGAGCGCGGTCTCGCAATGCGCGGCGAAGATGTCCCAGGTGTAGTGGGTCGCCGCGTGGCGGGCGGCGGCTTCGCCCAGGCGGGCGCGGCGGGCCGGGTCCCGGAGCAGCGCGTCGATGGCGGCGGCCAGCGCGGCGGCGTCGCCGCGCGGCACGATCACGCCCGCCTCGCCCACCACTTCCGGCAGCGAGCCGCCATCGGTGACCACCACCGGCGAGGCGCAGGCCATCGCCTCCACCGCCGGCAGGCCGAAGCCTTCGTAGAGCGACGGCGAGACGCAGATGGTGGCGGCGCCATATTCCTCGCCTACCTGTTCGTTCGTCAGCCCACTGACGAAGGTGACGTGGCCGGCGAGCCCCAGGGCGGCAATCCGATCCTTGGTCGGACCGTCACGCAGCTTGCCGATCACCCTCAGCTCCAGGTCCGGGTGTTGTGGGCGCAGCAGCGCGAAGGCCTCGATCAGCACCGGCAGGCCTTTCAGCGGCACGTCGGCGCTGGCAGTCGTCAGCAGGCGGGCCGGATGGCGCTGGTTCTCGGGCCGGGGGTGAAAGCAGGCCTGGTCAACGCCCAGCGGCACGATGCGGATCGCCGCGGGCTGAGCGCCCAGGCAAGCTATGATGTCGTCGCGGCTGGAGGTGGAGACCGTGAGCACCCGTTTGAGCTTCGGCGCGACCGCCTCGTTCATGTTGAGGAAGCTGTACCAGTGGCGCAGCAACAGGCGGCGGGAAAGGCGCGGCTCGGCGGCCAGCGCCAGCTCCAGGTCTCGGCGAATCGGGTGATGGATGATCTCGACCACCGGCAGGCCACCGGCCTCGATGTCGAGAAGGCCGTAGTTGAGGCATTGGTTGTCGAGCGCCACGTCGTAGTCGGCGCCGTGGGCCGCGAGGTACGTCGCCACCCGCCGGCCGAACGTGAAGGGCTCCATGAACAGCCCCGCGAGGTGTCCGAAGTACTCGGCGAGGTCGGTCAGGCTGCGGAAGTGGCGCGCCCGCAGCGCGAAGTGGCCGTTGTGGGGCTGGGCGTAGAGGTCGAGCGACGGCAGCTGGATCAGCCGCACGGCCGGGTCGAGCCGCGGATAGGGCGGACCGGAGATCACGTCCACGTGGTGTCCGCGCCGCGCCAGCGCCCGCGCCGCCTCGGCCACGAACACCCCCTGCCCGCCCACGGTCGGCGTTGAACGGTAGGACAGCAGCGCGATCCGCAGCGGCGCGGCGACGGCCGCTGGGGGCGCCGGCCGGGTCAGAACGGGCTCCGCGAGCGCCAGGGGCGCGTCAGACGGCATCGAAGCTTGATCCTGCGGGGTCACGTCAGCCGCCTCAGGTCAGATAGAACGCACGTCCGTCAAGGGGTGCGTTCACCCTGGTTCATGAATTTGGCAGGCATTCCGTCAATAGGAGCGCTCTGCGCACCCCCTGCGCGCGGCTGGAACTCAGATCTGCCGCGCCCGGCCGGCCCAGTAGGGGTCGCGGACCTTCTTGCGCTGGATCTTGCCGGCGGGGCTGCGGGGCAGTTCGTCGACGAACTCGATCGAGCGCGGCACCTTGAAGCCGGCGAGATGCTCGCGGGCGAACTTGGTGATGTCCGCCGCCAGCTCGGGCGTGCCCGCGTAACCCGGATTGAGCGTCAGCACCGACTTCACTTCCTCGCCCCACTCTTCGTTGGGCACGCCGATGGTGCAGGCGTCTTCGACCGCGGGATGCTTGATCAGCTCGTTGTCGATCTCCTGCGGGTAAATGTTGACGCCGCCGGAGATGATGCATTCGGCCGTGCGGCCGGTGAGGAAGAGATAGCCGTCCTCGTCGAGGTAGCCGACGTCGCCCAGGGTGAAGAAGTCGCCGCGGTGCGCGGCGGCGGTCTTGGCCGGATCCTTGTAGTATTCGAACGGCGCGATCGGCGAGACCTTGAAATAGAGCGTGCCGCTCTCGCCCTGCTTCACATCGCGGCCCTCGTCGTCGAGGATCTTCAGCGCCGAGGGGTCGGGCAGCTTGCCCACGGTGCCCGGCTTGCGCAGCCATTCCTCGGACGACACCACGAAGCCCGCGCCGCCTTCTGAGCCGGCGTAGTACTCGTTGATGATCGGGCCCACCCAGTCGATCATCGCCTTCTTCACTTCCGGCGGGCAGGGCGCCGCGCCGTGGATGATGTAGCGCAGCGACGAAACGTCGTACTTCTTGCGCACGTCTTCGGGCAGGTTGAGCAGCCGCTGGAACATGATCGGCACCAGGTGGGCGCGGGTGACCTTGTGCTCCTGGATGACGCGCAGCACGCCTTCGGAATCCCAGCGGTCGATGAACACCAGCGGGATGCCCATCGCGATCGAGGCGCCGACGTCGAAGGCCAGCGGCGCGGCGTGGTAAGCCGGACCGGCGCACAGTTGCACGTCGTCCGGAAGCGCCACGTTCATCATCATGCCGCCAGCGGCGGTGTTGCGGCGGTAGACGCCTTTGGGCCGGCCGGTGGTGCCCGAGGTGTAGAGCATCTGCGAGCCAGGGGTCGGGTCCAGGATGTCGGAACCGTCGAAGTCCGCCAGCAGCCTGGCGTAGGGCTCGAATCCCTCGGCGTCATCGCCGATGGAAACCTTCAGCGTCACGTGGGGCGTCTTCGACTCGGTGGCGGCGGCGTAGCGGGTCTCCGCGAACAGCGCCTTCGCGTCGCAATCGTTGATGATGTACTCGGCTTCGTCGACGCTGAGATGCCAGTTGACCGGCGTCAGCCGATAGCCGCCGCGCCGGCAGGCCGCCAGCACCTCGACGAACTCCGCGCGGTTGGAACATAGCAACGCCACCGCGTCGCCTTCCTTCAGGCCGCGCTCGCGCAACAGCCGCACGATACGATTGGCGGCGGCGTTGATTTCCTTGAAAGAGCGTGTGCCGAGCGGGTCGAAGACGGCGATCTTGTCGCCATGCACCTCGGCCCACAGGCTGTGGCTCATGCCCTTGGCCGCGGCTTCAGACTGGCGCTGCAGAATATCTTCCATCGGTCGTCCTCCCGCGCCGGCCTCTAGGGCCCGCGGCGGACGGGAATCGACTCGCCGACGGCGCTGCAATTGCTTTGTTTTATGAGGGTGTCTTGTGGCGTCGGGCGTCGTTCGTCAAGCGCGCCAGGCGGTGGCGAAGCCCGGTTCAGACCCACGGACGCCAGCATGGCAACCATCTGTTTACTGTAATAACGCTAGAAGATTCAACGAGCCGGCCGGTAAATACCGGTTCACCCTGAACTTTAACGACAAAGAAATTCGGCAAGCGCAGATTTAACGTCGACACGCGGGTTCATCGGCGTGGTTCACGTCAGGGTGGGGTGATGCGTACAGGCACTATTGTGAGTCTCGGAGCGTCGGCCGTTCTCGGCGTCGGCGCGCTGATCGTGGCGCGGGTCTGGCTGCCGCAGCCGAACCACGCGGCGACACCGGGCGCGGCCGCCGCGCCGGCGGTGCAGACGGCGCCCGTCGTGGTCGCCAGCGCCGACATCCCCTACGGCGGCAAGCTCGACGCCGCCCACCTGACCGTGGAGCAGCTTCCGATCGGTGACGCTCCGCAGGGCGCCTTCACCCAGCCCGCCCAGTTGCTGAACCAGACCGGCGGTCCGCCCATCGCGCTGCAACCGATCGCGGCGCGCGAGCCGATCCTGCCCACCAAGATCAGCGGCGCCGGCGCCCGCCCCACCGTCGCCGCCGTCATCGGCCAGGGTATGCGCGCCTATACTATCGGCGTCTCCGACGTCGCCGGCGTCGGCGGCCATGCGCTGCCGGGCGACCGCGTCGACGTGATGCTGACGCGCGAGGCGCCGCAGTATTCGCAGCCCGCCAACAATCCGAACGCCCCGGTTTGCACCAACTGCAAGCACTTCATCTCCGACGTCGTGCTGCAGAATGTGCGCGTGCTGGGCATGGACCTGAACGCCGACCCCAGCTCGACGCAGGCCGCCGTCGCCCACACCGCGACCCTTGAGGTGTCGGTTCTGGACGCGCAGAAGCTCTCGGTGGCGTCCCAGTCGGGGTCGCTGTCGCTTGCGCTGCGCCGCACTGGCGCGGCTGAGATTGTCGCCAACCGCACCATCGCGGTGACCGACCTGGTCGGCGGCGGCCGCTTCTCAGCGCCGCGGGTCGTGGCCGTGCGCCACGTCGAGCCCACGCAGGCGCCGGCCGCGCTCATTCAAACCCATTCGGTGACGGTGGTGCACGGCGATTCGTCGTCCTCCGTCGTCGTTCCGTCCGAGCGCTTCGGCGCCGGCGCCTGATCTCAGCGCGATCCGCGGAGACCAATTCCCATGACCAAGCTTATCGCCTTCTCCGCCGCCGCCATGGCCGCGCTGATCCTGGCGGCCGCACCGGCCGCCGCCCAGACGCCGCAGGACGAGGGCGCCAGCCGCACCATCGTGGTGCCGAAGGACAAGTCGGCGGCGTTCCGCCTCGACTATCCGGCCAGCGAGATCGTTGTCGCCCAGCCCGACACTCTGGCGCTGGTCGCCACCACTGATCGCAGCTTCTATGTGCGCGGCAAGGCCATCGGCGTCACCAACATCCTGATCTACGACGCCGACCATCACCTGGCGCAGGTGGTGGACGTACGGGTTGGCTACGACGTCGACAGCCTGCAACAAGACCTCACGCAGGCGCTACCGGGCGAACACATCACCGCTTCCAACTTCGCCGGCGGCATCCTGCTGACCGGCGAAGTCTCGACCTCGAACGTCGCCGTGCGCGCCGAGGCGATCGCCGAGCGCTACGCGCCCAAACAGGTCGAGTCCGAACTCAGCGTTCGCGCCGCCCAGCAGGTGCAGGTGGACGTGCGGGTGATCGAGGTGTCGCACCAGGCGCTGAAGGACCTCGGCTTCAACATCACGGTGAGCAGCCTTTCGGGCTTTACCTTCTCCACCGGCGGCAACGGCCTGCCAAGCGGCGGCGCCGCACAGGCCAACATCGGCTTCAGCCACCGCTTCGGCCAGTGGAACGTCGACGCCAACCTGCAAGCCCTGGAGTCGAAAGGCTACCTGCGCACGCTGGCGCGGCCGAACCTGGTGGCGATGTCCGGCCAGGAGGCCGACTTCCTCGCCGGCGGCGAATTCCCGGTGCCGATCCCCAACGGCACGCTGGGCACCGCTATCCAGTTCCAGCAGTTCGGCGTGAAGCTCAACATCACCCCGACGGTCGAGGACAACGGCCAAATCCTGCTGAAGGTCGCGCCGGAAGTCAGCGAACTGGACCCCAAGGACGGCGTCAACGTGCAGGGCTTCCAGGTGCCGGCGATCTCGATGCGCCGCGCCTCCACCCAGGTGGAGCTGAGCGACGGCCAGAGCTTCGCCATCGCCGGCATGTTCCAGCGCAACTACGCCAACACCATCAACCAGATCCCGGGCGCCGGCGATCTGCCGGTGCTGGGCGCGCTGTTCCGCTCATCGGACTGGCAGCGCAACGAGACCGAGCTGGTGATCATCGTCACGCCGCACCTGACGACGCCGGTGAACGACATCCGCCAGCTGCCCAACCCGCTGAAAGAGACCACCGAGGCCACCGCCATCGATGTCGCCCTCGACGGCAAGGACGCGGGCAGCAAGCCGCCAGCCAATCCTGACGGCGATCTGGTTCCCGTCGACCAGCTGCCGTCCGAGCCCAGCCTGCCGGGCCCCGCCGCCAGCGCCGAGCCGGCGCCCGCCAGCACCGCGCAAGTCGATCCGCGCACACTGCCGCTGGTGACCATGCCGATGGCGCCCGCCGCACCGGTGGCCAACGCCGCTCAGGCGAGCGGTCCGGTCTCGCCGACGGCGGCCGCCGAGGCCCCGCCCGCCTCCACCGCTTCCGAAGCCGAACTCGCGGCCAGCAAATCATGACCGAGGCGTTCAAGGGCCGGCATGTTCTGGTGATCGGCGAGCGGCTGGCCCCGCTGGCCCAGCAAGCGCTGGCCGGGGCCCGGTTCGAGATCGCCGCCTCCAACCGCGTCGACCTGATGGGCACCCTGCACGGGGCCATGGACCTGGTGCTGATCGACGCCGAGACCGCCGAGGCCGGCGCGCTGGTGACGGCCATCAGCGACCTGTCGCTGCGGCCGAAGAGTCCGGCCGTGCTACTGGCCGGTAGCCACTTGCCGACCAGCCTGGTGCGCGCGCTGATGAAGCTCGAGCGCTCCGACGTGCTCGACGCGCCTTTCACCCCGGCCGATCTGACCCGCGCGGCCAGCGCGCTGATGACCGAGCCGCACCCAACCGCGGCGCCCACCAACGCCGCTTGCTGGACCGTGGTCGGATCGGTGGGCGGTTGCGGCGCGACCACCATCGCCATCGAGCTGGCGTCGGCCCTGGCCGGTCGCGACACCGACAAGAAGGTGGCGCTGGTCGACCTCAATCTGGTCGACGGGGCCGCCTCGGCCTACCTCGGCGCGACGCCCAACATGCTGCTGGCCGAGTCGTCCGCGGCGCCCGAACGCATCGACGCAGCGCTGCTGGACGTGTTTTCGGTCAAGATCGGCGACAACCTCGACCTGCTGGCCTCACCGCGCGACCCCAAGGCGTTCGCACGCGTCAGCCCGACGGCGGTGTGCCGCCTGCTGGAAGTGGCCTGCCAGGTCTACGACTGGATCGTGGTCGACCTGCCGCGGCACCAGCAGCCATGGACCATGGACGTGATGGCCGGCTCCGACGAAGTGCTGGTGGTGTCCGAGCTCACCGTGCCAGCGTTGTTGGCGGCGCGGTCGCTGGCCTCCGAGATCGAAGGCGAGATGCCCGACGCGCGCACCCCGCGGATCATCCTCAACCGTCTGGCCAGCCGCGTGTTCGGCCCGGCGCCATCGCTTGCCGAGGCCGAGAAAGCGCTGCAGCGCAAGGCCGATGGCGGCATTACTTCCGACTGGGAGGCGGCCGCCGCCTCCGTGAACCTCGGCGGCTCCATCAGCCACCACCGTCCGCGCTCGAAGATCGTGCGCGACGTCGCGGTTCTGGTCGACCGTCTCACCACCCAGCCCGCGGCGGCTGAGCGAGCGAGGCGCGCCTGATGGCGAGATTCAGTTTCCGCAAGACCGGCGCGAGCGACGCTCCCGTCGATCGCCTGGTGATCGGCGACCCACGCGACCCGCCGAACGCGGACGCCGCGGCGGCCGCGACGCCCGAAGCGCCGGCCGCTGAGCCCGCGCCCAAGAAGCTGCAGCTAGGCCCCGATGTAGCGCCCGAGCCGCAATCGCCGTCGTCGCTGGCGCACGACAACGCCATGCTCGACATGCGGCTGAAGCTGCACACCAAGCTGATCGAGGAGATCGATCTCTCCAAGCTGGACAAGCTGGACGAGGGTGAGATGCGCCGTCAGGTGCGCCGCCTGGTGGGCGACTTCGCCCGCACCGAGCGTCTGGCCCTGAACGCCACCGAGCTGGATGAGCTGGGCGTCCAGGTGTTCGACGAGATGGTGGGCCTTGGCCCCATCGAGCCGCTGCTCGGCGACGACTCCATCGCCGACATCCTGATCAACGGCCCGTTCCAGGTCTACGTCGAGCGCCGCGGCGAGCTGGAAGTGGCGCCCGTGCGCTTCCGCGACAACGACCACCTGCTGCGCATCGTCAACCGCATCGTCGCCACCGTCGGCCGGCGCATCGATGAATCCTCGCCGATGGTGGATGCCCGTCTGCCCGACGGCAGCCGCGTCAACGCCGCCATCGCCCCGATCGCCATCGACGGCGCTGCGGTCTCGATCCGGAAGTTCTCCAAGAAGCCGTTCAACCTCGAACGTCTTGTCGATGTCGGCGCCATGCCGGGCCCGGTGGCTGAGTTCCTATATGGCGCGGTGCGCTCGCGGGTCTCGACGGTGATTTCCGGCGGCACCGGCTCGGGTAAGACCACGCTACTCAACGCGCTCTCGGCCGCCATCACGATGAAAGAACGCCTGATCACCATCGAGGACGCCGCCGAGCTGCAGCTGCAGCAGCCGCACGTGGTGCGCATGGAGACGCGGCCGCCGAACATCGAAGGCAAGGGCGAGATCCGCCAGCGCGAGCTGGTGAAGAACGCGCTGCGGATGCGTCCCGACCGGGTGATCCTGGGCGAGGTGCGCGGCGAAGAAGCCTTCGACATGCTGCAGGCCATGAACACCGGCCACGAAGGCTCGATGGCGACCATCCACGCCAACACGCCGCGCGACGCTGTCACCCGCCTCGAACAGATGGTGGCGATGGGCGGCATGAACCTGTCGCCGGAAGCCATCCGCGGCCAGATCGCCTCGGCCGTCGGCATGATCGTGCAGGTGATGCGCCTCTCGGACGGCAAGCGCCGCCTGACCAGCGTCACCGAGATCACCGGCATGGAGGGCCAGGTGGTGCAGATGCAGGAAATCTTCGCCTTCCACCGCATAGCCACCGAGGCCGACGGCACGGTGAAGGGCGAATTCCGCGCCACCGGCCTGCGGCCCAAGTGCATGGACGAGATGATCCGACGCGGCATCCGCTACGACACCGGCAACTTCGACCCCGGCCGTCCGCTGAGCTAGCCCGCCGATGGATCCGAAGTATGTCTTCTTCCTGCTGATCTTCGCCACCGTGTTCTCGTTCGGGCAGGCGGTGTGGGGGATGCTGGGCGCGCGCCAACAGCGGCGCGTGGTCAACAAGCGCCTGGCGACGGTGGAGCGCACCGGCTCGCTGGGCGAGCTGGTGGGCGAACTGCGCAAGCAGCGCGGCCTGACCGAGGACGGCCGTTCCGTGTTCTCGTGGAGCTGGCTGGCCGACCTGGTGATTCGCTCGGGCGTCACTGTCGATCCGCGGCGCTGGGCGCTGGTGATCGGCGGCCTGGTGCTGGGCGGCGGCCTGGCGGGCCTCTTCTTCACTCACAACGCGTTCGTCGCCATCGGCGGGGCTGTCGTCACCGGCATCGGCGTGCCGCTGATCTACCTGTCGTTCCAGGCCGGCGATCGCGCCAAGAAGCTCAGCCTGCAGCTGCCAAATGCGCTGGAGGTGATGGTGCGCAGCCTGGAGGCCGGCCACCCGATCCCGACATCGATCTCGCTGGTGGGGCGCGAACTACCTGACCCCGTGGGCAGCGAATTCGGCATGGCCGCCGACGAGATCGCCTATGGCGCGACGCTGGAGCAGGCGGTGGCGCGCATCGCCGACCGCTGCCGCCACCCCGACGTCGACCTGTTCGCCGCCGCCATCCGCCTGCAGGAGAAGTCAGGCGGCAACCTGACCTCGCTGCTGAAGATGCTCGCCAAGACCGTGCGCGAGCGCCACAAGATGCGCCTGAAGATCCGCGCGGCCTCCTCGGAAGGCCGCATGAGCGCTTACATCCTCACCGCCGCGCCGATCGTCTGCTTCATCTTCATCAACGTCGCGCAGCCGCACTACTACTCCGACGTGATCAATGCCCGCTGGGTGCAGGTGGGGATGGCGATCCTCGGCGGCCTGCTGCTGACCGGCAACTTCATCATGCGCCGCATGATCGACATGAGGATCTGACGGCGATGGACCCCAGCTCTCTCATCACCTACGCCGGCCTGGGCGCCATCGCGCTGGGCGTCGCCGGCGTCAGCTTCATGGGCCTGCGCACCTTCTCGACGACCAATCGGCGGCGGGCTCGCCTGGCGGGCGGGCCGGTGGGCCAGGTCGCCGACAGCGGCGGCGGGGTCTCGGAAGTGCTGTCCGGTGTGGTCGGCGGCGTGCGCCGGGTCGGTGACCGCATCGCCATCCAGGATCCCTCTCAGCTGACGGCGCTGCGCGCCAAGCTGGTGCAAGCCGGCTACTACAGCCGCGAAGCCGCGGCGATCTACCTGGGCGCGAGGGCCGCCTGCATGGTCATGGCGATCCTCGGCATCGTGATGATCCTGCCGCTGGCGATGGGGAAGAAGAACGGCATCGGCTACCTGGCGCTGGGCGCGGCGTTCGCCATCGCCGCGATGATGGGCCCCGACTATGTGGTCAACGGCCGCCGCAAGAAGCGCGAACTGGAGTACATGGAGGGCTTCCCGGACCTCCTCGACCTGCTGGTCGCCTCGGTGGAAGCCGGCCTCAGCCTCGACGCCGCCGTCAACCGCGTCACCGACGAGCTGCAGCGCCGCTATCCCTCGCTGGCCGACCACCTGCGGGTGCTGACGCTGGAGCTGCGCGCCGGCCGCGCCCGCAAGGACGCCTGGACGGCGTTCGCCGAGCGCCTCGGCATCGACGAGGCTCGCTCGCTCGCCACCATGCTGCGCCAGGCCGAAGAAATGGGCACCAGCCTGGGCGAAACGCTGGCGGTGTTCTCCGACGACATGCGCGCCAAGCGCATGCTGAAGGCCGAAGAGAAGGCCATGGCGCTGCCAGCGAAGATGATGATCCCGCTGATCCTGTTCATCTTCCCGTGCCTGATCGGCGTCTTGATGCTGCCGGCGGCCTACAAGATCAAAGAGACGCTGATGAAGTGACGGCCGCGCGCCGTCTCGCTAAGCAGGTCCGGGCTGGGGACCTGCATGGACGCCTTCTACATCAACCTCGAAGCGCGCTTCGATCGCCGCGCGGCCATCGAAGCGGCGTTCGTCGCCCACGCGCCGCCCGCCTGGCGGCTGACGCGCTTCGCGGCCATCGAAGGCGCCGATCCGCCCGGTAGCCTCTCGCTTGCCGAGAAGTCCTGCTTCCTCAGTCACCGTCGGCTGATCGAATCTCGCCTGGGCGTGACCGAGCCGACGCTGATGCTGGAAGACGACTCGACCTTCGGACCGCACAGCTTCCCCGCCATCGACTCCCAGCTCGGGCGCACCGGAGAGGCGCAGTGGGACGTGATCTTCACCGACCTGTGCGTGCCGGAGATCATGCCGATGGCGCAGCTCTATCGCCTGCGCCGGCGCCTGACGCGGGGCGGCGCCCTCGCCACCAGCCTGGTCGAGCTGCAGCGGATGAACTTCGCCGGCGCCAGCGGCTACCTGATCAACCCGCGCTCTTGCGCCCGGCTGTGCGAACTCTTTCTGGAGGCGCCTGAACTCAACGTTCCGTTCGATCTCTTCCTGCGCAACCACATTCAGAACGGCCGGCTGAAGGGCCTGGCCATCTTCCCCTTCCCAACGACGCTCTCGCCCCTGGCCGACCGCTCGTCGATCCAGACTCACGAGGGTCAGAACACCGACCGCATCTGGAACCTGTTTCGCCGCGCCGTCTGGCTCGACCGCGATCTTGGCGCGCTGCAGGGCCCATTCGCCGACTTGCGCGCCGCCAATAGCGATCCCGACGCCGAGATGATCGCGACGATCTTCACGGCGATGCTGGCCGACGACTTCCGTATCAAGTGACGTTGTGCCGCGACGGCGCCTGCCTGTAGCGTGCGAACGATGGACAAGGTGCGGGTGGAGACGCGCGACGCGGCGCGCGAGGTGACGCTGACGCGGTCGGAGAAGCGCAACGCGCTCGACGTCGACATGCTGGCGGCGCTGCAGGCGATCTTCGAGACCGCGCCGTCGCCGGCCGAGCGCGTGGCGGTGATCCGCGCCGAGGGGCCGGTGTTCTGCGCCGGGCTCGACCTTCGCCAGCGCGGCGGCGGCGTGGTGGGCGCCAGCGCGATCGAGAAGGTGCTGCACGCCATCGAGCACTATCCCCTGCCGGTGGTGGCCGTGGTGCAGGGCGACGCCATCGCCGGCGGCAACGAGCTCGCTTTGCACTGCGACTTCGTGGTGGCGAGCGAGACGGCCCGGTTCGGCATGTCGCTGGCCAAGATCGGCCTCGCGCCCAGCTGGTTCCTGGCCAAGAAGCTGCTGGAGGTGGCCGGGCCCGTCGGAGCGCGCGAGATGTTGATGCTGGGCGAGCCGCTCCCCGCGCGCCGGATGGCGGAGCTGGGCCTGATCTACCGGTGCGTGCCGTCGGGCGAGCTGGAAGCGGCGGCGCAGGCCGTGATCGATCGCCTGTCCGCCAACGCGCCGCTGTCACTAAAGGCGATGAAAGCGCTGATGGCGCGCGCCATGACGTTCCGCGACGCCCTGCCCCACACCGACATCGACGCGATGGTGGCCGAGGCCTCTGCGAGCGCCGATGCGGCCGAAGGCATCGCCGCGATGCTGGAGCGTCGGCCGCCCACCTTCGAGGGCCGCTGATGGGCGTGAGGCTGGACAAGCCCTGGCGCGATCTGACCGCGGCCAATGTGGCGGCGCTGGCGGGCGAACTCGGAGTCTACCAGCTGGGCGACGCCGATGGCCGCGTGGTGCGCATCGGCTATGCCGGCGGACGCACGCTGTTTGGCCTCAGGAGCGAGCTGCAAGCGGCGCTGGCGGCCAGCGAAGCGCCCCGGTTCCGCACCGAAGTCACCGCTCAGTACCTCAGCCGCTACGAGGAACTGCTGATGGTCCATGTCGCGGACTTCGGCGAGCTTCCGCGCGGCAATGGCGCGGACGCGAAGAGAAAACTGGGAAGGCTCAGACCAGGATGAAAGCCAAGCTGCACTCCCTTCCCCCTTGCGGGGAAGGGATGGGGATGGGGGTGTCGTCGCAGGCGATGGCGGCCTGGCCGTTCGCCACGCCCGACATCCAGCTTGCACCCCCACCCCTAGCCCCTCCCCGCACGGGGGAGGGGGACGCGACTTCCCGGAACGGCTGGGGATAGACAATGGACTTTGAGCCGACCGAAGAGCAGGCGCAGATCGTCGCCCAGGTGCGGCGTTTCGTGCGCGAGGAGATCTGGCCGCTGGAGGCGAAGCTGGACCCGGACGCTTCGCGGGTCGAGCCGGAGGACCAGGCGCGGCTGGTGCGCCTCACCCGCGAGATGGGCCTCTACGGCCTCGGCATCCCGCCGGAATTCGGCGGCCCGGACGTCGACATCGTCACCCAGACGCTGGTGGCCATCGAGACTTCGCAGCATCGCGCCGGGCTCTACACCCCCTGCTTCGGGGCGTTCGGCGGCGCAGGCCTGGCGCAGCTGTTCGAAGCCAACGACGACCAGAAGGAGCGCTACCTCTTCCCCATGCTGCGCGGCGAGAAGCGCGGCTTCTTCGGCCTGACCGAGCCCTCCGGCGGCTCCGACCCGGCCCGCGCTATCCGCACCAAGGCGGTGCGCGAGGGCGACGAATGGGTGATCAACGGTTCCAAGATCTTCATCTCGGGCGCCGACGGCGCCGACTTCGGCATCGTCTTCGCCCGCACAGACGCCAACCAGGGCCGCGGCGGCATCACCTGCTTCATCGTCGACGGCGACACGCCCGGCTTCTACGTGCGCCGCGTGGTGCACACGCTGCGCAGCGGCCACTACGGCACCGAGCTGCAGTTCGAGGACGCCCGCGTGCCGCACGCCAACGTGCTGGGCGAGGTGAACCGCGGCTTCGCCATCGCCAACGACCGGCTGACGCGCCAGCGCATTCCCTATGCCGCCGGTTGCCTCGGCGTCGCCATCCGCGCCCAGGAACTCTCGATCGAATATGCCAAGCAGCGCGAGACCTTCGGCGCGACCCTCTCCACCCGCCAGGCGATCCAGTGGATGGTGGTCGACAACGAGATCGACATCCGCACCTCGCGCTGGGCGGTGCTGGCGGCGGCGTGCAAGGCCGCCAAGGGCGAGCCGTTCCGCACCGAAGCGGCGATG
Source organism: Caulobacteraceae bacterium (assembly GCA_036502045.1). GTDB lineage: Bacteria > Pseudomonadota > Alphaproteobacteria > Caulobacterales > Caulobacteraceae > Acaudatibacter. The sequence continues at coordinate 87,669 of DASXZG010000040.1, read as the reverse complement.
GCCAAGCTGCTGGCCAGCGAGGGCGCCAGCCGCGTGGTCGACCGCGCCATCCAGATCCACGGCGGCTACGGCGTCACCAAGGATCTGCCACTGGAGCGATGGTACCGTGAGATGCGCATCCGCCGCATCGGCGAGGGTCCCAGCGAGGTGCAGCGCATCGTCATGGCCCGGGATCTGTTCGATCAGGCGCTGTACTAGCGATGGGTTGGTTGCGCGGATGGACCCCTCACCTCACCTCTCCCCGCTCGCGCGGGGCGAGGGCTACGGACGGTTTGGCGGCAGCTTCAACACCCTGGAGGCGGGCTCGCGCTCTCAGTAGCCCTCGCCCCGACCGAAGGTTGGGGAGGGGTGAGGTGAGGGGTCGCGCGGCATGAGCGAAACCCTGCCCCCGCCCCTGAGTGGGCTTACCGTCATCGACATGGGCCAGGTGTACCAGGGCCCCTACGCCGGGTTCCTGATGGCCAAGGCCGGCGCGATGGTGATCAAGGTCGAGCCGCCCGGCGGGGAGCCGCTGCGGGCGCGCGAAGCCATCGGCGGCGGGGCCTCGCTGCCGCTGGCGATGCTCAACTCCAACAAGCGCACCATCACGTTGAACCTGAAGAGCGCGGGCGGTGTGGCGCTGCTGAAGCGCCTCGCGCGCAAGGCGGACGTGCTGCTGGAGAACTTCGCGCCGGGCGTGATGGACAAGCTTGGCGTCGGCGCCGCGGTGTTGATGGCCGAGAATCCGCGGCTGATCTACGCCTCGGCCACCGGCTACGGGCTTTCCGGACCTGAACGCGACAACCTGGCCATGGACATCACCATCCAGGCCGCGTCGGGCGCGATCAGCGTCACTGGCTTCCCCGATGGCGCGCCGGTGAAAGCCGGGCCAGCGATCGCCGACTTCCTCTCCGGCACCCACCTCTACGGCGCCATCGTCACCGCCCTCTACGAACGCGAGAAGACCGGTCGTGGGCGGATGATCGAGATCGCCATGATCGAGACCATGTTCCCCACCCTCGCCTCCAACTTAGGCATGGTACACAACAATCCGGACCGGCCGCTGGGGCGCACCGGCAACCGCCACGGCGGGCTCGCGCTCAGTCCTTACAATGTCTATCCGTGCCAGGACGGCTGGTTCGCCATCATTTGCAACAACGATGGCCACTGGAACGCCATGCTGCGCGCCATGGGCCGGGCCGACCTGGAGGGCGATCCGCGCTTCGCCACCAACGCCGCCAGAGTCGCCAACATGCTTGAAACCGACGCCCTGGTCGAAGCCTGGGCCGCGAGCCGCAGCCGCGCCGAGATCTTCGACGCCACCAAGCAACACAAGGTGCCGTCGGCGCCGGTGCGCGACCTGCACGACGTGCTCGCCAACGAGCACATGCGCGGCCGCGGCATGCTGGAGGACATCGACCACCCGAAGCTCGGCCACATCACTGTGCCGAACAGCCCCATGCGCTACCACGGCACGCCGCAGACGCCGGCCATCCCCAGCCACCAGCTGGGCGCCGACAACGCCGAGGTGCTGCACGAACTGCTCGGGCTCTCGGCCAGCGAGATCGAGGCGCTGAAAGCCGACGGCGCGATCTGACCTCGAAGGCCGCGTCGCACGGGTCTAAGCTGCCCGGCAAAACGCCAGGAGGAGACGCGCCATGAGCGCTTATGAGACCATCCTCGTCGATCGCGGCGAGCACACGCTGACGATCTCGCTGAACCGGCCAGAGGCGCGGAACGGCATCACCCCGAAGATGCTCGACGAGCTCTACGCCGCCACGCAGGACGCCGCCGCCGACAAGAGCCTGCGGGTGCTGGTGCTGCGCGGCGCCGGTCGCGACTTCTGCCCCGGGGCCGACGTGAAGGCCTATGCGGCGGGCAATGCCGGCGCGTCGCGGGCGGAGACCTTCACCGTCAGCGTCATCCTGCACGAGTGTCCGCTGGTGACCATCGCGGCGATCCGCGGGGCCTGCGCCGGCGCGGGACTCGGCTGGGCCAGCGCCTGCGACCTGCGCGTCTGCGACGAAGGCGCCCGCTTCAACACCGCCTTCCTCGACGTGGGCCTCTCCGGCGACATGGGCGGCTCGTGGTTCCTGCCGCGCATCGTGGGCGCCGCCAAGGCGCGCGAACTCTACTTCCTGCCAAGCAAGTTCGACGCCGCGGAGGCGGCGCGCATCGGCCTGGTCAACCGGGTCTGGGCCGACGACGCCTTCGAGGCCGACCTGGCGGCGCTGGTCACACGGCTGGAGAATTCCTCACCGCTGGCGCTGAAAGGGATGAAGGCCAACTTCGTCGAGTCCGAGCACATGGGCCTGGCCGACTTCATCGCCAACGAGACCAGCCGGCACACCGCCTGCGGCCGCACCGAGGACAGCCGCGAGGCGTTCCGGGCTTTCGTGGAGAAGCGCAAGCCGGTGTTCCAGGGCCGCTGAGGGAGAGCTGATCCGATGGCCGAAGACATCCTCGAGCCCGAGCTCGAGATCTGCGACCCGCACCATCACCTGTGGGACTTTCCGCAGAACCCTTATCTGCTGCCGCAGCTGCTGGCCGACCTGACGGCCGGCCACAACATCACCAGCACCGTCTTCGTCGAGTGCGGCTCGTTCTATCGGGCGGGCGCCAGCGAGGCGATGAAGTTCGTCGGCGAGACCGAGTTCGTGAACGGCCAGGCGGCGATGGCGGCCAGCGGCCGCTACGGTCCGATCCTCGCCTGCGAGGGCATCGTCGGCCGCGCCGATCTCTCGCAAGGCGCCTCGGTGGCCGAGGTGCTGGACGCGCACATCCGCGCCGGCAATGGCCGCTTCAAAGGCATCCGCCACGCCGGCGCCTGGGACCCGCATCCGGATGTCCGCAACGGCCACACCAACCCGCCGCAGGGTCTCTACGCGATGCCGAGCTTCCGCGAAGGCTTCGCCAAGCTGGGCGAGCTGGGGCTGACCTTCGAGGCCTGGCAATACCACCCGCAGCTGGGCGAGGTGGCGGCGCTGGCCGACGCCAATCCGGGCGTCACCATCCTGCTGAACCACGTCGGCGGCGTGCTGGGCATCGGGCCCTATGCCGGCCGGCGCGACGAGGTGTTCGCCGCCTGGAAGGCGGGGATCGACGACCTGGCCAAGCGGCCAAACGTGTGGGTGAAGCTGGGCGGTCTCGGCATGACCAGTTGTGGCTTTCCGTTCCGCCGGCGCGAGCGCATGCCGACATCGCAAGAGCTGGCCGACGCCTGGCGGCCGTACCTGGAGACCTGCATCGCGGCGTTCGGCATGGCGCGCGGCATGTTCGAGAGCAACTTCCCGGTGGACGGCGCCTCCTGCGACTACCCCACCCTCTGGAACGCCCTGAAACGCGTCGCCGCCGGCTGCTCCGCGGACGAGAAGGCGGCGCTGTTCCGGGGCAACGCGCGCAAGTTCTACCGGCTGGACTAACCCAACCTTCCGTCATCCCGGCCAAGCGCTCGCAGAGCGTGCCGAGCCGGGACCCAGCAACCGGGGTCTCGACGCCACGCATTGGGCCAAACGCGTCAAAAGCGGAACTGCTGGGTCCCGGCTCTCCGCGCTGCGCGCTCCGGCCGGGATGACGGAATGTGGGTGAGCTCCTGACGCCAGGGCGCCCTTGACCCCGGCGGCGGCGGCCCGCAGCGTCGCGCCAAATCGCGGGAGGCGCGCATGGCCGAATTCGACATCATCCTCTACGGGGCCACGGGCTACACCGGCCAGCTCGTCGCCGCGCACCTGGCGAAGACCTACGCCGGCGGCGACCTCAAGTGGGCCATGGCCGGGCGCAACGAGGCCAAGCTGGCGGAGGTGCGGGACGCGGTGGGCGCCGCGCGCGTGCCGCTGATCAAGGCCGACGCCTCCGATCCCGCCTCGCTGGACGCCATGGTGCGCCGCGCGGCCTGCATCATCACCACCGTCGGCCCCTATCAGCTCTACGGCTCGCCGCTGGTGGCGGCCTGCGCCGCGGCGGGGACCGACTACGTCGACCTGACTGGCGAATCCAACTGGATCGCGGCGATGATCGCCGAGCACGAGGCGGCGGCGAAGGCCAGCGGCGCGCGGATCGTGTTCTCCTGCGGCTTCGACTCCATCCCTTTCGACGTCGGCGTCTGGTTCGCCGAGGAGGAGGCGAAGAAGCGCTTCGGCGCCTATGCGCCGCGCGTCCGCGGTCGGGTGCGCAAGCTGAAAGGCGGTCTCTCTGGCGGCACGCTGGCCAGCGGCATGGCCACCCAGGCCGCGGCGGCCAAGGACCCGGGCATCGGCGCGATGATGGCCGACCCGTTCGCGCTGACCCCCGGCTTCAAGGGCCCCGCTCAGCCGGATGGCGACACGCCGTACGAAGACAAGGTGACCGGCGCCTGGGTCGGTCCGTTCATGATGGCCGGCGTCAATTCCAAGGCCGTGCACCGCGACAACTTCCTGCTCGGCCAGCGCTGGGGCGCCGACTTCCAGTACGACGAGATGCAGATGCTGCCGGGCCCGCCGGGTGCGGCGAACAGTGGCGGCGCTGGTGGCTTCAATTTCGGCGCGGGCGGCCTACCTAAGCCTGGCGAAGGCCCTTCGAAGGAAGAGCGGGAGACCGGCTATTACGACATCCTGGTCATCGCCGAGATGGGCGACGGGCGCACGCTGCGCTGCGCCGTGGTCGGCGACATGGACCCGGGCTACGGCTCGACCTCGAAGATCCTGGCGGAATCCGCCGTCGCTCTCGTCCGCGACGTCCCGCGTTCGCAGACGCCCGGCGGCTGCTGGAGCCCCGCCTCAGCCATGGGCGCGGCCCTAGTCGCCCGCCTGCCGGCCAAGGCCGGCCTGACCTTTACCGTGGAAGCCTGATGACCGACCTTCTTTCGCCGATCTCGTTCAAACGCGGCCCGTCGTGGCGCAACCGCTTCATGCTGGCGCCGCTGACCAATGAGCAGAGCCACGTTGACGGGCGCCTGTCCGACGATGAATTCCAATGGCTGACCAAGCGCGGCGAAGGCGGCTTCGGGCTCGTCATGACCTGCGCGGCGCACGTGCAGCGCATCGGCCAGGGCTTCCCAGGCCAGCTCGGCGTCTGGTCCGACGACCACTTGCCCGGCCTCACGCGCCTCGCCGCCAAGATCAAGTCGGACGGCGCGGTGAGTTCCGTGCAGCTGCACCACGCCGGCATCCGCTCGCCCGAGGCGCTGATCGGCGAGAAGCCGGTGGGCCCGAGCAAGGACAACGACACCGGCGCGCGGGCGCTGAGCACCGGCGAAGTCGAGGCGCTGGCGGAGGACTTCATCGAGGCGGCGGTTCGCGCCGAGCGGGCCGGCTTCGACGGCGTTGAGCTGCACGGCGCCCACGGCTACATCCTCTGCGCCTTCCTCAGCCCCGAGACCAACCGGCGCGACGACCGCTATGGCGGCTCGCTGGAGAACCGCTCGCGCATCGTGCGCGACATCATCGCTGGCATCCGCAAGCGCACCCGCCCGGATTTCCAGCTCGGCCTGCGCATCTCGCCCGAGCGTTTCGGCCTGCGCTTCGCCGACCAGCGCGAGTTCGCCGGCTGGATGCTGTCGAGCGGCGACCTCGATTACGTCGACATGTCGCTGTGGGACTCGTTCAAGCCGCCGGCCGAGGCGGAGTTTGCGCAAAAGCCGCTGATCGACTGGTTCACCGATCTGCCGCGCGGCGAAACCCGGCTGGGCGCCGCTGGCAAGCTGATGACCGGCGCCGACATGCGCCGGCTCACGGACGCGGGCGCCGACTTCGTCATCCTCGGCCGCGCGGCGATCCTGCACCACGACTATCCGCGCGAATACGCCGCCAACCCGGACTTCGTCCCGATCGCGCTGCCGGTGACGCGCGCCTACCTCGCTTCGCAGGGCCTGAGCCCCAAGTTCCAGAACTACATGAACAACTGGCGCGGCTTCGTGGCGGCGGAAGAGGAGAAGGTGGAGGCGTAGCAGCCAGTCACACTGCTTGGACTTGACAAAGTAAGTCGACCAATTCGTGATTTACGTAATAGTTGTCGCGACCCATTTTGAGCTTTTCCATGACACCAATTTTTGTGAGCTCGTCCAGGTATCGAGTCGCAGTGATGCGACTTACACTCAGATCACGCTCTACAAATGCAATCTTGCTGTATGGATGTCCAAAAATATTGTTTAGAAGGTCCTGACTGTATATTCTCGGCAGCTCTCTCCGAATCTTCGCCTTATGAACCAGCATTAAGTCCTTAATTCGATGCACCAGCCTCGTGGTTTGCCGCGCCGTTTGTTCCACGCCCTCTAGCACAAACATGATCCAGTCTTCCCAGACACCGTCAGTTCGAACCGCCTGCAACAGGCGATAGTATTCCGCTTTGTTCTGATTGATGAACCTAGACAGATACAGAACTGGAGTACCAAGAAGGTCCAACCGGACGAGAAATAGTATGTTCAAGATGCGCCCTGTGCGGCCATTTCCATCATAAAATGGATGTATTGTCTCGAACTGGTGGTGCATGATTGCCATGCGCGTGAGCGGGTCCAGGTCGGTGAGCTGATCTTCGTTTATGAAAGATTCTAAATTTCCCATTAGCCGAAGAATGTCTTCGTGCTTTTGCGGCGGTGTAAATACAATTTCCCCCGTCTTGTCGTTTTTGAGAGAAGTGCCGGGGAGCTTTCGAAAACCTGCCTCGTTGTTCTCGATCGTGGCTTGGATGGCCAAAATGTCGTTGATCGTGATTAGTCTCGCTTTCCGTACGCGTTCGAAGCCCTCGCGCAGCGCTTGCGCATATTGATAAACTTCCTTCGCTGCCAAGCTGGCGAACCGATTAGCATAAGCGTCGCTGCGGTAGAGATCATCGTGAGTTGTGACAATATTTTCGATGGCCGAGCTGTCTTTTGCCTCTTGGAGCGAGAGCGTATTTATGAGGATGGCCTCATTGGGTACGAGGCCTGCCGCTCCCTTTAGTTCAGCCAGAGATCGGTGAGCCGCAGCGAGCTTCTTGAGAACCAGCTTAGATTCGAGGTCCAATGAAAGCGGGAGCGTGGGAGTTATGAGCGTTTCGACTGGACGGGCACCAACCTGGTGAACCGTTAGTGTGCGGGCCATTGACGAATTCCACGCAAGGCTAGGCCGGCGGTACCTCGCCAGCACGACATAGATAGAGAACGCTCATTTTCTATATACGTTTTCGGGATATGTATAGACATTCCGCGATTGGTTTGGGGGGTCAAAAAACGTGCCTCCAAATGGGCGGCTGCCTTTGCACGTCCCGGAAACGTGCATAGTCAAACCCGCATTCCAATATGAGTCGAGTGCCCCTTTCGCCGAAAATGGGATGGCATTTCCAAGCTCCCAGTCTTTGTTGCCCCAATCGCCTAACCGCGCTCCCGATACAAAAAGTCGATCAGGAACACCCGCGAGCCTGACCCGTGCTGGGCGACTTTCAGCAGGTCCTCAAGGCTCTCAAAACCGCCCGACAAAGCGATGGCCTCGGTGATGTCGTAGCGGTCGACTTCCTGGATGCGGGTGACCTCGATCTCGCCCGGCGGCATCGGATAGCGGCCGCCCAGCCTCACGCGCAAGTTCTTCCAGATGCGCACCGAGGTGGTGATCTCGCCGGCGATGATGCCGGGGCGCAGGCGTTCGGTGAAATGCATGGGCGCCAGTCTGCCCCGTCTCAATGCGGGGTCAATCTTGCCGGCGGCGCGGCGCGGGCGCACCCTCCCCGCATGACCGAGACGCTCGACGCTGGGCCGCGCCTGCATCCGCTCAACCGCGACTTCGTGTGGCAGAACACACGCCGCGACGGTCTGCGCCGCCTGACCGCGGCCGAAGTGAGCCAGTTCGACGCCGACGGCTTCTTCGTCCATCGCGGGGCGTTCTCCCCGGCCGAGATCGCCGCCGTCATCGCCGCCATCGACCCGCTGGAGAAAGAGGTCGACGACTATGTGCGCACCCAGAAGAACGGCTGGCACCGGCTGACACGCACCGGCGCGATCACCTTCAGCGCCCACATCGTGGCCAAGTCGCCGGTGCTGCAGGCCTTCGCCCGCCACCCCTCGATCAAGGACATCTGCCACGACCTGATCGGCGACGACGTGCGGCTCTACTGGGACCAATCGGTCTACAAGAAAACGGACATCCCGCAGGAATTCCCCTGGCACCAGGACAACGGCTACACCTTCATCGAGCCGCAGCAGTACCTGACGCTGTGGATCCCGCTGGTGGACGTGGACGAAGAGAACGGCTGCCCGTGGATCGCACCCGGCCTGCACAAGCTGGGCACGCTGGAGCACTGGACCACCAACATCGGACTCGTCTGCTTGAAGGATGCGCCCAACGCCGTGCCGGCGCCGGCGCGGGCGGGCGATATCGTGGTGTTCTCCTCGCTGGCGCCGCATCGCACCGGGCCGAACCTGAAGGCCGGCCAGGTGCGCAAGGCCTACATCCTGCAGTACGCGCCGGACGGGGCGATCACGCGTCTGCCCGACGGCCAGGTGCTGGAGCAGCGCGACCCGGCGCGGCAATTCCCCATTCTCGAACGCGGCGTCTGAGCACCGTCACGAGAGCCCGCCGCCCAGGGCCTGGTAGAGCGCCACAACGTTGGTCGCCGCCAGCAGCCGGGTGGTCGCGACGGCCTGCAGCGCGGCATCAAGGCTGCCCTGGGCCGTCAGCAGGTCGAGCTCGGAGGCCGAGCCGCGGGCGAACGCGACCTGGATCAGGCGCATCGCATCGGCGTCGGCCGCCACCTGCGCCTGCTCCGCCGCCAGCTGCTCCCCAATGCGGCCGCGCCGCGCCAGGGCGTCGGCGGTCTCGCGGAAGGCCGTCTGGATGGCCTTCTGATAGTTGGCCTGAGCCAGGTCGCGCTGGGCTTTCGCCTGCGCCAGGCCCGCGCGGTTCTTGCCCGCATCGAAGATGGGCTGGGTGAGCTGGGCGGCGTAGCTCCAGGCGCCGGCGCCGCCGGTGAAAAGGCTGGACAGCGCGGTGCTGGTGAGCCCGGCCGAGCCGGTCAGCGTGATGCTGGGGAAGAACGCGGCGCGCGCCGCGCCGATGTTGGCGTTGGCGGCGATCAACTGGTCCTCGGCCTGGACCACATCGGGGCGGGCCAGCAGCACGCTGGAGGCGACACCGCTCGGCAGCTGGCCGAGGATGCCGCTCTCGTCGTCGAGGCTGGTGGGCAACAGCGTCTCGGCGACCGGGGCGCCGGCGACGAACTCAAGCGCGTCGCGGTCCTCGGCCACCTGGGTGGTCGCGGCGGCGACGGCGGCCCTCGCCTGCGACGCCAGGCCCTGGGCGCGATCGACGTCACTCTGCGCCGCCTCGCCGTGGTCGAGCTTGGCCTGGGTCAAGGTCAGCGACGTGGTTGTCTCGACAAGTGTCGCCTGTGCAATGGCCAGCAGCGAGCGGTCCGCGCCCACGGTGAGCCAGTCCTGGGCAATCTGGCCGACGAGGCTGATCTGCACGGCGTCGCGCGCCGCCTGGCTGGCGAAGTACTGCTCCTGCGCCGCCTTGGTCAGGCTGCGCACCCGGCCGAAGAGGTCGAGTTCGTAGGACGGCACGGCGAACTCGGCGCTGTAGATCTGCTCGGTGAACGCGCCGCTGGACGCCGGCAGGCCGGAGAGCGCGGCCGGGGTGCGGCTGCCGCTGGCGCCCAGCGCGCCGTTCAGGGACGGGAACAGTTGCGAACGCTGGCCAAGCCAAGCGGCGCGGGCAATCTGCACATTGGCGACGGCGGCCGGCAGGTCCTGGTTGTGGGCCAGCCCGAGGTCGATCACCTGCTGCAGACGGGGATCGCCAAAGAAGGCGCGCCAGGGCGCGAGACGCGGCGCGGCCTCGGGCGCGCCCTCGCTGTTGGCGACCGCCTCGGGAACCGCGGGCGTGGGCCGATGGTAAGGCGGCGCCAGGCTGACGCAGCCGGCCAGCACGGGCGCAAGCAGCAGGAGCGCGAAGCGGCGCATCAGGTGGCCCCTGACGCCGCGGCGGCCGCGGGACGCCGCCGCCTGCGGTGGGCAAAGCGGCGCACGCCCACGAAGAACAGTGGCACGAAGAAGATCGCCATCAGCGTCGCGGCCACCATGCCGCCAATCACGCCGGTGCCGATGTCGTGCTGGCTGGCCGCGCCGGCGCCGGATGCGATGGCCAGCGGAAACACCCCCGCCATGAACGCCAGCGAGGTCATCAGGATCGGCCGCAAGCGCAGCCGCGCCGCCGACATCGCCGCCTCGCGCGGCTCGGCCCCGTGCTTCTCCGCCGTGTCGGCGAACTGCACGATCAGGATGGCGTTCTTCGCCGCCAGCCCCATGGTGGTGAGCAGGCCCACCTGGAAATAGACGTCGTTGTAGAAACCACGCAGCGTCGCGGCCAGCACCGCGCCGAACACCCCCAGCGGCACCACCAGGATGATCGCCAGCGGGATCGACCAGCTCTCGTAGAGAGCGGCCAGGCACAGGAACACCACCAGCACCGAGAGCCCATAGAGGAACGGCGCCTGCGAGCCCGAGAGCACCTCCTGATAGGAAAGCCCGGTCCATTCGAAGCCGATGCCGTGCGGCAGCTTACCGATCAGCCGCGCCATCTCTTTCATCGCCGCGCCAGAGCTTTGGCCGGGCGCCGGCTGGCCGTTGATCTCCAGCGCCGGCTCACCGTTGTAGCGGCCAAGCTGCGAGGGCCCGACGGTCCAGTTCGAGGTGGCGAAGGACGAGAACGGCGCCATGCTGCCGCTGGCGCCGCGCACGTACCAGGCGCCGATGTCTTCCGGGCGCGAACGGAACGGCGCATCGCCCTGCATGTAGACGCGCTTCACCCGCCCACGATCGACGAAGTTGTTGATGAACGAGCCGCCCCAGGCGGAGGCGAAGGTGTCGTCGATGTCGCCCAGATTGAGGCCGAGCGCGGTGGCTTCGGTGTTGTCCACGCTGAGGTGCAGCTGCGGCGTGTCGGGCTGGTTGTTGGGCCGCACGCCTTCGAGGATCGGGTCGTTGGACGCCAGGTTCACCAGCTGGTTCTGCGCGGCGACCAGGGCGTCGTGACCGAGGCCGGCGCGATCCTCCAGCTCCAGGTCGAAGCCCGACGAACTGCCGAGGCCTGGCACCGCCGGCGGCACCAGGATGTAGACCTGTCCGTCGCGAACCCGCTGCGACAGCGCCTGGGTGGCGCGCCGGGCGATAGCGGCGGCGCTGTTGTCGGCGCCCGGACGGTCCTTCCAATCGCTGAGGTGCAGGAAGGCCTGGCCGAGGTTCTGGCCATTGCCGCTGAAATTGAAGCCGGCGACGGTGAAGAGCGCGTCGATGTTGCGCTTCTCGTCTTTGAGGAAATAGTCCTCGATCTGGCGCCCGACGGCGAGCGTGCGCGCCTGCGTGGCGCCGACGGGCAGGGTGTAAAGCCCGACCATCGAGCCCTGGTCTTCGACCGGCAGGAACGCTGTCGGTAGCCGCGCGAACAGCGCCACCAGGCCGACGATCAGCACGCCATAGAGGATCAGCGCCGGCAGCGGCCGGCCGATGATGCGCCCCAACCCGCGCTGGTGGCGCTGCACGGTGGTGGCGAAGTTGCGGTTGAACCAGCCGAAGAAGCCGCGGGCGTGCTCGCGGTGGCCGGCCTCGACCGGCTTCAAGATGGTGGCGCAGAGCGCCGGCGTCAGGGTCAGCGCCACCATGATCGACAGGCCCATGGCCGAGACGATGGTCACCGAGAACTGGCGGTAGATGACGCCGGTCGATCCGCCGATGAAGGCCATCGGCAGAAACACCGCCGCCAGCACCAGGGCGACCCCCACTAGCGCGCCGGTAATCTCGTTCATCGAGCGGATGGTGGCGGCCTTTGGCGCCAACCCTTCCTCGCTCATGATCCGCTCGACGTTCTCCACCACCACGATGGCGTCATCGACCAGCAGGCCAATGGCCAGCACCATGGCGAACATGGTCAGCGTGTTGATCGAGTAACCGACCGCCGCGAGGATGCCGAACGTGCCCAGCAACACCACCGGCACGGTGACGGCGGGGATCAGCGTCACCCGCCAGTCCTGGAGGAACAGGAACATCACCGCGATCACCAGCGCGATCGCCTCCAACAAGGTGACGATCACCTGCTGGATCGACAGCTTGATGAAGGTAGTGGAGTCCACCGGGAAGCTCAGCTTCAGGCCCTGCGGCAGGCTGGCGGCCAGTTCCGTGGCCCTTTGCTTGACCAGGTCGGCGGTGGTCAGCGCGTTGGCGCCCGGCGTCAGCTGGATGGCGACGCCGCCGGCCGGCAGCCCGTTCAGCCGGGTGGTGGCCGAGTAGTCGTCGGCGCCCAGCTCCACCCGCGCCACGTCCGCCAGCCGCACGACCGCGCCGCTGGCCTGGGTCTTCAGGATGATCGCCTGGAACTGCGCCGGGCTGCTCATCAGCGACTGGGCGGTGATAGTGGCGTCGAGTTGCTGGCCCTGCGGCGACGGCAGACCGCCCACCTCGCCGCCCGCCAGTTGGACGTTCTGCGCCAGCACGGCGCTGCGCACGTCCGACGGCATCAGGCCGTAGGCCTGCAGCTTGTAGGGATCGAGCCAGATGCGGATGGCGTACTGGCCGCCGAACACCCGCACATTGCCGACGCCGTTCACCCGGGCCAGCGGGTCGACGATGTAGCTGCGCAGATAGTCGGCGATGTCGGTGGAGGTGTATCGGCCGCTGGTGTCGTAGAGCGCCACGACCGCCAGGAAGCCGCCCTGCGCCTTGGCGACGCCGATGCCCTGCTCCGTCACCTGCGCCGGCAGCAGCGGCAGCGCCGACTGCAACTTGTTCTGCACCTGCACCTGGGCGATGTCGGGATCGGTGCCCGGGGCGAAGGTCGCCTGGATCGACGCGCTGCCGTCCGAACCGCTGCTCGACGTGAAGTAGAGCAGGTGGTCGAGGCCCGTGAGCTGCTGCTCGAGCACGTCGGTGACCGACGTCTCCACCGTGGCGGCCGACGCGCCCGGATAGTCGGCGAAGACGCCCACGGCCGGCGGCGCGATGGTCGGATATTGCTCGATCGGCAGGGTGCGGATGGCCAGCGCGCCGGCCACCATCACCACGATGGCGAGCACCGTGGCGAAGATCGGCCGGTCAATGAAAAAGCGAGACAGCATGCGCCTAGTGGACGTTGTCCGCGGGCGCGACGTGCACCTGCGCGCCCGGCTGGGCCGATTGCACGCCTTCGACGATCACCCGGTCGCCAGCGCTCAGCCCCGACGTCACCAGCCACTTGTCGCCGACGGTCTGGCCGACCTGCAGCTGACGCAGCTCCACCACGCCCTTGGCGTTCACCACCAGCGCCGTCGGCTGGCCTTTCTGGTCATGGCCGACACCCTGGTCCGGCACGAGCAGCGCGTTCGGGTCGACGCCCTCGACGATCGTGGCGCGCACGAACATGCCGGGCAGCAAGAGGCCGCTGGGATTGGGGAACACCGCACGGATGGTCACCGCGTTGGTGGTCTGGTCGACGGTGACGTCGGTAACCTGCAGCCTGCCGGCCAGCGGGTAGGCGGTCCCGTCGTCGAGCGTGAGATGGGCTTCGGCTGTGTCGGCGCCGGCGTTGACGCCGCCCTTGGCGATCTGGCGACGCAGCGCCACCACTTGCGCCACCGACTGGGTGACGTCGACGTAGATCGGGTCGAGCCGCTGGATGCTGTCCAGCGCCGTTGCCTGGTCAGCGGTTACCAGCGCCCCCTTGGTCACCGCCGAGATGCCGATACGGCCGTCGATCGGCGCGGTGATGCGCGTGTAGCCGAGGTTGATGCGGGCCGCGTCCGCAGCCGCGCGGTCCTGCGCGACCTGGGCCAGAGCCTGCTTGTAGGCCGCCTCGGCGTCGTCAGCGTCCTGGCTACTGACCGCGTGGATCTTCACCAGGTCAGCGAAGCGTTCGGACTTCAACTGCGTGGTGGTCAGGTTCGCCTGTGCGTTGGCAAGCTGCGCCGTCGCCTGCTCGTAGGCGGCCTGAAACGGCGCCGGATCGATCTGGTAGAGCGCCTGCCCGGCGCGCACCACCGCGCCTTCCTCGAAGAGGCGTGACTGGATAATGCCGCTCACCTGCGGCCGCACGTCGGCGATTTCGTAAGGGCTGGTGCGGCCCGGCAGGTTGGCGGTCAGGGTGACGGACTGAGGCGCCAGAGTGACCACGCCGACGGTCGCGGGCGGCGGCGCGTTCTGCTGAGGGGCGCCGCAGCTGGCAACGAGCACCGCCAGCGACACGGCGGCGCCCGCCGCCCGCAATCGGCGCGTCGACATCTGCAAATAGCCGCGGCCTCGCGGCGCGGCAGCGCACAAGCGCCGCATCGGCTCTCGTACTCCGGCAATAGGTTGAGGCGGCCGCATAGACACCCGTTGGGGCCAGTCGCGCAAGGTAAGGCTGGCTTGAGCGCGCGACCGCGATTCCTGCCCCTACGTGAGCGTTGGAGGGACTTTGCACCTCGGTTAGGGTCGCAGAAAAGCGGAGGAAATGGCGTGGCGGACAAACCGCCCCAGAGCCCCACAGAGGTCATGGCCGAACGCCTGGGCGAGATCGCCCGGCGGCGGCTGGGCGCGGGCGGCGCGGCGCGCGTCACCCGGCTGACCGCCGGCGCGACCCAGGAGATCTGGCGCTTCGAGCTCGATGACGGCACGCCGCTGATCCTGCGGCGCGCGCCCGGGGGCACGCGGGTCTCGGCCACCACCACCGGCCTTGAGGCTGAGGCGGAGCTGCTTCGGCTGGCGGGCGCCGCCGGCGTGCCGGCCCCGGTCGTGCGCCATGTGCTGGAGCCCGACGACGGACTGGGGCACGGCTTCATCATGTCGTTCGTCGAGGGCGAAACCCTGGGCGGTCGCATCGTGCGCGACGAGAAGTTTGCCGAAACGCGGACCACGCTGGCGCGGCAGTGCGGCGAAATCCTGGCGCGCATCCACGCCATCCCGGTCAGCGAGGCGACGGGGCTGAAGATTTCGACGCCGGCCGAGCTGGTGGCGCAGTGGCGCGGGTCCTACGAGGCCACCGATTGGCCCCGTCCGGTGTTCGAATTGGCGTTCGTGTGGCTCACTCAGCACCTGCCGCCCCCGGACGCGACGCCGCGCCTGGTTCACGGTGACTTTCGCAATGGCAACCTGATGATCGGGCCGGACGGGGTGCGCGCCGTGCTCGATTGGGAACTGGCGCACGTGGGCGATCCGATGGAGGACCTGGGCTGGATCTGCGTAAACCCCTGGCGGTTCGGGCAGGTGGACAAGCCCGTCGGCGGCTTCGGGCAGCGCGAGGACCTCTTCGCTGGCTACGAGGCCGCGGGCGGGCCACCGGTGAACCGGGCGCAGGGGAAGTTCTGGGAAGTGTTCGGCTCGCTGCGCTGGGGGGTGATGTGCGCCGGCATGGTGGCGGCGTTCCGGGTCGGCGATCCTTCGGTGGAGCGGGCAGTGATCGCCCGTCGCGCGTCCGAGAACGAGGTCGACCTGATGCGGCTGCTGGCGGGAGCGGGCTGATGCAGGACGAGCCGCGCCCGGCCGAGATTCTCAGCGCGGTCGCCGCCTTCCTGAAGGGCGCCGCGGTCCGTGAGACGGGTCCGCACATCGCCTTCCAGCTGCGCGTCTGCGCCAACGCCACCGAGATCGCTCAGCGCCAGCTGGACCTGGCGCCGGCCGCCGAAACCGAAGAACTGGCGCGCCTGAAGGCCCTGCTGGACGAGGACGGCGACCTCGCGAGCCTCAACCGCGCGCTCGCGCTGCGCATCCGCGCCGGCGAGTTGGACCTCGCCACGCCCGGCCTGGCCGCTCACCTCTGGGCGACCACGCTGGCCAAGCTGGCCGTCGACCAACCCAACTACTCCGGCTACCGCGCCGCCTTGAGCGAGCGCCCACCCAACCCATAAGGCGCCGCCATGGACTTTGACGTTCCCGCCGACATCCAGGCCTATCTGGGCGAGCTCGACCGCTTCATCGAGGCGGAGATCAAGCCGCTGGAGGCCCAGGACGACAACATCCGCTTCTTCGACCACCGGCGCGAATACGAGCGCACCGATTGGGACAAGGGCGGTCTGCCCAAGCAGGAGTGGGAAGCGCTGCTGGGCGAGGCGCGGCGGCGCGCCGACGCGGCCGGACACCTGCGCTACGCCTGGCCGGTGGAAATGGGCGGCAAGGGTGGGTCCAACCTCGCCATGGCGATCATCCGCGAGCACCTGGCGGCCAAGGGGCTCGGCCTGCACAACGACCTGCAGAACGAGCACTCCATCGTCGGCAACAACCCCTTCATCCTGATGTTCAAGGAGTTCGCCACCAACGCTCAGTACGACCGCTACGCCGACGACCTGCTGGCCGGCCGCATCCGCTCAGGCTTCGGGCTGACCGAGCCTGAGCACGGCTCCGACGCCACCCACATGGAGACCCGCGCGGTGCGCGAGACCAAGGACGGGGTCTCCGGCTGGCGCATCAACGGCGAGAAGATGTGGACCACTGGCATGCACGTGGCGACCCACGTCATGACCTTCGCCCGCACCGCCGGGAACGATGGCGACGGCGACGGCATCACCGTGTTCCTGGTGCCGGCCAGCGATCCTGGGGTGAAGATCGAGGAGTGGCTCTGGACCTTCAACATGCCCACCGACCACCCCCGGATCTCGATCACCGACGTCTGGGTGCCGGACGACGCCATGTGGGGCGTCGAGGGCCAGGGCCTGCGCCTGGGGCAAAGCTTCGTGCACCAGAACCGCATCCGCCAGGCGGCCTCGTCGCTTGGCGCGGCGGTCTACTGCATCGAGGAGAGCGTGCGCTACGCTCGCGCCCGCAAGCCCTTCGGCAAGCCACTGGCCGACAACCAGGCCATCCAGTGGCCGCTGGTGGAACTGGCGACGCAGGCTGAAATGCTGCGCCTCTTAATCCGCAAGACCGCCTGGGACATGGACCGCATGCCCCACCGCGAGGTTGAGCGGCAGCTCTCCGACAAGGTCAGCATGTGTAACTACTGGGCCAACCGCCTGTGCTGCGAAGCGGCCGACCGGGCCATGCAGACCCACGGCGGCATCGGCTATTCGCGGCACAAGCCGTTCGAACACATCTACCGACACCACCGCCGCTATCGGATCACGGAGGGCTCCGAGGAGATCCAGATGCGCAAGGTGGCGGCGTTCCTTTTCGGTTATATGGGGCCAAGGCGACGCGAGTTCGCCGAACTCTACGGCAATTGATTTCGAACGATTGGGGACTGGGGACGTATTGAAATGAAAGCACTATTTGCCACCGCGGCGTTCGCCGCCTTGATGATGGCTGGCTTCGCGGCCGCACAGACACCGGCGCCGGCGGTTTCGCCCGCCGCAGCAGCCGCGCCCGCCGCCGCCCTCCCGGCGCACCAGGAAGTGTTCATGCCGATGCGCGACGGCACGGTGCTCGCCGCCAACGTCTACATGCCGGATGGCAAAGGCCCCTGGCCGGTGATCCTGCAGCGCACCCCCTATCTGAAGGACCCGGATCTTTCCAAGGCGCCGCCCGCGATGGCCGCGCGCATGGCCGATTCCATCACCCGCTACACCAAGGCGGGCTACGTGCTGGTGGTGCAGGACGTGCGCGGCAAGGGCCACTCGAAGGGCTTCTATTCGGCCTTCAACGACGACATTCCGGACGGCTACGACACCGTCGAGTGGGTGGCCAAACAGCCGTGGAGCAACGGCAAGGTCGGGATCACCGGCGCCTCGGCGCTGGGCATCACGTCGAACATGGCCGCCATCGCCGCGCCGCCGCACCTGACCGCCGCCTACATCATCGTCGCGCCGAACGATCGGTCCACGAACAGCTTCATGGGCGGCGTGCTGAAGGACAAGGACACCATCGGCTGGACCAAGGGCCAGGGCGCGACCGACGACGTGCTCAACGGCATCCGCGCCGGCGCGCTCTTCAACACCCTCTCCATCCGCGGCGACATGAGCCAGGGCATGGATTTCATCCGTATACCGATCTACAATGTCGGCGGCTGGTACGACATCTTCAACTCCGGCAACGTCTACAACTTCGAATACCTGCAAAACCACGGCGCCAAGGGCGCGCGGGGTAACCAGAAGCTGTTCATGGGCCCGTTCGGCCACGGCCCATTGTCCGGCAACCTCGAATACCCCGGTATGGACCGCATGACCGCCGCTGGCGGCGACGAGATGCGCTGGTGGGACTATTGGCTCAAAGGCGAGCAGAACGGCATCATGGACGAGCCGCCCGTGCACTTCGTGATGATGGCGGCGGCCGAGAAAGGCGCGTTCTCGCCGAAGAACCGCATCATGGCGATGGCCGACTGGCCACCGAACAGCCGCGAGGTGCGCTATTATCCGACGGCGGACCATGGCCTATCGCTGACGCCGCCGACGGCCGCCGCGTCCTCAGTCACCTACAAGTTCGATCCGGCCAATCCAGTGCCGACAGTGGGCGGCGCGAACCTCACGTTCGACCGCGGCCCGATGGACCAGCGGGCGATCCCGGCGCGGCAGGACTACCTGCGCTTCGAGACGCCGGCGCTTGACCACGACGTCGCCATCGCCGGTCACGTCAGCGTCGAGGTGTATGGCGCCACCGATGGTCCGGACACGGACTTCATGGCCAAGCTGGTCGACGTGTATCCGGACGGCTATGAGGCGCTGGTGCTGGATGCGCCGATCCGGGCCCGCTACCGCGACGGCCGCATGCCCGACCAGGTGAAGATGATGACCCCCGGCGCGCCGGAAGAGATGACCATCGACATGTGGAACACGGCCATCACCTTCGAGAAAGGCCACCATATCGAACTGGTGATCACCTCCTCGAACGCCCCGCGCTTCGAGGTTAACGGCAACAACGGCGCGGCGCCCGGCGACATGACCACGCCGCCCCGCGTGGCCACCAACACCATCTACATGGACAAGGCCCACCCGACCGCGCTGGTGCTGCCGCTGATCTATCCGGACGACGTGAAGTAACGAGCTGAATCTCCCTCCCCTCCTGGGGAGGGAAGATCGGCGCGCAGCGACGATCGGGTGGGGAAGTCAGATGACGAGCGCCGGCGCCGACAGCGTTCGTTGACGCTTCGAACACCCCCACCCGACCGCTGCGCGGTCTGCCCTCCCCATGAAGGGGAGGGAGGTTACACCCAGTATTCCCCGACGCTCTTCCCCAGCGCCCGCCCCTGCTCCAGCCCGGCTTTCGCCGCCGCGGGGCGCACTTGGGCGTTCATCATATTCGCCCCGAAGGCGGCCATGCTGGCTTCGTCGGGATAGATCGTTTCTACCCGCGAGCCGGCGGCCTTCAGCTCATCCATCTCGCGCTCCAACGGCGCGCGCATGCCGACGGGCGCCGAGGCGGTGCGCAGCGCCAGGATCAGCACCAGGTCGTGGCCCTTGGCGAGGTCGGCGTTGGAGCCGGAGCGCATGCCACCGTCGATGTAGCGGCGCCCGTTGATGGTGATCGGCGGATAGACGCCAGGCACGCTGCAGCTGGAGGCCACGGCGCGCGCCAGACCCACCTTGCTCGAAGCGTCCCAGACCACGAAGTCGCCGGTGAGCGCATCCACAGCGGTGCAAGCGAAATTCCCTTTCGGCCACACGTCGCCCTGCGCTTCGGCCAGCTGGCGCCCGAAGCTTTTGATGAAGGCGTCTTCGTCAACGGTCCGCGACTCCAGCGCGAACGCCCCGATCTCGCGGCGCACGTCCTGCGGGTCGCGATCGCCGGAACGGGCCGCCGCCATCAGCTCCATCAGCCGGGTCATGCCTGTGCCGGGTGTTCCGGCCGGGCGCTGGGCCTGAGCGCTGGAGATCTTCGAGGCGGCGTCGGCGCGGTCGGCTTCGGCGATGATCGCCGCGGCCATGTCGCCAGGATCGCGACCCATCGCCAGCTGCGAGCCGACGAACGAGCCGGCCGAGGTGCCGAGGATGTAGTCCGCCTTGGCGAGGTGAACGCCGCCCTCCGCCAGGCCGGCGATCAGGCCGGCCTCCCAGGCGATGCCCACCGGCCCGCCGCCACTCAACACCAACGCCCGCGTCATCGCGCTATCTCCCTTGTCGTTGTGGTCACCGTAGCGCCAAGGCGGCCGGCGGCGAAAGCCTCGCGGCGATTGGCCCCCAAACGGGGGGTGCGGCGCACGTCGGCGACGCTCCAAGCTGAGCGCGCAATGGGACCCATGCTGGCCGGCCCGACGACCTTCACCCGCGCGCGCTCCGTCGCGGCGGCCGGCGCGCTGCTGCTCTGCGCGGCCTGCAACCAGACGCAGCCCCCCTTCGAGCTGTCGCCGTCCAACCGCCAGATCGCCGACGCGCTGACACAGATGCTGGCGACCGCGCCGGGCTGCAAGCCGTTCAGCGTCACCAGCGCCAGGGTCTGGCAGTACCCCGAAGTCCGCCACTACAACCAGACCAGCTACCAGCTGGAGGTCGATGCGGACGTCACAGCGACGCGCCTGGCGCCGCCCGCAGCGGGCGATGTTCAGGCGTGCTTCGGTCAGTTCACGGCGTCGCCAGACAGCTGGCCGGTCGGTCAGGCGCAGACGCTGCGGGTGCTGGGGTCGCTCGGCTTTGCGGGCCAGAGCTGGGCCCTCGACGCTGGCGCCACCAACGCCGCGCAAGACCCGCACCTGCCGCTGGCGGCGGCGCCGCATGCTTTTCGACAGGGGATGAATGACTCGCCGGGTCGCTAGATCGTCCTGCGCGGTGGCGCTCGCCGGGCTGGCGCTCAGCGCCTGCGGTGGACCGCCGGCGCCGCCCTTCGCCACCGCGCCATCCGACGCGGCCGTGGCTGACGCGTTGACGGCGCGGGTCGAGGCGCCGGACATCCCGGAAATGGCGGTGCGCCCGGGCTTGCCCGGCGACACGCCGCACGTTCCGTCCTGCCAGGACAGCTACCGCGTCGATCAGGTCAGCGTGAAGCAGCAGCCGCAGCACGACGCGTATGGCTACCGCGTGAAAGTCGACGCCACCTTTCAGGTGACGCGCCTGTTGCCCGACACCGAAGACACGGTGATCGCCGGCCCGAACGATTGCTTCGGCTACAATTCGAACAACCAGATCGCCTGGAACGGCGGGGCCGCCACCATCGCTGGGGGCGGCGAGATCACCTGGCGTAGCAGCTACTGGTTGCTCAACGTCGGCGACGAATACATTCCGATGTCGCCGGGTCCTGAGCACGCCTTCGTGTTGCAGGAACTCAAGGCGCCTTGAGCGGGCGCCTCAGCGCCCCTTGAAGTCGGGCTTCCGCTTCTCGGTGAAGGCCGCCATGCCTTCCTTCTGGTCCTCGAAGGCGAAGAGCGAGTGGAACAGGCGCCGCTCCAGCTTCACGCCCTCGGAGAGCGGGGTCTCGTAGGCGGCGTTGACGGTCTCCTTCGCCATCATCACCGCCAGCGGCGACAGGCTGGCGATCTTGGCGGCCGCTTCCAGCGCTGTCGGGACCAGCTCGGCCAGCGGCACCACGCGGCTGACCAGGCCGGCGCGCTCGGCCTCGGCGGCGTCCATCATCCGCGCCGTCAGCACCATTTCCATGGCCTTGGACTTGCCGACGAAACGCGTCAGCCGCTGGGTGCCGCCGGCGCCCGGCATGACCCCGAGGTTGATCTCCGGCTGGCCGAAACGGGCGTTGTCGGCCGCGATGATGAAGTCGCACATCATGGCCAACTCGCAGCCGCCGCCCAGCGCATAGCCGGCCACCGCCGCGATCACAGGCTTGCGGCAACGCGTCACCCGCTCCCAGTTGCGGGTGATGAAGTCCTCGGCGAACACCTCGGCGTAGGACTTCGGGGCCATCTCCTTGATGTCGGCGCCGGCGGCGAAGGCGCGGTCGGAACCGGTGATCACCAGGCAGCGGATGGCGGCGTCGGCCTCGGCCTCATCGAGCGCCGCGGTCATCTCGTCCATGAGCTGGCCGTTCAGCGCGTTCAGCGCCTCGGGCCGGTTGAGGCGGATCAGCCGCACCGCATCGTGCGTCTCGACGATCAGTGTCTCGTAGGCCAACTCAGCTCTCCTTCACGCCGGCAGCGGCGTCCATTCCTCGTCCAGCGGCGCAAACATGGCGTCCACCAGCGCCGCATCCGTCTGCGCCAACGTCGCCGGACGCCAGGCTGGATCGCCAGTCTTGTCGACGATGGTGGCGCGCACGCCCTCGCGGAAGTCCGGCCGCAGCACCAGCCGCGCGGCCAAGCGATATTCGATGGCGAGATCGTCAGCGAGGGATTTCGGCGCGAGCCCGCTGGCGATCAGCCGGAACGCCACCTTGGCGCTGAGCGGCGACTTCGGCGCCATGGCCGCCAGCTGCGCCTTCGCCCACTCGCCGCCATCGGCCTCAAGGGCCGCGATCACGGCCTCGAGGCTGCCGCCCGCGAACAGCCGGGCGATGTCGGCGCGGTGCGCGGCGAGCGGCGCGGGACCCGGATCAGCGGCGAAACGCGCCAGCGCCGCGGCGACGTCGTCCGCCTCTGCCAGCGCCGCCTTCAACGCCGGCAAGTCTGCGGCGGGGGTGAACTGAGTGGCGAGTCCCAGGGCAACGCAATCGGCGGCCGCGAGGCGCGCGCCGGTGAGCGCCACCCAGAGCCCGGTGCGGTCCGGTAGTCTGGGTAGAAACCAACCGGCGCCCACGTCAGGAAAAAGGCCAATGCCGGTCTCCGGCATGGCGAAGCGGGTGCGTTCGGTGGCGATGCGATAGCGCGCCGGCAGCGAGATGCCGACGCCGCCGCCCATCACCGTGCCGTCCATCACGGTGACCACCGGCTTCGAATAGGCGCCGATCAGCGCGTCCAGCCGATATTCCACCCAGAAGAATTCCAGCGCCGCACGCCCGTCGCCCGCGGCGCTGTCGGCCAGGGTGCGGATGTCGCCGCCGGCGCAGAACCCGCGCTCGCCGGCATGGTCGATCAGCACCGCGCGGACGCCAGCGTCGTCGCGCCAGGCCTGCAGCGCTTCGATCATCGCCTTGCACATGCCGGTGGTCAGCGCGCCCAGCGCCTCTGGCCGGTTCAACGTCAGCCGCCCCAGCGCACCTTCTCGGCGGACGATCAGTTCCTGAGGGCTAGGCAGGACGCAGATCCTCGACCGCCACGCCGTTGCGGGCCGCTGCTGCGAGCAAGGCGCCGTCCCGCGAAGCGAGCGTGAAGTCGCCGCGTAGGGCGGTCCAAAGGTACGTGGCGTCATAAACAGTGAGGCGTTCTTTGCGGCCTAGGCCGAGGATCGCGTCGTAGACCATGGGCGGCGGTGGTGGTTCGATGTCGACGCCATAGTTCGAAAGCGCAGCGAGCGCTCTGCTCGTCTCAACTTCCGTCGAACGCCCGCGCCACTCCATCATCAGCAGCAGGTTGCGAACCTCGCCAGGGAAGATGTGCGGCGCCACGAAGACATGCGACGAAGCGTGGTCCAGCAGCGCTTCACTCGCGACGGTGCTCTGGCTGGCCAGCATCCATGATGCGGCCGCCGAAGCATCCACGACAAACCTGGTCAGGGCCGGCCCTCATTCACCGCGGCCCTCCAGTCAAAGTCTGGATCGGGCCCGTATTTGGTCTCCAGCTCGTTCCGGAGCGCGCGCATATCCGCCACAGCGGCGCGGCGATCTCGCGGCTGAGGCTCACAGGGCATCAGCCTGGCAATCGCCTTCCCGTGTCGTGTGATGAGCACTTCGGCGCCGGCGCTCACTTCTTCCAGGAGCGCCGATAGATGCGTCTTCGCTTCAAGGACGCCGACTTCCTTCATGGTGCGATCCTGACCATCATCTGGTCAGAATATATGGGCGATGCGAGAGGTTCAAGCGACCCCTCGCTCATTCGCGCAGCAGCTCGCGGGCGATGATGACGCGCATGATCTCGTTGGTCCCCTCCAGGATCTGGTGGACGCGCAGATCGCGGACGATGCGCTCCAGCGGATAGTCCTGCAGGTAGCCGTAGCCGCCGTGCAGCTGCAGCGCCTGGTTGGCGACCTCGAAGGCGGCGTCGGTGGCGAAGCATTTGGCCATGGCGCAGAGCTTGGTGGCCTCGGGATCGTGAGCGTCCAGCGCCGCCGCGGCCCGGCGCACCATCAGCCGCGCCGCCTCCAGTTTCGTCGCCATGTCGGCGAGGCGGAACTGCAGCGCCTGGAAGTCCTGCAGCGGCCGGCCAAACTGCCGACGCTCGGCCAGGTGCGCCTTCGCCGCCGCGAACGCCTGCCCGGCGCCGCCGAGCGCGCAGGCGGCGATGTTGATGCGGCCGCCGTCCAGCCCCGCCATGGCGAAGCGGAACCCCTGCCCTTCCTCGCCGATGCGATTGGCGACCGGCGCGCGGGCGTCGTCGAAATGGACCATGGCGGTGGGTTGGCTACGCCAGCCGAGCTTCTTCTCCGGCGCGCCGAAGCTGAGGCCGCCGGTGTCCTTCGGCACGACGATCGCCGAGATGCCGCCGGCGCCCTCGCCGCCGGTGCGGGCCATGACGACGTAGAGATCCGAGGTCCCGGCGCCGGAGATGAAGGCCTTGGCGCCGTTCAGCACATAGTGGTCGCCATCGCGGCGGGCGCTGGTGGTCAGCGACGCTGCGTCGGAGCCCGAGCCCGGCTCGGTCAGGCAATAGGAAGCGATCAAGTCCATGCGGGTGAGCTGTGGCAGCAAGCGCCCGCGCAGCTCGTCAGAGCCGAACCGGTCGATCATCCACGAGGCCATGTTGTGGATAGAGAGGAACGCGGCGGTAGCGACGTCGCCGCCCGCCAGCGCCTCGAACACCAGCGCCGCGTCCAGTCGGGTGAGCGCCGAGCCGCCGACGTCCTCGCGCACGTAGAGGCTGGCGAAGCCGAGCGCGGCCGCCTGACGCAGAGTCTCTACCGGAAAGAACGCTTCCGCATCCCAGCGCGCCGAGTGCGGGGCAAGTTCGGCCGCGGCGAACTCGCGCGCGGCGTCCTCCAGCGCCCGCTGCTCGTCGGAGGGCGCGAAGTCCATCAGCGCATCGTCGGGATGATGAAGCTGGACTCGCCCTCCAGCCGGCTCTCGGGCCAGCGCGCGGTCACCGTCTTCACCTTGGTGTAGAAGCGCACGCCCTCCATGCCGTGCTGGTTGGCGTCGCCGAACACGCTGCGCTTCCAGCCGCCGAAGGTGTGGTAGGCCACCGGTACCGGGATCGGCACGTTGATACCGACCATGCCGACGTTGACCCGGGCGGCGAAGTCGCGCGCGGCGCGGCCGTCACGGGTGAAGACGGCGACGCCGTTGCCGTAAGCGTGGCTCGAGGGCAGCGCCACCGCCTCGTCGAAGGTCTCGGCGCGGACGATCTGCAGCACCGGCCCGAAGATCTCGTCCTGGTAGGTCTTCATCCTAGGGGTGACGTGGTCGAACAGGGTTGGGCCGATGAAGAAGCCCCGCTCGTGGCCCTGCAGCGAGAAGCCGCGGCCATCCAACACGAGCTCGGCGCCCTCGGCCGCACCCAACGCGATGTAGTCCTCCACCCGCTGCTTGTGCGCGGCGCTGACTACGGGGCCGTACTGCGCCGCCGGATCGCTGGAGAGCCCGACCTTCAGGCTGTCGATTTCGGCCAACAGGCGTTCGCGGAGCGCGTCGGCCGTCTTGGCCCCGACTGGCACTACCACCGGCAGCGCCATGCAGCGCTCGCCGGCCGAGCCGTAGGCCGCGCCGATAATGTCCTTCACCGCCGCGTCGAGGTCGGCGTCGGGCAGCACTACGCCGTGGTTCTTCGCCCCGCCCATGGCCTGCACGCGCTTCCCGTTCGCGGCGCCCGTCGCGTAGACGTAAGCGGCGACATCGCTGGAGCCGACGAAGCTCACCGCGGCGATGTCGGGGTGCGCGAGGATCGCGTCGACCGCCGCCTTGCCACCGTGCACCACGTTGAGCACGCCAGGCGGTCCGCCGGCTTCGACGAACAGCTCCGCCAGCCGCACCGGGACGCTGGGGTCCTTCTCCGATGGCTTCAGGATGAAAGCGTTGCCGCAGGCGATGGCCACCGCGAACATCCACATCGGGATCATGGCGGGGAAGTTGAATGGGGTGATGCCGGCCGCCACCCCCAGCGGCTGGCGCATGGAATAGACATCGATGCCGGGGCCGGCGCCCTCGGTGAACTCGCCTTTCAGCGCGTGCGGCGCGCCGCAGGCGAACTCCACCACCTCCAGCCCGCGCTGGATGTCGCCGCGGCTGTCAGCCAGGACCTTGCCGTGCTCGGACGAGAGCAAGGCCGCCAGCTCGTCCATGTGCGCCTCGACCAGGCGCTTAAACTCGAACAGCACGCGAGCGCGGCGCTGCGGGTTCTGCGCCGCCCAGGCGGGCTGAGCCCGCAAGGCGGCTTGCACCGCGTCGTCCACACGCGCTGCGCCGCCCAGCGGCGCCTGCGCCTGCACATCTCCGGTGTTAGGGTCGAAGATGTCGGCGAACGGCCCGCCAGGCTCGGGGACCGGCCGACCGTCGATGAAGTGCGAAATCTGGCGCATGGGCGACCTCTTGCGGAGAGCCGCCCGATCCTTAGTCGGCTGGAGCGCCGGCGCCTATCCGGCCTATTGCTTGACCGGAATGGCGACCACTTCGATCGCCCCCGTCCACGGCACCGGCCGCAGGGTCAGCGAAGGGCCCGCGGGGTTCTTGGTCGCCTTGGCGTCAGCGTAGACCGCGGTGATCGGCATCGGCCCGTCGCTTACCACTGTGACCAGGCAGCCGGCTTTCAGCGACTGCTTGGCGCCGACGGCCCACGGCGTCTGGGCGCTCGCCCCGCGCGTGACCTGACAGACACGGTCGTCGTTGCCGGCCACGATCACCAGGCGCTGAGCGGCGCCTTCGGCAGTCGCCGTGGAATCATCGGAGGCCTCGGCGTAGTAGCGTCCGGCGGTCATGGCCGGCAGCGTGCACTTGGTCTGGGTGGCGTCGACCTTGGCGCACATCGCAGCGGTGACCTGCGGCTGGTAGTAGCCGGCCTGGGTGAAGAGGCGCGGCAGCACCGGCGCCGGGGCGGTCGGGGTCTGGGCGTGGGCGACGCCGGCGCCGACCAGCATCAGAGCCGCGGCGAATGCCATTGAACGCATCGTTGTCTCCTGGAGTGAGCGGACGCCCGCCCTTCGGCGGCAGGCGAGCGAGCGCTTAAACGGCGGCGGGCGCCGGGTCTCTTCTGCTAGGCGGCCGCGGCCGGAGCGTTCTTGCGGATGACGCCGGCGTTCTCCAACGCAGCCTGCAGGCTGTTGATCTTGTTGAACAGGTCGACGGCGCCATCGAGATCGAGGATCAGCCGTACCACCGGGATCGACTTGCCGGTGCGCGCCGTCTGCCCGGAAACCGGGTCGTCGCGACGGGCGACGCAGAACTCGATCCGCAGCGTGCGACCATCGAAGGTCATGCGCTGGCAGTTGTCGGCGAAGGTCTCCAGCAGGTCGCGGCGATCTTCGTAACTCAGATTTTCTTTGTCGGACTTCTTCGTCGCCATGGCGGGCGCAAATTCCTCGTGATGGGGTGACGTTGAGACTTCGGCGCGGGCGCTCGTCAGGCGGGCCCTCATCGCGCCGTACGCTGTTTTACCTGGGCGCCCGGAAAACACAATCGCGCCCTGCCACACGGTCAGCTCACGAACCCGTCGTCGCTCGCGGCGCTTGGATGCGTCGGAAAGGAAAAGGCCGGCCCATTGCTGGACCGGCCTCCCCAGAGACGACGCGGTGATCGCTCTTAGAACTGGTACCGGGCGCCGATGGTGACGACACCTTCGTTGTAGTTGGACTTGAACTTGATGCCGCCGTTCAGGAACCCGGTGAAGCCCGAGGTGGTGCTGAACAGGTTGGCCTGGCCAGACACTTCGCCGAAGGCGCCGCGGAGGTTGTCGTCGGCGGTGAAGTTCGGCCCACCGGTCACGACCAGGGTCGAGATCGTGTCGTTGTCGAACTCGTCCCAGATCCGGCCGGTCACCGACAGCTTGACCTTGTAGTACTGGAAGTCGTCGACCAGGCCGATCCGGGCGCCGAGGCTGCCGCGGAAGCTTTCGGCGTTGCTGAGCTGCACCGCCGCCCCGTTCACCAGACCCATATTGCCGAAGCTGGTGTTGACGTAGGCCAGCATACCCAGCGGTTCCCAGAAGACGTGAGAGCCCGCCGACATGCTGTAGCCGGCCTCGACCTGGGCGCCGACAGCGTGGCCGTTGGTGCTGGGCGTGAGCGGCGCCGACTGCGTCCCGAAGCCGGGCACGTTGCCGGTGTCGGTCAGCAGGTTGGCATTCAAGGTGCCGTCCACGAACAGGCCGCGATCCAGGTAGGTGGCGTACACGCCGACATCCGTCCCTGAGAGGTTCCAGCGGTCGGGCGAGCCCTTGAAGTTCACGCTCGAGTCGAGCGTGCCCGCTTGGAAGCCGAGGATCCAGGCCTTGGACTTGTCGGTGACATTGAGCAGGTCGATGCCGCCGATCAGGCCAGAGGTCTCTTGGCTGTAGCTCGTGTTGAACACGTAGGTCTGGTTGAAGTCGGTGTAGGTCGCCGCGCTGTTCCGGGTGGTCCAGTCGCCGATCGCCTTCAGCCAGATCCCGGGCTCGTGACCTTCTGCGCGGCCTTCGATCGAGTCACGCATGTCAGCCTGGCGATCGAACCAGGTCTGGGTCGTGGCGTACCAGGCGCTGTTGGCCGCGCCGCCGAGAGCATTGAACTCGAAGGCCGGGGCCTTCGGCACACTGATCAGGCGCTCGGTGGTGTCAGCCGAGTTGTAGGCCAGGTCGTAGAAGAACAGCCCGGGCTTGTTCAGCACGCCCGTGTGACCGCCGAACAGTGGCGCGTCGTTCGGGTTGGCGTCGTAGAAGCTCGAAGCCGGGTTCAGGTGGAAGGTGTTCGCCGCCGAGGAGCCCACGACCACCGTGATGCCCACCGGGTTGAACGATCCCAGAGCCTGAGCCCCCGTATCGGTGACAATCAAGCCGTTGTTGCTGGGATTGCCGTTCGCCGGCGCACTCGCCCCGATGACCATGCAGTCCGCCGCCGTCAGCGCTGGCGTTGCCGCCGAGCAGGCGCCGGGCAGCTGAACCACCCCGCCCAGGTCGGCGTCGAGGGCGATGTTGCCCGTGCCGTTGAGTGTGGCGCTGGTCGACAGGATCGAGTCGATCTTCCCATCCGACCCGGCCGTGGTCCCGCCAAGGACGATCAGGCCGTTGTTGTTCAGGAAGTTCAGGTTCAGCAGCTGCGTGACCGCCGGCGTCGATTCCGGAACCAGAGGCGCCGCCACCGTCGCGCCAGGGATCACGCCCTGGCCGGCGATGATGAAGCCGCTCGTCGCGTTCGACGTGGCGTTCAGGTTGTTGTTCACCGTGTTGGTCGTGCCGGCGCCGAAGTCGATGGTGGTGGCGAGGCCGTTGTTCGCGGTCTCGATCACACCGATCGTCGACCCACCCGCGACGTTGCCGTTGTTGACCACATCGTTGCCGCCGGAGAGCACGCTCGTGCCGGTGGTTTCCCACAGGCCGCTGGCGCCGGCGATGCCGTTGTTGATGGTCACCGCGGCGCCGGCCCCGAGCGAGGCGGCGTTGACGCGGCCGTTCAGCGTCCCGTTGTTGTTGACCACCAGCGAACCACCCGCCGCCTTCACCGCCAGGTCACCGAACGGCGAGGTCGCCAGGGTGTTGTCCGAGCTGATGGTGCCGGCGTTGTTCACCGTGGTGACGCCGCCGAGCGCGGTGGTGACATCGACCACGGCGTGGGTCGCCGTGCCGGTGCCGCCAAGGTTGCCGATCGCATCGCCGAGACCCGTGACCTTCACGCCGCTGGCGATGGTGATGTTGGCGTTCGACCCGGTGCTGGTGACGATGCCGCGGCCACCGTTGGCGGTGACGTTGGAGTTCACTGTCACGACCACGCCGTTGGCGCCGCCGCCGGTGCCGCCGACCGCCTGGATGCCCACCGGGCCCAGGTTGCCATTCAGCGTCGAGGGAACCGCCTGGGTGCCCGCGCCGGTGGCCGTCACCGCGTCGTTGGCGCCGACAATCACCGTCGTCCCACCGGTGCCGGTGGAAGCGGCGTTGATGCCGAAGGTGCCGCCCATCACCGCGCCCGAGAACGTGGTGACGCCGCCCGACGTGGTGGCCGCCGCGGTCGTCGTCACGCTGACGCCGCCGTTGCCGCCCGCCGTGGTGGCGTTGATGCCCGCCAGGCCAGCGCCGGTCGTCCCGGTGACGCCGTTGCCTTCTTCAAGGCCCGTCGCCGCCACCGTGATCGCGCTGCCGCCGGTCGACACCGCCGAGATGCCGATGCTGGCGTTGCCCGCCGCCCCGGAACCGAAGGTGTTGCCCGCCGTGATGCTGATCGGACCGGCGCCGGAGGCGGTGGACAGGATGCCGTCGCCGCCGCTGCCGGTGACGTTGGTGGCGGTGATGGTCGAGCCGGTCAGGGTGTTGACCGTGGTCGAACCCGCGCCGCCGGTGTTGGTGACGATGCCGTTGGTCCCGCCAAGGACGTTGCCGCCCGCTTGGGTGTTGACGATCACGTTGGCGCCCAGGTTGCCGTAGCCCTCGATGCCGTTGCCCGCCTGACCGGTGATGGCTGCCGGGACACCGCCTTGGCCGGTGACGAAGGTCTGAGCTGTGAAGCCGGAACCGCCTTGGCTGTCGATGTGGATGCCCGTGAGGTTACCCGTGATGCTGGCCGAGGTGTTGCCGTTCACGCTGCCGCCGCCGGTTTCAAAGTCGCCGTAGGTGGCAGGATCGATGACCCCGCTGTTGGTGACCGTGACCGTGGCGTTGCCGGTGTTGCTGGCGAAGATGCCGTAGGTGACAGGGCCTGCCACGCCGGCCGGGTCGGTCGCGACGTTGATGGCCGCGGTGTTGACGATGTTGATGCCCGCACCACCCGGGAGCGTCGAACCAGCGCCGGTGATGCTGGCGATAATGCCGCCGCCGCCGGCCACGTTTCCGTCAGCCCAGATTACACCGTTGTTGGTGATCGAGATGCCGTTCGTGGTTGCGGTCCCGCCGGTCGCCATCGTGGCCTGAATGCCGGCGGTGTTGACGCCGTTACCCGTGCCGGACGCACCGATGGGCGCGCCTTGGTTGGTGATCGTGATCTGGCCCGTGGTGGAGTTCGATTCGATCCCAAACTTGGCGTTGGTGTCGCCGGCCATGGAGGCCGTCGCCGCATTGCCGACCACGATGGTCGTCGCGCCCGTGGTGTTGACCGTCTGGATGGCCGCGTTGCTGGTGCTGCCGTTGCCGATGGCGCCAGCGATCGGGGTTCCGACACCGACGTTCAGCGGGCCACCGGCGGCGTTGCCGAAGATGGCGTCGTTGAAGCCGAGGGTGTTCGGGCCGGTCTGGGTGATGGTCACCGAGCCGTTGCCGGAGCTTTCGGCGTCGATGCCGTTCGACCCGGCGCCGATGCCGACCACGTTGGTGTTGCCGGTCACCACGACCGGGCTGCCATTGGTCGTGGTAGCCTTGATGCCGCCGCCGACGCCGCCCGAAGCCGTGCCGGTGACGTTGCCGTTACCGCCAGCATTGGGGCTCGGGTTGGCCGTGACCGTTACTGCGCCGCCGCCGTTGGACTGGGCGAGAATGCCCCAGCCCGCCTGGCCGGTGACCTGGTCAGCGGTGGTCACCGTGGTGGTGCCCGTGCCGTTCGCGTCGCTCAGGAATGTCTGGATGCCGTTGACGCCGCCCAGGATGACATTGCCCTGAGTGGTGTTGACGTTGAGGTTGGAGCCGGAGGACAGGCCGAAGATGCCGTCGCCGGTGATCCCGGTGACGTTCGCGTTGCCGGTGACGTTCACTTGGCCGGTGAAGGCCGCGTTGCCGTCAACCACCGCTTCGATACCGAACAGCGTGCCAGTGATGTTGCCGCTGGTGTTGCCGTTCACGTTGCCGTGGCCCTCGGCGTAGATGCCGTCGGTCGGCGCACCGCCGATCGTCGCGGTGTTGGTCACCGTGACGGTCGCGTTACCGAAGTTCTGCGCGGCGATCCCGAAGGTCGTCGGCGTCGTCCCCGTGGTGACGTTGATGTTGCCGTTGTTCGTGATGGTGATGCCGGCCGCGGGGTTGGTGCCGTTATCTTGGTTGCCGGTGATGGCGATGATGCCGCCGCCGCTGTTGATGTTGCCGTCAGCGAACAGGTTGCCGGTATTGA
This sequence comes from Caulobacteraceae bacterium, assembly GCA_036502045.1. Lineage (GTDB taxonomy): Bacteria > Pseudomonadota > Alphaproteobacteria > Caulobacterales > Caulobacteraceae > Acaudatibacter. Next base: position 55,755 of record DASXZG010000040.1, on the reverse strand, counting down.
GGATGTTGATCCCCGTCAGCGTGCTGCCCGTGCTTTGGAAGGCGAGGATGTCGTCGTCGTTGATCCCATTCCCCGCGCCCGCTGCACCGACTTGGGCCGCGTTCACGATGGTGATTTGACCCGTCGTCGAGCCGGACTCGATACCGAAGCTGGCATTGCCGTCCGCCGCTAGGCTGGCGGCGTTGCCCACATTGATCGTCGTCAGACCGGTGGTGTTCATCGTCTGGATACCGGCATTGGTGGTCGTGCCGTCACCCACGTTGCCGGCAATCGGCGCCGAAGTGTTGCCGATCGTGATGATGCCGCCCGAACTGTTGCCGTACATGGCGTCCCAGGCGCCCGTCACGAAGGTGCCGCTGTCGGCGATCGTGACGTTGCCGTTGCCGGAGCTCTCGGCGTCGACACCTTCAGAGCCAGCGCCTTTGCCGACCACGTTGGTGTTCGCGACCGTCACGTTGACGCTGTTGCTGTTGCTGCCCAGCGCCTGAATGCCGCCGCCCGAGTTACCCGACGTGGCGATCAGGCCGCTGTTGTCGGTGCCGGTGACGTTGCCCGGGCCGGTGACGAACACCGTGACATTGCCGTTGCCGGTGACGCCCGACGACCTGGCGGTGATGCCCCAGCCCGACTGGCCGGCAACGGTGCCACTGCCGGTGATGTTGCCGGAGGTGAAGACGCTCATCACCCCGTTGCCGGAGATGTTGATGCCGTTGGCGGCGCCGGTGACGTTGGCCGAGAAGGTCGACGACTGGCTGGCGCCCACCGTGATCGGCCCGGTGCCGGTGCCGTCGTTGGCCCCTTGGATGCCGTCGCCGCCCGTGCCCGTCACCGAGGTGGTCGAGTTCAGGTTGGTGATGGACGTGGAGCCGTTGCCGTTCAGGTCGGCGGTCTGGATGCCGATGACGCCGGTGGTGACGTTGCCGACAACGATGTTGATGATGCTGCCCTGGTTGCCGAACGCTCCGATGCCGTCAGCGGTGTTGCCGGTGGTCACCCCGAAGTTCTCGATCTGGATGTTGCCGCCGGCCGTGGCCGTGGCGAGCACACCGTTGGTCGAGCCTGTGGTCGTCCCGGAGAAGATCGTGATCGGGCCAGAGCCGGTGTCGAGCGCGGTGATGCCGCTGCCGTTGGCGCCGTTGACGCTGCCGCCGCTGGCCGACTGCGTGTTGATCACGGTCGGGCCGCTGGAGTCGCGGGTTTCGATACCGTTGGTGGCGCCGTTGACGCTGCCGCCGGACACCGTGTTGACCGTGATCCCGGTCGCCGCGTTGCCGAAGATGCCATCGCTGGCGTCGACGCCGGTGCTAGTGATCGTGGCGTTGTTGGTCACCACCACCGAGACGTTGCCGGTGGACTGCGCATCCACGCCGACACCCGCGCCCGTGGTCACGTTGCCCGGGAAGTTGGCGTCGGTCGCCGTGACCCCGGCCTCGACGTTCACTTGCGTGCCGCCGGTGCCGCTGATCGCCGTGATGCCGCCGCCGTTGGTGGCGTTGACCGCCGCCTCGTTGGTGACGCTGACGGCGCTCGCCAGGTTGGAGATCACGTCGATGCCGTAGTGGCCGCCGCTGGTCACACCTTCGGTGGTGACCCCGATGTTCGCGCCGCCCGTGCTGCCGGCGAAGATGCCGGTCGCCGCGCTGGTAGCCCCGCCGTTATCGGCCGTGACCGTGCCCGAATTGATCGTGATCGTGCCGTTTCCGGTGGTCGACGAGGAGATGCCGAACCCGGTGGTGCTGTTGCCGAACACCACGTCGTTGAGCGTGGTCACCTTGGTCGTCCCGGTTCCCGCCGTCGTGGTGACGATGCCGGACGTCCCCGAGATGTTGCCGCTGTTGCTGGCGTTGATGGTGATGTTGCCGGTGGTGGCGGCGGCGTTGATGCCGACGTTGCCGGTGTTGTTCAGGCCGGTGACGTTGCCGTTGGCGGTGACCAGGATCGCGCCCACCCCTTGCGAGGTGACGTTGATGCCGCCGGTGCCGTTGACGTTGCCGTTGGTGGTGATGCTGGCGCCGGCGTTGCCGGCCAGAGCGTTGATGCCCCAGCCCGTGTTGCCGCTGACCGTCGTGTTGGCGTTGGTCGTGATGACGATGCCGCCCAGGCCAGCTGAGTCATTGGCGCCGATGCCGACGATGTTGCCGGTGACGTTACCCGCGCTGGTGATCTGGATCAGAGCCGTCGCCGGCGCCGAGGCGTTGGCGATGTTGGCCTGAATGCCGGAGCCTTGCAGGTCGGTGACCACGCCGGACTGGATGGTGATGTTGCCGGTGTTGGTCGTCACCCCGATGCCGACACTGCTGGTGTTGCCGTTGCCGGTCACCGAGTCGGTGGTCGTGGTGATGGTGGCCGTACCCGCGCCGCCGGTGCTGGCGACCACACCGTTCGTGCCGAGCACGATGCTGTGGTTGTTCGCCTGGATGTTGATGTTGCCGACGTTGCCGGTGGCCAGGATCGCGGTGTTGCCGGTCGACGTGTTGCCCAGCACCTGGCCGTTGGCGGTGATGTCGACGTTGCCGCCGCTCTGCGCCGAAGCCTGGATGCCGCCGATGCCGCTCACCGTACCGTCGGTGGTGATGCTGGCGCCGGTGTTGCCGGCGGCCGCCACGATCGCCCAGCCGTTGGTCGCGGTGACCGTGGACTGAGCCGTGAGGCCGATGCTGCCTGCGCCGGCGGCGTCGTTGGCGTTGATCGCCACCGTGTTGCCGCTGACCGGACCCTTGGTGACGATGTTGATCGTCGTGCCAGTTGGGGCCGTGGCGTTGCCGACGAGGGCGTTGATGCCGATCCCATTGGCGTCGCCGACCGCCGCGGTGGTGATGCCGATCGACCCAGCGTCGGTGATCGCATCGATGCCGAAGGACGACTGGTTGCCGATACCGGTCACCCCGCCGCCTTGCGACGTGTCGATGCTGATCGTGCCGACACCGACGTTGCCGCCCGGAGTCGTGGCGTTGCCGCCGACTTCGACCACGATGCCGCTGCCGCCGGTGACCACCGCACCGTTGTTCACGGTGATGTTGGCGCTGCCGTTGTTCACCAGCGAAGTGCCGGCGCCGAAGGCGGTGTTGGCGAAGCTGGTGGCCAGAATGCCGACCCCAGCCGTGCCACCGCCGGTGACGTTCGCGGACGACGTGACGGAGATGTTGCCGCCGGTCGAACGAGCGTCGATGCCGTTGTCGCCGCCGCTGCTGTTACCCGTCACGGTCCCCTTGGAGGTGATCGTGATCAGGCCCTGACCGGTGGTCTGCGCGTCGATGCCGTCACCGCCGAGGCTGACGTTGCCGCCGCGCACCACGCCGGTGGTGGTGATCGAGGTCACACCCGTGCCGTTATCGAAGGTTGCGACGCCGGCGCTGGCCCCGAAGGTCCCGTTGCCGTTGCCGCCGCCCAGCGTCGTGCCGCCATCGGTAATGACGATCGCGCCGCCCGCGGCGTTGCCGCTCACGGCCAGGATGCCGTCACCGGTGACCGCCGTGGTGTTGCCGGCGTTGGCCCCCGTGAGGGTCGGACCGGCCGCCACGTTGATGTTGATCGCGCCGAGACCCGTCGTGGAGGCGTCGATGGCGTCGCCGTTGTTGGAGGCGCCCGTCGCGATGATGTGGTTGCTCGTGTTCTCGATGGTGACGTCGACGTTGCCGGTGCCGCCCGAGGTGATCGAGTCGCTGATCGCATCGCCGCCGGTGCCGGTCACGTTGCCGAAGGCGTCGACGATGGCGTTGTTACCGCCGCCGTTGACGTTGACCACGATGCCGGGATCGCCGCTGACGTCGGCTTTCGCCGTCACCGACACCGTGCCGCCTTGGCTGGTGGCGACGATGCCGTCGGCGCCGACGCCGCCCGTGCCGTTGTCGTTGCCGGTCACATTGGCGTTGGTGGTGATGTTGACGCCGCCGGTCTGGCTGTTGGCCACGATGCCGGTGTTGCCGGCGTTGATGACGCCGTTGGTGGTGATCAGGATGTTGCCGGTGCCGACGCCGCCAACGTTGCCGATGTTGGCGTTGATGCCGTCACCCTCGCTGCCGACGATGTTGCCGCCCGTGACTGCGCCCGTGGTGATGGTGATGCCGCCGCCGCCGACGTTGCCGGTGTTGGTAACCTGGATGCCGTCACCGTTCGTGGCGGACACCAGGCCCGTCGTCGTGATGTTGGCGCTGCCGGCCCCGCTCGTGTTGCCCACGATGCCGGCGGCGTTGCCGCTGATCGTCGCGCCCGAGCCGGAGTCGACCACCAGGCTGCCGCCGTTGGACTTGGCGGTGACCGCCACGCCCGTAACGGTGGAGACGTTGCTGTTCGCCGTCGTCAGTTCGACGTTGGCCGTGCCCCGGCCGCTATCGAGGGCCGCGATGCCGAAGGTTTGGCCGGTGACGGTGTTCTCCGCCGTGATGGTGACGCCGCCATCGGCCACATTCACCGCGCTGACGTTGCCGATGATGCCGCCGCCGGCAGTGTCGGACACCGTGCTTTGCGCGGTGATGTTGATCGCGCCTTCGTCGCTCAGGGCGCTGATGCCGGCGCCCGAAGCCAGGCCCGTACCGCCGACGTTGCCGGTGACCGCGCCTTCAGCCGTGATGGTGATCGTGCCGAGGCCCGTGCCGCCGCCGACGGGGCCGCTCGTGGTCTGAGCCACGATGCCGCTCTCGCCGTTCACTGCGCCGGTGGTCACGTTGACCACGCCGCTGCCGCCCGTGGTGCTGACGTTGACGCCCGCGCCGCTGCCGACGCCGGAGCCTTGCGCCGTGACCGTGCCGGCCGAGCTGTCGACCGTGATCGCCGCGCCGCCGGTGGAGTTGCCGTTGATGCCGGACACGGTGGCCGAGCCGGCAAGGCCGGTGTCGGCCGTGACGTTGCCCGTGGTGATCTTGATCGCGCCAGTGCCACTGCCGCTGACGTCGATGCCATCCTTGGTGATGCTGGTGACGTTGCCGGTGGTGTTCACCGTCTCCGCCCCGGAACCGCCCACCGAGCTGACCACGATGCCAGCGCCGGTGTTGCCGGTCACCGTCGCGCCGTTGGTGGTGCTGACGGCGATGTTGCCGGCTTGGGTGCTCGTGGCCGTGATGCCGGTGGTCCCGCCACTGATCGCGCCGTTGCCGGTGACCGAGATGTTACCCCCGGTGCCGCCGACCCCGGTATTCGTGGCGGAAACGCCCGAGCCGAGCGTACCGCCGGTCACCGCGTTGGTCTTGACATTGATCGAACCGGTGCCGGCCGTGGTGGCGCCGATGCCGTTACCGACGTTGCCGGTGACCAGTCCGCCAGCCGAGGTGTCGATCGAGATCGTCCCGGGGCCGCTGGTCACCTGGGCGCTGATGCCCTGGTAGCCGGAGACCGTGGATCCGTTGTTGATCGTCACTGCGATGGCGCCGTTGCCGGTCGAAGCCAGGATGCCGGCGTCGATGCTGTTGGTGGCGTTGCCGACGATCGAACCGTTGCCGATGACCGTGACGCCGCCCGCGCCGCCGCTGGTGTTCTTGGCGAGGATGCCGTCGCCTTGGAGGGCGTTCACGCCGTTGGTCGCGACCGTGATCAGGCCGCTGCCGGTGGTCTGGGCGTTGACGCCGTCCGCCACGTTGCCAGTCACCGTGCCGCCCGCGGTGGTGTTGATCGACGTGACGCCGGCCCCACCGTTGGTGGTGATGATGCCGGTGCCGCCTGCGACCGTGCCGCCATTGGCCGTGGTCACGCTGATGGTGCCGTTGCCGGTGGTGGCCTTGATGCCGTCGCCGCCGGCGCCCGTGCCGCCAAGCACGTTGCCGTTGTCCTGCACCGAGATGTTGCCGCCGGCGGCGTTGCCGTTGACCGCGACGATGCCCTGAGAGGTCGTGCCTGTGCTGGTGACGTTGCCGGTGGTGACACTGATGTTGCCGGTGCCGCTGGTCGCGGCGCTGACGCCCGCGGTGACGCCGGTGGCGTTGCCGTTCAGCGTGATCGTGGTGGTGCCCGCGCCGCTGTCCGAGGTGGCCACCGCCGCGTTGCCGCCGCTCACCGCGTTCTTGTTGGTGGCGGTGACCGAGACGTTGCCGCCGCTGGCCACGGCAAGGATGCCGTTGGCCGTGCCGCCGGACACCGTGCCCGTCGCGGCGACGCTGGTGTTACCCGTGCCGTCGTTGGTGGCGATGATGCCCGACTTGCCGCCGGTGGCGGCCACGGTGTTGACCGTGACTGCGCCGGTGCCCGCCGCGTTGTTGACCGTCGCGGTGACAGCGGTGCCGAGCGTGTCGGACACATTGCCGGCGTTGATCAAGATCCCGCCGCGGTCGGTGTTGGCGTTGATGCCGAACGACCCGGTGCCGCCGTTACCGACCACGTTGCCGCCGCCGGTGGTGCTGATGTTGATCGTGCCGACACCGCTGCCGAGGCCGTTGGTGCTGGTGGCCACGATGCCGGTCGCGCCGGTGATCGTGGTGCCGGAGCCGCCGCTGGCCGTGACGATGACGTTGCCATTGCCGCCCGAGGTGACGGCGTTGATGCCCGCGCCCGTGCCGCCGGTGATGGCGCCGCCGGTCGGATCGACCGTGACGTTGCCGCCGCCCGTCGAGCTGCCGTTGATGCCGATCACCGCGCCGGTGACGGCGTCGGTCTTCACCGTGATCGTTCCGTTGACCGCGTTGAAGGCGTCGATGCCGTCGGCGCTTTCACCATGGACCAGGCCGCCGTTGGTGGTGTCGACCGAGACGTTGCCGCCGCCGGTGGCGCTGATGCCGGTGCCGGCCGTGACGGTGCTGCCGGGGCCGCCCTTCACCACGACGCTGACGTTGCCGACGCTGTTGTTGCCGTTGGCGATGATGCCGGTGTCGCCGAGGTTGCCGCCGTTGACCGCGCCGCCCGCCGTCACCGAGACGGTGCCAGTGTTGGCCACGCCGTCGGTGTTCTTGGCGACGATGCCGTTGGTGGCGCCGGTGACCCCGAGGGTGTTCACGTTCAGGGCGGCGTTGCCGCCGGTGGTGGCGATGACGCCGGTGCCGGTGTTGCCGGTGACCAGTGCGCCGCCGCTGGTGTCGACCGTCACCGTGCCGTTGCCGGCCGCCTCGATGCCGACCGCGCCGGAGACGGTGCTGCCAGCGCCGTTCATGGTGACGCTCACCGCGCCGTTGCCATTGGTGGTGGCGATGACACCGAAGTCACCAGGCGCCGTGCCGCCCGCGACGGCGCCGTTGCCAACCACGCTCACCGTGCCGGTGTTGGGCGCAGCGTCGGTGTTCTTGGCGCTGATGCCGGTGGTGGCGCCGGAGACGGCGTTGGTGTTGACGCTGACCGAGGCGTTGCCGCTGGTCGCGGCGATGACGCCGGTGCCGGCCTGGCCGGTGACCGTGCCGCCCGCGGTGGTGTTCACCGAGACGTTGCCGGCCGTAGTGGCGTCAATGCCGACGCCCGCTGTCACGGTGCTGCCCGCGCCGCCGTTGGTGGTGACGCTGACGTTGCCGCTGCCGGCGGTGGTGGCCTGGATGCCGAAGTCGGTGCCCACGGCGCCGCCGTTGACCGCACCGGACGCCGTCACCGAGATCGCGGCGGTGTTGGGCGCCCCGTCGGTGTTGGTCGCCTGGATGCCGGACGTCGCGCCCGTCACCGCGCCGGTGTCGACCGTGATCGCGCCGGTGCCGTTGGTGGTGGAGCTGACGCCGTCGCCCGTCGTGCCTTGGATCAGGCCCGCGGTGGACGCGCTGATCGTGGTGACACCTGCACCGTGGGTGCTGGTGGCGATGCCGACGCCGCCGGTGACGGTCTGAGCCGCCGCGATGGCGACGCCGATGTTGCCCTGGGCGCCGACGACGTCGATGCCGAAGCCGGCCGAGCCGCCCACCGTGGTGCCGTCTGCCGTGACCGACAGGTTGGCGGTGGCCGCGCCATTGGTCTGGTCGACGAAGATGCCGTCACCGGAGCTGGCGGCGTTTCCGAACACGTTGCCCGAGGTGATCGTCACCGTGCCGTTGCCGCCGGTGCTGACGTTGATGCCGTCGAAGCCGCCGAGCGCGGATCCGCCAGCCCCGCCAATGACGTTGCCCGCGGTGGTGTTGACCGTGATCGAGCCGTTGCCGGTGGTGGACGCCAGCACGCCGTTGTTGAGGTTGCCGGTGACGTTGCCGGTGCCGGTGGTGATCGAAATCGTGCCGTTGCCGGAGTCGCTGGCCAGGATGCCGTTGGCGCCGTTGATGGTGCCGGTGCCGGTGGTGACCTTGACCTGACCGCCCGAGCTTTGCGCCACGATGCCGGCCGTGGTCGAGGCGGTGCCGGTGGCGAGCACCGTGCCGCTCTCGTTGACCGTCACCGAGCCGATGTTGCCCGACTTGGCCAGAATGCCGTCGCTGCCGGCCGTAATCGAGCTGCCCGCGTTGCCCTGGAACAGCAACGTGCCGGTCGTGCTGTCGAGTTCGACGCCGTTCGAGAAGGAGCCGTGGTTCGCGGTGTTGCCGTTGACGGCGCCGCCCGTCCCGATGCTGACGGTGGCGCTGCCGGAGGTGACATCGGCGAGGACGCCCTGGCCGCCGTCGGTGTTGTTCACCTGCGAGCCGTTCAGGTTGACGATAACGCTGCCGGCGTTGCTGCCGATGTTTTCGGCCAGAATGCCGCCCGCGGTGACGTTGCCGGTGTTGTTGCCAGTGATCGTCACCAGGCCGCCGTCGCCTTCGGCGTTAATGCCCCAGCTGGCGCCCTGCGTGGGCGCGCCGGTGCCGACGTTGCCGGCGTAGGTGATGTTGACGGTGTCGCCGTTGGCGCCCGGGTTGGCGAAGATGCCGTCGTCCCCGGTCACGTTGGCCGCGCCGCCTTCGACCGTCGAACCGGCCGCAGTGCTGATCACGATGTTGCCGACGCCGGTGGTGGTGACGGCGATGCCACGCCCTTGCGAAGCGTTGCCCAGGTTGCCGGACTCGACGGTGACGGTCGAACCGACGATCACCGTGGCGGTGCCGTTCTGGCTGGTGGCGTCAATGCCGTCGTTGCCCGGGCCGACCCCGAAGCCTTCGGTCACGTTGCCAGGCGAGCTGTCGTTGACCAGCACCGTGGTGCTGCCGTTGCCGGTGGCCACGATACCCGATCCGTCGCCGTAGATGCTGCCGCCGGTGACGTTGACCTGGACCGACCCGCTCGCGCCGCGGCCGTTGGCTTGCACGCCGTTGCCGTTCGTCGCCACGACGTTGCCGCCGGTGACGTCGACTTCCGTGGCCCCGTTGCCGGCGTTCTGCGCGAGGATGCCGTCAGTAGCCGCGGTGATGTTGCCCGAGTTGGTGATCGTCAGCAGGGTCTTGTCGTTGGCGCTGGTGACGTTGCCGTAGATACCGATGCTGCCCGGGCCCTGAGCGACGATGTTGCCGCTGTTGTTAACCCCGACGCCGCCGCTGAACGGAGTCGTGGCGGTGTCGATGGCGATGATGCCGTCGGCGCCGGTGATGGCCGTGCCCGCCTGCAGGTTGGCGCTGTTGACCACGGTGGCGCTGTTGTTGCCCACGACGTCGATGGCGTTGCCGGTGGCGACAACGTTGCCCGTGGCGCCCGCCAGGTTGGCGCTGGCGTCGCCGAACTGGCCGCTGGAGGTGACGTCGATGCCGTCGCCGCCCGTGGCGTTGATGTTCAGGTTGGCGCCAGCGAAGTTGACCGACGCGGTGCCGCCCGCGCCGCGGGTGCTGGCGATGACAGCCGCGCCGCCGGTCGAGGTGACGTTGACCGTGCCGGTGCCGGTGACGCCGGCGTTGGAGTCGACCTGGCCGAGGTCGTAAGCGGCCACGCCCACGCCGTTCGCCGCCGTGACGTTGGCGCCGTTGAACAGGTTGACCGAGACGTCATCGTTGGTGGTCGTGACCGCGACGATGCCGTTGAGGCCCGCGTTGGTGACGCCCGCCACGTCGACCGTGACGTTGCCGTTCAGGACCGAGGTGTTGATGGCGTCGATGCCGTCGGAGTTCTTGGCCTGGATGTTGCCCGTGACGGTCTGATTAACCGCGACGTTGCCGTTGGTGTTGTTGGCCGCGACGATGCCTTGGCCGCCCAGCGTGAGCGTCGAGACGTTGCCCGCCACCTGCAGCGTGCCGCCCGCGTCGTTCGTGGTGATGGCGCCGGCCGTGTTGACGGTGACATTGCCGATAATGAGGCCGCCGCCGGTGTTGTCGGCGAGGATGCCGATGTCGGCGTTGGTGTTGCCGGTGGGGCTGATCGCCCCGGCCGACGCGGTCGTCCCCAGCGTGGTGATCGTGCTGGTGTTGCCCTGGGTGACGATCACCTGGCCGTTGCCGTTGGTGGTGGCTTCGATGCCGTTGCCGTTGCCGTTGCCGTCGGCCTCATTACCGGTGGTGATGTTCGAGGCGATATTGCCATTGCCGCCAAGGTTGCCGCCCACCGAAACCGTGCCGTTGCCGCCACCGGTGTGCACCGCTTCGATGCCGTCGCCGTTATCGGTGGTGATGGTGGTCGCAATCGCCTGGTTGCCTGAGCCGATGTCGATCTTGCCGTTGCCGGAAGTGGTCGAGTAGATGCCGACGGTCCCGCTGGCGGAGTTGTTGGCATTGTTGACGGTGATGTTGGCCTGCACGTCGACGTTGACGTTGCCGCCAGCGGTCGCCGTGAACACGCCGTAGCCCTGGCCGAAGTTGGTCTGGGTGTTCAGGCCGGCGTTGTTCACGCCGCCGACGCTGATGCTGCCGGTGCCGGTGTCGACCGTCACGCTGCCGTGGCTGGTCGTGCCGTTGCCGTAGAAGCTGCCGGCGACGGGGCCGACAGTCGACGCGTCGATGCCGACCGAGTTGCTGCCGCCGACGGTGATGGCGAGGCCGGTGCCGTTCTTGCCGCTCGTGGTGTCGACGATGACGCCGCCGCCCGCGTCGTCAATCGCCGCGACACCCGTGGAACCAGCGGCCGAGCCCGGCGGCACCGCGACATTCGCTTCCACGGCGATGGTGGTGTTGTTGCCGAGGATCACTACCGCCGCGTTCGGCGCCGTCGTGTTGGCGCTCTGGGCGATTTCGCCGGAGTGCTGCGGCGCCACACCGCCCGGATCGGACACGATGACGATCGTGTTCGGGCCCGGGTTGATCGCCACGTTGCCCGTGGTGGTCGAGTTGCCGGCTTGCATGCCGAACTCGGTCGGGTCGACGGTGATGTTGCCCGCGCCGACGATGTCCGACTGCCCCCGCTCCGACGTGGCCAGAACACCAATCGTGGGAATGGTGGTGTTGGTCATCGTGATGGTCGTTGCGTTGCCGGCGGTGCCGAGCACGACGAGGGCGTTGCCGCCGCCCGTGCTGCCGACGCCGGTGACGGATTCGATGCCAACCGAGCCGCCGGACGTCAGGGTGTTGTTGCCGCCGGCTGTGCCGAAGTTGGCGGTGGTGTTGCCATCGCCGCCCAGCGCCTGGATGCCGTTGCCGCCCGCGGTGAGGTTGCCGTCCTGGTTGACGATCACGTTGCCGGCGCTGTTGCCGTTGAGTTCCTGGGCGTTGATGCCCACGGCGCCCGCGGAGGTGTTGCCGACCACGGTGACGGTGATGTTGCCGCCGGTTTCGGACGCGTTGCCCGCGGTGCCGGAGGTAGCGTTGACGCCGTCGCCGAGGTTGCCGGTGACGTTGCCGGTGGCGAGCACAGTCACGTTGCCGTTGCCAGTGGAGACCGCGACGATGCCGGTCTGGCCGCCCGTGGCGTTGCCGACCGTCACCGAGACGTTGCCGCCGGCGATGGTGCTGTTGCCCGATTGCGCGTCGATGCCGTCCACGCCGCCGTTGGCGTTGCCTTGCACGACGACAACGTTGCCGCCACCCATGCTGATCGCGACGACGCCGTTGCCAGTGCCGCTGACGTTGCCGCCGGTGTCGGTGACGTTGACCGCGCCGCCGCCGGTCGTGGTGCCGGTGATGCCCGTGCCGTTGTTGTCGGTCACGTTCATGCCGGTGAGGCTGATGGTGACGGTGCCGGGACCGTTGGTGTTGGCGTTGATGCCGGCGTCGACGTTCGTCCCGGTGTTGTTGTCGGTGACGACGACGTTGCCGCCGGTGAAGCCGGTGATCAGCACGTTGCCGTTGCCCGACTGCGCCAAGATGCCGGTCAGCGGAGCGCCGGCCACACCGGAGCCTCCGATGTTGACGTTGTCATTGGTGTTGCCGGTGACGGTCGCGGTGTCGCTGGAGTTACCGTTGCTGACCAGCGCTTCCACGCCCGTCATGTTGCCGCCGGACGAACCGACGCCGACGTTGACCGTGTTGCTGGCGCCCAAAGTCGCAACGGCCACCGAGCCATGCGACTGGTCGGCGGTGACGGCCTGGATGCCGACCGAGTTGCTGCCGCCGGTGAGATTGAACAACGCCGTCGTAGCGGTGGCGTTGCCGACCACGATGTTGCCGTTGACGATGGTGGCGTTGCCCGCTTGCACGGTCACCGGGTCGGCGATGCCGCCACTGCCGACGCTGACGGTCAGGTTGGCGCCGGTGGTCACCCGGGCGCTGCCCGCGAAGTTGCCGCTGGCGGCGGCGTCGAGGCCAGACCGCGCCGCCACGCCCACGTCACCCGTCCCGCCGCCGATAGCGATATTACCGTTGGTGACGTTGCTGAGGTCGACCGTCGCCCTGCTGCCGACGTTGCCGTTCTCAATCGCGCCGACGCCGACGGCGGCCGTCGCGGTTCCGACGGTGACGCTGAGCACGCCGGGGCCGCCAGGGGTCGAGGTCACGGTAGCGTTGACGACGCCGTTTTGCGCGAAGTCGGTGTTCTGCGCCACCAGGCCACCGCCGACGGCGCCGAGGCCGGACGTCGCGCCGGTGTCGGTGACGACAACGTTGCCTTGCGGCTCGCCGATCGGCTGGGCGTTGAACAGGTTGATGGTGGCGTTGCCGTTGCCGGACGCCTCGGCGACCACGGCGCTGCCGCCGGTGTTCGACACGTTGGCGTTGATGTTGAGCAGCGTGTTGCCGTCAACCGTGGTGCCGATGATGGCATCGCCTGGGCCGCTGTTGGTGACCACGCTGTTCTGGTTCAGCGTGACGTTGCCGTTGCCGACCGCAGTCATGTTGACGCCGTCGGGGTCCATCTTGCCGCTCGGGCTGACGCCACCGAAGGTGCCGGTGGGGGCGCTGCCGATGGTGCCGGTGACGCCCTGCGCGTTGCCGCTGATGCCGCCGTCGAGCAGGTTCACCACCACGCTGCCGCCGTTGGTGGCAAACGCGTCGAGGCCGTCCTTGGTGAAGGACGCGATGTTGGAGTTGCTGTCGACCGTGACCGTGACGTTGCCGGTGGTGCTTTGTGCGAAGACCGCCTGGCCCTGGTCGCCGCCGACTCCCACGCCGCTGTCGATGGTGACGTTGACGCTGCCGGCGCCCACGGTCGTCGCGTTGATCGCGGTCCCGGTGGCGGAGACGTTGCCCGTCGTCACCGTGATGTTCTGGGCGTCGGCTGCGTTGTTGATCTCGGCGTCAACGCCGGCCTTCGGCGGCGCGGCCAGCGTGGTGTCGTAGGCGTCGACGTTGCCGGCGAAGTTGATGACGATATTGCCGGTTCCGGGTGTCGGACCGGCGGACTGGATGGCGGTGATGCCTTCGCCGCCGTTCGCGGAGACCGTGCCAGTCGCGTCGCCAACCGTGGACTGGTTGACGAGGATGTTGCCAACGCCACTGCTGGTGATGGTGACGCCGCCGCCGAGGTTGCCGTTGACCAGGTCGCCCTGACCGATGGTCAGCGTATCGCCGCTGGCGAGGCCGTTCATCAGCACGCCGACGTTGCCGCCGCTGACCGTGATGTTGGCGGCCAGGTTGGCCTTGTTGACCGAGCCGTCGCCGGAGTTGTCGTTGGCGTTGAACGACGAAACGCCCGCGCCGTTGGCGCTGAAGATGTTGCCGTTGACCTGAGTGGTGGTCGAGCCGTTCTCGCGGTCGACCACGTTCACGCCCGTGCCCGTAGCATTCACATTGTTGACGGTGACGCTGACGTTGCCCGGGCCGACGCCGGCCGTCTGCACCTCGGCGTCCACACCCGCGCCGCCAACGGCGCCGGTGCCGCCGACGTTGCCGGCCAGGTTCACCGTCACGTTGCCGGTTCCAGTGAGCGCATCGACGCCGTTGCCAGCGGCGCTGACATTGGTGTTGCCGATCGTGGTGACGCTGACATTGCCCGACGTGGTCGAGGTGGCGTCAATGCCGACGCCGAGGGTCGACGTCACATTTCCGTCAACAACAGTAACGTTGCCCGAAGTGGTGCTCGCGTCGACGCCGTCCATGTCGCCGGTGACGCTGCCTTCGAAGTGAACGTTGACGTTGCCGGTGGACGCCACGGCCTGAATGCCTTGCCCGGTCGCGCCGGTGATGGTGGCGCTCTGGTCGGTTGGCGAGCTCTGGACGACGTTGGCCGAGCCGTTACCGGCGGAGGTGTTGACGGTGACGCCCGCCGAACCGGACACCTGGTCACCGATGCCCAGCGTGACCGTGCTGTTGCCCTGCGACGTGGCGGTGCCGATGCCAGCCGAAGCGCCACCGGCAACCGTCAGATTGTTGGCGACCGTCACGTTGGAGGTGGCGCCCGTGGTGTTGCCGTTGTCGAACGCGATAACGCCGCCTTGGGCGCCGCTCACGTTGCCATTGACGTTCACGGTGACCGGGCCGGAGCCGAGGTTGCCGGCAATGGCGCCGATGGCGGCGTTGCCGGTGCTGGTGACGTTGCCGTTGGTGGTGATGGTGACGGCGCCGACACCGGTGTTGAAGCCGAGCACGGCGACGTTGCCGGCCGCGACATTGCCGGTGGTGATGTTCAGATTGGCGGTGCCGTTACCGAGATTGCCGAAGATGCCGTTGCCGGTGGCGTTGACGTTGCCGGGCATGGTGATGGTGATGGCGCCGTTGCCGGTCGCATCGATGCCGTCGGCGGGGCCACCAGTGCTGGTGACCGTGGTGGTGTTGCCGCCAGCGATCAGAATGTTGCCGGTGGTCGTGGTCAGGTCGATGGCGGCGTTACCGTTGCCGCCGGCGCTGCTCACCGCCGCCGTGCCCGTCAGGGTCAGCGTGTTGTTGCCGGCCTGGGTGGTCTGCTGGATGCCGCCATCCGTGCCGGCGACAGTGTTGCCGAACGTCATGTTGATGGAGCTGGTGCCGGTGCGCTCGACCTGCGACGCCCAGTCGCCGGTCACCGTGCCCTGGATGTTGCCAGTGACGTTACCGAGGTTGCCAGCGTCGACAAAGATGCCGTCCTCGCCAGCTTTCGTGTCGCTGATGCTGGTGCCGGCTGCGGTGGTAATATTGACCGCGCCCGCCTCCTCGACGGCCAGTGCGGCGGGCAGTCCGTTGGCCGTGTTGGAGACGTTGCCGCTATTGAGCGAGATGTTCGCCGAGCCGTTGCCGAGCGTCGGATTCAGGATCAAGGCCCCGACGTTCCCGACATCAACGCCAGCGCCGGTGACATTGCCGTTGATGTTGATGGTGACGAGACCGGCGTTCGACGCGGTATTGCCGCCCGCATCAATGCCACCATTGGTGTTGCCATGGGTGGTGATGTTGATGGTGTCGGTCGCGCCATCGGCGGAGGCGGCGATCGCGTAGAAGTTCGCGGACGACGTGGTGTTGCCGTTGGTGGTGATGCTGGTGTTGCCGTTGGCGCGAGTCAGGATGCCCGGGCCCGCGGTGCCAGTCGTGTTGCCGCTCTGAATCGTCACGTCGCCAGCCGGGGCGGTGGCATCGCTTGAGCCAACGCCGATACCGGCCCCGCCGGTCGTGGTCTTGCCGTTGGTGTCGATCGAGACGTTGCCGCCGCCATTGGCGAGAATGCCGGCGCCGACGCCGCCCTGGACCGTGCCGCCGGTCGCATCGAGCGTCGTGTTGATGGTGATGTTGCCGGTGCCGTGTTCGAAGGCAGCGATGCCGTCCGCGGTGCCGGTGACGTTGCCGAGGCTGGAGTTGCCGATGGTGATCCCGGCCGCGCTGTTGTCACTGGCGTCGATGCCAGGGTCGCCGCTGACGTCGCCGGCCGTGTTGATGGTGATGCCGCCGTTGCCGGTGGCTTCGATGCCGTCGCCGCCGGTTCCAGCGGTATTGCCGGTGATGGCTACGCCCGCGGCGGTGGTGATGGTGATCGCGCCGTTGCCGAAGGCGGCGATGCCTTCGCTGCCGGAGATCGAGTCGCCAGTGACGTTGATGACGGTCGTGCCGTCGCCCGCGAACGTGTCGAGGCCGGCGCCCGTCCCACCCTGCAGGGTCAGGTTGGCGTTGACGTTGACCCCGACGTTGCTGGTGTCCGCCGAGTCATCGAGCAGCAAGGCGTTGTTGCCGCCAGTGAACGAGTTGACACCGTTGTTGCCCGCGACGCCGGTGAACGTGATGCCACTGTCGGCGATGGCGACGACGGCGTCGCCCGCGCCGTTGTTGGTGATGTTCGTCGGGCCGAAGGTGACGTTGTCCTGCTGGATCTGGAGCAACTGGCCGGTGGCGTTGATGACCAGCGTGCCGGTCGCACTGTTGGTCGTGACATCGTCCGCCGCCAAGATCACCACGCCTGGCGTCGGCGTCGCGCTGATGGTGACCGTCTCCGCCGCGGTACCCGTACCTGTGCAGGTATAGGTGTTCGAGGGCGGGTTATCCTGCGTGCACGAATCGGCGGCGAGCGCCGCGGATGGCGTGAAGAGCGTCAGGCCCACACCTCCAGCGAGGGAGCCCCCCAAGAGCGTCGTCGCCATCATCGACGAAGACGCCAGGAGACCGACACGACGGCGGGCGTTGATCGAACGGAACATGCTGGTTTAGCCCCTCAGCTCATTTCGGCGTTCATGCGCGCGTACCAACGCGCAGACGCACTGCTCCCATGGAACAATGTTACGCAACTCTGTAGCGGACGCTTTCATGTACGTCTCGCCAAAAAGCGTGGCCGCGATGCGAATGTGGACACGCTGTAATGCTCGTGGGCGGGGTCGCGCCGAAGCTCGCTGCGCAAGCAGGACATTCAGAAAGGCCCCTCGAAAGGGCGCCGCAAAGGCGACACCCCAGCCGCCGCTCCGCTGACGGAACGGCGTTCAAGGCGATTTCTAGAGAGGCGGAAAGGGAAAGTCTTGGTCCCGGGGGACAAACTGACTATGCATTAAGAGAACCAACTGTGGCCGGAAAGCCGCACGCAATTTCCTTATTTTTGTTGGAATTGCGGCGCGCTGTGCCACAATCGGTCGCACTGGGTGGATGAACGCTGATGGAACGAAGTTGACGAACAGGCGAGGCACAAATGGGTCTGGGGGCAGGCTGGAGCGGCGATGGCGCGCACGGTGTGTGGCGCTGGTCGTCGGGAGGCGCGGCGCGGCGGTCGGGTCTGGAGACCAAGACCGTCGGTGAGGTGACGCTGCTGCGCGTGGCGTCGGTCGAAGAGCAGGACACCCAGTCCCACGCCGAGGGGCTGACCGCCCCCAAAGGCCAGGTGCTGCTGCTAGGCCTGATGCATGGCGATTGCGCCTTCAAAGCCGCCGACGAGCGGCTTAAGCGTATGCAACGAAAAGAGATTTTGCTTGCGCTGGGCGGCGCGCCGCTGGCGCTACGGCCTGAAGCCGGGGCCCGCGTGGCCGGGCTCGCCGTCCCGTCGCATTTGCTGGCCCCGCGTTTCGTCAGCACCGAGCGGATGCGGGCCGGCGCCCTCGCCGCTCACGGCGGCGGCATGGCCCCCCTGCTCTACGACCTGATCTCCCGCTTCACCGCCCGCGAGGCGCTGACGCCGGGCGCCGGCGCGCTGGTGGATGCGGTGGGGGGCCTGCTGTCGGCAATGCTGGAAGATTGTGTCGCAGCCGAAACACCGGTGCGCGGCCAGGCGGCGATCGCCCGACGCGACCAGATCAACCGCCACATGCGCCGCCACTTCGCCGACCCGGAGCTGTCGGCTGGCGACGTCGCCCGCGCCGTCGGGGTGTCGCGCCGCTACCTGCACCGGCTCTTCGCCGAGGAGCAGCTGTCGTTCCGCGAGGAGCTGATCGCGCTGAGAATCGAGGCCTGCATGAAGGCGTTCCTCGACGAGAACCAGGCCGACAAGACCATCGCCGAGATCGCCTTCGCGGCCGGCTACGCCGACATCTCGCAATTCAACCGGCACTTCCGCAAACTGAAGGGCGCGACGCCGAGCGCGCTGCGCCGGGAGGCGATGAGCCGGCTGATGACACCGGTGAACAAGCGGCCAGCGGCCTAGACTCCGCCGTTCTTTGCAAGACGGTTACGCGAGCGCCGCTTGACACCCGCCGCCTCGCGGGTGTCACGGCCCTTATGCTCAAGCAAACCCTCGCCGCAGCGGCGGCCTTCGTCCTGGCTACGGTTGGTGTCCCAGCGCTCGCGGACACACCACCTGTGGCTGCAGCGCCACCCTCTGGGCCGCCGCCAACCGCCACCATCGACACCGGCCAACTCTCCGGCGTCATCCTGGGCGACGCCCGCGCCTTCAAGGCCATTCCCTACGCCGCGCCGCCGGTTGGTCCGCTGCGCTGGCGCCCGCCGCAACCGGCCGCGCCGTGGAGCGGTGTCCGCGAGGCCAGCGCCGATGGCCCCGCCTGCGAGCAAGCCGTGTTCACCGGCCGCACCAACGGCGGCGGCTATGCCGGCCCGGTCAGCGAGGACTGCCTGACACTCGACGTGTTCGCGCCGTTACACGCCAGGAAGGCGCCGGTGATGGTGTGGATCTTCGGCGGCGGCAACACGGCGGGCGCCGACTCCATCCCGCCCAACGACGGCCGCTTCTTCGCCAGAGACGGGGTCGTGCTGGTGGCGATGAACTATCGGCTGGGCGCGCTGGGCTGGTTCGCGCATCCGGCCCTGACCAAGGAAGCGGGCGCTGGCGCGCCACTGGCCAACTACGGGCTGATGGACCAGATCGCGGCGCTGAAGTGGGTGAAGCGGAATATCGCCGCGTTCGGCGGCGACCCGGACAACGTAACGATTTTTGGTGAATCGGCCGGCGGCGACGACGTGCTGACGCTGATGGCGACACCGTCGGCGCGCGGCCTGTTCGAGAAAGCGACCGTGCAGTCGGGGGGCGGCTGGGGCAAGCCGGTGACGCTGGCGCAAGCCGAGAGCGACGGCGCGGCGCTGGCGACCAGCCTTGGCCTGCCAGCCGACGCCACGGCCGAGCAGCTGCGCGCTTTGCCCGTCGACAAGCTGGTCGCCGCTGCCGGTCGCTTCGGCCCGGTTGTCGATGGCCGGCTGGAGACCGAGACGGCCGAGCAGGCTTTCGCTCGCGGTCACGCCGCGCCGGCGCCGCTGATCATCGGCTCCAACACCTGGGAGGCCTCGCTGCAGCCGCCCGGCAGCCAGGCCGCCTATGTCGCCGCCGCCTCGGATAAGCTGAAAGCGGCCTATCCGGAGGACGCGGCCGATCCAAACAAGCTGGCGCAGGACATGTTCACCGACGCGGTGATGGGCGCCCCAGCCCGCTGGTTCGCCGCCCACGATCCGGCCGGCGCTTGGCTCTACGAGTTCAGCTACGTCCGGGTGGCGCGCCTCGGCAAGATCCCCGGCGCCAACCACACGTCGGAGAACCCGTACGTGTTCGACACCCAGATGATCGTGCCGAACTACTCGGACGAGATCGTCGACAAGGACCGTGCGGTCGCGGCCTTCATGCATTCGTGCTGGGTCGACTTCGCCAAGACCGGCAAGCCGGCCTGCGCCGTCGCCCGGCGCGCCTGGCCGAAGTACGACCCGAAAGCCGACGAGCGCATGATCTTCGACAGCCCGCCGGCCATCGTCGCCCATTACCGCAAAGCTCAGCTGGACGCCCAGGAAGCCGCCAACCCGCCGCCGCCGTAGCTAAGGCGCCGGCGCCTCGCGCCGCGCCCGCTTCATCGCGAACATCGCCGCGTCGGCGTCGGCGATCAAGCCTTCGGCGTCGGCGGTGGGGTCGATCTGGCGGACGCCGAAGCTGACCCTCATAGGCGCCAGCCACTCGCCGCTCTGCACCGGCTCGGACGCGATCAGCCGCGCCAGCGACTCGGCCTTGGCGGTCGCGGTGGCCAGGTCGGCTTGCGCCAGTAGCACCGCGAACTCGTCGCCGCCCATGCGCCCCACGATGTCGCTTTCGCGCACATTGGCCGCCAGCCGTTGCGCAACCGCTCTCAGCGCCGCATCGCCGGCGGCGTGGCCGAAGCGGTCGTTGACGCCCTTGAGGTCGTCGAGATCGAAGTAGACCAGGCTCGCCGGCGCCTCGTAGCGCAGGCAGAAGGCGCAGATGCGCTTCAGCTCGCGGATGAACGCCCGCCGGTTCTTGGCCCGGGTCAGCGGGTCCTCATCGGCCTCGGCTTCCGCCTCCAGCAGCCGGGCCTTCAGCCGCGCCACTTCCGTGCGCAGATCGTCCAGCTCGATCACCAGCGCGGCGATCGCGCCCTGCACCGCCGGCGTCAGCTCGGTCTCGGAGATTCCCAGGAACTGCGCCTGGTCGACGGCGACGGCCGGACTGGCAACCTTGGCGCCCGCGGCGACCAGATTGCGGCGTCGGATGGCCGAGAAAGGTTCGTTGATGGCGCCGGAAATCTTCATGCGCTCGAATCACTTGCGCGACGTGCAAGCAAAATCCTAGGCGAGCTTGGTTGCCGGCGCAAAGTCGGCGCCTATACTCCACGCCTCTTCCAAGGCCTTGGTCATGCAAACGGCGCCGCCGGTCGCGATCATCATGGGCAGCCGGTCGGACTGGCCCACTCTGAAAGCCGCCGCCGACGCGCTGGACGCGCTGGGGGTGGCTTACAGCCGCCGCGTCGTTTCCGCGCACCGCACGCCCGGCCGCATGTTCGACTTCGCCAGAGGCGCGGCGGCGGCCGGAATCAAGGTCATCATCGCCGGCGCCGGCGGCGCGGCGCACCTGCCCGGCATGACCGCCTCGCTGACCACGCTGCCAGTGATCGGCGTGCCGGTGCGTTCGGCGACGCTGGACGGGCTCGACTCCCTGCTCTCCATCGCGCAGATGCCCGGCGGCGTGCCGGTGGCGACCATGGCAGTGGGCGAAGCCGGCGGCCGCAACGCCGGCCTCTTGGCGGCGCGCATCCTGGCGCTGTCGGACGCGGACCTCGCCGCCCGCGTCGCCGCCTTCGCCGAGAACCTGACGGCGGCCGTTCCGGAGACCGTCGAGGATTGAGCGCGCCGAGCTTTCCTTTGGCGCCGGGGTCCGTGATCGGCATCCTGGGCGGCGGGCAGTTGGGCCGGATGATGGCCTTGGCCGCGGCGCGCCTCGGCTTCGACGTCGCTATCCTCGATCCAGAGCCGGCCGGGCCGGCCGCCCGGGTCGCCGCGCACGCCATCGTCGGCGCCTATGATGACCCGGCTGCCCTTGCGAAGCTGGCCGAGATCGCCGACGTCATCACCTTCGAGTTCGAGAACGTGCCGGCGTCTTCGGTGGAGGCGCTGGGCGCGGCCGGGGCGGCGATCGCGCCCGGCGGCAAGGCGCTGGCCACCGCGCAGGATCGTCTGGCGGAGAAGACCTTTCTCAACGCCGCCGGACTGCCTACGGTCGGCTTTGCCGAGGTGGCGAGCGCCGCTGACGTTCGCGCCGCCCTCGAGCGGCTGGGCCGCCCGCTGCTGCTGAAGACTCGCCGCGGCGGCTACGACGGCAAGGGGCAGGTCTGGGTGCAAGGTCCCGCCGATGCGGACGCAGCGTTCGCCGCCATCGACGGGCAGCCTGCCATCGTCGAAACGCCCGCCGACTTCCGCCGCGAACTTTCGGTGATCGCCGCGCGTGGCCGCGACGGCGAGATCGCGCTCTTCCCGCTGGCTGAGAACCACCACGCGGACGGCATCCTGCGCCGCACCGTCGCCCCCGCGCCCGCCACCACGCAGCAGACCCTGGCGCAGGCCGAGCGGATCGCCGCAACCCTGCTCTCGGCGCTGGACTACGTCGGCGTGATCGCCGTGGAGCTGTTTGAGCGCGACGACGGGCGCCTGCTGGTCAACGAGTTCGCCCCGCGGGTCCACAACAGCGGCCACTGGACGCTGGACGGCTGCGAGGTCGACCAGTTCGAGCAGCACATACGCGCCATCGCCGGCTGGCCGCTCGGCCCCACCCACGCCATCGCCCGCACCGAGATGACCAACCTGATCGGCGACGAGGCCCACGACTGGCGCCGGCTGGCGGCCGAGCCGGAAACCCGCGTCTGGCTCTACGGCAAGGCCGAGGCGCGCCCCGGCCGCAAGATGGGCCACGTCAACCGCCTGAGCCCGCTGAGGGGCTAGATCCGTCCGTAGCGAAGCCTGCCCAGCGCGCCGGCGGTTCTGCGCCCCAGCTCAAACCGGCCGACGCGGGCTTTGAGGCGTTCGAAGGTCATCACCGCTTCGATGCGGGCGTCCAGAGTCGCCCGCGCCGCGGCTTCGCCTTGCGAGAGGCGCACGAGCAGCGTGGCGATGAGGATGCCGGCCAGCAGCGCGCGCTTGGAATAGTGGTTGGCGTCGGTGGCGGTGTCGCCGGCCCAGACCCACAGCTTGTCGGCGCTCTCCCAGGCCAGGCGCAGACCCAGGGCTGCGTTGCGGGGCAAGGCGAGGAAGCCGGTCCAGCGGCGCGTCGCGGCCTCGTCGGCCATGGCCGCTTCGATCCACGACCACGCGCCTTGCCGGATGCGTTCGCGCACCTTCAGCGCGGCCGGGCTGACGCCAGCGAGCGTCGCCATCGCCGCGGTGTCGATGGCCCGCGAATGCAGCGCCGCCAGGTCGCGCGCGCCGCCTGGAATCAGCAGCTCGGTTTCGCCGGCCGAGAAGCCAGCCGCGGCGCCGGCCGCCCGCGCCATCGCGGCGGTCCAGCCCTGCGCCGGCGCCAGTTCGCGGGCAGCCGCCAGCAGCCGCGCCTCGCCCTCGGCCAACAGGTCCGGCTCTACTTCCGGCGCGGCGATTTCACCCTCGTTGGCCATCGGCGTTTCTTTACCGGTCCGCCGCAATTCTGCCTACGCCTTCGGTGGACAATCAGGGTCGGCTCTGGTATCAGCCGCGCCCTCGTAGAAGCCGTCGGCGCAGGGGCGCCCATCAGGAGGACGTGTCATCGTCCAGATTTTCGTTCGCGACAATAACGTCGACCAGGCCCTCAAGGCGCTGAAAAAGAAGATGCAGCGCGAGGGCTCGTTCCGCGAAATGAAGCGGCACGTGCACTACGAGAAGCCGTCCGAGAAGCGAGCTCGCCAGAAGGCGGAAGCGGTGCGCCGCGCCCGTAAGCTGGCCCGCAAGCGCGCCCAGCGCGAAGGCCTGATCGCCGCCCCGAAGAAGCCGGCGCGCCCGTAAGCCTGCGCCGGCGCGGGCGCCCCTAGCCCGCCCAAAATCCAAAACTGAAGCTTATCGCCAGGACCGCGAGGCCTAGCGAACACGCGAGCGACCAGACCCGGTCGAACGCGGCGCTGCGCCCCATCGTGGCCGGGACCAGGAACAGCGCCGGGACGCTCAGCACATAGCGGTGCATGCCGAGCGCGGCGCCCGACGTCAGCACCACCGCGAAGATCGCCAGTCCGTAGAACGCCAGCGGTGGATCGCGCCGCAGCAACAGGATGGTGGTAGTGAGGCCGGCGATAGTCCCGAAGAATTCGATCCACCAGTAGGACTTCGCCAGCGGCGTGCCGGTGCTGAGGGTGTCGAAGACGTCGGCCCAGGCGTTCCACGAGGCGCCGAGATCGAACGGGTAGCGGCCGAAGTACTTGGTCTCGACGAAGTCGAAGTCGGCCCCGAAAAGCACCCGCCAGGCGAGGTAGGCGAAGGCGGGCGTCAGCGCCAGTAGCGCGCCGCCGGCGCTGCGCCCCTTGCTCCCGCCCAGCCAAGCGAGCCCGAACGGGATCACGAGCAAGACGCCGGTGGCGCGGGTGAAGACGGCGGCCACTGCCAGCGCCGCCGCCCAGGTCCAGGCGCCGCGCTTAAGGAACGCCAGCGCGCCGAAGGAGAACGCCAGGAACAGCGCCTCGGAATAGACCTGCGCCATGAACATGGCCGCCGGCCAGAGCGCCAGGTAGAGCGCCGCGCGCAGTGCATCGCCCTCGTCGGCGCTGTCCTGCGTGAAGGCCAGATCGGCGATCGCGATCATTGCGCCCAGCGCGCCCAGTAGCGAGACGATCACGCCGGCGATGGTCGCCGCGCCAACGGCGTTCATGCCGCTCGCCGCCAGCGGCCGGGCGATGACGCTCATCGCCAGCGGATAGCCCGGGAAGAAGGCGTGGTTCAGCGATACCCACTTGGGGTGGTCCTTCTTGTAGCCGGCCACCTCGGCGTCGGCTGTCGACGTGGGCGCCGCGGCCTTCATGCCCGGGTCTTCGTAGCCGTGCAGAGCGATGGAGATGTAGAACTCGCTGTCCCACGCGGCGTGGCCGCCCAGGATGGGCGTCTGCAGGTAGGGATGGCGGCTGGCCGCATCGCCGTTGGTCCAGGTGGCGGTCCAGTCCAGCGTGCGGTCGGGATGGACCAGCTGGAAGCGGTCCTGCACGAAGCCCTGGAAGCCGACCAGCAGCAGCGCCCAGCCCAGCCAGACGAGGACGATGGTGCGGACCTGGCCGCCGGCCAGCGGGCCCATCGTAAGCCTAGCGGAAGTCGTCGCCGACGAAGACCGAGTGCAGCCTGACGCCGATGGCGGCCAGGTTCTCGGCCGCGCCTTCCTGGCGGTCGACGATCACCAGCACGTCGTCGACGGTGGCCCCTGACGCACGCGCCGCCTCAATCGACTTGATCACCGAGCCGCCGGTGGTGGCGACGTCGTCGACCATGAGCAGGCGCTTGCCTTCCAGGCTCTCGCCGCTGGTCAGACCCTCCACCAGCTCCTTGGTGCCGTGGTCCTTGGCCGCCTTACGCACGAAGAACGTCTTCACCGGCTTGCCGGCGACATCGCTGATCGCCGCCAGCGCCGAGATCACGGGCACCGCGCCCATCTCCAGCCCGCCGACATAGTCCGTTCCCGCCGGCACCCGGGCCAGGAACGCCTCGGCGCAGAGCCGCGCGCCTCTGGGATCCATCATCGTGGGCTTGAGGTTGAGGTAGAGATCGCTCTCGCGGCCGGACGCCAGCGTGAACTTGCCGCGGCGCATCGACCGGGTGCGGATGATCTCAAGCAGCTCGGCCTCGCCTTGCGTGTGGTCGAGCTGCGCGGCGGCGGCGGCCATGGCGATCTCCGGCGTTGAGTCTTGGAAAGCGCCGCGAGGATCGCCCGCGGGCGCCTCAAGTCAAGCGCGCTCGCCCCGCCCGGTGATCCCGGCCAGGAACACCCGCATGTCGAAGCGGCCGCTGGCCAGCGCGCCGGTGCGGAACGCGCGGCCGGCCACGTAGAGCTCCAGCGCCGTCGTGCCGAACATCACCACCGCGGTGCCGATCACCTGCCAGAGCGGCGGGCCGCTGGCGGCTCTGGCGGCCATCAGGAACGGCGTGAACGGCGGCACCCACGACAGCGCCTGCAGCAGCGGCGCGTCCGGCCGAGTCGCCGCCTGCACCATGAACATCATCGGGATGGTGAGCAGGATCATCAGCGGGCCGAGCAGCGTCTGCGCCTCTCGCGGGGTCTCGCAGAACGCGCCGATGGTGGTGAAGAGCGTGGCGTACATCAGATAGCCGCCGGCGAAATAGAGCAGGAAGTAGAAGACCAGGCCGTGCTGGAAGAACAGCGTCGCCACCTGGCCGATCAGCGCCGGGTTCTTCGAGCCGAAGGTGAAGCCGGCGACGGTGAGCCAGACCGCCAACGCCGTCGCGGTGACGGCCGCCGCGCCCAGGATCTTGCCGCTCATGATCTGCGGGGCCGAGGCGCTGGTCAGCAGCACCTCAAGGATGCGGTTCTGCTTCTCCTCGATGACGCTGTTGAGCAGGATGCCAGCGCCCGTGAGGATCAGGCTCCACAGCACCACGCCCATGGCGACGCCGGCGATCGATGGCAGCCGGTCGGTCATCACCACCACGCCGCCAGCGCTGCGCGGCGAATACTGAGTCACCTTCGGCTGCTGGGCCTTCAAGGCGACGATGGCGGCGGGCGAGAGGCCGGCCTTGCCCAGCGAGACGTCGCGCGCGGCGTCGTCGAGGGCGTCCTCAAGCCTGGCCTGCAGCGCCAGCTCGTTGATGTTGCGGGTCCACAGATCCAGTGACGGATGGTCGGGCGGACCGCGGACGATGGCGATCGCATCCAGCATCTCGCCGCGCGGCGTAGACACTGCGCCGGAGAGGTAGCGCTTGGCGCCTGCGGTGGCGGCGTCGGAGCTGGCGAAGTCCGGTCCGGGCACGACGATGGCCGCGGGCGATGGACCGGCCTCGGCCGCCTTGGTGAGCACGTCCGAGTAAGCGCCGCCGGCATAGTCGTAGAGCGCCAGCAGCGGCGGCGGCGCGGTGCGCGCCGCAAGGCCCGAGAACACGATCACGCCCACGAGGCCCAGCGGCATCAGGCAGATGGACAGCCAGAAACCGACGGTGCGGACGAAGGCCAGGTATTCGCGGACAGCGATGGCGAGGGTGCGGCTCATTTGGTGTCGCCCGCGCCTATGCCGGTCAAAGCGATGAAGGCGTCGTGCAGGTGCGGCTGCTTCAGTTCCATCGAAGCGATGTCGAGGTTGCGCTCGAAGGCGGCGCGCAGCGCGGTCTGCACCGGCGCGCCAGGCGCCAGCGTGGCGGTGAGGCGGGTGCGGCCGTCGTCCAGCCGCTCGGTGGTCACCTGAGCCAGGCCGGGCGCGCCGGCCAGCGCCTCGCAGCCGAACGGTCCCTCCAGCACCAGCGTGCGGGGGGCGACGGCGCAGGCCTCGGCCACCGTCCCGTCGAACACCTTGCGGCCGCCGGCGATCAGCACGACGTGGTCGCACAGCCGCTCGGCGTGCTGCATCACGTGGGTGGAGAAGATCACCGTGGCGCCGCGTTTCGCCATTCCCTGGATCAGCGCCTCCAGCGCCTGCTGATTGACCGGATCGAGGCCGCTGAACGGCTCGTCGAGGATCACCAACTCGGGCTCGTGGGCGATGGCCGACAGCAACTGCACTTTCTGCGACATGCCTTTCGACAGCATGCGGATCTGGCGGTTGGCGGCCTCGCCGAGGCCGTTGTCCTCGAGCAGGCGACGGGCGCGGCGGCGCGCCTCGGGGCCAGGCACGCCTTTGAGCGTGGCGAAGAAAGCGATCGCGCCAACGGGCGTCATCCGCCGGTAAAGGCCGCGCTCTTCCGGCAGGAAGCCGATGCGGCTGCGCACCCGGCGCCCGTCGGTTTCGCCCAGGACGCTGACGCGGCCCTCGCTGGGCGAGACCAGGCCCAGGATCATCCGCAGCGAGGTGGTCTTGCCGGCGCCATTGGGGCCGAGGAAGCCAAGGATCTGGCCCGCCCGGACCTCAAAGGAGAGATCGCGCACGGCGGTGAAGGCGCCGTATCGCTTGGTCACGCCGGTGAGACTGACGGCTGGAGTCATCGCACCCTCTTACCGGCGCAATCGTTATCAGGCCTTTGCCGCGGCCTCGACAGCGAGAATGGCCTGCACGATGTGGCCGCCGAAGCGCTCGCCCAGCAGCGAGGCGTGGTTGGCGCCCGGCACGTGGATGACGAAGCCCTGCCCCGCGGCGTCGGCCGGCGCGGTCTGTAGCGGATCGCGCGCCTGCGGCTTGCGTCCGTCGCCGGTGAGGATCACCGCCAGCGGCCAGGCCGGATCGAAGGGGCCTGCGGCGCGGGCCTCGGCGCAGTCGTCGTGCCAGGCGTCGACTTCCGCGGCGGCCCAGTGGTTGTGGACGGGGCTGGCGAAAGCCACCTGCTTCTCGGCCTTGGCCAGCATCGGCAGGCCGATGCCGTCGCCGAACGTATCCGCCAGCGGCCGTTGCAAGCCGATGCTGGCGCCCCAGGCCGCCAGGTGCGACAGCGCGGTGAACTGGGAGACGAACATCGCCCCCAGCGGATGGTCCATCATTTCTGGTGTCACCGCATCGACCAGCACCACGCCGGCGACCTTGCCGGCGTTGCGGCCCGCGAACAGCCGCACATGCAGTCCCGCCATCGAGTGGCCGACCACAAGGTAGGGGCCTGGCTCGTCGATGGCCGTGAGCAACGCTTCCAGATCGCTCACGATGGCGTTGCTGTCGCGCGGCGCGGCGCCAGGATCCGAGTAGCCGAGGCCGGCGCGGTCGTAGGCCAGCGAGCGCAGGCCTGCCGCCGTCAGGCGCTCCTGCACCGCCGCCCAGTCGCCCGAAAAGCCGAAAGAGCCGGCTTCCAGCAGCACCAGGGGGCGGGACGAGGCGGCGGGGCCGGCGGACACGTAACGCAGCGAGCGGCCAGGCGCGACCTCGGCCGTCCGTCCTCGCATCACCGGCGTCTCCGCCGCCGCACTCATCGTCCGTCTCCGCTCACCCGCGCGAATCGAAGCCTGTCACGACAGCCTCGCCGCCAGCCAGTGAATGGACGATGTAGGCGCCGTTCGTATGACGGCAAAGGGCGGAGCGTGTCTCCAGCGACACACTGTGTCGCTATGGCCGACCTTGAGCCGTCCGTGCCCGAACGAGGAGCGCAGCTCAGAGCGCTCTCAGGATGCCCTCGACCATCTTCTTGGCGTCGCCGAACAGCATCATGGTGTTGTCGCGGAAGAACAGCTCGTTCTCGACGCCGGCATAGCCCGAGCCCATGCCGCGCTTGACGAACAGCACCGTGCCGGCCCGCTCCACGTCGAGGATCGGCATGCCGTAGATCGGCGAGGTCGGATCGGTCTTGGCCGCGGGGTTGGTGACGTCGTTGGCGCCGATGACGAAGGCGACGTCGGCGGCGGGGAACTCGGCGTTGATGTCCTCAAGCTCGAACACCTCGTCGTAGGGCACATTGGCCTCGGCCAGCAGCACGTTCATGTGGCCCGGCATGCGGCCGGCAACCGGGTGGATGGCGTATTTGATTTCCACCCCCTCGGCTTTCAGCTTGTCGGCCATCTCGCGCAGCGCGTGCTGCGCCTGCGCCACGGCCATGCCGTAGCCCGGCACGATGATCACCTTGGAAGCGTTCTTCATGATGAAAGCCGCGTCCTCAGCGGAACCCTGCTTGACCGGCCGCGTCTCCACATGGCCGCCCGCGGCCGCGGTCTCGCCGCCAAAGCCGCCCAGGATCACCGAGATGAAAGACCGGTTCATCCCCTTGCACATGATGTAGCTGAGGATGGCGCCGGACGAGCCCACCAGCGCCCCGGTGATGATCAGGGTGGTGTTGGCCAGGGTGAAGCCAAGCGCCGCCGCCGCCCAGCCCGAGTAGCTGTTCAGCATCGAGATCACCACCGGCATGTCCGCGCCGCCGATAGGGATGATCAGCGTCACCCCGATGATCATCGCCAGGATCGAGACGCCCCAGAACGCCCCGCGCGCCGTGCCGCCGCTCATCACCAGCACCACGATCATCGCCACGATCAGCAGGGCGATGAGAATGTTGATCAGGTGTCGGGCCGGCAGCAGGATCGGCGCCCCGGACAGGTTGCCGTTGAGCTTGGCGAAAGCGATCAGCGAGCCGGTGAAGGTGACGGCGCCGATGGCCACGCCCACGGAGAGTTCGATCAGGCTCTCCAGCTTCACGTGTGTGCCTTCGGCGATCCCATAGGCGGCCGGCGCGTAGAGCGCGGCGGTGGCGACGAAGCAGGCGGAGAGGCCGACCAGCGAGTGGAACGCGGCCACCAGCTGCGGCATGGCGGTCATGTGCACGCGGCGGGCGATGACGGCGCCGACGCCGCCGCCGACGATGACGCCCGCGGCGATCAGACCCATCGTGAGCGGGTCGAGCGCCTTCTGGTACCAGAGCGTCGCCAGGGTGACGGCCACCGCCAGCGCCATGCCGGACATGCCGAGGAAGTTGCCGCGCCGGCTGGTCTCGGGGTTGGACAGCCCCCGCAGCGTCAAGATGAAGAGCACGCCGGAGACGAGATAGGCGAGCGCGGAAAGGTTGGCGTTCATGCGTCGGCGCCGCGGCGTTCGACGCCGTCCCAGCCGCCGCGGTGACGCAGCGCGCCGTAGGTCTGCATGAGCGCGGCCATGGTCAACACCAGGATCGCCAGGTTGGCGTTGAACCAGGCGTTGGGCTGGGACTCGCGCGCCAGGAACGCGGTCTGCACCAGGCCGAGACCGCTCAGGAAGAGGCCCATGCCGTTGATTAGCCGCACCAGCCGCGGCCGGGCGATCAGCACCACGAAGTAGGTCACGATGGCGCCGACGCCGACCGCCAGCCCGACCCAGAACAGGAGCGCGGTGGTCATTTGCCGCGGTCCTTCCGCCGGTACATGGCCAGCATTCGCTGCGTGACCAGGAAGCCGCCGAAGATGTTCACCGAGGCCAGCCCCACCGCCGCGGCGCCGACGCCCTTGGAGAACAGCACCTGTCGCGCCGTGCCGCCCAGCGGCGCCGAGGCCGCCAGTAGCGCGCCCACCACGATCACCGACGAGACCGCGTTGGTGACGCTCATCAGCGGCGTGTGCAGCGCCGGCGTGACGCTCCAGACCACGTAGTAGCCGACGAAGATCGCCAGCACGAAGATCGCCAGGCGGAACACCACCGGATCGACGTCCATCGCCTTGCCTCCCTGCCCCCTAGGCCGCCTTCAGCGCCGGGTGCACCACCTCGCCGCCGCGACTGACCAGCGCGGCCTTGAGAATCTCGTCCTCGTAGTCGGGCGCCAGCGCGCCGTCCTTCATCAGCAAACCGACGAACGCGGTCAGGTTGCGCGCGTAGAGCGCCGACGAGTCGGCCGCGATGCGGCCCGGCAGGTTGGCGATGCCGACCAGCTTGACGCCCCCGCTGTCGAAAATCTCGCCCGCTCTCACCCCGGCGACGTTGCCGCCCTGCTCCACCGCCAGGTCGACCAGCACCGAGCCCGGCTTCATCGACGCCACCTGTTCGGCGCTGACCAGCTTCGGGGCGGGCCGGCCGGGGATCAGCGCGGTGGTGATGACGATGTCCTGCTTCTTGATGTGCTCAGCCACCAGCGCCGCCTGCTTTGCCTGATACTCGGCGCTCATCTCCTTGGCGTAGCCAGCGGCGGTCTCGGCGGCCTTGAATTCCTCGTCCTCGACGGCGACGAACTTAGCGCCCAGGCTCTCCACCTGCTCCTTGGCCGCCGGCCGCACGTCAGTGGCGGTGACCACCGCGCCCAGCCGCCGGGCCGTGGCGATGGCCTGCAGGCCGGCGACGCCAGCGCCCATCACGAACACCTTGGCGGCGGCGATGGTGCCAGCGGCGGTCATCATCATCGGCAGTGCTCGTCCGTAGGCTTCCGCCGCCTCGATCACGGCTCGGTAGCCGGCCAGGTTGGCCTGGCTGGAGAGCGCGTCCATCACCTGGGCGCGGGTGATGCGCGGCACCAGTTCCATGGCGAACACCGACGCGCCTTTGGCGGTCAGCGCCTGCGTCAACGCATGATCCTGGTACGGGTTGAAGAGGCCGACCACGATCGCGCCGGCCTTCAAAGCGGCGATCTCATCGTCGGCAAGGCCCCGCACCTTCAGCACCAGATCGGCGTCTTTCAAGGCGTCGGCGGCAGTGGGGGCGATGCGGGCGCCGGCCTCCAGGTAGTTCGCGTCCGGGGCGGCGGCGGCAAGGCCCGCGCCGGTTTCCACCACCACGTCCAGCCCCAGCGCGATCAGCTTCCTGGCGGCGTCAGGTGTCACGGCCACGCGCGTTTCGCCCGCGCGGCGCTCCTTCGTGACAGCTAGGACGGACATTCGAGGACAAGCCTCTCAAGCAACGCGGCCGGAGGCGCGACTCAATTTCGCCCCCGGTCAGAATACGGGGCGCTAATGCCCCGCGTCAGGCTTTTCGCGAAGAAAGAAGATGCCCACGGCGGTCAGCACGATGGCCGCACCGAACCCGGCGAAGAAGCCCTGCCCCGCGCAGAACCAGATCACCAGCATCAGCACCGCCGCGGCGATGGCGAGCGAACCCCATTTGATCGCCTTGCCGAAGTCGCGGAAGGTCGCGACCTGCTCGGTGATATCCATGTCGCCCGGATGATATTCGTGCGCGGCTTCGGCCATTGGCGGGTGCGACTCCTTCAGAAAGCCCGACCGCTGCTACAACATGCCTGGGGCGGGCTCAAGCGGGCCATACCGCCAGCAGGCTGCGCAGCGCCGCGACCAGCGCCAGCGGCTGGTCGACCATGATGTGGTGCTCGGAATCGGGGATGGCGATCGTAGGCACGTTCGCCGGCACATAGTCGTCGCGCTGAGCGTGGTCGCGCCGCTTCATCACGGCAGAGCGGTCACCGAAGATCTGCGCGATCGGCGGAGCGGTCTTCGGGTCGAGGCCGCCCATCTGGTTGCGATCGAGCTTGCCCCACATGAAGGGGTCGAACTTCCAGGTCCAGCCCTCGCCCGAGCCGTCCGGCACCGGCGCCCGCTTCAGCGACTTGCGGGCGATGAAGTCCGCGACGAAGAGGTTGCCGGGCGCTTGCGGCGGCATGAAGCGGAAGCGCGTCAGCGCCTCTTCCATGGTCGGATAGACGCGGTTGGGGCGGGTGCGCTGTGGCGGACCGCGCCACTGCTGGCCGCCCCCGCGGGCCCGCGCCTCTTCGCGCCGCCACTGCTCTTCCTGCTGGCGCGTTGGCGGGCCGCCGAAACCGGTGTCGACCAGCACCGCGGCGCGCATCCGCTCTGGATAGCGCGTCGCCGAGTAGAACACCTGCGAGCCGCCGAAGGAGTGGCCGATGTAGATCGGCTTGCCGCCGCCCTCGTAGAGGCCCGCGGCCTTGGCGCACGCCCAGATCTCAGTGGCGTGCTGCTCGAACGAATAGGTCTCGCGCCAGTCCGAGCCGCCCATGCCGGACAGCGACAGCGAGGCGACGCGATAGGTGTCGGCGAGGAACGGGGCGATAAAGCTCCACCAATCCGCGTGTGCGCTGTTGCCGTGCACCAGGATCAGGCCGGGATTGCCGAGCTTGCCCCAGGTGAGCAGTTCGATGCCGGCGCCTTCGACCGGAACCATCGTGCGCTCGGGCTCCTGCGCCAGCGCCCAATCGAACCAGGCCGGCGCCGGCGGCTTCTCGCCTTTGAACGACGCCAGCGGCGAGGCGACCTCCGGCGGCACATCCGGCTGCAGCCGGGTCGGCTCATCGTCGTCGAGCTTCTCGTCGAGTTCGGGGTTCGCTTGCTGATCGTCGGCCATAGACCTGACTAACAAGCGTTTGAGAAATGGCAAGCGATAGCCGGCCGCGGCGCCGCATTGCTTGCTGCGCCGCAGCGTCACCCACGCTAGTGGGCTGGCGCCGCCGCATTGCTGGCCGGGGCGGTCGCTGCTGGAGCGGGCGTCGCTGGCGCGGCGTCGGGATCGGCATGGCCCAGTCCCACCACCTCGCCGCTGGCCAGCACGTGGCCGGCGATCGCCGCCGCCAGGTGGTCGTAGGTCATCGACGTGTCCACCGACACCGGCTCGTCCAGGGCCAAAATGGCGAAGTGGTAGTGGTGCTTGGGCCCTGGCGGGGTATGCGGGCCCATGTAGCTCTGATCCGCGCCGCGCACATTGGGGCCGTACTGCGCGCCGCCTGGCGGCGCGGTCATGGCGGCGTCCAGCTTCGTTACGCTGCCGGGGATGTCGTACATGGTCCAGTGCAGCAGCGGGCCGCCGTGATAGTTCACGTCGGCGTCCTGCATGATCACCACGTAGGTCTGGGTGCCGGCCGGGCCCTTGCTCCACGCCAGGCCGGGGAAGATGTTCGCGCGCCAGCGGGTGTTCTCCAGCGGGATGTCGCCGCCGTCGGCGAACGCCGGGCTGCTGACGGTGAGCTTGGCGCCGGCCTTGGCGGGGTAGACCGCCAGCGCCAGACCAACAGGGGCGGCCGGCGTTGCGGGCGCGGCGGTGGGCGCTGGTGCGGCGGGCGGCGTCTGGGCCAGTGCGGCAGGCGCGAGGATGGCGACCGCAGCGGCGGCAATGATCAGATGGCGCATGTTTCCCCCTGCAATTTGGCCCCTTTGATGCCAGAGAACAGGCTTGGCCGCCACAACGGGAGCGTTCGGAGCATGCAGACAGGTTCGTGCCTGTGCGGCGCCGTCGCCTACGAGATCGCGGGGCCTTTGGCTGGCGTGCAGCTCTGCCACTGCAGCCAGTGCCGGCGCGCCTCGGGAACGGCGTTCGCGGCCAACTTGCCCGTGGACGTGGCAAACTTCCGGATCCTGCGTGGGGCGGACCGGCTGAAGAGCTTCGAGAGTTCGCCCGGCAAGGAGCGCCTGTTCTGCGAGGGTTGCGGCTCGCCGATCATCAGCCGCGCCGCCAGCGCGCCGGGCTGGGTCCGGGTGCGCGCCGGGACGCTGGACGAACCGGCCGAGACCCACGCCGCGTTCCGCTTTCACACGGCCTCCAACGTGGCCTGGCTGCCGATCACGGACGATCTGCCGCGCTACCCGGACGACCGGCCGAAGGCATCCTCCCCCGCCGGAGGAGGCGTCAGTCCGCGTGCGGACTGACGGAGGGGGCGAGAGTGAACTCGCCCTGAACATGCCCGCTTTGCGACACCTCCCCTCAAAACGGCCTCAAGGGGGAGGAGTGGAGGCGGGCCGCCGCCCACGCCGCGGCGTCTCGCACCGCCTCATCCGCATCGTGCAGCCGCGCCGCCGCTGCTGGCATCAGCGTCACATCGCCGGAGTTGCCGATCGCGTAGAGGACGTTCCGCACAAACCGGTCGCGGCCGATACGCTGGATCGGGCTGCGGGAAAACAGCCCACGGAATCCCGCGTCGTCCAGGCCCCCCAGCGCGGCCAGCGGCGGGCTCTGCAAGTCGTCGCGGGCGTGCAGCGCCGCTTCGCGGGATGTGCTGGCGAACTTGTTCCACGGGCACACCGCCAGGCAGTCGTCGCAGCCGTAGACCCGGTTGCCGAGCGCAACCCGATACTGCTCCGGGATCGGCCCAGCGTGCTCGATGGTGAGGTACGAAAGGCAGGCGCGCGCGTCGAGCTGATAGGGCGCGGGAAAGGCCCCCGTCGGGCAGATGTCCAGGCAGGCGCGACAGGCGCCGCAGTGATCCTCGCTGGCTGCATCGGGCTCAAGGTCCAGCGTGGTCAGGATCGAGCCCAGGAACAGCCACGAGCCGAACTCGCGCGACACCAGGTTGGTGTGCTTGCCCTGCCAGCCCACGCCGGCCATCTGCGCCAGCGGCTTCTCCATCAGAGGCGCGGTGTCGACGAACACCTTCACCTCGCCGCCCAGCCGCTTCTTGGTCAGGCCCGCCAGCTCTTTCAGCCGCCCCTTGATCAGCGCGTGGTAGTCGCGGCCCTGGGCGTAGACCGAGATCGCCGCGCGGCTCTTGGCCGCCAGCGCCTCCAACGGGTCGCGATCCGGTCCGTAGTTGAGGCCGAGCACGATGGCGGCGCGGGCCTGCGGCCACATCGCCTGCGGATGCGCGCGCCGCGGCGCGGTCTCTTCCAGCCAGTCCATGGTTCCGTGCCGGCCCTCGGCGACGAACTCAGCCAGCCGCGCGCCGGCCGGCCAGGGTGCGGTCACACTCGCGAAGCCGCAGGCGTCGAACCCGAGCCGCGTGGCGCGGGTGCGAATCTGGTCTTTGGCCTCGTCAGAAGTCCAGGTCGTCATAATGCCCCGCCGGCGCGAGGCCCGGCCAGCGGTCGGCGAGCAGAGGGCGGAAGGCCGGGCGCGACTTCACCTTCATATACCAGGTCTTCACCGCCGAAACGTCGCGCCAGGGCACGTCGCCGAAGTAGTCCAGCACCGAGATGTGCGCCGCGCCGGCGAAGTCGGCCAGAGTCAGCCGCCGCCCGGCCAGCCAATCTCGCTGGCTCAGCAGGCTTTCCATGTAGGCCATGTGCTCGCGCAGGGCGTCGCGGCCGAAGCGCATGCTGGAAAGGTCCGGCGCGCCCTGCTTGGTCAGCCGTTTCTCCAGCTTCTCGCGCAGCAGGTAGCCGTTCACTTCGCCGTCGAACTTGCGGTCGAACCATTGCATCAACCGCCGCGCCTCGGCCCGCTCGGCCGGCTCGCGACCCAGCAGCGACGGCTCCGGATGGGTCTCGTCGATGTGCTCGAGGATGGCGCGCAACTCGCAGATTACGGTTTTGCGCCCGCCTTCCTCCTCCACCATCACCGGGGTCAGGCCGGAGGGGTTGAGCGCCAGGAACTCCGGCGGCCCTTCCCAGTAGCGCACCGTCACCGGCTCGAACGCCAGCCGCTTCTCGCCCAGGGCCAGCCTGGCCTGCCGCGACGCCGGATCGAGCGGGAAGTGAAAGAGGGTGCGCTGCACGAGCCCCGATAGGCGCTTGAGGACGTTAAGGCGGCGTTTACTGAAGCGTTGCGGCGGCAAAGAGGCTGGCGCGCTTAAGTTCCCCTCCCCTTGCGGGGAGGGGTTAGGGGTGGGGTGCAAGCTGTGCCTCTCCGGCTTGCCGGCCAACCCCTTCGCGCTGAGGTGACACCCCCATCCCCGACCCTTCCCCGCAAGGGGGAAGGGAGGACTGAGGCGCCTAAGCCCTTGCTTGGGCATGAGTCTCGGGAAACGCGCCGCCGCCGTGAGGCTCGGCGCGGCCCATCGGGTCGGGGTGGATGATGATGTCCGCCGACGGGAACGCTTCCAGCAGCCGGTTCTCGGCCTCCACCAGCACCTGGTGGGCCGCGTCCAGCGACAGCTCCGGATCTAGGTCGGCGTGCATCTGCATGTGGATGATCGGCCCGGAGGCGCGGGTGCGCAGCTGGTGCACACCCAACAGGCGCGCGTCCTGGCGCATCAGCTCGACGATCCTAGCGCGCGCCTCGTCTGGCAGCTCGTGGTCCATCAGCTCGTTGCTGGCCTGGCGGAACACGCTCACCGCGCCCCACAGCAGCACCGCCACCACCACCAGCCCGCCGACGGCGTCAAAGCCGTTCCAGCGCACCAGCAACGCAAGGCCCAGCGCGATCAGCGCCGCGATATTGGAGGCCAGGTCGGCCATGTAGTGCGCGCGGTCGCCGGTCACCGCCACCGAGCGAGCGCGGGCCAGCACCCGGTTCTGCGCGGTTATCAGAGCGAAGGTCAGCACGGTCGAGACCGCCATCACCGCGATGGCCCAGTCGTCGTGCGCCAGCGGCGACGGCGCCAGCAGATGGCTCACCGCCGCCTGCCCCACCAGCGCGGCGGAGGCGAACACCAGGCCGGCCTGCACCAGGCTCGCGAACGCCTCGGCTTTGCCGTGGCCATAGCGGTGCTCGGCGTCCGGTGGGACCACCGCGTAGCGCACGGCGAAGAAGGTGCCGAGCGCGGCCAGCAGGTCGAGGCTGGAGTCGGCTAGCGAGGCCAGGATCGATACCGACCCACTGGCCAGCCAAACCGCGGCCTTCAGCGTGGTCAGCGCGCTCGCCGTCGCCACCGACAGCGATGTGATCCGCCGCGTCAGCTTCGCGGCCTCTTCCGGCGTGAGGCTGTAATCGGCGCCCGTCATCGCGCCGACGGTAACGTCTGACCCTTCGATTCCGTAGCGCGAACGACTCGCAACCTCCCTCCCCTTCATCATGGGAGGGACGACCGCGCAGCGGTCCGGGTGGGGAAGTCTGATGACGGCCTCCGACCGTTGATGCGTCGGACATCCCCACCCGCCGACGCTCCGCGCCGGCTGCCCTCCCCATGAAGGGAGGGAGGTTAAGCCGGTAGCTCGTAGCCGATGGCGGACTCGGTCTCGATGGTCTTGATCACCGCTGGGCGGGCCAGCATGCGGTCGTGGTGGGCGTCGAGCCCCGGGAAAGCGCCGGGTGGCGGTTTCAGCGAGGCCTTGAAGCGCCAGTAGAGCCGGAACAGGTGGATGTCGGCGATGGAGTAGTCGCCCACCGCCCAGGCGCCGTCCTCCAACCGCCCGTCGGCGATTTTGTAGACCGCCATCGCCGCGTCCAGCCCTTGCCGCCGCGCCGGGTGGATGGCAGAGGCGATGAAGCTCATCCACGACACCACCCGTGCCTCCGCCCAGGCGTCGCCCGTCGGCAGCAGCCGCGCCTCAGGGAACAGCCGCGCCAGGTAGTAGAGCACGCCCGCCACCTCGGTCAGCACCCCGTCCTCGGTGACCAGCGTCGGCACCTTGCCTTCCGGGTTCACCGTCAGGAACTCGCCCTGCCGGGTCTCATTGGCGTGGAACGACAGCGCCTTCAGCTCGAAGGGACAGCCGATCTCGTTCAGCGCGATGTGCGGGGCCATCGATGAGGCGCCGGGGGCGATGTAGAGCGTCAGCATGGTCCCCGGGGCGAAGCGTCAGGCCGCGGCTTTTGGCCTTGGCCCAACATAACGCGATTGCGGCCGGATCAGGCGCCCGCCTTCGACCTGCTCACGGGCATGCGCCACCCAGCCGGCGGAGCGGCCCATGGCGAAGACGCAGGTGAAGGCCGAGGGCGGGAAGGCGAGGGCCTCCAGTAGCAGCGCCGTGTAGAATTCGACATTGGTCTGCAGCGAGCGGTCCGGCTTGCGCTCCTTCAGGATCGCCAGCACCGCCTGCTCCACCGCCTCGGCGAACGCCAGCCGCCCCGGCAGCCGGTTAGAGCCTTCGCAGAGCGTGCGCACCGCCTTCTTCAGCGCGTCGGCGCGCGGGTCGCGCACCCGGTAGACCCGGTGGCCGAAGCCCATCATCCGGTCGCCGCGGTCCAGCGCCGCCTCGATCCACGGGCGGGCGTTCTCGGGTCGGCCGATGCCGTCGAGCATGGCGATGATCGGTCCCGGCGCGCCGCCGTGCAGCGGGCCTTTCAGCGCGCTGATGCCGCCCAGGACAGCGCTGGCCAGGCCGGCGTGGGTCGAGGCGATCACCCGGGCCGTAAAGGTGGACGCGTTCAGCCCGTGATCGATCACTGTCACCAGGTAAGTCTCGAACGCCGCCACTTCGCCGGCCGGCGCCTCGGCGCCTTTGAGCATGCGCAGGATGTCGGCGGCGTGGGAGAGGTCCGGCCGGGGCGCCAGCGGCGCGTCGCCGGCCTGCCGGCGCACCACGGCGGCGGTGAACACCGCCGGGGCCGCGACCAGGCGCAGCGCGGTGGCGAGGTCGTCGCCGTCCGCCAGCCGCGCGGTCAGCGCCCGCATCGCCTCCATCGGCGTCAGCGCCAGCAGCATCGCATCCAGCGCCCCTACGTGCGCGAAGATCTCGGCGCGCGCCGCGCCCAGCGCCGGCGCCAGATCGGCCGGCAGGTCGTCGAAGAAGCCGTCCAGCAACAGCCGCGCCGTCTGTTCGTAGGTCGCGTGGCCGGCTAGCTCTTCCAGAGCGTGGCCGCGGAACACCAGCCGCCCGGCTTGGCCGTCGACTTCCGACAACACGGTCTCGGCGGCGACGATGTTCTCCAGGCCGTCAATGCCATCAATCAATGTAATTCTCCTTGATCGCTGAAGTGAGGCATGAAACGTTGCCTGTATTTCGTCAATCTTGATCAACTTAATCAATCTATGACCGATTGGCTCAGCGCCGAGCAGGCGATGACGCGGCTGAAGGTGCGGCCGCAGACGCTCTACGCCTACGTCAGCCGCGGCCGGCTGCGCGCCGAGCCGGATCCGGACGAGCCGCGCCGTAGCCGCTACCGCGCCAGCGACGTGGTCGCTCTCACCGAGAAGCAGGCGCGCGGCCGCAAGGCCGCCGACGTCGCCAGAGCCGCCATCGCCTGGGGCGAGCCGGTGCTGGCCTCGGCCATCACCACGGTGCGCGACGGCCGGCTCTATTACCGCGGCCACGACGCCGTCAGGCTGTCCGACACCGCAACGCTGGAAGCCGCGGCGCGGCTGCTGCGCGGTGGGCTGGGACTGGCGCCCGACGAGCCGGTCGCCGCGCCGCCGGGCGAGACGGCCGCCGAGCGCGCCTTCGGCGCCTTCGCCGCCCACGCCGCCGTCGATCCGCCGACCACCGGCCGCTCGCCCGACGACCTCGCCGACGAAGCCGCCCGCCTGCTCGACCTGATGGCCGCCGCAGTCGCCGGCCGCGAGGGCGATGTGCCGCGCGAAGAGGAGCAAGGGCCCATCCACGAGCGCCTGGGCCGCGCCTGGCGGGCGCCGCGCCCCGGCTGGGACGCCATTCGCCGCGCGCTGGTGCTACTCGCCGACCACGAGCTCAACGCATCAACTTTCGCCGCACGGGTCACCGCGTCCACCGGCGCCTCGCTGGCGGCCTCGGTGCTGGCCGGTCTGGCGGCGTTGTCGGGACCCCGGCACGGCGGCATGGCGGCGCGGGTCGACGCTTTCCTCACCCGACCGCGCCTGGCGCCCGGCGAGCCGCCGCCGGGCTTCGGCCACCAGCTCTATCCGGACGGCGATCCGCGCGCCGTGGCCCTGTTCACCGCCTTCGACGTCCCACCGGCGCTGCTGTCGCTGCGCCGGAGAATCGAGGCGGAGACCGGCCTCAGGGCCAACGTGGACTTCGCGCTGGCGGCGCTACGCCAGAGCCTCGGCCTGCCTCTGGAGGCCCCGTTCGCGCTCTTCGCAGTCGCCAGAACCGCCGGCTGGCTCGCTCACGCCATCGAACAGTCGGCCACCGGCGAGGTGATCCGGCCCAGAGCGCGATACGTGGGGCCTTGAACGCCTGCCCCGCGAAGCGGGGGAGCAGCGATCAGCCCGGCAGAGGCTCAGGTGCGGTCAACTCCGCGTACTGGCCGCCTTTGCGGTAGCGGTAGAGGTAGCTGGGCAGCACCGCTTCCAGCGCCACCGGGGCGGTGACGCCGAGTTCGGCGAGTCCGGGACCGCTGGCCACATTGTCTATCCGCAGCAGGTCGAGCTGGTCGGTGGTCAGCGGCGGCTTCA
Source organism: Caulobacteraceae bacterium (assembly GCA_036502045.1). Classification (GTDB taxonomy): domain Bacteria; phylum Pseudomonadota; class Alphaproteobacteria; order Caulobacterales; family Caulobacteraceae; genus Acaudatibacter. The sequence goes on along the minus strand of DASXZG010000040.1, from coordinate 15,226 downwards.
GCAGCATTGGCATCGGGCCATGCAGCGCCGCCAGCAGGTCCCCGCCCGCGGCCAGCATCCCGGCGAGGCCCCAGGGCACCGAGACCAGCGTCCGGCGACGGTCGGTCACCGCCAGCACCAGCTCCACCAGCTGGCGATAGGTGTGGATCGCCGGGCCGCCAAGTTCGTAAGTCCTGCCCGCCGTCGCGGGGTCGGAGAGCGCCGCCGCCACGGCACGCGCCACGTCGGCCACGAACACCGGCTGGATCCGCGCCTCGCCACCCCCGAACACCGGCATCACCGGGCTCAGCGCCGCGATCTGCGCCAGCTTGTTGAAGAAGGCGTCGTCCGGGCCGAACACCACGGATGGGCGCAGGATGGTCACGCCGGGAAACGCCGCCCGCGCCGCCGCCTCGCCCGCCGCCACCGCCCGCGCCGAAGCCGCCAGCGCGTCTGGGCTGGCGCCGATGCCCGAGATCATCGCCATCCGCGCGATCCCTTGCGCCGCCGCTGCCGCCGCGACCTCGCCTGGCCCTTCGGCGCGCACGCTGGCGAAGGTCTGGGCGCCGTACTGGAACGGCGTGCCGGCGGCGTAGACCACAGCCTCGGCGTCGATCAGCGCCCGGCTCACCGTCTCCGCGACGCGCACATTGGCCTGCACGATCTCGATCTGGCCGACCTCGCCCAGCAGGCGTAGCCGGTAGGCCTGCCACGGCCGGCGCACCGCGACGCGGATGCGCGCGCCTTGTTTGGCCAGCGCCCGCACCACCTGCCCGCCGATGAATCCGGAACCGCCGAACACGGTGACGAGGCCGCGCATGCCGCTGACTACCCCTGAGGCCGAAGCGCCTGCGATAGACGAGGCCGGCAAGCGGCGCAACGCCAGCGCCCGGCGCGCGTTTGCATGAACCACGAGCTGAATGGGCCGCTCATGCGCCGTTCAGGTACGACCCGCTCTATTGCGGGGCATAGCGTCGATAACGCGAGAGAGACAGTGACCTCAAAATTCCTCACCAAAGCCGTGCTTCTGGCCACCGCCGTTTCCCTGACGGTGGCGCCGCTGGCAGCCTCGGCCCAAGGCTATCCCAACCAGGGCTACCAGCAGGGCGGCCAGGATCAAGGCTACGGCCAGCAGCCACCGCCCGATCAGGGCGGCTACCAGCAGGGCGGCCAGGATCAGGGCTACGGCCAGCAGCCGCCGCCCGACCAGGGCGGCTACGACGACGCCCAGAACGGTCCGCCGCCGGGCTACAACGGCTCCCAGCCGCCCCCGCCGCCGCCGGGCTACCAGCCGCCGCCTGACCAGGCGTCCCAAGGTCAGGACCAGGCTTACGCCAGCTACGCTCAGAACTGGGCCGCGCAGTACTGCGTGAAGTCGCAGAACAACGCCGCGGCCGGCGCCGTCATCGGCGGCATCCTGGGCGCGGCCATCGGCGCGGGCGTCTCGCATAACGCCGGCGGCGCGGCGGCCGGCGCCATCATCGGCGGCAGCACCGGCGCGGTGATCGGCTCCAACGGCGGCAACGAGACCAGCCCCGGGTGCCCGCCCGGCTATGTGGTCCGCGGCGACGCCCCATCGTTCTACTACAACAGCCCGTATTCCTACGCGGCGCCCGGCTGGTATCAGCCCTGGGTGTTTATCGGCGGGCGGTGGGCGTTCCGGCCCTACCCGTACCACACCTGGTACTACCACCGGTATTACCCGGGCGGCGGCGGCTACGGTCACCACCACCACCACTACTAGTCGCGAGCGTTCGGCGATTGATGTTGCGGCGCGGGGTTTTGCCCCGCGCCGTTGCATTGACGGGCCAGAGCCGGCGCCCTATGCGTCGCCGCTCTTCGCGCCGGGGCCCAGGTGGCGGAATTTGGTAGACGCGCTGGTTTCAGGTACCAGTGGTTAATAGCCGTGGAGGTTCGAGTCCTCTCCTGGGCACCAACGCCCGACCCCGGTCGGGACGCTCCGTCGCAAAAGATGTCGTAGAAAGCGTGGCTGGCGCGAAGGCCGCGCCGTTCGGACGGGAGCTGGCGTGGCGACGAACCATCTGCACGAAGGCGATCTGCCTGACGGCGCTTTGGCCGGGGCGACGTCGGTGGCCGTCGACAGCGAGACCATGGGGCTCGTCCTCGGCCGCGACCCGCTCTGTGTGGTGCAGCTCAGCGCCGGCGACGGCGACGCTCACGTGGTGCGCCTATCGCGGCCGGGCTACGACTGCCCCAACCTGAAGCGGCTGTTGGCCGATCCGAACGTGCTGAAGATCTTCCACTTCGGCCGCTTCGACATCGCCATGTTCCTTTTGCACCTCAAAGTCGTCACCGCGCCGGTCTACTGCACCAAGATCGCCTCCAAGCTGACGCGCACCTACACCGACCGCCACGGGCTGAAGGACCTGACTAAGGAGTTGATCGGCGTCGATATGTCCAAGGCCCAGCAGAGTTCCGACTGGGGCGCGCCGCAGCTCACCCCCGATCAGGTGGCCTACGCCGCGTCGGATGTAACCTCGTTGCACCGCTTAAAAGCCAAGTTGGATGAAATGCTGGCGCGCGAGGGGCGCACGGACCTTGCGAAGGCGTGTTTCGACTTCCTACCTCACAGGGCGGCGCTGGACGTCGCCGGCTGGCCCGAGGCCGACATCTTCGCCCACAGCTGAGGCGCGCTTTTGACCCTGCTCCCCGCCGCTGGCGCCAGGCCCGTCTCCGCACCGTCGGAGCTGCGCCGGCGCGTGCGCGGCCACACCCGTCTGGTTCATGCGCTGCGCTGGCTGTTGCCGGCGCTAATGCTGGGGATCCTGGTGCTACTCGGCGCCTATGTCGTGGCCGACGCGCTGCGGACGGCGCATGAACGTCCGCGCGACACGCCGACCCAGATTCGCATGGTCAATCCGCACTTCCTCGGCCGCGACGACCAGGGCCGCGCCTTCAACCTCACGGCGCACCAGGCCTTTCGCGACGACATCGATCCGCAGCGCGTGGTGCTGGTGGCGCCGGTGCTGATGATGGACGTCGACCTGCCTCACCCGAAAACGGTCAGCGCCGACAAGGGCGTCTTCGACGAGGATACGCGCATGCTGCGCCTCACCGGCCACGTGCACATTGACGATTCGCAAGCCTCCACCGTCAACACCGCCGAGGCCGTTATCGATACCCGCGCCGGCACCGTGAATGGCGCCGCGCCGATCGAAGGCGCGGGCCCCAAGGGGTCGATTCAGGCCCGCAGCTACCAGGCTTCGCAGAAGACCGGCGTGGTGGTGTTCAAGGGCGGCGTCCACGCGCGACTAAGCGGCGCGCCGTCGCCGGCGGCGGCTCACTAGATGCGCGCGCGCCTTCCCGCCGCGATCGGCCTCGCCGCCGCGCTGGCGCTGACCGGCGCGGCCCGCGCTCAGATCTCGCAAGGCCCTGACGCCTCCAGCCCCATCGACATCACCGCCGACCAGGCCGTGGTCGACAACATCAAGTGCATGACCGTGTGGAGCGGCTCGGCCGAGGCGCTGCAGGGCGACTCGCGCCTGCGCGCCAACTCGATCACCGCCTATTTGAAACCGAAGGCCGGCGCGCCTGCCCCTACGCCCGCCGCCGCCGATCCCACCGGGACCGGTCAGAACAATTGCGGCGCCACCGACCGCATCGAGGCCGACGGCGACGTCTACTATGTTACCCCGACGCAAATCGCTCACGGCGCTCACGCGGTATACACCGCCGATGCGAACCAGATCGTCATGAGCGGCGATGTGATCGTGCTGCAGGGGCGGAACGTGGCGCGCGGCGATCGGATGACCATCGACACCGTCACCCACGAAGTGCACCTCGACGCCGCCGCCAAGGGACAGGGCAAGCCGGGCCGGGTGCGTGCGTTCTTCTATCCCAGCGAGCAGCAGCAGCCAGGCGCCGTGCCCGCCGCGAAGGCCGGTGGCTGAGCGCCCATGGCCAACGACGGACCCGCCACCCGCGCCTTGCCGCAAAACGCCGGCCCGCTGTTGGGCGCCGGTGTGCCGCGCAGCCGGCCAACGGCGTCGGCGTCGGCGAGCGCCACCTCGCCGGCGTTCGATCCGGATCGCCCGGGTCTGGTGGTCGACCGCGTCGGCAAGAGCTTCGGCGGCCGCCAGGTGGTCAAGGACGTCAGCCTGACGCTGCGCCGCGGCCAGGTCGCCGGCTTGCTGGGACCCAACGGCGCCGGCAAGACCACCTGCTTCTACATGATCACCGGCCTGATCGGCGCCGACTACGGCGCCATCTACCTCGACGGTGTCGATATCACCGCGCTGCCTATGTACCAGCGCGCCCGCGCCGGCATCGGCTACCTGCCGCAGGAAGCCTCGATCTTCCGCGGCATGTCGGTGGAGCAGAACGTGCTGGCCGTGGTCGAGCTGCACGAAAAGCATCGCCGCCGCGCCCGCGAAAAGGCGATGGCGCTCTTGGAAGAGCTGCACATCGCGCACCTGCGCAGCGCGCCGGCGGTGTCGCTGTCGGGCGGCGAGCGGCGGCGGGTGGAGATCGCGCGGGCGCTGGCCAGCGACCCGGCCTTCATGCTGCTCGACGAGCCCTTCGCCGGCATCGACCCGCTGGCCATCGCCGACATCCGCGAAGTGATCGGCTACCTGAAGAGTCGCGACATCGGCATCCTGATAACCGACCACAACGTGCGCGAGACGCTCGACATTATCGACACCGCCGCCATCATCCACGCTGGCCAGGTGCTGTTCGAAGGCGCCCCCCGCGACGTCCTCTCCAACGCCGAAGTCCGCCGCGTCTACCTGGGCGATCGGTTCGACTAGCGGGGCGCCCCGAGGCCGCGACAAGGTGGCCCAATTCTTGCTGCGGGCATTAACCAATCGGAACCATAGCGCGCCCTAAGCTGGAGGCTGGATTGGCCTTTGGAGGGCGGCGCGAGTGGCGCTCGGTCCACGACTGGAGCTTCGGCAAGGCCAGGGCCTTGTCATCACGCCGCAGCTGCAGCAGGCCATCAAGCTGCTGCAGCTGAGCAATCTTGAGCTCGAGGCCTACGTCGAGGGCGAGCTCGAGCGCAATCCGCTGTTGCAGCGCGAGGACGGCGAGCCCGAAGCCGACCGCGACGGGCCAGAGCCGCTGGAGAGCGCCGCCGACGTCGGCGCCGACCACGTCAGCGACAGCGCCGCCGCGTCCGAACTCGATGCCCGCCACGACGACGTCTATGACGCCTCGCCCGGCGACGTCGCCACCGGCGACGCGCCGCCGCCCGCCGGCGACGCGGGCGGCGCCGTCGACTGGACCAAGGCCGGCAAAGGCGGCAGCTTCGATGACGGCGACGGCGAGCGCGAAGGCGGCCGCCTGCGCGAACTCACTCTGGCCGAACACCTGGAAGCCCAACTGGCCGTTTCCGGCCTGACCGAATCCGACCACGCCATCGCCCTGGTGCTGATCGATGCGGTGGACGAGGGCGGCTACCTGCGCGCCGACCTGGGCGAGATCGCCGAGCGGCTTGGCTGCGAGTTCGCGCGCATCGAAGCAGTGCTGGGCCGCTTGCAGGGCTTCGAGCCCACTGGCGTCTTCGCCCGCGACGTCGCCGAGTGCCTGGCGCTGCAGCTGCGCGAGAAAGACCGGTTCGACCCGGCCATGGAAGCTTTGGTCTCGAACCTGGAGCTGCTCGCGCGCCGCGATATGGCGGGCCTGAAGCGCGTCTGCGGCGTCGACGACGAAGACCTGAAGGACATGATCGGCGAACTGCGGGCGCTGACGCCGCGCCCCGGCGCAGCGTTCGGCGGCGAGCCGGCACAGGCGGTGACGCCGGACGTGTTCGTGCGCGAAGGTCCCGGCGGCCTCTGGCACGTCGAACTCAACGCCGACACGCTGCCCCGGCTGCTGGTCGACCACCGCTACCACGCCCGCGTCGCCGCCGGCTCGCGCTCGGATCAGGAGAAGACCTTCGTCTCCGACTGCCTCTCCAGCGCCAACTGGCTGGTGAAGAGCCTCGACCAGCGCGCCAAGACCATCCTGAAGGTCGCCAGCGAGATCGTGCGCCAGCAGGACGGCTTCCTGGCTTTCGGCGTCGAGCACCTGCGGCCGCTGAACCTGAAGACCGTCGCCGACGCCATCGGCATGCACGAGAGCACGGTCAGCCGCGTCACCTCCAACAAATACCTGGCGACGCCACGCGGCGTGTTCGAGATGAAGTTCTTCTTCACCTCGTCGATCGCGTCCAGCTCTGGCGGCGAGGCCCACTCGGCCGAGGCGGTGCGCCACAAGATTCGCCAGCTCATCGATGCCGAGCGGTCCGACGTCGATGTGCATTCCGACGACTCGATCGTCGACATCCTCAAGGAAGCCGGCGTCGACATCGCCCGCCGCACCGTGGCCAAATACCGCGAAGCCATGCGCATCCCCTCCTCGGTGGAACGCAAGCGCATGCTGCGCGAGGCGTCGTAGACCCTCCCTCCCCTTCATGGGGAGGGCAGACTGCGAGAGTGGTCGGTGGGGATGTCCGACGCGTCAACGAACTGCCCAACCCACGCTGGCGTGCGTCATCTGACTCCCCCACTGACTCCCGCACCCGGATCGACGCGTTGCGTCGATCGTCCCTCCCCGCGAAGGGCCATGAAGGGGAGGGAGCCCACTCCTTCAACACTTCGGGACACCGTCCCCGCATCGGCTTGACACCTTCCGCCTCGCGGCGCGTTGATGACCGAATGCAGGTTCAGGTTTCCGGCAAACATGTGGATGTCGGCGAGGCGCTACGCACGCGGATATCCGACGAACTGCTCGTCAGCATCGGCAAGTACTTCGAGCGCGGCGGCGACGCCGACGTGGTCTTGTCGCGCGATGGGCACGGCTTTCGCATCGACTGCGTGGTGGCGCTCGCCTCCGGCCAGCGATTGCAAAGCCACGGGCTCGGCGTCGATGCGCACGGCGCCTTCGGCCAGGCGCTGGCCAAGATCGAAACGCGCATCCGCCGCTACAAGCACCGGCTGAAGAGCCACACCGAGGCCGCCGAAGCCAAGGCCGCGGAGATGGCCGCCTCCTACGTGCTGCGCGCGCCGGACGGCGACGTCGACCTCGACGACTGGGACGAGGACGAGAGCGCCCACGCCCCCCCGGCGGCCATGGTGATCGCCGAATCCCAGGCCGAGCTGAAGACGATGACCGTTTCTATGGCGGTGATGGATCTCGACTTGACCGAACAGCCGGCAATCGTGTTCAGAAACGCCGCGCATGGCGGGCTTTCGGTTGTCTACCGGCGCACCGATGGCAACATCGGCTGGATCGATCCGTCGATGAGTCGTCCCAACGGGCAGCGACATTAAGCGGCGTACCGGTTGCGTAAGAAGTGGGGCATAGCGGGAGCCTGTTGGGCGCCCGGGCGTTGAAAACCGTCTCCGGTCTGAGGCCGTTTCTCAAGTGGAAGCAGTTCTATGAGCATCGGCAGTCTGCTGGACCGCGCCGCCGTCGCGCCGCGCGTCACCGCTACGACCAAGCGTCAGGCGCTGACCACCATCGCCGAGGTGGCCGCGCGCACCTATCACCTGAAAACGGCCGACGTGCTGGAGGCGCTGGTGGCGCGCGAGGCGGCCGGCTCGACCGGCGTCGGCTATGGCGTAGCGGTACCTCACGCGCGTCTGAGCGGTCTCACGCAGCTGCGCGGCGTCTTCATGCGCCTTGAGCAACCGGTGGCCTTCGACGCCGTCGACGACCGCCCGGTGGACCTGCTGTTCGCCCTTCTCGCGCCGGTCGACGCGGGCGCCGAGCATTTGCGCGCCCTGGCTCGCGTCTCACGGCTGCTGCGCCAGTCCGATCTGCGTGAGCAGCTCCGCCAGGCCCGCACCGCCGACGCCCTGCGCGCCCTCCTTGTCCAGGAAGCGACCTCCAGCGCGGCCTAGGGGGCCTTGGCGGCCGCCGGCATGGTCGCCGGTGCGGTCGGCGTGAACGTCAGCGAGAAACGCACCCGCGCGCCATCGATGGGTTCGCCCTGCATCGTCCAGGGGTTCGCCTTCATCACCATCGCCGCTTCGACGCCGGCAAGACCGAAGCCCAGGCCTTTCGGGTCCTCGCTGGTGACGAAGCAGTCCTGCAGCCCGCCGTCCGCCTTGCCCGTGCAGTTCAGGCCGACTGTGCCCGTGGCGACGCCAGCCTTCGCGGCCGCGTCAGGGAACAGCCCCGCCTTCCCGGCCGGCGACAGCTGTTGCAGCCAGATCGGATCGTCCACCTCGACCCGTGGCGCGGCTTGCGTGGGGTCGCGGAAGTCGAATGGCACGTCGACGTGCAGGAAGCCCAGATTGTCGATCTTCGGGTCGACTTTGGCGCGGAAGTCCTTGGTCAGGCTCCGGGCGGCGTCAGCGAAACCTTTGCCTTCGGGGTTCTCGCCGACCATAACGCAGCCGCTCAGTCCGCCCTGATTCGTCAGGCCGCAGCGCAGCACCACGTGGGCGGAGGCGATCACGCCTTCCGCGGCCTTGGGAAAGGCCGCCGCCAGCTCGTCAGCGGACGGCGTGGCGAGCCAAGGTGCGGTGCGCAAGGTGTTGTCCTCAGCTGGCAGCAACTCAGACGGATCGTAGCTCGCCGCTTCGAACCGGATCGGGATCTGGACTTCGCCGCCGCCGACCGGCTCCCCGTCCTGGGTCATCGGCGTCATCACGAAGATCGATGTGATCGCGAGCGCCGCGCCGCCAAAACCTTGTCCCGCCGGCGTCTCGCTGGCGATCGCGCAATCTTGCATCAGCCCACGGTTGCTGACCTCACAGCGCACGACCACCCGACCAGCTTTCGAGAGCGCCGCCTGCGGTATGAAGTTCTGCAGCTGGGTTGCGCTGGGCTGGCGCACCCAATGCGGATTGGTGATCATCACTTGCCCCGACAGGATCGCTGGATCGAACTTCATCGGCACGATGAAGCTACGGCCGGCCACCGTCGCGCCGCCGAAGTCGGTGGGCTTGAGGAGCATGCCACCGGTGAGCGACAGCGCCGCATCGCCGAAACCCTGGCCTGAGGGCGTCTCCTCGATCACGGAGCAGCCTTGCAGACCGCCGCCCACGTCCGCGGTGCAGCGCATTTTTACCGCCCCGGAAATGCCGGCGGCCGCTGCTTTGGTCGGATAGACTTTGGCCGCGTCAGCGAGACTTGGGCCTTGCGCCCAGTTCAGGCCCGCACTGTCGTCAGCTCCCGCGGCTGTCGCGCAAAGCGCCGCCACGCCGCTCGCCGCCAGCGCCGCGATTGTCCCACGCATGCCCCATCCCCCGTGCCCGCAGGAAATCTATCGGCGATTGCGAGAGCCCGCAATCTGCGGGCGAAGCAAGGCTCAGTGCACCGAGGCGATGGCCAGGTCGTGGGCCTGGGCGGCGGCGACGGCGGAGGCCTTGTCGGTCATCACCGCCAGGCGCGAGCCATCGGCGCCGTGCACGGCGTAGAGCACTTGCTCCGGCTCGATGGGGAAGCCGCGAATATGCTCCACCGGCGTATCGGCTAGAATCTCGGCGCCGGTGACGGGCCGCACGTACACCAGCTCCGGCGCGCCCAGCGCCGCGAAAGCTTCGTTCGAAAGAACCTCGGGGGTCATGGCGACCACCTCCTTCACTCTACTCAACGTCCCACTGCGCCAGCCGGTTCAGCCGGCGCTCCTTATCGGGATCTTCTTCACCGCGTGGCGGGGTTCCGGGCGGAACAGGTCGATGTGCAACAGGCCGTGCTCCAGCGTCGCCGCGTCCACCTCCATGCCGTCGGCGAGAATGAAGCTGCGCACGAACGCGCGGGCGGCGATGCCGCGGTGCAGGTAGGCGCGCTCGCCCTCCGGCCCGTCGCGCTTGCCGGCGACGCTGAGCTGATTGTCCTCGACCAGCACCTCCAGCTGCGCCGGGGTGAAGCCCGCGACCGCCAGCGTGATGCGCACCCGGCCCTCGCCGGTCTCCTCGACGTTGTAAGGGGGATAGCCCTCGGCGGCCGCTTTGGCGGCCCGCTCGATCAGCATCCGGGTATGGTCGAAGCCCAGCAGGAACGGGCTGTCGAACAGCGGTGAACGGTTCATCCTCGAGCCCTCGCGGTGAAGCGACTCTTGGCCAATCCCGCCCCTGTAGCGGCAGCGGGTGTGGCGCACCGATCTAGGTGGCGATTGGAAACCCTCGGTGCAAGCGCGGAGGGATCGTAACCCCTCATCCTCCCAACCGCTTCGCGGTCGGGGCCCTCCTTCTCCCTCTGGGAGAAGTAGTTGAAGGCGCTCGCTTTTCTACCTCTCCCAGAGGGAGAGGGAGGGGCCCGCGATGCGCAGCCATCGTGGGAAGGCGAGGGGTTACGCTCTCCCCGCGAAAGCGCCCGCGCTCTCCCCCGCGATCTTGCCGAACACCGCGCCGGCCATCAGGCCGGAGCCGCCGGGGTAGTTGTTGTAGAAGAGGCCGCCGACCAGTTCGCCGGCGGCGTAGAGGCCCGGGATCGCGGCCTGATCTACGTCGATCACCCGCCCCGCGTGGTCGATCTTCAGGCCGCCGAAGGTGAAGGTGACGCCGCAGGTCACCGCGTAGGCCTCGAACGGCGCCGTGTCGTAAGGATTGGCCCAGTTGGACTTGGGCACCGGCAAGCCCGCCGTGCCCCGCCCATCCTTCACATTCGGATCGAACGCCGCATCGGTGTTCACCGCGGCGCTGAACGCCCGCAGCGTGGCCAGCGCGCGCACCGGATCCACGTCCTCCAGCTTGGCGCAAAGCTCTTCCAGGGTGTCGGCGCGCACCCGGGTCACGCCCTTCAGCCTGTATTCGTCGCGCAGCAGCGGCGTCACGTGGCCGTCGAACACCTGCCAGGCGAACTGCCCCGGCTGGGCCAGGATGGCGCGGCCGTACTTGGCGTAAGTGTAGTTGCGGAAGTCCGCCCCTTCGTCGACGAATCGCTCGCCGTTGGCGTTGAGCATCACCCCCAGCGGATAGGAGTGCTTCTGGAAGCCGTCGCCGACCGCGAGGTCGCCGAAGTCCGGCGCGTTGCGGTCCCAGCCCACGGCGTGGCAGCCGGACCAGTTGCCGAACGGCGCGGCGCCGGCGGCCAGCGCCATGCGGATGCCCTCGCCGGTGTTGAAGCGGGTGCCGCGCACCTTGGCCAGGTCCCAGCCGGGGCCGAGGTAGCGGGTCCGCCACTCGGTGTTGCTCTCGAAGCCGCCACAAGCCAGCACCACCGCCTTGGCGCGCACCCCGTGGGTGCGGCCGCCCTGGCGGACAGTGACGCCATGCACCCCGTCGTCGTCGGCGATCAGGCCGCTCGCCGCCGCGGCGAACTCGATCTCGATCCCCTTGGCGCGGGCCAGTTTGTAGAGCGTGTCCACCAGGCCCGGACCGCCACCCCAGGCCTCCACCGTCAGCCCGCCCCAGAACTTGAAGCGGCCGTCGATGCGGTAGGCCTGGCGGCCCCAGATTGGCATGAAGCGAACGCCCTGGCCTCGCATCCAGCGCATGGTGGCGCGGCTCTTGGTGACCAGCAGGTCGCACATCGCCGGATCGGTGCGGTATTCGGTGATCCGCCCCATGTCGTCGAAGAACTGGCCTTCGGTGTAGGTCCCGAAGTCGGCGCTCGCCACTTCGCCGTCGGTGAGGTCCGGCATCAGCGCGCGCAGGTCGTCCACGCCGTCGTAGACACAGCGGAACGCCCCGGCGGTGAAGCGGCTGTTGCCGCCGCTCTCGGCTTCCGGCGCGCGCTCCAGCACTAGCACCCTGGCGCCGGCGTCGGCCGCGGCGAGGGCGGCGCAGAGCGCGGCGTTGCCAGCCCCCACCACGATGACGTCGGTCTCCGGCGCCATCACGCGATCCCTTTCAGCGCCGCGCCCAGCGCCTCCACCGCCTCGTCCGTGGTGGCCCACGAGCACATGAAGCGCACCGTGCCGTCGATGAAGCGGTAGACCTGCCAGCCGGCGGCGCGCAGTCGCTCCAGCGCTGGCTCGTCCATCTCCACGAAGACGCCGTTGGCCTCCACCGGGTGGGCGACGCGGAACGGCATCAGGGCGGCGAGCTTCTGCGCCATGGCATTGGCGTGCGCGGCGCGGCCGGCCCAGGCGCCGCTCTCCAGCATGCCGATCCAGGGCGCCGACAGGTAGCGGCCCTTCGAGACCAGTTGGCCGGCGTGCTTCATCCGTGCGTCGAACCTGCGCGCCAGCGCCTTGTCGAAAAGCACGATGGCTTCGCTGGGCGTCGAGCCGGCCTTGGTCCCGCCCATGATGACCACGTCCAGCCCCATCCTGGCCAGCGACGCGATTGGCAGGCCGGCGGCCACCACGTTGGAGAGCCGCGCGCCGTCCAGGTGCGTCTTCAGCCCCGCGGCTTTCGCCGTCCGCACCAGCGCCGCCAGCTCGACCTCGGAGTAGACCGCGCCGTATTCGGTGGCGTTGGTGAGGCTGAGCGCAGCCGGCGACTGGCGATACGACACGTCGGGCAGCGCCAGGGTCGCCGCCAGCGCCGCCGGATCGATCCGCCCCGCCGGCCCCGGCAGCGGGACCAGGCCGACCCCCGCGCCGAAGAAGCCCGGCGCGCCGGTCTCGTCGGTGGCGATGTGCGCATGCTCGTGACAGATCACCGCCTCGTGCGGCGCGGCCAGCGCCGCCAGGGTCAGCGCGTTGGCGGCGGTGCCGGACGCGGTGAAGCGCACCTCGGCGTCGGCGTCCAGGTACCCCCGGATCAGGTCCGCCGCGCGAGCTGAGACATGGTCGGCGCCGTAGCCGCCGGCGAACCCGGCGTTGGCCTCGGTCAGCGCCGCCAGGGCCTCCGGCATTGCGCCGGCGACGTTGTCGGAGGCGAAATCGTAGCGCAGCGCCATAATGGCCCTTGTCCAGCGGAGATTCTCGCGGCCGTCATAGGGCGCCAGCGATGGGAGGGCCAAGGTGAACTCAGCCGAGAGCTTCAGCGCCACCTATGCCGAGGCGCGCGACAAGTTCTGCGCCGCCGCCAAGGATGCCGGCGGCGCGCTGGACCGCCGCGCCAATCCCAACAAAGGGCCGGATGGCGGCGATCTTTCCACGGATGTCGCCTGGTTCGGGCCGAAGAGCGCCGAGAAGGTGCTGGTGATGATCTCCGGCACCCACGGCGCCGAGGGCTTCTGCGGCTCTGGCGCGCAGGTGGACTTCCTGCGGCGGGGCGAACTCGCCCGGCTGCCGGCGGACGCCGCCGTGCTCATGATCCACGCCATCAACTGCTACGGCTTCGCCTGGCTGCGGCGGGTCACCGAGGAAAACATCGACCTCAACCGCAACTGGATGGACTTCGCAGCGAGCCTCCCCGCCAACCCCGGTTACGACGAACTGGCCGACGCGCTGGTGCCGCACGAATGGACGCCCGAGGCCAAGCGCGCCGCCAACCGCACCTTGCGTGCTTACCGCGACGCGCACGGCGCCATGGGCCTGCAGCAGGCGATGAGCGGCGGCCAGTACCGGCACGACACTGGCGTCTACTACGGTGGCGAAGGGCCTTCCTGGGCGCGACGCACCCAGGAAGCCATCTACCGCGACTACCTCAGCGGCGCGGGTCAGGTCGCCATCATCGACTACCACACCGGCCTTGGGCCCTGGGGCTACGCCGAACCGATCATGACCGACGCGGCCGGCACGCCCGGCTTCTGCCGCGGCCAGGCCTGGTACGGCGCCGCCATCACCACGCCGGAAGACGGCAGCTCCACCTCGGCGGTCACCGTGGGCGATGGCCTCGCCGCCGCGCCGCTGCTGCTCAGCCACGCCGAAGTCACTGGCGTCGCCCTGGAGTACGGGGTGCAGAGCCTCACCGAGACTGGCGACGCGGTGCGGGCCGACGCCTGGCTGCACGCTTACGGCGACCTGGAGTCCGAGCAGGGCCGCCAGATCAAGGCGCAGGTGCGCGCCGCCTTCTACGGCGACGCCGACGACTGGAAGGGCATGGTGGCCGGCCAGTCGCTCACCGCCACCCGCCAGGCCGTCGCGGGCCTCGCCCGATGATGCGCGAGGTCCCGCCGATCTATCCCTGGAGCGCCTTCGACAGCGCGCGCTGGATCGAGGCGCCGCCGGTCCCGCTGGTCCCGCGCCGACCCACCCGCTTCGGCCTGCACGCCGCCACCGAGGAGATGAAGCTGCGGCTGATGTCGGAGTTCGACCGTGTCACTTTCGAGCGCATCGGCGTGCTGCGCGGCGAATTCCTGGCGCTCACCAACGGCCTGCTGCTCTGCGACCGCGCCGGCGCGGTGATCTCGATCAACCTGCCGTTCGAGGCCTCGGCCACCGCGCGCATCCCATACGAGTACGCCAACGGCTCCGACATGTGGGACTTCATGGAGGGCGCGCGGCGCGACTGGGAGCTGTTCCCGCTGGTCGAGAACGCCGCCGTGGTCTCGCACATCTATCACAACAACTACTATCACTTCTCCTTCGAATTCCTGCAAAAGTTCCGGCTTTTCAACGGGTTCGGCGGCGCCGAGAGCGTGCTGATCCCGCCACAGATCCTGGAGGGCCTGGTCTATCGCGAGCTGATCGCCGCCGCGCTCGGCCCGCGCATGGCGATCCCGATGGACCGGCCATACCGGGTGAAAGACCCGGTGATCTGCCAGACCTACCAGTCCGACGAGGGGCTGAAGTGGTTGCGGGCGCTGGTGGGGCGCACCGCGGCGCCCGGCGGCCGCAAGCTCTACATCACCCGCGCCCCGAAGGCCGGGCGCTCCAACAACAACCTCGCCGAGACGCCGCAATTCCAGCTGCTGCTGGCCAAGCATCGCTTCGAGCGCGTCGATTTTGGCATGGGCGACCTCGCGCTGGCCGAGCAGATCGCCCGGCTCGATGGCGCGGCCGTGATCCTGGCTTCCCACGGCGCCGGCCTCACCAACCTCGCCTACCTCAACGCCCCGGTGCGGGTGATCGAGGTTTTCGGCCGCAAGGTGATCTCCTCGTCCTTCATCCGCATCTCCGAGGCCCTGGGCTTGGAGCACCACGCGATCATCAGCGAACAGAGCGACGCGGCCGGCGACATCGTGGTGGACAGCGGCTTGCTCGACCAGCTGATCTCAGCGCCCCTTTAGAGACGTCTCGTCACCCGCCGGAAGAGGCGGGGGAGGTGGCTGGACGCAAAGCGGACAGACGGAGGGGGCGTCTGGCGCAGGCGGTGCTAAGCGCCCCCTCCGTCTTCGACCGCCGCGCGCTCGAATCCACCTTGTCTGTTGAAGGGCTGCTAGGGCGCGTCCTCAATTGAGCCAGACGAAGATTGCGGCGGCGTAGATGCCGGCCAGGAAGTTGATGGCTCGCTTGTCGTAGCGGGTGGCGACGGCGCGGAACTGCTTGAGCTTACAGAAGAAGTTCTCGACGTGGTGT
>DASXZG010000039.1:0-33204 GCA_036502045.1 Caulobacteraceae bacterium | reverse complement strand
ACCACGCCCGAACTGCGCCCGAAATGCCGCCAAATCTCAACCGACACGGCGAAATCCACCGACCCGACGCCTCCCAGAGCGCTCAGCTAGGCCTCGCCATCCCATCTCAACCGCCGGACCCGTTTACGCAACGGGCCCGCAAGGGGAGAAGGAACGTCGATGTCACACCGGGTCGAATTCGCTGACCAGGTGGCCGGGAGAGACCTCGACCAGCTTCGGCGAATAGACAGGTTCGTCGGCGAGGCGCGAGGGCAGGAAGCGCAGGGCGGCGCGCGGATCGAGTGGGCTGGGGGGCTCGCCTTCGAGGCGGACGCGCTGGCGGTGGCGCTCGATCGCGGGGTCGGGGATCGGCGCGGCCGAGAGCAGGGCCTTGGTGTAGGGGTGATGCGGGTCTTCGTAGAGCTGCTCGCGCGTCGCCAGTTCCATCACCCGGCCGAGGTAGAGCACCAGCACGCGGTGGCTGATCTCGCGCACCACCGCCAGGTCGTGGCTGATGAACATCATGGCCAGGCCCATCTCCTTCTGCAGCTCGATCAGCAAGTCGATGATCTGAGCGCGGATGGAAACGTCGAGGGCGCTGACCGCCTCGTCGCAGATGACCAGCTGGGGACTGAGGATCATAGCGCGGGCGATGCCGACGCGCTGGTTCTGGCCGCCGGAAAGCTCGTGCGGGTAGCGATTGACGAGATCGGGCGAGAGGCCCGCCTTGACCATCATCGCCGCCACGTCGGCGTCGCGTTCGGCGCGGGTCATCTGCGGGCGGAAGACCCGCAGGGGCTCGGCGATGCTCTCGCCGATGGCGGCCCTGGGATCGAGGCTGGCCAGCGGGTCCTGGAAAACGATCTGCAGGTCCTTGCGCACGGCGCGCATCGTGGCCTGGTCGTGGCTGGAGATGTCGCGGCCCAGCACCGTCACCACGCCGCCGGTGGCCGGGAGCAGGTTGAGCACGGCGCGCGACAGCGTGGACTTGCCGCAGCCGCTCTCGCCCACCACGCCCAGGGTCTCGCCCTTGCGGATGGCGAAAGAGACGCCGTCGACGGCGCGCAGCTGCTTGCGGCCGCCCAGGAACCCTTCGCGGACCGGGAACCAGACCTTCACATCGTCGGCCTCGACCACCACCGGCGCGTCGGCGGGCGGCGGCGCGAGGGTGGGGCGTCCGCCACGGCCCTCACGGTCGAGGCGGGGGATCGCATCCAGGAGGGCGCGGGCGTAGGGCGTCGTCGGCGCGGCGAACAGGCTGGCGGCGTCGCCCTCTTCGACGTAGGCGCCGTCCTTCATCACGCAGACCCGGTCGGCGAGGCGGGCGAT
This sequence comes from Caulobacteraceae bacterium, assembly GCA_036502045.1. GTDB lineage: Bacteria > Pseudomonadota > Alphaproteobacteria > Caulobacterales > Caulobacteraceae > Acaudatibacter. Next base: position 31,896 of record DASXZG010000039.1, on the reverse strand, counting down.
GACGCCCATGTCGTGCGTGATCAGCACCATGGCCGCGCCGGTCTCGCGCTTGAGGTCAGCCATCAGGTCGAGAATCTCCGCCTGCACGGTGACGTCGAGCGCGGTGGTGGGCTCGTCCGCGATCAGCAGGTCAGGCTGGCAGGCCATGGCCGCGGCGATCATCACCCGCTGGCGCATGCCGCCGGAGAGCTCGTGCGGGTATTGACCGAGCCGCCGCGCCGCGTCGGGGATGCGGACCTTGTCCAGCCAGCGCTTGGCGTGCGCCGTCGCCTCGGCGCCGCTCATGCCCAGGTGCAGGCGCAGGGGCTCTGCGATCTGCTCGCCGATGCGCACGTGCGGCGTCAGCGCCGTCAGCGGGTCCTGGAAGATCATGGTCATCTTCGAGCCGCGGATCTTGTTCAGCTCGGCGTGCTTCAGACCCAGCAGTTCGCGACCGCGGTATTTCGCCGAGCCGGTGGCGCGGCCGTTGGCGGCCAGCAGGCCCATGACCGACATGAAGGTCTGGCTCTTGCCGGAGCCGCTCTCACCGACCACGCCCAGGCATTCGCCAGCCACGATGTTCAACGAAACCCCGCGCACAGCCGGCACCTCGCCGTCGTGGGTGGCGAAGGTGACCTTCAGATCGTCGATGGCGAGGATCGGATCGGCTTGAGTCATTGCGCGGGTTCAGTCCATTAGGCCGAAACGACGACCATAGCGGCCCTGGAGAGACGCATGAAGCGCGGACGGCAATCTTGAGGCGCGGCGTCATCCTTGCCGGCGGCGCGGGCACGCGGCTGCACCCGCTGACGCTGGCGGCGTCGAAGCAACTGCTGCCGGTCTACAACAAGCCGATGATCTACTACCCGCTGTCGGTGCTGATGCTGGCGCAGATCCGGGAGATCCTGGTGATCACCACGCCGGACGATCAGCCGGCGTTCAAGCGGCTGCTGGGTGACGGCGCGCGCCTCGGACTGTCGCTCAGCTATGTCGCGCAGCCGAAGCCGGACGGGCTGGCGCAGGCGTTCGTGCTGGGCGAGGACTTCCTGGCGGGAGAGCCGTCGGCGCTGGTGCTGGGCGACAACATCTTCTACGGCGCGGGCTTCTCGCAGAACCTGCAGGCCGCCTCGGCGCGCGACGCCGGCGCCACGGTGTTCGGCTACCGCGTCGCCGATCCGCAGCGGTATGGCGTGGCTGAGTTCGACGCCGACGGCCGCGTGCTCAGCCTGGAGGAAAAGCCGGCGCAGCCGAAGTCCAACGTGGCGGTGACGGGGCTCTATTTCGTCGACGGCCGCGCCAGCCAGATCGCCCGCGGCCTGGCGCCTTCTCCCCGCGGCGAGCTGGAGATTCTCGACCTCATCCGCCGCTACCTGGAGTGGGACGCGCTCTCGGTGGAACTGCTGGGGCGCGGCTTCGCCTGGCTCGACACCGGCACTCACGACGCGCTGATCCAGGCCGGCGAATTCGTGCGCACCATCGAGGAGCGTCAGGGCCTGCGGGTGGGCTGCGTCGAAGAGATCGCCTTCCAGAACGGCTGGATCGACGCCGCGGCGCTGAAGGCGATCGCCATGACCTCCGGCCCTTACGGCGCCTATCTCGCCGCCATCGCCGAGAGCGGGATGTGAGCGCGCCTGCGCCTGTTCGTGAGGCGCTGGCGCGGCTCGAAGGCTGGCTGACTGGGACCGCGCTGCCACTGTGGGCGCGCCACGGTGCGGACGAGACCGGCTTTCACGGCGCGCTGACGGATGACCTCTCGCCCGCCGGCGTGCCGCAACGGGTGCGGGTCCAAGCGCGGCAGGCGTTCGTCTTCGCGCTGGCCGCCGAGCGGGAATGGCTGCCGGAGGCGGAGTCCCTCGCAAGGCATGCGTTGGCGGCGCTGACCGCGCTGAAGGGTGACGACGGGCTTTACCGGCGACCAGGCGCGCCGCCGGCGACCGGCTTCGACGGCATGGGCGAGCTCTACGAGCAGGCCTTCGCGCTGCTGGGCTTCGCCAGCGGCTACCGCGCCTTCGGCCACGCGGCGTGGCGCGAGGCGGCAGAGGCGCTTCGGACGCGAATCGCAGCCTTCGCGCACCCGCTCGGCGGCTACGCCGAAGCGTCGGGGCTGGCGGCGCCTTTGTTCGCCAATCCGAACATGCACCTCTTCGAGGCCTTCATGGCTTGGGCCGGCGCCACCGGCGATACGACCTGGCTGACGCTGGCGGACGCGCAGGCCGTCCTGGCGCACGAGCGCCTGACGCCCGCGTCGGGACTCGTGCTCGAGCAGTACGCCGCCGGCTGGGCGTCGCCGGCCGCTCCTGTGCTGTGGCCGGGCCACCTGTTCGAGTGGGGCAGCTTGCTGCTGCAGCACGATTCCGCAAAGCATCGCGACCTGGCTCTGCATCAGATGGACATTGCCGAGCGGGCAGGCGTGGAGGCGGACCTCACGTTGTTCGCGCTGGACGGCGAGCTCATGCCCACCGATCGCGGCGCCCGGCTGTGGTCGCAGACCGAGCGGTTACGGGCCACGGCAATGGCCGCGGCCCTGACCGGGGAAGCACACTGGTGGGACGCGACGCTGAGCGCCTGCCGGGCGGTAGAGGCGTTCCTCGCCCCCGCGACGCCCGGCCTCTGGCGCGACTGGCGGGACGAGGCCGGCGCGTTCCTCGACGCGCCGGCCCCGGCCACCAGCCTCTATCACATCGTCGGCGCCATCGACGCACTGGCGCAGGCGGTGGCGGCGTAGGGCGCATCCTCCACCAGGCAACCGAGGTCGTGCACTGTGGCGCGTACGGCGGTGTCGAGCGGGGTCGCCGGCACGTCGCCGAGGAAGGCTTCCAGCCTTGCCTGCGAGAGGCCGATCTCGCGGTTCCAGAGGTAGCGCATCTCCAGCAGTTCGCGGAACGTCTCCACGAACGGCGCCGCGGCCCAGACCACGATCCACGGGAAGGCGGCGATCTTCAACTGCGGCTGGCGGGTGACGCGGCGCATCGAGGCCCCCAGCTCGCCATCGGCCAGCAGGTGGCCGCGGAAGTGGAAGCTGTCGACGTCCGCCAGACGATCCTCGGCGTCCAGCAACCGCGCCAGGGTCTCGGCGAGATCGGGCATGTAGGCGAAAGCATGCGCGGCGGCGCCAGGCGCATAGACGCCCGTGACGCGGTCCTTGGACCGGGTGGTGAGCCAGCCGAAGGCGCTGTTTGGCGCGGCCGGCCCGAAGAAGTCGCCCGAGCGCAGGATCAGCGACTTCACCCCCGACGTCGCCAGGCGCCGCTCCATCTCGACCCGGATCTTGCCTTTGCGGGTCACCGGCGCCTGCGGCGCGCCCTCGGCGATGTGGCCGCCGGCGTCCGGGGCATAGTTGTAGACGTTGCCGGGCAGCACCACGCGGGCGCCGACCGCCTTCGCCGCGGCGATTGTGCTCTCCATCATCGGCAGCACCGTGCCCTTCCAGTTGCGATAGCCGGGCGGGTTGGCGGCGTGGACGATGACGCTGACGCCCTCGGCCGCGGCGCGGACGCTGGCGGCGTCCATGGCGTCGCCCTTCACCCATTCGATCGGCGTGCGCGGGCCGGCCTTGGCGGCGGCGGCGACCGGATCGCGGGCCAGAGCGCGGATGATCCAGCCGTGCTTGATCATGGCCTGCGCGGCGTGGGCGCCGAAAGAGCCGGTGGCGCCGATCACCAGCGCCGTTTTGTTGGATGAGTGGGTCATGGGGGTCGCTCCTGATTGGGTGAGCGATCTATGCCGTAGCCGGCGTCCATACAAAATTGCGAGAATTCGTGCATCTGATATACATTTACGTATGGCCGACTGGGACCTCTGCCGCACCTTCCTCGCCGTGCTCGACGCCGGCAGCCTTTCTGGCGCTGCGCGGACGCTGGGGCTGACGCAGCCAACCGTTGGCCGGCACATCGAGGCGCTGGAGCAGCAACTGGGCCAGGCGCTGTTCACCCGCTCCGGCGGCGGGCTCGCGCCGACCGAGGCGGCGCTGTCGCTGCGGCCTCACGCCGAGGCGATGGCCGCCGCGGCCGAAGCGCTGGTGCGGACCGCGTCGGGCGAGGCGGATGCGGTGCGCGGCGTGATCCGCGTCACCGCGCCGGAGCTCATTGGCGTCGAGGTGTTGCCGCCGATCCTGGCCGGCTTTCATGAGGCCCACCCGGGCACGACCATCGAACTGGCGCTATCCAACCGGCAGGAGGACCTGATCCGACGCGGGGCCGACATCGCGGTGCGCATGGTGCGGCCGACGCAGAGCGCGCTGCTGGCCAGGCGCATCGGCTCGGCGCCGCTGCGCCTCTACGCCCACCGCCGCTATCTTGAGGCCCACGGCGTGCCTGAGAGCCTGCGCGACCCGACTGTGGTCGCCATCGGCTTCGACCGCGACACGCAGATGCAGCAGGCGCTGGCGGCCAGCCAGCTCAGCTTCACCCGCGACGACTTCGGCTTCCGCTCCGACAACGACCTGGCGCAGCTGGCGGCGATCCGCGCCGGCTATGGCGTCGGCGCCATCCAGGCGCCGCTGGCGCGCCGCGACCCCGACCTCGTGCCGGTGCTGCCGGATGCGTTCCGCTACGACCTTGAGATGTGGGTCGCCATGCACGAGGACCTGAAGGCCTCGCGCCGCATGCGGCTGATCTTCGACTGGCTGGTGGAGGGCCTGACGGCCTACGTCCGCAGCTAGGCCCTATTCGTCGGACGCGGGCTCTTCGTCGCGGCCGCCCATGGCGCGCTCGGCGATGCGGGCGGACTTACCGCGGCGGTCGCGCAGGTAGTAGAGCTTGGCGCGGCGCACAGCGCCGCGGCGCTTCACTTCGATGCTCTCGATCATCGGCGACAGCACCGGGAACAGGCGCTCGACGCCCTCACCGAAGCTGATCTTGCGGACGGTGAAGCTCTCCTGCAGGCCGTGGCCGGCCCGAGCGATGCATACGCCCTCGAACGCCTGGACCCGCTCGCGCTCGCCTTCCTTGATGCGCACGTTCACGCGCAGGGTGTCGCCGGGCGAAAACATCGGGACCTTCTTGGCCAGCCGGGTGACTTCTTCTTTCTCGAGCTCTTCAATCACGTTCATCGTCATCTCCTACTGGGCTTGACCCGCCCTTTGGCTGTTGATTGGCGAGATGCGCCCGCCAGAGGTCTGGCCGCCGCTCCCGCGTCGCTTGTTCCCGCTGCGCCCGCCGCCACTTGGCCACCTCGGCGTGGTGACCCGACAGAAGCACCTCGGGGATGTCCAGCCCTTCGAACGTCCGCGGTCTGGTGAACTGCGGATGCTCAAGGAGCCCGTCCTCGAAACTCTCCTCGACGACACTTTCCGGCTGGCCCAGCACGCCGGGAACCAGCCGTACGCACGCTTCGATCGCGACCTGGGCCGCCGCCTCGCCACCGGCGAGCACCGCGTCCCCCACCGAGACCTCCTCGAACCCACGGGCGTCGAGAACCCGCTGGTCCACCCCTTCGAAACGGCCGCAAAGGACAATGAGGCCAGGCCCCGCCGCCCATTCGCGCACCTTCGCCTGGGTCAGGGGCCGGCCCCGGGCGCTCATGCACAAAAGCGGCCGGCCGCCCCGCTCGACGCTGTCCAGCGCCGAGGCGATCACGTCCGCCCGCATTACCTGGCCAGGCCCACCCCCGGCAGGGGTGTCGTCCAGGAAGCCGCGCTTATCTTTGGAAAACCCCCGGATGTCCACTGTCTCCAAACGCCACAGCGCGCTCTCGCGCCACGCCGTCCCGATCAGCGACACGCCCAGCGGCCCGGGAAAGGCGTCAGGAAACATGGTGAGGACGGTGGCGACGAAAGCCATCAACTCGCCAGCTTAAGCCCGCACCAGCGCTCGAAATGGCGATAGTCGCGATCTCGGGCGATCAGCGCGACATCGGCGTCGATACAGCACTGTGCGACCAGCGCATCGGCGAACCGCGCTTTCAGCCCCTTCTCGAGGAGCAAGCGGCGATTCCGTCCTGCGCGTTCCCAGAAGCCATCCACGAGGGGCAGCAGACTTGTCCCGGAGAGAAGCTCATCGAGTTCCGCGCTGCGCTTCGCACCGGCGTACAACTCCGCGATGACCGGCGGCGCGTAGATCAGCTGGTCGCTCGCGATGGCGCGCTGGATGACGGCGATATCCTCACCAGCATCACCTTCCAGGAACGCGATCAGACTGCTGCTGTCCGCCGCGATCACCGAACGTTGCCATGCTCGTCGAACTCCCGGTCCTCGCGCAACGCGTCGAGGCTTACGTCGAATTTGACCTTACCGCGCAACGCGAGGAGCAGTTCGTTCGAGTGCTGGCGCGCAAGTCGCTCCAAGCCCTCTCTCACCGTCTCGCTGACGCCTTTGGCCGTGTAGTCCTGCGCCGACGCCAGGAGCTTTGCCGGCACGAAGACGGTGATTTTGCGCATCTCACTCATATGGCGCGCTATGCCATATGTTGATGCCAGCAACAACCGCCAGCGACTCAACGGCGACTGGGAAGAGCGTCGGTCTTGACGATGCTCCAGGCGCCGGTCGGGACCTTGTGCAGGGTCACCAGCCAGGGGCCGCGGACGAGGTGCAGGACACCGTTGTCGGTGGGCGCATAGGCGCCTTCGAAGACCTTGGCCTCGTCGCCGGCCTGATTTACGCCCGGGCGGCCGAGGCCGACTTCGGCGATGTCCTCGTCGGGGCTGACGGGGCTCCAGCCGAGCGTGACCAGGAACTGGCCCATGCCGGCGCACCAGCGCCAGTCGGCCGGCGCCTTGGCGCGCAGGTCGTCGGCCTCGTCGTCGGCGAAGCCGGGCGTGTCGACGGGGTTGACCACCTCACTGCGGGCGCGGAGCGACGAGGTCTTGAACCCGGCGGCGGTGCGCCAGGCCGCATCGTTGCCGGATGCGTGGACGGCGGTCAGCACCACGCGAGCGATGGCGCACTCCTGCGCGGTCGGCTTGTCGAGGTCCGGGTCGCCGGGCGCGACCACGGCGGCCTGCTGCGCGCTGACGTGCGACCAGATGATGTAGCCGCCGAACGCCGCCGTGCCCAAGAGCACGCCCACGATCCCGACCGTGACCAGGCGCATGCTCTGGTCCGGCCGCCGCTGATTTCCCGCCATGCTGCGCCCCTGCCCTTGGGCGCAACCCTAGCACGATGCGCGCCAGCTTGCCTCGCGCGTCGCAAGAAGCGCATGACGGCGGCAAAACGACCGAGGGGACGCTCATGACCATCATCGACCAGCGCTTCCGCTATGAAGGCGCGGACGGAACTGGGCTCGCTGGATTCCGCTGGAGTGCGCCGGTCAAGACCAAGGCGGTGATCCAGCTGGCGCACGGCGCCGGCGAGCATGCGATGCGCTACTTCGAGCCGCTGCGCCCGCTGCTGGAGGCCGGCTACGTGATCTACGCCGCCGACCACCGCGGCCATGGCATGACCTCCGGCATGACCAGCCTCGGCGACTTCGGGCCGGGCGGGGCGCCAGCGGCGGTTGACGACATGGCGGTGCTGGCGCGGCTGATCCGCCAGCGCGAACCGGGCCTGCCGCTGATCCTGTTCGGGCACTCGATGGGCGCGATGTTCTCGCAGGTCTGGCTGCTGGATCACTCGGCGCTGATCGACGCGCTGGTGCTGTCGGGGACGGCTGGCCCCGGCCCGCGCACGCCGGGCGGCGCCAACGCGGCGTTCAAGAATCCACGCACCGACTACGACTGGCTGTCGCGTGTCGACGCCGAGGTCGACAAGTACATCGCCGACCCGTTTTGCGGCATCCGCTTCAAGCCGGAGAGCAGCGCTTCGTTCGCGGCGCTGCGCGAGCGGCGCGCCGGCGCCGACGAACTGGCCAAGGTGAAGAAAGGGCTGCCCGTTTACATCTTCGTGGGCGACGCCGACCCGATCAACGACGGGCTGAAGCGGCTGACGCCGCTGGTGGACAGCTACAAGGCCGCGGGCCTCGAGGTGACGCTGAAGGTCTATCCGGGCGGGCGCCACGAGATGCTCAACGAAACCAACCGCGCTGAGGTGGTGGCCGACCTGCAAGGCTGGCTGGACCAAACGGTGGCGACGTTGGGCGCCCGTTAGGCCCTTCTTCCGGCATAGATTTGGAATTTCGGAAAATTCCGAAATAGTTCTTGCGCGGATATAACGACTGGGATATTTCGTTAGTTAGCGAAATACGGAATATCCATGTCGGAAGTCTACCGAGCCCTGGCCGATCCCACCCGGCGGCGCATCCTGCAGCTCCTTCGCGAGCGCGAGATGAACGCCGGCGAGATCGCCGACCACTTCGACCTCGCCAAGCCCACCCTCTCCGGCCACTTCGCGGTGCTTCGAGAGGCCAGGCTGGTGTCGCCGGAGAAGGCAGGGACCACCATCACCTACCGTCTCAACGTGTCGGTGCTGGAGGAAGCGCTGATGGCGCTGATGGACGGCTTCAAGCTGGGCGAAGCAAAGGACCGCACGCCATGAACCGCTGGAATCTACTCGCGCTCGGCCTCATCGCCGGCGCCGCGCTCGTCGGCCTGTGGGCTTACCAGGCGCTGCCCGCGAACGCGTTGATCGCCGTCCACTTCGGCCTCAACGGTGAGCCGAACGGCTTCATGCCCAAGCCGGCCGGCCTCGTCATGCTGCCGGTGATCGGCGCATTGGTCGTGACGTTGCTGATGCTGGCGCCCCGGCTCTATCGCGGCGACGCCGGCCTGGCGGCTTCGGCCGACAGCCTGGGCGTGGTCAACGCCGGCGTCGCGGCGATCTTCCTGATCTCCCAAGGGGCCATCGTCTGGCATGCGATCGACGGTGGCTTCGACGTGATCCGCTGGCTGTTCGTCTCCATCGGCGTGTTGTTCGCCGTGGTCGGCAACCTGCTGGGCAAGGTGAGGCGCAACCGTCTGATCGGCATCCGCACTCCGTGGACGCTGCGCGACCCGCGGGTGTGGGACAAGACCCACCGCTTCACCGGCCGGCTGATGGTGCTGGGCGGACTGCTGTTGGCGGTAGTGTCGGTGCTGGAACCCAACCACGCCGTGCTGATCGGCGTGCTGGTGGTGTCGGCCGCCGTCCCCGCGCTCGCCGGCGCCGTCTACTCGGGCGTCATCTCCCGGACGGCGGCGCGGGCCTAAGCCGCGCGGACAACCGCTGCGAGCCTCGCTATATATCGGCGATGCCGCCGCGCCTGCGCCCGACCCGGATCGAGTACGTCGTCGACGGGGTGCGCCTGCGCGCCCAGCTGAGCGCCGCGGCGCTCGACGCCATCGGCGACGAGGCCGAGCAGCGCCGGCGCGCCATCGACATCCTGAAAGCCGCCCTGTTCCGCGGACGGATGATCGCCAAGGAGCGGCTGGAGAACGGCGCCGGCGGGCTTGAGACGGCGCGGCTGCTCAGCGCGGTCACCGACGAGGTGATCACCGCCCTCTTCGACTTCGTCACCACGCACGTTTTCCGCGCCCGCAATCCCACCCAGGGCGAGCGGCTGGCGCTGCTCGCGGTCGGCGGCTACGGCCGCGGCGCGCTGGCGCCGTTCAGCGACATCGATCTCTTGTTCCTGCGCCCCTACAAGCAGACCGCGCACGCCGAGAGCGTGATCGAGTTCATGCTCTACGCGCTTTGGGACCTCGGCTTCAAAGTCGGTCACGCCTCGCGCACCCTGGACGAAGCCGTGCGGCTATCGCGCGAAGACATCACCATCCGCACCTCGATCCTGGAGATGCGCCGCCTGGCCGGCGACGAGGCCCTGGCCGAGACGCTGCAGCGGCGCTTCCGGGACGAGGTGGTGCGCGGCTCCGGGGCCGAATTCGTCGCCGCCAAGCTGAAGGAGCGCGACGAGCGCCACAGCCGCGCCGGCGCCAGCCGCTTCATGGTCGAGCCCAACGTCAAGGAGGGCAAAGGCGGCCTGCGCGACCTGCACACCTTGTTCTGGATCGCCCGCTACCTGCACCCCGCCGACAGCGTCGATGCGGTGCTGAAGATGGACGTGTTCCAGGGCCGCGAGGTGCGCGCCTTCATCCGCGCCTTCGACTTCCTGGAGGCGGTGCGCGCGCACCTGCACTTCGCCACCGGCCGGCCGGAAGAGCGGCTGAGCTTCGACCTGCAGCCGGGCGTGGCGCGGCGAATGGGCTACGCTGACCGACCGCGCCCCGGCGGCGACAACACGCCGGCGGTGGAGCGGTTCATGCGCCGCTATTTTCTCATCGCCCGCGAGGTGGGAACGCTGACCCGCGCCTTCTCGGCCAAGCTGGAAGCCGAGCATATGAAGGCCGTGCCCAAGGGCCTGTCGCGGTTCCTGCCGCAGACACCGCCACGCCGCCAGCCGCTGGGCGAACCGGGGTTCCACATCGACGGCGGCCGGCTGAGCGTCGACGGCGCCGAGACCTTCGAGCAGGACCCGGACAACCTGATCCGGCTCTTTGCCATCGCCGACCAGCGCAATCTCGACCTGCATCCGGACGCCTTCACCGCGGCGACGCGGTCATTGAACCTGATCACCTCGAAGGTGCGGCGCGATCCGGCGGTGGCGAAGCTGTTCCTGGGCATCCTGGCGCGGGGCCGCAACACCCGCCGCACGCTGGAGCTGATGAACGAGGCCGGCGTGCTGGGCCGCTACATCCCCGAGTTCGGCCGCATCGTCGCGCAGATGCAGTTCAACATGTACCACTCGTACACCGTCGACGAGCACACGCTGCGGGCGGTGGGCGTCATCGCCGACATTGCCGCGGGACGCTTCGCCGAGGACCATCCGCTGTGCACCACGGTGATGCCGCTGATCGAGGACCGCGAGGCGCTGTTCCTGGCCATGCTGCTGCACGACACCGGCAAGGGCGGAGTCGGCGGGCAGGAGAAGGCGGGCGCCCGCGCGGCGCGGCAAGCCTGCGAGCGCATGGGCCTCGACCGCTCGAAGATCGAGCTGATCGCCTGGATCGTCGAGCACCACCTGGTGATGAGCGACTTCGCTCAGAAGCGCGACGTGGCCGACCCGGCGACGGTCGCCGCCTTCGCCAAGGTGGTCGAGAACCCGGAGCGCATGCGCCTGCTGCTGGTGCTGACGGTGGCCGACATCCGCTCCGTGGGTCCTGGCGTTTGGAACGGCTGGAAGGGCCAGCTGCTGCGTGAGCTCTACGGGGCCACCGAGACGGTGTTCCGCGGCGGGCGCATGTCGGACGCGGCGGGGGTGGCCCGCCGGCGGCTGGAGGCGCTGGCCTACGACAGCCGCACCGCGCTGGTCGGGGCCGATCCCGACGCCCACGCCTGGGCGACGGCGATGGAAGACGCCTACTTCGCCGCCTTCGCGCCGGCGGAGCAGGCCGCGCACCTGACGCTATGGCGCCGCGCCGAAGCGGCCGAGAGCAATACAGCGGCGGAAGCCAAGGTGCGCAGCGACCGCACCGCCGCGGAAGTCGCGGTGGCGGCGCGCGACCGCGAGGGTCTGTTCGCCGATGTGGTGCAAGCGATCGCCGGCCTCGGCGGCAATGTGGTGGGCGCGCGCATCTTCACTTCGTCACGCGGCGAGGCGCTGGACGTGTTCTACATTCAGGACGCCGCCGGGGAGGCTTTTGGCGTGCACAACGAGCGCACCCTGACGCGGCTGGTGGAGGCCATCGAGGCCGCGGCCCGCGGCGCGCCGCCGCCGCTGGAAACCAGCAAGCTGGCGGAGCTGGGGCGGGCGGCGGCCTTCGCCATCGCGCCGATGGTCACCATCGACAATGACGCCTCCAGCGACGCCACTGTGATCGAGGCGTCGGGGCGCGACCGCCCGGGGCTGTTGGCGGCGCTGGCGCGGGTGCTGGCCGAGGCGCAGCTGTCGATCCAGTCGGCGCACATCGACAACTACGGCGAGCGCGCGGTCGATACGTTCTACGTGGTCGGCCGCGAGGGGCGGCTGACCGAGGCCCGGCGCACCGGGGCGGTGCGCGCACGCCTGATGGAGGCGCTGGGCGACGCCGAGCCGGCGGCCGGCTCGCGACTGGAGCGCGCCAGGGCCTCTGCGGCGCGTTGAAGCTAAGCCATTGGCGCGCCTTGACCCGGCCAAGACCGCAACGGACAAGGTCGGCGTGACGACCACCGAATCAGCCGAAGCCGTCGCCCCCGCAACGCCAGCGCCTCGCGGCGGCGGCATGATCCGCTCGTCGATGCTGATCTCCAGCTTCACGCTGATCAGCCGCATGATGGGCTTCGTGCGCGACCTGGCGCTGACCTATTTCATGGGCGCCAGCGCCACCATCGCCGCCGACGCCTACAACGCCGCTTTCGCCTTCCCCAACCTGTTCCGCCGGATCTTCGCCGAGGGCGCCTTCGCCTCGGCCTTCGTTCCGGCCTACGCCCGCTCGCTGGAGCAGGACGGCGAGGAGATCGCCGACACGCTGGCCGCCGACGCCATGGCGACGCTGGCGGCCGCCACCCTGGCCATCACGGTCGCGGCCGAGCTGACCATGCCCTGGCTGATGCGCTACCTGATCGCGCCGGGCTTCGCGGCGACGCCGGGCAAGGTCGACCTGGCAGTCGACCTGACCATGATCACCATGCCGTACCTGCCGTGCATGGCGATCTATGCGCATCTGTCCGGGGTGCTGAACGCGCGCAGCCGCTTCATCCTGTCCTCGGCCGCGCCGATCCTGCTGAACCTCTGGACGCTGGTCGCCGTGGTGCCGTCCAAGTCGCCGGTGCAGGCGGCCTACTTCGCGTCGGCCGGCGTCATCGTGGCGGGGATCTCGCAGGCGGGCCTGCTGTGGTGGGGCGTGCGCAAGTCGGGCGCCAACGTGGATGTGCGCTGGCCCCGGCTGACGCCGGAGATCCGCAAGCTGATTGCGCTGGCGGTGCCCGGCGCCATCGCCGCCAGCGCCACCCAGATCAACATCTTCGTTTCCGGCATCCTGGTCTCGCACCAGAACGGGGCGCGCTCGTGGCTGGCCGTCTGCGACCGGCTCTACCAGCTGCCGCAAGGCCTGGTGGGCGTGGCCGTGGGCGTGGCGCTGCTGCCCAGGCTGTCGCGGGCCGTGCACGCCGGTGACCTGCCGCAGGCCAGAAGCACCCTCGACCAGGCGATCACCTTCTGCATGGCGCTCACCCTGCCGGCGGCCGCGGCGCTGGTGGCGATGCCCTACTTCCTCATCGACGGGCTCTACACGCGCGGCGAGTTCCAGCACGTCGACGCGCTCAACACCGCCGCGGCGCTGCAGCAGTACGGCTGGGGCGTGCCGGCGTTCGTGCTGGCGCAGATCATCAACCGCGCTTTCTTCGCCCAGCAGGACACCAAGACGCCGATGCAATACGGCCTGATTTCGGTGGCCGTGAACGTCGCGCTGGGCATCACCCTCTTCCAGCTGGTGGGTGTGGCCGGCATCGCCGCAGCCACCAGCGCCGCCTGGTGGCTGAACGTCGTCATGATGGCGACGACGCTGGCCCGCCGCGGCGTCTATTCGCCCAGCGCCGCGGCCTGGTCGCACCTGGCGCGGGTGCTGGCGGCCAGCGTGGCGCTGGGGTTGATGCTGGCCGGCGCGGCGCACTGGCGCCCGCTGATCGAGGCGCCGTTGCACGGCCTGCATCTGGGCCCCTTGCATGCCAAGGAGTTGGCGATCGTGGGCGTCTCGATGGCGGCGGTGGCCGTGTACCCGGCGCTGCTCTTCGCCTCCGGCGGCCTCAGCCTCGCCGAACTGCGCGCCGCCCTGCGTCGCAGAGCCGCGTAGCGCCTCGTTCATCCGGCGGATGTGCGACCGTCGGCTTGTCCGCTACAACAGCATCGGGTCCGGGACGCGTGGGGGCGGCCACTGGCGATGAAGACTGCGATTGCGAGAACGGGCCGGGCCGTTGGCGCGATGATCGCGCTGGCGCTCGGCGCTTGCCAGCACGTCGGTCCAACCTCGATCGAGATGGGCCGCGCCGACTACAACTCGGCCATCCAGGAAACCTCGCAGACGCAGTTGCTGGCCAACATCGTGCGGGTGCGCAACGCCCAGATGCCGCTGGTGATGGACGTCACCCAAATCAACGCCGGCCTGAGCTTCCAGGCCAACATCACCTCGCAGGCGTCCGGCATCGGCGGCCAGGCGGCGCTGCAAAGCGCTGGTTCGGTGGTGGCGACGTCATCCACGGCTGGCGCGATCAAGTCTCTGGTGGTGCCCACGGCGGTCGAACTGGTCGGCGGCGGCATGATCTACCAGGAGACGCCGACCATCACCTACACGCCGCTGACCGGCCAGGCGCTGATCGCCCAGCTGGCCACGCCGATCACCGTGGACTCGATGGCGGTGCTGCCGGACTCCGAGTGGCCGACGACGGCGGTGCTGACCTTCGCGGTGAACTACGCGGCGCCGAACTATCTCGACACCAGCGCGGCGTTGAACGCGCTCTCCGCCCTCGACGCCATCGGCGCGCTCACCACCTCCGCCGGGCGCTCCAGCTTCACGCTCAGCGCCGAGCGAGTCGAACCGCAGGCGCCGGGCAAGTCCGGCGGTAGCGGCTCGGCGGTGACGCCGGTCGCGGGCGCCGACGACACGCTGACCTTCTATGTGCTGCCAGGCGCCCGAGATGACGCCGCCACCAACGAACAGGTGCTGCGGCTGTGGATGCGACTGCTGCGCATCTACTGGCCGGTTGAGAGCCACGACGACCTGGCCCCCTACACCGCCTCGATACAGGCCATGGGAAGCGTGTCGGCCGCGCTGGACGACACCGACAAGCGCGGCGACAATCTGGTGGTGATCGGCGGCGCGACCTTCGACCTCGCCTCGTTCCTGCAGGATGAATTCCGCAAGCTGCCCAGCTGGATCGAGCTACGCACCTCGCCGATCCTTCCCAACCTCGCTGACCGCTGCAACGCGCCGATCCAGTCCGGCGACCTGGCCCCGCTGCCGGCCGGCGCGACCTGCTTCACCCTCTCGCCGGTGATGCGCACCCGTTCAGCGCTGGGCGTGCTGAAGGCGGCGGTCGAACGGCCGGAGCCGCTGGTCGAGTTCGTCTCGCCCGACGCCTACCGGAAGATCCGCGCCGAGCCCTGGAACGGCCCTCAGGTCTGGGGCGGCCAGCCGTCGTTCTACACGCTGCTGCCCGAGGACGAGGACTCGGTGGACTGCGCCGCCGGCCATTGCGACCACCCGTCGTACGACCCTTCGCTGATGACGTTCTTCGACTGCTACATCCGCCAGGCCTCACAGCTCGACCTGCTGGCGATCAATTCCGCCGCCAAGTGCGCTGGGGCGCCGGCCAGGTTCTCGGCGGCGCTCGAGCATAGGCTGGCGACAGCCCGACGGTTCCTGCTGATCGTCGAATCCACGGATTCACCGGGCAATGCGCTGCCCGGCGTGCCCATCTTCACCACCTGGCGCTCCGGCGGGCGCTGGTACTCGATCGCCAATGACGACGAGACCACGAAGAAGAACTTCGCCCTGGTGTCCGAGCTGCTGACCATCATGGCCGTCCCCAACCAGACCGGCCAGCCACAGCCGACCGTCGACGTTGGCGGCGGGGGCGGCGGTCGCGGCCGCTAGGCCGTCCGAAACAGGCCGTCGAAGGGCTTGGCCGAGGCGCTCTCGGGGAAGACGACGCGGTCGATGTAGGCCGGCTCGACGCCCAGATGGTCGCGCAGCGCCGCTTTGGCCACCTGGCGCAGGTCCGCGGTCGGTGTGAGGTCACGGCCGGCGTAGAGGTAGGCGGGCTTCAGACCCGGCCAGTCAGCCATCACCCGCCCGCCGGCTACCGCGCCGCCGATCAGGAACGCGGCGCTGGCGGTGCCGTGGTCGCTGCCGGCGGTGCCGTTCATCGCCACGGTGCGCCCGAACTCGGTCATCACCAGCACCGCCGTCTGCGACCAGCGTGGACCAAGACCGGTGCGCAGCGCCTCGATGCCGGCGTCCAGGCCGATGAGGTTGCGGGTGAGCACGTTGTAAGGTC
Source organism: Caulobacteraceae bacterium (assembly GCA_036502045.1). Classification (GTDB taxonomy): domain Bacteria; phylum Pseudomonadota; class Alphaproteobacteria; order Caulobacterales; family Caulobacteraceae; genus Acaudatibacter. The sequence continues at coordinate 16,100 of DASXZG010000039.1, read as the reverse complement.
CGGTTTCGCCAGCGTGGGTGTCCCACCCAGTGGAATCGACCATGGCCACGCAAGGGCCGTTCGGCTGCGACAGGAACTTCGCCGCCGCTGTCATCAAGGTGACGAAGGCGTCGCCGCCGGCGCCTGCCCCGCTCATGTCGTCCGCGGCGGCGTTGGCCTGCGCCGCGGCCTCGAGTGCGCTATCGAGCTTGGGATCGGTGGCGGCGTAGAGGGCGCTGACGCGGCGCACCAGGTCGGCGCTGGGCCCTGGCAGGATGGACGGCGACCAGGACGTCACCGGCGCATCGCCGCGCAGCATCAGCGGCATGGCCGGCGCGAGCGCGATGCCCAGTTCCGAGCGGCCGGTCTTCAGCGGCCCTGGCAGGTCGCCCAGTGCGCGGTTGAGCCAGCCGTCGGCAAGGCCGTAGGGCCGGGTCGAGCCGTTCTCCAGCAGGTTCTGTCCGTCGAAGTGCGAGCGGTCGCGGTAGGGCGAGGCGATGGCGTGGAAGACGATGGCTTCCTTCGCCGCATAACGCTCGGCGAGGTGCGTCAGCGCCGGATTGAGGGCGAAGGTGGTGTCGAGGGCGAGGCCGCCGCCGACGGCCCCGGGCTTGGGGATGGCGAGGCCGGTGCGCGCGGTCTCGTAGTCGGGGTCGCCGCTGGCGGGGACGGCGGAGAGCCCGTCCATGGCGCCGCGCAGCATGATCACCACCAGGCGCCGGTCGGTCTCGGCGGCAGCGAAGGCGATGCGGGGGGCCATCGCGAGGCCCGCGACGGCGCCCGCGCCAGCCAGCCATTGTCTGCGGTCGAGGGTCATGGCTATCTCCGCTGGAAGTCGGACGAGACGAGGAAGATGGCGAGCCCCTGGGCCGGGCTCTCGGCCGCGTGGATCGCCTGTCGGGTGGCCGGCGTCAGGCCGGGCCCCAGCGACGCCTCGGCGAGGGTCGTGGGGTCCATGTTGGCGGCGGCGAGGCGCTGCGAGAGCGCGGTGGCCCATTCCAGGCGCTTCCACACCGCGTCGGCGGCGATCCAGCCGTCCTGGATGTCGGGCCAGCCGTCGGGACCTGGCGGCCAGTAGGGCCGCTGGCCCATGCGGTCGAGCAGCGCCACGATCTGCTCGCCGGTCAGCGGCAGGCCGCCCAGCGCCCGCGCCGAGGAGACCAGGTATTCGTCCGGTGTCTTCAGCTTGGCGGCTTGCGGGGCCCAGGCTTCCGGCGAATCCACCACGGCGGCGGCTGTCTTCGCCAGATCGCCGCCCGAGCCGGAATAGGCCGCCGCGATGCGGTCGACCGCCGCTGGCGGCGGATCGTCGGCGATAAAGTGACGGGCGAGCTTGGCAGCCAGGTGGTGCGCCGTGGCCGGGTGGTTGGCGAGGTCGACCAGCGCCGCCACGCCCTGCGCCTCGCCGGTGTCCGGATAGGTCTTGAACAACAGCGTCTGCGGGCCGGGCTCGTGGGCGAAGTCGACGAAGTGGAAGAGGTCGTTCCCACGCGCCTGGTTGGGTCCGTAGAGCGACCAGCCGGTGATGATCTTGGCCAGGTTGGTGACGTCGGTCTGGGTGTAGCCGCTGCGGACCCCCAGGGTGTGCAGCTCGAGGAGCTCGCGGCCGAGGTTCTCGTTGAGGCCGGTCATGCGGTCGCGCAGGTACTTGGGCAGGTACTGCGGATTGTGCGCAAGCGGCGAGTTCGGGCCGATCGACAGGTAGTTGTCGAGGTACTCAAGCATCGCCGGGTGCCGGCACGAGGCCAGCAGCATTTCGGCGAAGAGGCCGGTGACGTGCGGGCGCACCACGTCGCGCTCGAACACCGGCGCCAGAGTAATGATCTCGGGCTTGGCCGCCGAGACGGTGAAGTGGTTGGCCCAGAACCGGCTCAGCCGCTCGAAGAACGGCCGCTCGCTCGCCACCGCGGTCTGGAAGCGGGCCTGCACGGCGTCGGCGTAGCCGGCGCTAAAGTACTTCACGTACGACTGCTCGACGCTGAGCGGCTGGGCTGCGCCCGCGGCCATGTTCCCGCCGCCGGACGAGGCGCCTGCCATAGCGCCGCCACCGGCGCCGCTCATGTCCGCCGGCTTGCCGCCGTTGCGATAGAGCGCCGCGAGCTTGCCGGGATCGCCGCCCGCGCCGATGCCAAGGCTCACCAGCCATTTGGTGAACTCGCCGGACGCCGCGGCGGTGGAGGGCAGCCGCATCATCGGCGCCGGCAGCGCCGTCTCGGGCGTCAGCTGGGCCTTCAGCCAGCCGCGCGGATCGCCGGCGATGGCCGCCAGGTCGCCCGGCCGCGCCCCCAGACCGAACCGGTTCGCCGCGATGGCGGCTTCGTCGAGACTCATGCCCGTTCTCCCCCAAGCCTCTCATACACGCGCATCGCCGTGGATTCCGACGCTGGCGCGGGGCCGGGTCGTCTGGGGCGCTTGCTCTGGCGGCCACTTGCCCCTAAGTCGCGAGACCATGGCTCTGACCCACAGCCCCCATCGATGGCGCGCCTCGCCCGAACGCTGACCCAGCCGGCGCGCCGCCGCGCGCGCCTTCGTGCGACCCTCTCAGAGCTTTGACATCATGACCGAACCCAAACCCGCGGACTTCGCCGGCCCTGAGCGCGTGCTCTCCGGCGTACAGCCCTCCGGCGCGCTGCACCTCGGCAACTATCTGGGCGCGCTGGTGAAATTCGTCGCGCTGCAGGACCAGATGCAGTGCCTCTACTGCGTGGTCGACCTGCACGCAATCACCCAGTGGCAGGAGCCGGCGGAGCTGAGCGCGCAGACCCGCGAGATCGCCGCCGCCTATCTCGCCGCCGGCGTCGATCCCCGGAAAGCGATCATCTTCCCGCAGTCGGCGGTGCGCGCGCACGCCGAGATGGCCTGGATCTTCCAGTGCGTCGCCCGGGTCGGATGGCTCGATCGCATGACCCAGTTCAAGGACAAGGTCGGCAAGAACAAGGAGCGCGCCAGCGTCGGGCTCTACACCTACCCGGTGCTGCAGGCCGCCGACATCCTGGTCTACAAAGCCACCCACGTGCCGGTGGGCCAGGACCAGATGCAGCACCTGGAGCTGACGCGCGACATCGCCGCGAAGTTCAACCACGACTTCGGCACGCCCGGCTACTTCCCGCTGACCCAGCCGGTGGTGGAAGCGGGCGGGGCGGCGCTGATCATGTCGCTGCGCGACGGGGCGGTGAAGATGTCGAAGTCGGATCCCTCCGACGCCTCGCGCATCAACCTCACCGACGACGCCGACGCCATCGCCCAGAAGATCCGCCGCGCCAAGACCGATCCGGAGCCGTTGCCGGAGACGGTGGAGGGGCTGGCCGGGCGCGCCGAGGCCGACAACCTGGTGGGCATCTTCGCCACCCTGACCGGGTCGACCAAGGCGGACGTGCTGAAGACCTTCGGCGGCCAGGGCTTCGGCCAGAACTTCAAGCCGGCGCTCAGCGAGATGCTGGTGGCGCGCCTGGCGCCGGTGACGGCGCAGATGCGCGGCTTCCTCGCCGACCCTGGCCAGATCGACCGCATCCTCAGCGAAGGGGCTGAACAGGCGGCCGCCATCGCCGACCCGATCCTGGCCGAGACCAAGCGCATCGTCGGCTTCTGGCCGGGCTAGCGCCGACGCTGCTTCACTCGAGCCCGGGTGTCGCAGGCCAAGGCCTCATGGTTGCGCCGCACGCCCGCGTGGCCCATTTAGCGGCTAGTCGGAGGCCCGAACATGTTCATCCAGACCGAAGCGACGCCGAACCCGGAAGTGCTGAAGTTCCTGCCAGGCCGCGAGTTGCTGCCCGGCGGGTCGCGCGAGTTCGCCGACGCGGCGGCCGCGGAAGCCTCGCCGCTGGCCAAGGCGCTGTTCCGACTGGACGGCGTGACCCGGGTCTATTTCGGCGACGATTTCCTCACCGTCAGCAAAGACCCCGATCAGCTCTGGGCGCACCTGAAGGCGCCGATCCTGGCCGAGATCATGGACCACTTCACCTCCGGCGCGCCGCTGATCGTGGGCGAGGAGGCGGTTGAGGAGGATGGCACAGTCTACGAAGGCGAGACCGCCCAGGTGGTGGCCGAGATCAAGGACCTGATCGACACCCGCATCCGCCCGGCGGTGGCGCAAGACGGCGGCGACATCCTGTTCTCGCGCTTCGAGCCGGACACCGGCGTCGTCTACCTCAACATGCGCGGCGCCTGCTCCGGCTGCCCCTCGTCCGCCGCGACGCTGAAGTCCGGCGTCGAGAACCTGTTGCGCCACTACGTCCCCGAAGTGACCCGCGTCGAGCAGACGCTCTAACTCCCGCCCCGCGCAGCGGGGAGGGGGGACCGCCCGCGCAGCGGGTGGTGGGAGGGGCAAGTTGGGGACCGAGCACCGAAGCGCCCCCTCCACCGCTTCGCGGTCCCCCTCCCCCGCCTCTCCGGGCGGGTGAGGAGAAGAGAGCCGCCATGCCTCGCTTGACCGACGCCGCCCTGGATCAGCTGTTCCGCGAGGCGCGGACGCGCAATGGGTGGGACCCGTCGCCGCTGCCGGATGGAGCGCTGGAGGAGATCTATGAGCTGGCGCGGCTCGGCCCCACCGCGGCCAACTCGACCCCCGCCAGGTTCTGGTTTTGCGTCAGCGCCGCTTCGAAGGAGAAGCTGGCGGCGCTGGCGTCAGGCGCCAACCGCGAAAAGATCAAGCAGTCGCCCGCCACGGTGATCATCGCCTACGACATGGATTTTCCCAAGCACATGGGAAAGCTGTTCCCGCATGTGCCCGGCATCGGCGACGGCATGACCGACGAGGCTGCCAACGAGGTGATGGCGCTGCGCAACGGCTCGCTGCAAGGCGCCTACTTCATGCTGGCGGCGCGGGCGCTGGGCTTCGACTGCGGGCCGATGTCGGGCTTCAACAACGCCAAGGTGGACGCCGCTTTCTTCGAGGGCACACGCATCAAGTCCAACTTCATCTGCTCCATCGGCCGCGGCACCGAGCACAACCTGTTCCCGCGGCTGCCGCGCCACGACTTCGACGACGCCTGCAAGATCCTCTGACGTGCCGCTGCTGGCCATCGACACCTGCCTCAGCGCCTGCCAGGTCGCGCTGTTCGATGGCGCCCGGATGATCGCCAGCGCGTCGGAGCCGATGGAGCGCGGTCACCAGGAGCGGCTGGCGCCGATGGCGCGGGACGTGATGACGCAGGCCGGCGCCGGCTTTGGCGACCTCGCGCCGATCGCGGTGACCCTCGGGCCGGGATCGTTCACAGGCCTCAGGGTGGGTCTCGCCTTCGCCAAGGGGATCGCGTTCGCGACCGGCGCGCCGTTGGCGGGGATCGGCACACTGGCGGCGCTGGCGGCAAGCGCCGGGACCGATGGCGTGCGGGTGGGCGTTGTCGATGCGCGGCGCGGGCAGGTCTACTGGCAGGCCTTCGATGGCGACGCGGCGCTGACCGAACCTGCCGTGACGCCACTTTCCGCCACGCTCGCACACCTAGCGGAACTCCGTCGCCCGATCAGCGCCATCGGCCCCGGCGCGGCGCTGCTGGAGACTGTGGCGGCGAGCGTCATCGAGATCGCCGCGCCAAGCCTGGCGGCGCTGGGGCGCCTCGCCGCCACCGCGCCGACAGCCCGCGATCTCACCCCGCTCTATCTGCGAGCGCCGGACGCCCGGCCGATGGCGTCATGATCCGCAGAGCCAGCGCCGACGATGCGCCGGGCATGGCCGCCGCCCACGCCACCGGGTTCGAGCCGTCATGGAGCGCGCCCGACATCGCCCGCTTCACCGACGCGCCTGGCGGCTTTGCTTTCGTGGACGTCGATCCGTCCGGCCAGATCGTGGGTTTCATCCTCTGCCGGGCGCTGGCCGGCGAAGCCGAGATCCTGACCATCGCGGTGCACACCGACCACCGCCGACGGGGGCTGGGCGCGGCGCTGGTCGACCGGGCGCTGACAGCCGCGCTGGCCAGCGCCAACGCGATGATCCTGGAAGTGGCGGTGGACAACGACGCCGCCATCTCGGTCTACAAGCGCGCCGGCTTCGAGACGGTCGGGCGGCGGCCGGGCTACTACGTCAGCCATGGCGGGCCGCCGAAGGACGCCATCGTCATGCGGCGCGCGCTTAACACCTGACGGCCGGCGGCTTATCTTGTTGCCCGAACGCGTGGGGACGCTAGCCGTGGACCGTATCGAGAAACTCTGCATCGAGAAGGGCATGCGCATGACCGAGCAGCGCCGGGTGATCGCCCGGGTGCTGGCGGCCGCCGACGACCATCCCGACGTGGAGGAACTGCACCGGCGTGCGCACGCCGTCGACCCGCACATCTCCATCGCCACGGTCTACCGCACCGTGCGCCTGTTCGAGGACGCCGGCATCCTCACCCGCCACGATTTTCACGGCGGCCGCTCGCGCTACGAGGAAGCGCCTGAGACTCACCACGACCACCTGATCGACATGAAGACCGGCAAGGTGATCGAATTCGTCGACGCCGACATCGAGGCGCTGCAGGACGCCATCGCCAAGCGCCTCGGCTACCGGCTGGTCGACCACCGGCTGGAACTCTACGGGATGCCGGTGGAGGAGTGAGGGGGCGCTCGTCTCGCGCGTTCCGCCCCCCAACCTCCGTCATCGCCGGGCGTCAGTCCCGGCGACCCAGGCACACGAACGTCAGCGGGTGGCCGTGCTCTGGCACGGCCATGGCTCGCAGCGTGTTCATGGGTGGCCGACACTGTCGGTCGGCCATGACGGGCTTTAGGGGCGGAGGTGACCTCGCGCCGACGCTTAAGCCGCAGCCTTCGGCGGCTTCTTGGCTTTGGACTTTTTCTTCTTCGCGGGCGGCTTGGCGGGCTTCTTGGCCGCCTTGGTCTTCGGGGCTTTTGCCTTGGCGGCCTTCGCGGGCTTGGCGGCGCCGGTGGCGTCGGCGGCGGCGGCCAGCGTGGTCAGCGTCTTGACGAAGCTGTCGCGCTTCTTTGGCGGCAGCAGGTCGAGCAGGCGGGCGTCGGAGCGGGCGGCGGGGCGCCCGCCATCCGCCAGCGCGGCGCGGCCGGTGTCGCTGAGGCGGACGGTGTTGGCGCGGGCGTCGGTGGCGGAGCGTTCGCGTTCCAGGAGACCCTTGGCGATCATCCGGGCGACGAGGTCGGCCAGCGTCGAGCGATCGATGCCGGTGGCGCGCACCAGGTCGCTTTGCGACACGCCATCGGCGGCGCCGGCGGCCGCGAGCACGGTGAACTGTCGCTGGGTGAGCCCCACCGGACCCGACGCCTCGGCATGGTAGTCGAGCGCGAGCTGCAGCACGCGATGCAGCAGGTGTGTCACTGACTGCGACAGACCGCCGTCAGCACTTCTGGTTTTCTTGGCCATGACACGCCCCCTGTCGTCGCGGCAGACCGTCGCCGCCCTGTACCGGAGAACTAAGTCAATTTCATTACAGACCGTCCGTGGACGTCAATCCACAGCGGCTTAGAATCCCGACTCCGGCGGATCAGGCGCATCCGGCTCGCCTGGCTCCACCCAATTCTTCTTCAGGAACGGCAACTGGGCGAGGCCGAACGCCACCGCCGCAACGATAGCGACAATGCGGAATTCCGCCCACACCTGCGTCGTCTGCGTGCGACGGATCACCTCGTTGGCCGCCGCCGAAGCCCAGAAGAACAGGCCGTAGCGGATCGTCAGCACACGCCAGGCCTTGTCCGGCAACGTCAGCGTCTGGCCCAGCAGCCGCTTCAGCGGGTTGCGCCGCATGGCCAGGCCCCCGAACAGCAGCGCGCCCAGGGCGCTGTCCGTGATCGTCATTTTCATCTGCAGCAGGTCGTTGCGGTGCAGAACGATGGCCAGGGTCGCGAAGACGATGGCCATGGCGCAGGAGAAGGCCGGGATCGGGGCCACGCGGCGCTGCGCGATCAGGCTCGTGCCCAGCGCCAGGATCGACAGCCCCAGGAGCACCCAGGCGGCCTTCTGGAAGTCGCGGGTGATGAGCAGCGTGGCGAGGAACCCCACAGCCGGCGCGCCATCGACGACGGGCCGCAGCCACATGCCGCCGCGGTGCGGCTCCTCGATACGAACGGCCTCGGCCATCAAGCCTCCAATCCCACCAGCGAGCGCGAAAAGGCGCGCGCGTCGAACGGCTGCAGGTCGTCGATCCCCTCGCCCACGCCCACCAGCTTGATCGGCGAGTCCGAGGCCTGCGCCACCGGCACCAGCACGCCGCCGCGCGCCGTGCCGTCCAGCTTGGTCATCACAATGCCCGTCACGCCGATCATGTTGCCGAAAACGTGCTCCTGCGCCACCGCGTTGCGCCCCACCGTGGCGTCAAGCACCAGCAGCACCTCGTGCGGGGCCTCGGGATCCAGCTTTCGCAGCACCCGCACCATCTTGGTCAGCTCGTCCATCAGATCCTGCTTGTTCTGCAAGCGGCCGGCCGTGTCGATCAGCACCACGTCGTAACTCTCGGCCTGCGCCTTGGCCAAGGCGTCGTAAGCGAGGCCAGCGGCGTCGGCGCCCGGCGGCGCGGAGACGAACGCGGCGCCCGCCCGGTCGGCCCACACCTTCAGCTGCTCCACCGCGGCGGCGCGGAAGGTGTCGCAGGCGGCGATCAGCACCTTGGCGCCGCGGCCGGTGAGGTCGGCGGCAATCTTGCCCAGCGTGGTGGTCTTGCCAGAGCCGTTGACGCCCACGAACAGCACCAGGAACGGCCGCGGCCCCGACAGCGGATCGAACGCCCCCTGGCGCGGGATCAGCTCGCGGGCGACGGCCGCCGCCAGCGCCTCCTTGACCTCGCGCTCGTCCACCTGGCGGCCGAACCGCTCTTCAGCGAAGGCCTGGGCGATGCGAGCGGCGGCGGTGGGGCCAAGGTCGGCCTCGATCAGCATTTCTTCCAGGTCGTCGAGCTGCGCCTGGTCGAGCGGGCGCTTGGTGACCGCGCCCGCGACCTGCTCCGTCATCTGCCGCGAGGTGCGCGACAGGCCCTCGGTCAGGCGCTGGAGCCAGCCTCTCTTGGGTTCGGTCATCGCGCGGCTTCTAGCGGCGCGCCGGTGCGAGGGCCAGGGCGCCGATGGCCGCGGTCAAGCTGGCGGCCAGACGTCGGTGTCGTGGTCGGGGTGCTGACGGGAGACGCGCGGACCGTACTTGGCCTCCTGCGCGGCGGTGGTGTCAGTGTCGGGCCAGGGCAGACCCGCCACGCCGTCGAGCCAGGCCAGCTTGCCTTCGGCGCCGCTTTGCTTGGTCGGCGGCAGCGCGGCGGGATTGTCAAACGCGCAGGTGGAGAGCGCCGTGTTGCGCGAGCCGTTCGCGCCCTCGAAGGTGAGCTGCGAGCCGCAGTCGCCACAGAACGTGCGCGCCACCTTGTCGGACGAGAGGAACCGCTTGCGGGTCCCGCGGGTCCAGACCACGTGCTCGGTCGCAACCGAGACGCAGGCGCCGAACGGGGCGCTGTAGGCCTTCTGGCACATGCGGCAGTGGCAGATCACCGAGTAGCGCGGCGGACCGTCGACGCGAAAGCGCACCGCGCCGCACTGGCAGCCGCCGGTCAGCACATCACTCATCGCAGCAACTCCCCCGCAGCCCGGCGCCCATCGTGGCTCACGAGCCGCATCGGGACCAGCTGGCCGATCGGCGCGGCGCCCTCGAAGGCGATCTCGGTGAAATCGGCGGCGCGGGCGCGGCCGTCACGTTCCACCAGCGCCATGACCTCGCGGCCGACCTGGCGATCCAGGTGCCGGGCCAGCGCCGCGTCGCCGGCGGCGCGCAGGCGGGCGGCCCTGGCCTTGGCCACGTCCTTGGCCACCTGCGGCATGCGCGAGGCCGGGGTTCCGGGGCGCGGGCTGTAGGGGAAGACATGCAGCCAGGCGAGGCCGGCGGCTTCGACGAAGGCCACGGTGTTCTCGAACGCGGCGGCGCTCTCGGTGGGAAAGCCGGCGATGAAGTCGGCGCCGAAGGCGACGTCGGGGCGCACGGCGCGCACCGCCGCGATCAGCGCCAGCGCGTCGGCCGATGAATGCCGCCGCTTCATCCGCTTCAGGATCAGATCGTCGCCGGACTGCAGCGACAGGTGCAGGTGGGGGGCGAGGCGTGGCTGCGACGCCAGCGCCGCCATCAGCTCGGCGTCGATCTCGGCGGCGTCGATGGACGAGAGGCGCAGGCGCGGCAAGTCTGGCACATCGGCCAGGATGCGCTGCACGAGGCCGCCCAGCGTCGGCGCGCCGGCCAGGTCCGCGCCCCAGCTGGTGAGGTCGACACCGGTCAGCACCACCTCGGCGTAGCCGGCGGCGGCGAGCGCGCGGATGTCGGCAACCACCTGCGCGGCCGGGATGGAACGCGAATTCCCCCGCCCGAACGGAATGATGCAGAAGGTGCAACGATGGTCGCAGCCGTTCTGGATCTCGACATAGGCGCGCGCCCTTTCACCGACACCCCTCACCTCACCTCTCCCCGCTTGTCGCGGGGCGAGGGCTACGGAAAGGGCGTCGGCGGCTTCGGCAACGGTTGCGGCCGGGTCACTCGCCAGAGCCCCCGCTCTATCCGTAGCCCTCTCCCCGCTTGCGGGGAGAGGTGAGGTGAGGGGTCGGGCGGCGGCGAAGATGTCGGAAACGGCGAGGCGCGCTTCGCCGGCCAAAGCGCCCGGCGCTGACTTTTCGGCGTTGCCGAGCACGCGATCGACTTCGGGCATGGCGGCGAACGACGCGGGGTCGATCTGCGCCGCGCAGCCGGTCACTACCAGCCGCGCGCCGGGCCGCTCGCGCCTGGCCTTGCGGATCGCCTGCCGCGCCTGACGCACGGCTTCGGCCGTCACCGCGCAGGTGTTGAAAACCACGGTGTCGGCGACGCCATCGGCGGCGGCCTGAGCGCGGATGGCTTCGGACTCGTAAGCGTTGAGGCGGCAGCCGAAGGTGACGACGTCAGTGTCACCCACCGCCCGTCTCCTTGGCCAGGAACTCCGCGAAGGCGTGCTCATAGTCGGGATGCCAGCGCGAGAGCGGGGGACGGTTCTCCGTCAAATCCTGCATCGCCCAGGTCATGCGGGCGTTGTCCATCTCGCGGGTGACGTCGTTGTCCGGGCAGAGGATGTAGAAGTCGCCGTCGGCCATGCGCTCCAGCATGAAATCCACCACCTGCTCCGGCGTCCAGGCGCCCGGCGGTTTTTCGGCCACGCGGCGGCGGGTCATGCCGGTGAAGGTGAAGCCGGGCACCAGCAGGTGCGCCGTCACCTGGCAGCCGGCGATGTTGCGCAGGGTGTGGCCCAGGCCCTCGGTCAGAACTTTGATACCGGCCTTCGAGACGTTGTAGGCGGTGTCGCCGGGCGGCGTGGTGATGCCCTGCTTGGAGCCGGTGTTGACGATGGCGGCCGGGCAAGCGGCCTCGATCATGTGTTCGGCGAAGGCCTGCACGCCGTTTGCCACGCCGAAGAGGTTGGTCTCCAGCACGCGGCGCCAGCCGTCGGGGTTCTCTATGGCGCTGCCGCCGCCGCCGACGCCGGCGTTGTTCATCAGGAAGGTGACCGGGCCGAACGCCTCGACGGCGCGCTCGCGCAGTTCCCGGACTTCGCTCAGCTTGGCGACGTCGGCGTTGATGGCCAGGACCTTGGCGCCGGCCGCGACCAGCTCGGCCTTGGCCAGGTCCAGGGCGTCGTGACCCACGTCGGCGATGACCACGTTCATGCCGAAGCCCGCCAGCTTCTTCGCTGCGGCAAGGCCAATGCCGCTGGCGCCGCCGGTGATGACGGCGGTCCGGCCGGCCTGGATGGCGGGATGCTGGCTCATGGCAGGACCCCCGTGAACTCGACCGCCACCGGGCCGGTCATCAGCACGTGGTCGTCGCTGTCGCGCCACTCGATGACGAGTTCGCCGCCGTCCATCTCCACGGTCGCCTTGCGATCCACCAGCCCGCGCCGGTGCGCCGCCACCACCGCCGCGCAGGCGCCGGTGCCGCAGGCGCGGGTCAGTCCCGCGCCGCGCTCCCAGACCCTGAGGCGAATGCGATCGCGCGCCTTCACCTGGCAGAAGCCGACGTTGACGCCTTCGGGGAACAACCGGTGGTGCTCGATCATCGGCCCCACCTCGCGCACCGGCGCGGCCTCGGCGTCGGGGACGAAGAACACCACGTGCGGATTGCCCATGGAGACGCAGCCAGGCGTGTGCAGCAGCGGCGCGTCGATGGGGCCGACCTGCAGCTCGATGCCGCGCGTATCCATCTCTTCCTCGAGCGGGATGTCGCGCCAGCCGAGCCGGGGCGGGCCCATGTCGATGGTGACGCGCTTGTCGCCGGCTCTGGCCACCTCCAGCACCCCCGAAGGGCTGTCGAGCCGGGCGTGGTCGCGGCCGCTGGCCTCCATCAAGAGCCAGCCGACGCAGCGGGCGGCGTTGCCGCAGTGCTCCACCTGGCCGCCGTCAGCGTTCCAGATGCGCATGAAGGCGTCGGCGCGGGGCGAGGCCTCGATGGCGATCAACTGGTCGCAGCCGATGCCGTCCGCGCGGTCGGCGATGGCGCGCGCTTCGGCCACGCTGGGCGCAAAGGCGCCATGCGGGCCTTCGGCGCGGGCCTCGACGACGACAAAGTCGTTGCCGAGCCCGTTCATCTTCAGGAACGGACGGCTCATGGCGTGCGCATATAGCGGCTCGGGCCTGGACTCGCACCCCGGCCGGCGCGAAGCAGAGCCAATGCGCGCCCTGATCGCTCTCCTCGCCGCCGCCATCGCCCTGCCCGCCTTCGCGGAGACGCCGCCTGTGACCACCACTGACGACCCCTACATCTGGCTCGAGGACATCCATGGCCAGACGTCCATGGACTGGGTGGAAAAGGAGAACGCTCGCTCGCTAGCGGTGCTGAAGGGCGATCCGCGCTACGAGACCTTCCACCAGCAGGCGCTGACCATCGTCAACGCCACCGACCGCATCCCCGGGCCGATGCTGATCGGCAAGGGCGTCTACAATCTCTGGCAGGACCCGACCAACGTGCGGGGCCTCTGGCGGCGGACGACGCCGGCGAGCTACGCCAGCGCGGCGCCGGCCTGGGAGACGGTGCTGGACCTCGACAAGTTTTCGGCCGACGAGAAGGCCAACTGGGTCTGGGAAGGCGCCAGCTGCCCGCCGCCGGACTTCCAGCGCTGCCTGGTGTTCCTGTCCAACGGCGGCGAGGACGCGCAGACGGCGCGGGAGTTCGACCTGGGCACGAAGTCGTTTGTGCCGGGCGGCTTCAACCTGCCCCGCAGCAAGGGCACGGTGGACTGGCTGGACAAGGACACGCTGATCCTCGGCCGCGACTGGGGCCCGGGGACGATGACGGCGTCCGGCTATCCGTTCGTGGTCAAGACGCTGAAGCGCGGCCAGAGCCTGGACCAGGCCGTCGAGGTGTTCCGCGGCAAGCCGGAGGACGTCAGCGTCGATCCGCAGGTGTTGCACGACGCCGAGGGCCACACAGTGGTGCTGATCACTCGCGGCCTCGATTTCTACCACCAGGAGACCTACCGGCTGACGCCGGGCGGCGTGGTGAAGCTGAACCTGCCGGCGAAAGTCACCATCGAGGGACTGCTGGATGGCCAGCTGGTGTTCCAGACCCTTGAAGACTGGCGCGGCTACAAGGCTGGCGCGCTGCTGGCCTACACGCCGGATGAGCTGGCGAACCTGCCGCCGGAAGACGCGGCGCCCGGCCACGTCATCCTCACGCCAGGCCCGCGCCAGTCGATCGAGCAGGTGGCGATCACAGCGCACCGGCTGGTGGTTGCGCTCTACGACAACGTGCGCGGCGGGCTGATGTCGTGGCGGCGCGAAGGCGGCGCCTGGCTTGGCGAGCGCATTCCGACGCCCCCCAACTCGTCCGTGACCATCACCACCGCCAGCGAGGTGGACAACAGCGCCTACTACACCGTCGAAGGTTTCCTGGCACCGACGCACCTCTGGCAGACGGACGCCGCCAACCTCGCGCAGGCCGATGTGAAGGACCTGCCGGCGCGCTTCGACGCCTCGGGCGATGTGGTCGATCAGTACGAAGCGACGTCGTCGGACGGGACCAGGGTCCCGTACTTCATCGTGCATCCGAAGGGCATGAAGCTCGACGGGTCGAACCCGACGCTGCTCTACGCTTACGGCGGTTTCCAGGTATCGATGCTGCCGACTTATTCGGCCAACATCGGCAAGCTGTGGCTGGAGCACGGCGGCGTCTATGTGCTGGCCAACATCCGCGGCGGCGGCGAATTCGGGCCGGCCTGGCACGAGGCGGGGCTGAAGACCCACCGGCAGCTGATCTATGACGACTTCGCCGCGGTGGCGAAGGACCTGATCGCCCGCGGTGTCACGTCCCCGCGCCGGCTCGGCATCCAGGGCGGCTCCAACGGCGGCCTCTTGATGGGGGTCGAGTTCACCCAGCATCCGGAGCTGTGGCATGCCGTCGACATCCAGGTGCCGCTGCTGGACATGCTGCGCTTTGAGAAGATCGGCGCCGGCGCCTCGTGGGTGGGCGAATACGGCAGCGTCGACAATCCCGACGAGCGGGCGTTCCTGGCCAGCATCTCGCCGTACAACAACCTCAAAGCCGGCGTGGCCTATCCGACGCCGTTCTTCGTCACCGCCACCAGCGACGACCGGGTGACGCCGGTGCACGCTCGCAAAATGGCGGCGAAGATGGAGGCGATGGGGCTGCCGTTCCTCTACTTCGAGAACACCAACGGCGGGCATTCGGCCTCGGCGAACCTGCAGGAGCGCGCCGAGCGCATCGCCCTGGAATTCACCTACCTGACCCGCCAGCTGATGGACTGATGGACGTCCGCGAGGTTCGCGACCTCTACGACCAGGTCCGCGCCCGGCCGCCGAAGCAGATGGGTCGCGAGACCGCGTGGTTCGACGGCGTGCTGCGCCACACCGTGGCTTACAACTTCATCGACTGGTGGGACTTCGCCGAGGACCGCGCTTTCGAGATCGCCGCCCGCGAGGCCGCCTTCTATGCGCCGCTGGGCGACCTGAAGTGGAAGGTCTATGCCCACGACCGCCCCGCCAATCTGCCGGCCGCACTGGCAGCGGCCGGCTTTGCGTTCGAGCACCTTGAGACGTTCGTTGCGCTCGACCTGGCCGACGCGCCCACCTGGCCGGCGCAGCAGGCCGGCTTGGAGGTGCGCCGGATTGCGGACCGCACGGGCGTCGAGGACTTCCTGGCGGTCAACGCCGCGGCCTTCCAGGACACACGGACCTGGAACGCCGACAGCCTGACGGAGCGTCTCGCGGACCCGACGCTCGCGATCTACGTCGCCTACGCCGACGGGCAGCCGGTGTGCGGCGGGCGGCTGGAGCTCAACCCCGGCACGCGCTTCGCCGGACTTTACGGCGGCGGCACCACGCCCGAGTTCCAGGGCCGGGGGATCTACCACCAGGTGGTGGCGGCGCGGGCGGCGGAGGCGAGCCGGCAGGGGTTTCGCTATCTGATGAGCGATGCGCGCAACACCACCAGCCTGCCGATCCTGAAGCGCCTCGGCTTCCAGCCCATTTCCGAGCTGACCCCCTGGCGGCGGAGTGGCGCGACATGAACCGGCCCTTGACCTTTCGCAGCCACAAACAACCTTCAGGCTGAGCCGCACAAGGACCCGCCATGGCCAGCCAGGCCCTCGCCGACCTCATCGCCGCCTGCCACGCTGCGCCCGCTTCGGCGGCGCTGGCGCGTGCGCTGATGGCCGAAGCCGGCCTGGCCGAGGAGCCGGCTGACGCGCTGGACTACTTCGCCGCCGCCGACCCCGGGCCTTTCGACGCCGAAGTGCGGCGGGCGGTGAGCAGCTTCCTCAACGAAGGCGGGCGCGACGATGCCGCGCTGGCCTGGCGGCCGGAAGCGCTGCGCGCGGTGGGCGGCGAGGCCGGCGACGGCGCGGTGGTGGTCGACCTCGGCCAGCGGCGCGAGCGCGGCTCCAGCTTCGCGCAGCCGCCCCAGGAAGCGCGCATCACCTTCGCCGACGTCGGCGGCCTGGAGGACGTCAAGCAGCAGATTCGTCGGCGCATCATCGCGCCGCTGGAGAAGCCGGGCCTGTTCAGCGCCTTCAAGCGCCGCGCTGGCGGCGGCCTCCTGGTCTACGGCCCGCCCGGCTGCGGCAAGACCATGCTGGCGCGGGCGGCGGCCGGCGAGGCGCACGTCTCGTTCCTGGCGGTGCGCATCCCCGACATCCTCGACCGCTGGCTGGGCGAGAGCGAGAAGCACATCGCCGCGG
>DASXZG010000038.1:0-51158 GCA_036502045.1 Caulobacteraceae bacterium | reverse complement strand
ATGCAGGCGCCGGCGCTGTGAAAGAGGTGACACGAAGAGCACGAAGCTAGCGAAGGACACGAAGGCGCGCTCCGCGCGCTGCAAATCACCAAGGGTCTTGGGGGTTAGTTGTCGCGCGAAGCGCGACCTTCGTGTGCTTCGTGCCCCCTTGGTCTTCCTTCGTGTGAACTTCTTCGGACGACTGCCTGGGTCCCGGCCTTCGCCGGGATGAGCGGGGTGTTTGGGGCGGGTAGCGGCGAGCCCTACGCCCCCAGGAACAGCTCCCGCGACGGGCATAGATCGGCCACCACGCACGCTTGACACTTCGGCTTGCGGGCGACGCAGACGTAGCGGCCATGCAGGATCAGCCAGTGGTGGGCGCGGGTCTTGCCGGCGTCGGGGACGATGGCCATCAGGTCGCGCTCCACCTGCTCCGGCGTCTTGCCCTTCGACAGGCCCAGCCGATGCGCCACGCGGAACACGTGGGTGTCGACGGCGATGGCCGGCTCCACGTTCAGCTCGTTCAGCACCACGCTGGCGGTCTTGCGGCCGACCCCCGGCAGCGCCTCCAGCGTCTCGCGCCGCAGCGGAACCTCGCCGCCATACTGTTCGATCAGGATCCGCGACAGGGCCACGACGTTCTTGGCCTTGGTGCGGAAGAGGCCGATGGAGGCGATGTACGGCGTCAGTCCCGCCTCGCCGAGCGCCGCCATCTTCGCCGGCGTGTCGGCCACGGTGTAGAGCCTCTCGGTCGCCTTGTTCACCGACTTGTCGGTGGCCTGCGCCGACAGCACCACCGCCACCAGGAGCGTGAACGGCGTCTTGTAGGCGAGCTCGGTGCGCGGATCGGGGCTCGCCGCCTCGAACCGCCGGAAGATCTCCGCCACCCGCGCCGCCTCCTTCGGCGACAGGCGCTTCTTGCGGACTGCCGCCCGCTTCGGCTTTACCGGCTTGTGTTGCGGCCTGGCAGGAGTCGTCTTCATCACCGAGATGGTGGCGGCGCTCGCGACCCGCAGCAAGCGATGGACCAATTCGTTCTGTTTTTGTTCTTGACATTCGCGCACGTCTCCGGTACTGGCGGTGACGGATGTCGGAACGAGGACAACCCGAAAGCATGCTGGCGAAAGTGCTGGACGAGGCGTGGCGGACCCACAAGGCAACGGCGGATATCACGACGTCGCCGACATTCTGCGACGCGGGCCTGGTTCTCGGGGCCGGCGCGATCCTCGCCGCCAACCAAACAGAACGGCGTGCGGTCGATCTTGAGACCGGGCTGGATCGCCTGTTCGCGCTCCTGTCTGTCGCGTACGGACGGCGCGTCGAACGCGGTCTGATCCGTCATCTGCGCCGCGCCTCGGATTGCTGGACGCATGGCGACCGCGCCATGGCAGAAATGCACATCGCCGTCGGCGGGTTGGGCCGCGTGCCCAGCCCCGCACAATCGGCCCACCGTCTCTTTCTGGCCGACCGCCTCATGGAAGCGGGATGTCCGCCTGAGACGGTGATGCGAGCCGCCGGCCTCGTGCCCTCGTCGTCCGACAATGAGCAACTGACCAAGTACAGCCAGGATCAGCCGCGCGTGCCGGCCGGCAGCGGCCGCACCAGCGGCCGGTGGACGAATGGGGTCGACGAAACGTCACCGCAACCATCGACGCTGAGCCGAATCGGCGCGGGGGCCGCGCGACTTCTGGGCTGGGTGGCGACGAAGGCGACGGCGCCAACCGTTTTTTTCAACGTCCTGCTGGCGCCGAGCGCGCTCAACGGGCAGGGCCGCGTCATCGGCGTTCCGGGTCATCCGGAGATGAAGCTGGTCCTGCCACCGGGAGAGACGCAGTGGTCTTTCCAGGACACGTCGCCGAGCGGCCAGACCACGAGAACGCGGCTGCGACCCGATCAAGGATTGCTTCTCACCGACGAGGGCGAGGTTGCGGGTCGCCTGCTACCGGGCGGCGCGGTCGCACTCGACCTCGCGGTGCTGACACCCACCAAGTTCAAGCCGGACGAGCCGAAACTTTGCCCGGCGCCACAGCCAGACAAAGGCGGCAGCAAAGCGCACAGCCCTGCGCGGGTCTATGAAGACCAGATCAAGGCGCTCGTGAATCCGGAGGCGCCGACGCCCTCTGGTTTTGGGGTCTCGCTACCATTGGTCAGCCGCGCCACCGGCATTGTCACTTACGACGACTGCGAGCGAGCAACCGGCGCCATGGTCGACGCGAAAGGGCCCACGTATGACGCGGCGCTGCTGGACCGCTCGGAAAAGTACTTCGCTGACGCGGGCGTGGTCGGCGACATGTTGGAACAAGCAGAGTCGCAGGTTGCGGCGGCCGGGCACCGAGAGGTGCGCTGGTACTTCGCGGACGCGGGGGCCGCCGCTTTCGCGAGCAAGCTGTTCGCCGACACCGACAGGGGCCGTGACCGGATCGAAATCTTCGTTGTGCCATACGCTGGGGATCGCCAGTGACCGAAGCCGCATATCGTGTCCTTGGCGTTTGGTCCGCGCGCGCCACGTCGCCGGCGGCGATTGCAAAGACGTTTCTCTCGACACTCGACAAGATGTCCGCCGCAGATTCACTCCTAACGAACTGGGGCAACTTCAAATTCCACGAAGACGGGTCGCGTACAGGCGTCTCGCTGGATGCCGTCCGCGCAGATTTTTCCCGCTTCGTGACTGGCTGTCCGTCTGTGGACTACGAAGGCGAGCCGAACGGCTTTTCAGTCGGAATGGTGAGCGACTTCGCACCGGAGATGGAACCCGACGATCGAACGGCTGTGAGCGGTGTCCACGCCGGCGACCCGACCCGCGACCGATTTGAGTTCTGGAACGGAAGCTATCTCGGTCCTGCTAACCCGGATGTCGTCACCTACCCTAGGTACAGATTGGTGTTCCGCACGCTCGTCAACGCATGGTCGCCGGCCTGGGCGCGAGCAACTTGCTCAGTCCCCGGCAAATACCCCGCCGAGGTAAGTGGCGATCCGACCTTCCCGTATTCAGGCTTCCAGATGCCTTGGATGGCCTACCTCGCGCCGGACCGGGCTGGGCCAGTCAAGCCGCCACCGCAGGTCATCACCGAGCGGACGTCGGATGGGGGGTTGATTATGATCGCCGCCGAAACGCGGCTCATTCCGGGCGATCCGGTGCACATGAAGGCCTCACGCGCCATTGCAGAGATCATGATCGAGCATAGCGGGGAGCCGACCTACTAGCGGCGCGACAGGCCGCCGCGCGCGGCGACCTTGCTCGGGAAGCGTCGCCGTTTCATGCTCGCGTGGCCCGACCGGAAGAGCGACCTTGCCACCGATCCGCATCGCCTTTGGTCAGTTTGCCGACTGGGAGGGCTACATCCATGCCAACCTGTCGCCGCGGTTCGAACCAAGCTTCGTCGATTTGGCCGAAGCGTCGCTGGACGCGTTCGACGCCGTGATTCCCCTGCTGATCTCGAACTACGAAGCGCTCGGGCGGCATCCAGAGCTGCGGGGCCGCAGGTTCTTCCATCCGTCGGCGGAGGTCACCGCGCTCTGCGACGACAAGCTGCGCCTCACCCAGTTCCTGATCGCCGAGGGCTTCGCGGCCTACACGCCGCCGCTTCGCGCGCTCGGCGCGCCATATCCTTATGTCTGGAAACGGCGCTGGGGCGGATGGGGCGAGGCTTGCTGGTTCGTCGGCGGACCAGAGGACGAGCGAGCGCTCGATCTGACGGACCCGCACTGGTTCGCGCAGGCTTGGACGCCGGGGCCGGTCGAATATGCGACGCATGTCCTGCGCGTCGGCGGTCGCACCCGCTATGCCTCCACTTTCGCTTACGAAATGGGCGCGGAAGGCCTGGTCAGGGGCCAGCGGCACGCGCCGCGCGAGACCAGATTCGAACCCGGCTGCTCGCACCTGGATCTGTTCGAGGCGATGCTGGCGCGCCTCGGCTACGAAGGCACCGCGTGCCTCAACTACAAGGTGGAGGCGGGCCGCCCGCTGATCTTCGAGATCAACCCGCGCTACGGCGGCTCGCTCTGCGGCGACGTCACCGCCTACGTCGAGGCCTACTTGGCGGCGCTGGACAAAAGCTAGAGGATGTAGCGGCTCAGGTCGGCGTTCTTGGACAGCGCGCCGACGCGGTCGTTCACGTAAGCCGCGTCGATGGTGAGAGTCTCGCCGCCGCGGTCGGCGGCGGTGAAGCTGATCTCCTCCACCACCTTTTCCAGCACCGTCTGCAGGCGCCGCGCGCCGATGTTCTCGACTTGCCCGTTCACCGCCACAGCGGCGTCGGCCAGCGCGTCGATGGCGTCGTCGGTGAACACGAGGGTGATGGCCTCCGTCGCCAGCAGCGCCTGGTGCTGCTTGATCAGGTTGGCTTCCGGCTCGGTGAGGATGCGGCGGAAGTCGTCGCGGGTCAGCGCTTTCAGCTCCACGCGGATCGGCAGCCGGCCCTGCAGCTCCGGCAGCAGGTCGGACGGCTTGGCGATGTGGAACGCGCCGGAGGCGATGAAGAGCACGTGGTCGGTCTTCACCTGGCCGTGCTTGGTCGAGACGGTCGTCCCTTCGATCAGAGGCAGCAGGTCGCGCTGCACCCCTTCGCGGGAGACGTCGGCGCCGCTGCGCTCGGCGCGGGCGCAGACCTTGTCGATCTCGTCGATGAAGACGATGCCGGCGCTCTCCGCCAGCGCCACCGCCTCGCGGGTCAGCGCTTCCTGGTCGACCAGCTTGTCGCTCTCTTCGGCGATCAGCGGCGACCAGGCGGCGGCGACGGTGGTGCGGTGGGTTTTGGTACGGCCGCCACCGAAGGCCTTGCCCATGATGTCGCCGAGGTTCAGCACCCCCATCGAAGCGCCCGGCTGGCCGGGGATGTCCAGGCCCTGGAACGGCGAGGCGTTGTCGGCGAGGCTGAGCTCGACGTCCTTGTCGTCCAGCTCGCCGGCGCGCAGGCGCTTGCGGAAGGCCTCGCGGGTGGGCGGACCGGCGCCGGGGCCCACCAGCGCGTCCAGCAGCCGGTCCTCGGCGGCGGCTTCGGCCTTGGCCTTCACCCCGGCGCGGCGCTGGTCGCGCACCATGGCGATGGCGATCTCCACCAGGTCGCGGACGATCTGGTCCACGTCGCGGCCGACGTAGCCGACCTCGGTGAACTTGGTGGCTTCCACCTTTAGGAACGGCGCCTGGGCGAGGCGCGCCAGCCGCCGGGCGATCTCGGTCTTGCCGACGCCGGTGGGGCCGATCATCAGGATGTTCTTGGGCGTGATCTCGTCGCGCAACGCCTCGGGCACGCGACGCCGCCGCCAGCGATTGCGCAGAGCCACCGCCACGGCCCGCTTGGCCTCGGCGTGGCCGACGACGAACCGGTCCAGCTCGGAAACGATTTCGCGCGGTGAGAACTCGGTCACGACCTCCCTCCCCCTCGTGGGGAGGGACAGACGGCGCGCAGCGACGTCAGGGTGGGGAAGTGCGACGCATCAACGGCGTTGCGCGTCATCGAACATCCCCACCCGGGCCGTTTCACGGCCGTCCCTCCCCATGAAGGGGAGGGAGGGTTTCCACGGTCAGTTCGCCGTTGGTGTAGACGCAGATCTCGGCGGCGATGGCCATGGCGCGGCGGGCGATGTCCTCGGCGGCGTGGTCGGTGTCCACGAGGGCGGTGGCGGCGGCCAGCGCATAGTTGCCGCCGGAGCCGATCGCGGCGACGCCGCGGTCCGGCTCCAGCACGTCGCCGACGCCGGTGACGGTGAAGATGCTGGTGCGGTCGGCCACCAGCAGCATGGCTTCGAGCCGGCGCAGGTAGCGATCGGTGCGCCAGTCCTTGGCGAGGTCGACGCAGGCCCGGGCCAGCTGCTCCGGATATTGCTCGAGCTTGGCTTCGAGGCGCTCGATCAGGGTGAAGGCGTCGGCGGTGGCGCCGGCGAAGCCGGCCAGCACCCGGCCGTCGGCCAGGCGGCGCACCTTGCGCGCCGCGCCCTTGACGATGGTCTGGCCCATGCTGACCTGTCCATCGCCAGCGATGACGGTGGTTCCGCCCTTGCGCACGGCGAGAATGGTGGTCCCATGCCAGTCGGGGAAGTTGGGCATCGCCGCGATGTGGCCGTGCGCGCCGGCGGGGTCAAGCCAGGGAGCCAGATGAGTTTTTCCGACGAGGAGGTGGAGCGTTACGCCCGGCACCTGGTGTTGCGCGAAATCGGCGGGCCGGGGCAGCAGAAGCTGAAGGCCGCGCGGGTGCTGATCGTGGGCGCCGGCGGCCTGGGCGCGCCCGCGGCGCTGTACCTGGCGGCCGCGGGCGTCGGCCATATCGCTATCGCCGACGCTGACACGGTGAGCCTCTCCAATCTGCAGCGTCAGATCCTCTATCGCACCGGCGACGACGGCGCGCCGAAGGTGGAGCGGGCGGCCGATCGACTGGCGGAGCTCAACCCGCATGCCGCGGTCGAGCCCATCGACGTGGCGCTGACCTCTGAGAACGCGGCCGATCTGGTCGCCGGCTGCGACCTGGTGCTCGACGGCACCGACGATTTCGCCACGCGCTTTGCCGTGAACGACGCGTGCGTCGCCGCCGGCGTGCCGCTGGTCTCCGGCGCCATCGGCCGCTGGACCGGACAGGTCGGCGTGTTCGCCGGGCGCCCCTGCTACCGCTGCCTGGTGCCAGACATCCCGCCCGACGCCGAGACCTGCGCCGCCGTCGGCGTGGTGGGGGCGCTGGCGGGCGTGGTGGGCTCGATGATGGCGCTGGAAGCGATCAAGCTGATCGCCGGCGCGGGCGAGCCACTGACCGGCCGGCTCTGGATCTATGACGCGCTGGCGGGGGACAGCCGCACCGTGCGGGTGGGGGAGGACCCCGAGTGCCCGGTGTGCGGAGCGGGATAGAGCGTCGCAGCGGCGCGACCCCTCACCTCACCTCTCCCCAACTGCGTTGGGGCGAGGGCTACGGATGGATCGGCGTCGGCTTGAGCAGCCTATCGGTCCACTCTGCCCGCAACCGCGCTCGCTCAGTAGCCCTCTCCCCGCGACGCGGGGAGAGGTGAGGTGAGGGGTCGCCCGGCCGCGCGGTGTCGCCCGCATTGACTGCCGCTCCGGCAGCGCGCGCCGTTCTACGGCGCTAGGAGGCTCGCCGATGAAAGCCCTGCTCTACCGTGGCCCGCGCGACATTCGCTGCGAGACCTTCGACGACCCGAAGCTCGCCGACGAGCGCGACGCCATCGTGCGGATGAGCCGCTGCGGCATCTGCGGCAGCGACCTGCACATCTACCAGGGCCACGGCTTTTCGCCCGACCTGGGCTTCTGCGTCGGCCACGAGGCGGTGGGCGAGGTGGTGGAGGCCGGACGCGGGGTGAAGCAGCTGCAGGTGGGGCAGAAGGTGATGCTGTCGGCGGCGGTCGGCTGCGGCGCCTGCGCGCCGTGCCTCGCCGGCGACGTCAACCAGTGCCGCAACGGCATGGCGCAGTGCTACGGCCTCTCGCACCGGCTGGAGGGCTGCCAGGCCGAGTACATCCGGGTGCCCGCCGCCGACTTCAACGCCACGCCGATTCCCGAGGGCCTGACCGAAGACCAGGCGCTGATGCTCACCGACAACCTGCCCACCGCGTGGTTCGGGCTGAAAGGCGCGCGCATCCAGCCGGGCGACACGGTGGCCGTCGTGGGGCTGGGCCCCATCGGCCTGATGGCGGTGGAGGGCGCGTTCGCGCTGGGCGCCGCGCGGGTCTTCGCCATCGATCTGGTGGCCGAGCGCCGCGCCATCGCCGAGAGTCTCGGGGCGGTGGCGCTGGGACCGGAGAACGTGGCGCAGGAGATCGCGGCGCGCACTGGCGGGCGCATGGTCAACGCTGCGGTGGAAGCGGTGGGCGCCGACGCTACCATCAAGATCGCGCTCTCGGTCGTCGGCCGGCAGGGCCGGGTCTCGGTGGTTGGCGTCAACCAGTCGCCGAGCTTCGAGCTCAACATGGCGATGGCGTTCTTCCGCGGCCTGTCCTTCACCATTGGCACCTGCTCGGTGCCCGAGCATTGGCCGGAGCTGATCCCGCTGATCCAGAGCGGGCGCCTGCACCCAGAGCGTTTCGTCACCCACGAGATGCCGCTGGGCGACGGCGCCGAAGCCTACCGCCTGTTCGACGCCCGCGAAGCCGGCGCGCTGAAGATGGTGATGACGGCCTGAGTCGCGGTTGCTGCGTCAAAGCAAAAGGGGAGCGTTCTATGTCGCTGGAGAAACTGACGCTGGGCTGCGCCGCACTAGCTGTCGGGCTGGGCCTGGCCGGTGTCGCGTGCGCCGCCGATGCCGACCAGTTCGTGACGCAGGACGCGACGTTGCAGGGCTGCGTGACGGTGCTGCAGAACGTCGATGCGCCGCAGGGCCAGAATCCGAGCTGGCATTGGTACGAGCTTCGCAACGGCTGCGACGACGACGTCATCCTGACGTTCCGGGACTCGCACGGCCAGCGGCAGTCCGTCTCTCTTCCCGGGCGCGCCTACATGTCGGCCTCAATGAAAGCGATCACGTCGTTCGACTCCACCGATTGGGGCGACCCGGCCGGCGTGACCGATCTGCGCGTTTGCCCGGTCACCGACAACGTGGCGGACCGAACCTTCTGTTTTCCGCAGTAGCGCGCCCAACGCCTACAGCATCGACGGGATGACGCGGTCCGGGGGCTTGTGGCCGTCCATCCAGGTGCGGATGTTGACGATCACCTTCTCGCCCATGTCGATGCGGCCCTCGATGGTGGCCGAACTCATGTGCGGCAGCAGCACCACGTTGGAGAGCTTGAGCAGCTTCGGGTTCACCGTCGGCTCGTGCTCGAACACGTCGAGGCCGGCGCCGGCCATTTCGCCCGCTTCCAGCATGCCCGCCAACGCCGCTTCGTCGATGATCTCGCCGCGGGCGGTGTTCACCAGGATGGCGTGGGGGCGGATCAGCTTCAGGCGGCGCGCCGACAGCAGGTGATAGGTCGCCGGCGTGTGCGGGCAGTTGACCGAGATGAAGTCCATGCGGGCCAGCATCTGGTCGAGGCTCTCCCAGTAGGTCGCCTCCAGCTCTTCGGCGAGGCGCGGACCGACGGGCTTGCGGTTGTGGTAGTGGATCGACATGCCGAAGGCGCGGGCCCGGCGCGCCAGCGCCTGGCCGATGCGGCCCATGCCGATGATGCCCAGCCGCTTGCCGCCGGTGCGCCGGCCCAGCATCCAGGTCGGCGTCCAGCCGTGGAACTCGCCCGACGCCAGCTTCTCCGCCCCTTCCACCATGCGGCGCGAGACCGCCATGATCAGGCCCATGGTGAGGTCGGCGGTGTCGTCGGTGAGCACGCCGGGCGTGTTGGTGACGGTGACGCCGCGAGCGTTGGCGGCGGCGACGTCGATGTGATCGACGCCAGCGCCGAAGTTGGCGATCAGCTTCAGCTGCTCGCCGGCCTGAGCCAGCACGGCCGCGTCGAACTTGTCAGTGATGGTCGGGACGACGACATCGGCTCTGGCCACGGCTCTGGCGAGGCCCTCCGCGTCGAGCGGCGTGTCGTCGAGATTGAGCTCGGTGTCGAACAGCTCGCGCATCCGCGTCTCCACCGCGTCCGGGAGCTTGCGGGTGACCACGACTTTCGGCTTGCGGACAGCCATCGACGACCTGACAAAGGGTCCGCGGCGAACGCGCGGACGATGCGGCGACCTCTAGCAAAGGGGGCGTCGGCGGCCAAGCAAGGGCAGCCAAAGAGCGGAATGAAGCCAGGGGGCAAATCGGGTCTCGCCGCGGCGGCGATCATCGCGCTGGGCCTCTGCGCCTGCGGCGGGCGCGGCGGCGAAGGCGCGGACTGCCCGTCGGGGGCCAAGCAGACCACGCCGTCGGGCTATTGCGTGCCGCGTTATGTCAGCCTGAAGCGCGGCGAGGTGTTCGGCCGCAAGGGGCCCGGCAAGGACTACCCCACCGTGTTCACCTATCACGCCCGCGGCCTGCCGGTGCAGGTGGTGGACGAGACCACCGACTGGCGGCGCATCTGCGATCCGGACGGCGGCGCGGCCTGGGTCTCGGCCTCGATGATCGACGGCCAGCGCACCGTGATGGCGGTGGGCGCGGCGGCCATCGCTCTGCGCCAGAGCCCCGCCGACGCCGCTGCGCCGGCCGCCTACCTGCAGCCGAGAGCGGTGGCCACCCTCGGCGATTGCAAAGGCGCCTGGTGCCAGGTTTCGGCCGGCGGCGCCCACGGTTGGGTGAAAGCGTCCGACGTCTGGGGGCTGAACGTCGCGGCGCAATGTCGTTGAGCCCCAGCGCGGCCTTTGCTACGCCGGACGCATGACAGAACCCATGGCACAGAGCGCCTACGGCTTTGACGAACTTCTGGCCTGCGCGCGCGGCGAGATGTTCGGCCCCGGCAACGCCCAGCTGCCGGCGCCCCCGATGCTGCTGTTCGACCGCATCACCAAGATCACCGAGAAGGGCGGCGCGCACGACCTCGGCTACATCGAGGCCGAGCTCGACATCAATCCCAGCCTCTGGTTCTTCGACTGCCACTTCCTGGGCGATCCGGTGATGCCGGGGAGCCTGGGCCTCGACGCCCTGTGGCAACTCGTCGGCTTCTACCTTGGCTGGATCGGCGGCAAAGGTCGCGGGCGAGCCGTGGGCTGCACCTCGGCCAAGTTCGGCGGCGAAGTGACCCCCAATATCAAGACCGTGACCTACAAGATCGACATGAAGCGGGTGATCAACCGCCGCCTGGTGGTCGGGATCGGCGACGGGGTGTTGGAGGCCGACGGCGAGCCTATCTATTGGGCGGAGGATTTGCGCGTGGGGCTCTACCAAAGACCTTAGGGACCAAAGGAACAACATGCGCCGCGTCGCCATCACAGGCATCGGCATCGTCTCGTCCATCGGCAACAACGCCAATGAAGTCTTGGCGTCGCTGCGCGAGGCCAAGAGCGGGATCACCGCCGCCCCCGAATACGCCGACCTCGGATTCCGCTGCCAGGTGCACGCCCGGCCGGACATCGACTGGGAAGCCATGGTCGACCGCCGCGCGGCCCGCTTCCTCGCGCCCGGCACCGCTTACGCTCACATCGCCATGGAGCAGGCCATCGCCGACGCCGGCCTGGCCGAGAACGAAGTTTCCGACGACCGCACCGGCCTGGTGGTCGGCTCCGGGGGCCCGTCGACGCGGGTGATCGTCGAGGCGGCCGCGACCGCGCAGACCAAGGGCGTCAAGCGCATCGGCCCGTTCGCGGTGCCCAAGGCGATGAGCTCGGGGCCTTCGGCCGTGCTCTCCACCTGGTTCAAGATTCGCGGGGTGAACTTCTCCATCACCTCGGCCTGCGCCACCTCGGCGCACTGCATTGGCGTCGGCGCGGGCGAGATCGCCTGCGGGCGGCAGGACATCGTCTTCGCCGGCGGCTGCGAGGAAGTGGACTGGACCCTGTCCGACCTTTTCGACGCCATGGGCGCCATGTCGAGCAAGTTCAACGACCGCCCGGCGGTGGCCAGCCGCGCCTACGACGTCGACCGCGACGGCTTCGTCATCGCCGGCGGCGCCGGCATCGTGGTGCTGGAGGACCTGGAGCGGGCCAAGGCCCGCGGCGCGCGCATCTACGGCGAGATCACCGGCTACGCGGCCAACTCCGATGGCCACGACATGGTGGCGCCGTCGGGCGAGGGCGCGGTGCGCTGCATGAAGCTTGCGCTGGCCGGCGCCGGCGACCGCAAGATCGACTATCTCAACCCGCACGGCACCTCGACGCCGGTAGGCGACGAGCGCGAGATGGGCGCGGTGCGCGAGGTGTTCGGCGACAAGGCCCCGTGGATCTCGTCCACCAAGTCGCTCACCGGCCACAGCCTGGGCGCGGCCGGCGCGCAGGAGGCGATCTACTCGCTCTTAATGCTGCAGAGCGGCTTCGTGGCCGAGAGCGCCAACATCGAAAACCTCGATCCGCTGTTCGAAGGCCTGCCCATCGCCCGCAAGCGCATCGACACTCCGCTCGAGACGGTGATGTCCAACAGCTTCGGCTTCGGCGGGACCAACGCCTGCCTGGTGATGAGCCGGGCCTGAGGCGCTTGCCGGGGCCCACCCGGCCGTCCACAACATCGCGGACGCCCACGGGAGCCCGCGCATGGCCGACGAGTTCGATCCGCCGAAGGGCGCCCTGATGGCCGGCCGCAAGGGCCTGGTCATGGGTCTCGCCGATCATCGCTCTGTCGCCTACGGCATCTCGGCGCAGCTGGCCGCGCAGGGCGCCGAGCTGGCCGTCAGCTTCATCGAGCCCAACGAGCGCCGCGCCCGGCCGCTGGCCGAGGGGCTGGGCGCGCTGCCCATCGTCGCCGACGTGATGAGCGACGCCTCGATGGACGGCCTCTTCGCCACGCTCGCGGCCAAATTCGGCAAGCTCGACTTCCTGGTCCATTCGCTGGCCTTCGCCGACCGCAGCCAGCTGAAGGGCTCGTTCGTCGAGAACACCACCCGCGACGGTTTCCGCCTGGCCATGGATGTCTCGGTGTTCTCGTTCGTCGACGCGTGCCGCCGGGCCGGGCCGCTGATGAACCCGGGTGGCTCCATCGTCACCATGACCTTCCTCGGCGCCGAGCGGGCGATCCCCAACTACAACATGATGGGCGTGGCCAAGGCGGCGCTGGAAGCCTCGGTGCGCTACGCGGCGCGGGACCTTGGGCCCCAGGGCGTGCGGGTGAACGCCATCTCCGCCGGCGCGCTGCGCACGCTGTCGCTTGCCGGCATCGCCGGGGGACGGGCGATGGTCTCGCAAGGGCGGGCGCTGAGCGCCTTGAAGGAGGACACCACCATGGAAGGCGTCGCCGGCTGCGCCTTGTGGCTGCTGTCCGAGCTCGGCGCCTCGACCACCGGCGAGGTCATCCACGTCGACGCCGGCTTCCACATGATGGGCCTGCCCAGCGACGACGAGGCTGGCGCCTAGCGCGAATAGGCCCGCAGGAACCGCCGCGCCGCCTCCTTGGCGATGGCGTCGATGGATTCGGCGGTCAGATCGGAGGGGATGCCGAACAGGCCCTGGATCTGGTGATGGCTGACCACCATGCCGGCGAAGAAGCTGGCGGCCTGCACGGGATCGTCGATGGCCAGGCGCCCAGCCCGCGCCTCTCGCGCCAGGAACTCGGCCAGCCGTACCCGGCCGGAGCGGATCGCCGCCTCGAACGCCATCCGCGTCAGCTCCGGCATGGTCGGCACGCTCTGGATCAGCAGGCGGAACAGCGACACCCCCCGCTCCATGGTCGCCGTGGTCAGCACCGCGCGCGCCCAGGCGGCCAGCGCCTCCTCCGGGTAGGCCTGCGCCAGCGGGGCCTCCAGCGCGGCGTTGACCATGCGGCTGCGGCGCTCGATCAGCGCCCGTACTAGCTCGGCCTTGGAGCCGTAGTGATTGTAGATGGTCTGCTTGGAGACGCCGGCGCGCCGGGCGATCTCGTCCAGCGGCGCGGCCAAGCCCCGTTCGAACAGCACGGCCGACGCCGCGTCGAGGATCGCCTCGTTCTTGGCCTTGTCGATCTGACCGGCGAGACGAGGCACGCTTGCTCCTGCAGACACGGACATGACTTGGCTACGCGCGCCTTCGCACTTGCACAAGACGCCGCGCGCTTTCATAGCGGCGCCTGACCATGTCTGACCCTTACGACGCCGATGTGATCATCGCCGGCGCCGGAATGACCGGCGCCACGCTGGGGCTTGCCCTGAAGAGCGCGGGCCTGGAGCCGCTGCTCGTCGACCCGCAGCCTTTCGACGCCATGCTGGCGCCCACCTTCGACGGCCGCGCCTCCGCCATCGCCTTCTCCAGCTTCCGGCAGTGGCGCGCGCTGGGGCTGGAAGCCGCGCTGGCGCCGCACGCCCAGCGCATCGAGCAAATCCTGGTCACCGACGGGCGCGCGCCAGGCGCCGCCGCGGGGCCGCCGGGCGGCGCCGTGCTGCGCTTCGACGCCGAGGAGATCGCTGAGCGCAGTCACGGCGAGCCGCTGGGCTACATGCTGGAGAACCGCCGCATCCGCACCGCGCTGGCCGAGGCAGTGGCGCGCGCGGGGCTGAAGGTGCTGGCGCCGGCGGCGGTCGCCAAGGTGGACTTCGAGCCGGCGGCGGCCTGCGTGACCCTGCGCGACGGGCGGGTGCTGCGCGCGCCGCTGCTGGTGGGCGCCGAGGGGCGCGGCTCGGTGGCGCGGGAGGCTGGCGGCATCGAGACCGTGGCCTGGAGCTACGGCCAGAGCGGCGTGGTGGCCACCGTGGCGCTGGAGCGCGATCACGGCGGCGTCGCCCACGAATACTTCCTGCCCACCGGGCCCTTCGCCATCCTGCCGCTGACCGAGCGCCGCGCCAGCCTGGTCTGGACCGAGCCCACTAAGCGCGGCGAGGCGCTGCGCGGCGCCAGCGACGCGCTCTTCCACGCCCACTTGCGCCGGCGCTTTGGCGAGTTCCTGGGCCACGTCGAGGCGCGGGGGCCGCGCTTCGTCTATCCCCTGTCGCTGCAACTGGCGACGCGGCTCACTGGGCCGCGCCTGGCCCTCATCGGCGACGCCGCTCACGCCATCCACCCGATCGCCGGCCAGGGCCTGAACCTCGGCCTGAAGGACGCCGCCGCCTTGGCGCAGGTGCTGACCGACGCCGCCAGGCTCGGCGAGGACATCGGCGCCGAGGGCGTGCTGGAGCGCTTCGCGCGCTGGCGCCGGCTGGACAATCTGGCGGTCTCGCTGGCCGCCGACGGTTTCGTGCGCCTGTTCGCCAACGACAACCCGCTGCTGCGGGCCGCGCGGGGGGCGGGGATGGCCCTGGTGAACCGGTTGGGGCCGGCGAGGCGCTTCTTCATGCAGGAGGCTGGCGGGGCGATGGGGGATTTGCCGAAGTTGCTGCGGGGAGAGGCGC
Source organism: Caulobacteraceae bacterium (assembly GCA_036502045.1). GTDB lineage: Bacteria > Pseudomonadota > Alphaproteobacteria > Caulobacterales > Caulobacteraceae > Acaudatibacter. Next base: position 36,380 of record DASXZG010000038.1, on the reverse strand, counting down.
TTTGACGCTCCTCCCTCCCCTTCATGGGGAGGGAAACCGACGCGAAGCGTCGGTCGGGTGGGGATGTCAGCCACGTCAACGAACGTTCGTCAGGCAGCGATGGCGCGCGTCTCCAGACTCCCCCACCCGGTCCCTCGGACCACCCTCCCCATGAAGGGGAGGGAGGATTAGTCCAGCGCGCGCGCCTCTTCGGGGAGCATGATGGGGACGCCGTCGCGGATGGGGTAGGCGAGGCGGGCTCCTTCGCTGATCAGCTCGGCCTTCTCGCGGTCGTAGGTCAGCGGGCCGCGCGTCACCGGGCAGACCAGGATTTCCAAGAGGCGCGGGTCGATCTCGTCACTCATGGGCCGCTCCTACTGCACCGAAGGCGGCGCGTCATCGTCCTCGGCGGCGTCGATTTCCAAGAGCGCCGCCAGCATCTGGCCGCGATCGGTGGCGGTCATCGCTTCCAGCAGCGCCTGCTTCTCGGCCGGATCGAGGGGCAGTCCCATGGCGAGGCTGTTGATCAGGGCGCCAGCGGGGGCGAGCTTGGCCGCTTCCCATTCCACCTCGATGCCTTTGTGGGCCAGGTAGCGCCGCAGCGAGGCCAGGAACGGGCCGCGCTCCAGCGCCGCGTCGCCCGTCTCGTCGTCGAGATCGGCCGCGAACGGCGCAAAATCCGGGCGCACCTGGCGATAGGGCGTCTTCGCCTCCAGCTCCGCGGCGACGCCGAAGCGGCAGATGCCGGTGAGCGTGATCAGGTAGCGGCCGTCGCCGGTCTCCGAATAGCCGGTGAGGCGCCCGGCGCAGCCGACGCCGGCCAGCGCCGGCTGGGTGCGCGTGCCGCCGCTGACGGTCTGGATCATGCCGATCAGCCGTGAGCCGCTCATCGCGTCGTCGATCATGTTGAGGTAGCGCGGCTCGAAGATCTGCAGCGGCAGCTCGCAGCCGGGCAGCAGCAGCGCCCCGTCGAGCGGGAACACCGGGATCAGCTCCGGCAGGTCGGCGAGGCGTCGGTAGCCGCCCGCCATGGCTTTAAGAGAACAGCAGCGCGGAGAGCCGGCGACGGCCCTGCTTGGCGACCTCGGAGCCGAAGCCTGCCGCCTCGAACACCTGCAGCAGCTGCTTGCGCGCCGCCTGCTCGTTCCACTCGCGGTCGGCCTCGATGATGGTCAGCAACTCGTCGGAGGCGCGCTGCAGGTCGCCGGCGCCAGCCAGCGCCTTGGCCAGCTCCAGCCGCGCCTCATGGTCGGCGGGGTCCTTGGCGAGGCGGGCTTCGAATTCGGCGGTATCGGAGGGTGCGGTCTCGGCCAGCTTCAGCGCCGCACGCACGCTCTCCAGGTCAGGGTTCTTGGCGTCGGGCGGGGCCATGTCGGCGACTTCAGCGGCGCGCTCCATGTCGCCGCCAGTGAGGTAGCAGCGGGCGAGGCCGCCGATGGCGGCGAGATTGTCCGGCTCGGCCTGCAGCACCTGCGCATAGGCCTGCGCCGCGCCGCCGACGTCGCCGAGACCCAGCGATTCCTTGGCCATGGCCAGCAGGTCGTCGATCTCCGAGCCGCCGGGCGCGGCCTTGGCCAACTTGTCGACAAAGGCCTTGAGCTGGCTTTCCGGCACCGCGCCCATGAAGCCGTCCACCGGGCGCCCGTCGACGAAAGCGTAGACGGTGGGGATCGACTGCACGCGCAGCTGGCCGGCGTAGACCGGGTTCTTGTCAATATCGATCTTGACCAGCTTGACCTTGCCCTTGGCGGCCAGCACGGCCTTCTCCAGAGCGGGGCCCAGCGTCTTGCAGGGGCCGCACCAGGTGGCCCAGAAGTCGACGATCACCGGCTGGTCGCGCGAGGCGTCGACGATGTCCGCGGGGAAGCTGGCGTCGGAGCCTTCCTTGATCAGATCGCCCGGTGTGGCGGGCGCCGTCTCGCCGATCAGCGACATGCGGCTAACTCTCTCCCAGTTGCGCGGCAAAGATGGGGCACGCGACGCCCAGCCGCAACGCGTTTGGCTCGCTCAGGCTGCGCCCACCTGCTCGAAATCGACGACCAACGGCTCGATGCCCAGGGCGGCCAGGAAGGCACGGAAGTCGGCTTGCGAGATCGCGGTCGTCGCATCGTTGCTCAGCGGGTGGAAGTTCACCGGGTCGGCCGCCGCCAGCCCGGCGTCGAGCACGAAGCGCACACGGTGATCCGTGTCGTTGATCAGCGCGAACGCCGTCACCGAGCCCGGCGTCACCCCCAGCACTTCCTCCATCAGCGGCGCGGCGCCGAAGCTGAGCCGGCCAGAGCCGATCGCCGCCGGCAGCGCCTTCAGGTCGATGCGCGTGTCCTGCAGCGCCGAGATCAGCCACAGCTGGCCTTTTGCGTCCTTGAGGAACAGGTTCTTGGTGTGACCGCCCGGTAGCTGCGCCTTGAAGTCGTCGCCCTCGCCGACGCGGAACACCGGCGGGTGCTCCAGCGTGTGGTGGGCGACGCCGAGGGCATCGAAGAAGGCGAAAAGCTCGGCGCGGGTCTTCATCGCCTCGCCCCTTAAGCCACGCAAAGCCCGGGAGAAACTGGACGGCGGCGCGCGCCGGGTTTTAGACGGGAGCCAAGACCGTTTCCTGGGAACCGCCCATGCCCATCCTCGAATGCTACCCTATGGCCCCGCGTCCGCCGGACATCATCCCCGGCCGCCCGCAGCGCGCCTGGATGGAGGCCTTCACCGACCGCCACCCCTACCGCTGCCTGCCGCTCTCCATGGCCAACTCCTCCGGCTGGGAGATGCTGTGCCCGGTGGGCTTTACCGCGGAGTGGAACGGCGGGCTCTCGGCCGAGGACATCACGCTCACCCCCGACCACCCGTTCCCGGACTTCCACGAGTTCGCCAAGAGCCACTTCTCGCACGGCATCCTCACCTTGCATCCCGGCTACCTGTTCCGCTCGCCGGAAGCCTGGTCGATGTGGGTGATGGGCCCTCCCAACCACATCAAGGACGGGCTGCAGCCGCTGGTCGGCCTGGTGGAGACCGACTGGCTGCCGTTCCCCTTCACCATGAACTGGCACTTCACCCGCCCCGGCAAAGTGAAGTTCGCCAAGGGCGAGCCGTTCTGCTTCATCAGCCTGGCGCAGGACCGGGCGCTGGAGAACTTCGAGCTGGTGCAGAAGCGGATCGACGGCGACCTGGAGCTGCACGGCCAGTACGAAGCCTGGCGCAAGCAGCGCGACGCCTTCAACAAGGCCCTGGTCCGCCGCGACCCGGAGGCCGTGAAAGCCGCCTGGCAGCGCTACTACTTCCGCGGCGAACTGCCGGAAGACACTGGCCCGGCGCCGAAGGGCCACACCAACAGGCGAAGGATGAAGCCGCTGCGGCTTGGGTAGGGCTCCGCTGCTGCGGTCGCTTCCCCGCGGTAGGTTCCTCCCCCACGGGGAGGAAACCGCGCAGCGGTTGGAGGGGGCGTCCGTGCCGCGCGCGGGCGTCATTTCCACCGTAAATCGCCGATAGTATCGGTCCCCTCCCCTGTGGCGAGGCCGCCGCCGCGAGACCCCCTCCACCACTTCGTGGTCCCCCTCCCCCACCCTTCGGGCGGTGGAGGAGATTTGGCGGCATCTCTCCTCCCTCGTCGCGAAGACGACGGGGGAGGGGGACCACAAAGTGGTGGAGGGGGCGCGGGGCAAGGGCTCAACCTGACAGAAGATCAAGTCCCGTACGTTACCACAAGTGCCCTTGAATCGCAACCGCCGTCGCCCAGCGCCTTGCCAAGCCCGCGCCCACCTGCAATAAGCCCGCCCTTCGAACGAGGAGCGGCTAGTCCGCTCCGGAGCGCGGGCGTAGCTCAGGGGTAGAGCACAACCTTGCCAAGGTTGGGGTCGTGAGTTCGAATCTCATCGCCCGCTCCAAGTTTTCAGTCACTTAGCGAAGCAATCGGCCCTCCGGGGCCGGCGCCTAGATGTGGACGCCGCCGGCGACTTCGATGCGCTGGGCGTTGACCCAGGCCATGTCGTCGGAGAGCAGCGCGGCGATCACCGGGCCGACGTCTTGCGGTAGGCCCACGCGGCCCAGCGCCGTCATGTCGGCGATCATCTTGTTGACCCCCGGATTGTCGCGGACCATGCCGCCGCTGAAGTCGGTGGCGATGGCGCCGGGCGCCACGACGTTCACCGCGATCCGCCGGGACGCCAGGTCGAGGGCCATGTAGCGGGTCAGCGTCTCCACCGCCCCTTTCATCGAGCCATAGCCGAGGCGGCCGGGCGAGGCGAAGCGCGCCAGGCCCGAGGAGATGTTCACGATGCGCCCGCCGTCGTTCATCAGCGGCAACAGCGCCTTGGTGAGGAAGAGCGGGCCCTTGAAGTGGACGTTGTAGAGCCCGTCCATCTCCGCCTCGGTGATGGTGTGCAGGTTGGCGGCGGAGGAGGTGCCGGCGTTGTTGACCAGAAAGTCGAAGCGCTCTGCGCCGAGTCCCTTCAAGGCGGCGCCCACTTGCTCCGCGAACGCCGCGAACGAGCTGGCGTCGGCGACGTCGAGTTGCAAAGCGGCGCCAGGCGCGCCGGCCTCGGCCACGAGCGCCGTCACCGCATCCGCTTCTGCCTGATTTGCGCAATAGGTGAAGATCGACCGGACGCCGCGCTTGGCCAGCGCCAGCACCGTCTCGCGGCCGATACCGCGGCTGCCGCCGGTGACGATCGCGATCTTACCATCTGACATAGCTTGCTTTTCCTTTTGCATCTCGCGCACCAGGCGTCCTGCGATCAGGGCTTATCGCGCATCCGGCGCCCATTCTTGAATACCCAAACCCTCTCATTTCTTGCCTGATCCTGCTTTCATCGGCTAAGAAGCGGCATGAACGACCTGGCGCTGGCCCTCCGCCGCTACACCGACAGCCAAGCGGGCGTCAGCCCCTTCGTGACGGCCGTGCCCGGCATGGGCGTGCTGCGCTCCGACCATCCGAAGCCGCCGGCGCACATGCTCTCGCGGCCGTCGCTGTGCATCGTCGCGCAAGGCGCCAAATGGGCGACCTTCGGCGAGACCGAGCTGGAGTACCGCGCCGGCCAGGCCCTGCTGGTGGGAGTCGACACGCCGTCGATCGGCCGCGTCGTGCAAGCCAGCGCCGACGAGCCGTGCCTGGTGCTGGTGCTGGCGCTGGACCTGGCGCTGCTGCAGAGCGTCGCGGCGACGCTGACGCCGCCGCCCGCGCTGGCCGGAAGCGAGGCGACCCGCGGCTTCCTGGTCACCGACTTCCAGGGTCCGCTATCGGACTGCGCTCTGCGCCTGGTTCGGCTGTTGCAGACGCCGCAAGCGATCCCGGCGCTCTATCCCGGCGTCATGCGCGAGATCTGCTACTGGCTGCTGACGGGGCCGCACGCCGCCGAGGTGGCCAGCCTGTCGCTCGCGAGCGGCGCTCAGAAGCGCATCGGCGCCGCCGTGCAGACCGTGCGCGACCACTTCCGCCTGCCCGTCCGCATCGAGGCCCTGGCCGATATCGCGCATCTCAGCATCTCGGCCTTCCATCGGCAATTCAAGGCGCTGACTGGCCAGACGCCGCTGCAATACCAGAAGCGGCTGCGGCTCTTGGAAGCGCGCCGGCTGATGGTGTCGGAGGCGATGAGCGTGGAAGCGGCGGCGTTCGACGTCGGCTACCAGAGCGCCTCGCAGTTCAGCCGCGAATACGCCCGCATGTTCGGCGCGCCGCCGAAGCGCGACGTGGCCAGTCTCCGCGCCGCCCCGCAGTCGCCAGCCATTGACGAGGACGTGCTGCGCGCCGCCGCCTAGCGCCCCTACGCGACGGGTTGCGTGGTCAAAACGTCACATCGTGATATAGCTTGCCGCGGTCGGTGGCGGTGGGAGACGCCTGATGCGCATCGCCATCAGCGGCGCTGGCGTGGCCGGTCCCACCCTGGCGTACTGGCTGCGTCGCGGCGGCCACGAAGCGGCCCTCATCGAGGCCGCGCCTGCGCTACGAACCGGCGGCTACATGATCGACTTCTGGGGCGTCGGCTACGACGTCGCCGAGCGCATGGGCATACTCTCTGAGGTGAGGTCGCGCGGCTACCAGATCGAAGAGGTGCGCTATCTCGATCGCCACGGCCGGCGCGGCGCGGCGATTTCGGCCGACACGATCCGGCGCGAACTGGCGGACCGCTTCACCAGCCTGTCGCGCGGGGATCTTGCATCAGTTATCTACGAGGCCCTGGACGACGGCGTCTCCAAGCGCTTTGGCGACGTCATCAAACAGGTGACCGAGACGGCCGGCGGCGTCGAGCTCACGTTCGCGGGGGGCGGCCGCGAAAGCTTCGACCTGCTGGTCGGCGCCGACGGCGCGCATTCCAATGTGCGGCGACTGGCGTTCGGGCCTGACAATCTGTTCGAACGTCGCATCGGCTACCACGTCGCGGCGTTCGAGGCAGACGGCTACCGGCCGCGCGACGAACTCGCTTACGTCTCCATCGGCTATGCCGGGCGCCAATTGGCCCGCTTCTCGAAACGCGCGGACCGCACCATGTTCCTGCTGGTGTTCGCCGACGAGCGGCTGGAGAGCGCCGAGCCAGCGACCTTGGCAGCGCGCAAGGCGGTTCTGTGCGACCTCTTCGCTGACGCCGGCGACGAGTGGCCGGCGATCAAGGCGGCGCTGTCGGCGGCCGACGAGCTTTATTTCGACCGCGTCAGCCAAATCGTCATGCCGGCCTGGTCAAAAGGCCGCGTCGCGTTGGTGGGCGATGCGGCGGCGTGTGTCTCCCTGGTCGCTGGCGAGGGGACCGGGCTGGCGATGACCGAGGCTTACGTGCTCGCCGGCGAACTCGGCGCGGGGACAAACTATGCCGATGCTTTCGCGGCGTATGAACGGCGCCTGCGCCCATTCATCGACGGCAAGCAACGCGCCGCCCGCGCTTTCGCCAGCTCGTTCACACCCCGCACGGCGCTTGGCGTCTGGTTCCGCAACCAGGTGACGCAGCTCATGGCCATCCCCGGTCTTGCCGGCCTGGTGCTGGGCGCTCAGATGCGTGATGACTTTCAGCTCCCTGACTACCGCTGACCGCCCTCAACCACGCCGCGCCAACTTAAACGTTTACAGAGCCGCGCCAGATCGGCAGATTTGACGCCGGGCGAGGCGGCCCTGCACGGACGCTGGATGAGAGACGCGGGATGAAGTTCGGGATCTTCGATCACCTGGAGCGGCGGCATGACTGCGATCTGACGCAGCAGTATGAGGAGCGGCTGCAGCTGATGGCGCAGGCCGACGAGGCCGGGGTCTACGGCTACCACATCGCCGAGCACCACCACTCGCCGCTGTGCCTGGCGCCCAACCAGTCGGTGTTCCTGGCGGCGGCGGCGCAGCGCACCACGCGGCTGAAGATCGGCACGCTGGTCTACGTGCTGCCGCTCTACCAGCCGATCCGCATCCTCGAAGAGACCTGCATGGTCGACCGGCTGAGCAACGGGCGGCTGCAGGTGGGCGTGGGGCGCGGCGCCGGCGGCGGCGGCGAGATCGCGCTCTGGGGCGGCAAGGCCACCGACACCGACGGCATGTTCCGCGAGTGCCTGGAGATCCTGCTGAAGGGCTACCGGAACGAGTTCCTCAGCCACGAGGGCGAGCACTATCGCTACAAGGACCTCTGGATGGAGCTGAAGGCGGTGCAGCAGCCGCACCCGGCGTTCTGGTACGCGGGCAATGCCGAGCACGCGGGCGAGCTGGGGATGAACTTCATCGGCGCCGGACCCATCGGCCGCACCCGCAATCTGGTGCAGACCTATCTGGAGGCCTGGAAGGCCGGGCAGGCGAACCCGGGCCCGTGCACCGCCACGTTGGCCGACCCGCTCTATGGCTCGATGCGCCACATGTTCATCGCCGACACCGACGCGGAGGCGAAGGAGCGCGCGATGGAGGCCTACCAGCAGTACCGCCGGCACTTCGCCAAGCCGCAGCCGCCGGGCGCGGCGCCGCGGGTGGCGCCGGCTGCGGTGCAAGCCGCGCCGGTAGCGGCGGGGGCGCCGGTGGGGCCGCAGGCGGCGCGCCTCGGCGGGCCGGCCTCGATGAACCCGGAAGACGCCATCGCCAACCAGAGCCTGCTGGTGGGCTCGCCCTCGACCATCCGCGACTTCGTGCGCCGCTACGCCGCCGAGACCGGGGCGAACTACTACGTCGGCAGCTTCTCCTGGGGCGACCTGACCCACGCGGAATCGTCGAAGTCGCTGCGGCTGTTCGCGGAGGATGTGATGCCGGCGGTGGAGACGGTGGGAGCGGGGACGTAGCTCGCGCGGCTCCCTACCTCCCCCGCGCAGCGGGGCGAGGGGGACCATCCGCCGCAGAGCGGATGGGGGAGGGGGCAAGCCGAGAGCGCTGATGTGAGGCCCGCGGACGGGGGCGTTGATCGCGACGGATGGATTGTGCGGGCGGCTTGCCCCCTCCACCATCGGCTCTTCGCTGCGCTCGGCCGACGGTCCCCCTCACCCCGCTTCGCGGGGGAGGTAGCATGGTCCCCCTCGCCCCGCTGCCCGGGGAGGTAGCACGGACCCTCCCGCCGGTGTCGGGAGAGGTAGGCGAGCGCCATGGACTTCTCCGGCGGCGCGGGAGACAAGTCGGCATGGCCTCTCCGCCCAAAGCGACGCCCTCCACCACCGCGCGCAACGCCCAGGTGATCATCGCCGTGATCCTGGGTGGCGCGGCGCTGAGCTGGGCCGCGCCGATCCTGACGCCGCTGGCGCTGGCGGTGTTCCTGATGCTGATGATCGACGCCATGGGCCGCGATCTGCACATGCGGATCCCGGCGCTGGGCGCGGGCGCCTCGATCGCCGCGGCCATCATCGTCTGCATCGTGGTGTTCGCGCTGACGGTGGTGTTCGTCGCCGGGCACGCCGCCGGCTTCGTGATCAAGCTGTTCGCCTATCAGGCGCGGCTGAACGCGCTGCTGCAGCAGCTGGCGCACGCGGTGCGGCTGGGCCTGCCGCGCACGGTCAGCCAGCTGATCACCAACCTGAACCCGGCGCAGTACCTGGGGTCGATCGCCGGCATGGTGCAGAACCTGGTGCAGGACGGCGTGCTGGTGCTGATCTACCTGGGCTTCCTGCTGGCGTCGCGCCGCGGCTTCGAACGCAAGGCGGTGCGCCTCTTCCACGAGCGCGAGGGGCGGCACGAGGCGCTGCAGGCGTTCATGCGGGTCCGCGACTCGCTGGAGCGCTACGTCTACATCCAGACCGTCTGCGGCGGCTTCATCGCCATCGGTTCATGGGCGATCATGATGCTGGTGGGCCTGCAGGACGCGTTTTTCTGGGCCTTCCTGATCTTCGTCATCGGCTACATCCCGATTGTCGGCGCGGCCATCGGCATCATCGCGCCGGCGCTGTTCGCCCTGGTGCAGTTCCCCTCCGCCTGGGAGGGCCTGACGCTGGCGGCGGCGCTGTTCGCGCTGGCCTTCGTGGTGGGCAACATCCTGATGCCGCGGATGCAGGGGCGCAGCCTCAACATCGACCCGGTGATGATCCTCTTGTCGCTGGCGTTCTGGGGCACGCTGTGGGGCGTTACCGGCATGTTCCTGTCGACGCCGCTGACCATTCTGGTGATGGTGGTGCTGGCGCAGTTCGACGGCACGCGCTGGGTGGCGATACTGCTGTCGGCCGACGGCGACCCGCACAGCCTGGGCGTGGTCAGCGCGCACGGCCACACCGCCCCGGCGGTCGCCTCACGCAAGAGTGAGACCTCGCCCCTTCTAAGTTGAGCGCGGCTTCCTACCTAAACCACAGTCGCGGCGCATTCCCGGCCGCACCCCGCCATGTCCCCCCTACCGACAAACATGGCGGTGACATCAGAGGCCGCCTCCCCTCGTGGGAGCGCGCCAGGCGCCGCCGGAATCCCCCCTTCCGGCGGCGCTGTTGTGTGTGGCGTCCGTGCGTGCTGGATGAAACCGGCGATGGATGAAGCGTCGCGTGTTCGGCGGTAGGTTCGGCTGATGTTGTCCAAGACCCACGCCGCGGCGGCGCAAGCGCTGGCGCCGCTGACCGAAGCGTTCCTCGCCGCCCTTCCCGCCGAGACCACGCCACCGGGCGCGGACGCGTTCCTGGCCGCCATCGCCGCCGACTACCGCGCCGACGAGCTGCCGGGCGTCGGCGTGGCTGAACTCGGGCGCCGCGCCGCGGCGCTCTGGGCCTTCGCCACGGCGCCGCTGGACGGGCCGCTGAGCACGCGGGTGCTGGGGGCGGTCTCGGCCGCGGGCGAGGATCTCGGCGCGCAGGTGGTGGAGGTGGTGCAGCCGGACGCGCCGTTCCTGGTCGACAGCGTCATGGCCGACCTGATCGACGCCGGCGCGCAGGTGCTGGCGATGTTCCACCCGATCATCGAGGTCGGCGGCCAGCGCCGCTCGGTGATCCAGGTGTGGATCGAGCCGATGGGGGCCGAGCGCGCGCCGCACCTGGTGGCGGGGCTTGAGACCACGCTAGCCGAGGTGAGGCTGGCAGTGGCGGACTTCGGCGCGATGTCGCAGCTGATGGCCCGGGCCATCGCGGAGCTGAAAGCTGGCGCGCCGGCCGGCGATTTCGACGCTCTGGCCGAGGACGTCGCCTTCCTGCAGTGGCTGGAGGACGGCCACTTCGTCTTTCTCGGCGCCCGGGTCTACGACTATCCGCGCGACGCGGGCGGCGGCTATGCGGCCGAAGAGCCGAAGTTCGATGTCGCCGAATGCCTGGGCATCCTCAAGGACCCCAGCCACAGCGTGCTGCGGCGCGGCTCGGAGCCGGCGGTGCTGTCCGAGGCGCTGCGGCGCGACCTCGCCGACGCGCCGCCGCTGGTGGTGGCCAAGGCCAACCTGAAGTCGGTGGTGCACCGGCGGGTCTACATGGATTACGTCGGCGTGCGTCGCTACGGGCCCGACCGCAAGCCGAGCGGCGAGATCCGCTTCGTCGGCCTCTTCACCGCTCAGGCCTACGACGAGCCGGCCGACGACGTGCCGCTGATCCGGCGCAAGGTGGCGCGGGTGCTGGCGCGGGCCGGGCAGGCGGTGGGCAGCCACAACGCGCTGCGGCTCGCCAACATCCTGGAGACCTATCCGCGCGACGAGCTGTTCCAGATCGGCGAGGACGAACTCTTAGAGACCGCGCTCGGCATCCTGCATCTCACCGACCGGCCGAAGCCCAAGCTGTTCGTGCGCCGCGACCCCTTCGACCGCTTCGTCTCGGTGCTGTTCTATGCGCCGCGCGATCGCTACGACCCGCGGCTGCGTGAGGAAGTCGGCCGGCGGCTGGCGGAGGCGTTCAGCGGCCACGTCTCGGCCTACTATCCCAGCTATTCGGACGCGCCGCTGGCGCGGGTGCACTACATCGTCGGCGTGACACCCGGCGCGCACGCCGAGCCTGACCTGGCGGCGCTGGAGCGCGGCATCACCGAGCTGGCGCGCACCTGGAGCGACGACTTCGAGGCGGTGGTGCGACGGCGCGCACAGCCGGAGGAAGCCGCCGCTATCCTGGGCGTCTGGGCCGACGCCTTCCCGGTGGGCTACCGCGACCGCTATGGCGCCGGCGAAGCGCTGGCCGACGTGATCGCCATCGCGGGCCTTGGTGAGGCCGCGCCGGTGGTGGTGCGGGCCTACCGACAGGCCGGCGACGGGCCGCGCAGCTTCCGCATCAAGCTCTACCGCGACGGCGCGCCGATCCCGCTCACCGACGTGCTGCCCATCCTCGACGACATGGGCCTGCGCGCCCTTTCCGAGGACGGCTTCGCGCTGCTGCCGGCAAAAGCGGGCGGCGCGAGGGGCAAGGTCTGGGTGCACGAGTTCGCGCTGGAGGACGCCCGCGGCGAGCGGCTGGACTTCGAGGCGGTGCGGCCGATGTTCGAAGAGACCTTCGTCGCGGTCTGGACCGGCCAGGCCGAGAGCGACGGCTTCAACCGGCTGGTGCTGGAGCTGGCGCAGCCGTGGCGCGCGGCGGCGCTGATCCGGGCGCTGGCGCGCTATCGCCAGCAGTCAGGGCTCGATCCCAGCGCCCAGGTGCAGCAGCAGGCGCTGGCCGAGCATCCGGAGGTGGCCTCGCTGCTGTTGAAGCTGTTCGCGCTGCGGCTCGAACCGGCGCTGGAGCTGACGCCCGCCGCGCGCGCCGCACAGGCCAAGGAGGCGCAGGACGCGATCGAGACGGCGCTGCAGGCGGTGGAGAGCCTCGACGCCGACCGGGCGCTGCGGCGGATCGCGGCGCTGGTGGCCGCCATCCAGCGTACCAACTTCTACCAGCCGGGGCCCGACGGTCGGCCCAAGCCCTACATCAGCTTCAAGGTCGCCAGCCGCGAGCTGACCGACCTGCCGGACCCCAAGCCGTTCCGCGAGATCTATGTCGCCTCGCCGGTGGTGGAAGGCGTGCACCTGCGGCTGGGGCCGGTGGCGCGCGGCGGCCTGCGCTGGTCGGACCGGCGCGATGACTTCCGCACCGAGGTGCTGGGCCTGGTGAAGGCGCAGCAGGTGAAGAACGCGGTGATCGTGCCCGTCGGCTCCAAGGGCGGCTTCTTCCCCAAGCGGCTGCCGAAGGGCGGCGCGCCGGACGACGTGCGGGCCGCGGCGGTGGACGCCTACAAGGTGTTCCTGGACGGCCTCTTAGACCTCACCGACACCATCGACGCGAGCGGCGCGGTCACCTATCCTGCCGGCCTGCTGGCCCTCGACGGCGACGATCCGTACCTTGTGGTGGCGGCCGACAAGGGCACGGCGACATTCTCCGACATCGCCAACGGGGTCGCCGAGTCGTACGGGTTCTGGCTGGGCGACGCCTTCGCGTCCGGCGGCTCGGCCGGCTACGACCACAAGGCCATGGGCATTACCGCCCGCGGCGCCTGGGAGGGCGTCAAGCGCCACTTCCGCGAGCTGGGCAAGGACATCCAGAGCGAGGCGTTCAGCGTCGTCGGCGTCGGCGACATGTCAGGCGACGTATTCGGCAACGGCATGCTGCTGTCGAAGCAAATCAAGCTGGTGGCGGCGTTCGACCACCGGCACGTGTTCCTCGATCCCAGTCCTGATGCTGGGGCCAGCTGGGCCGAGCGCAAGCGCCTGTTCGACCTGCCACGCTCGTCGTGGGACGACTACGACAAGAGCCTGATCTCGGCCGGCGGCGGGGTGTGGCCGCGCGCGGCCAAGTCCATCGCCCTCTCGTCTGAGATCAAGGGTCTGCTCGACCTCAAGGCGGACCAGCTGACGCCGGCCGAGCTGATCAGCGCCATCCTGAAGGCGCGGGTCGAGCTGCTCTACCTGGGTGGCATCGGCACCTACGTGAAAGGCCAGGGCGAGAGCGATCTCGACGTCGGCGACAAGGCCAACGACGCCGTGCGCGTCGATGGGCGGGAGCTGCGCTGCAAGGTGGTGGGCGAAGGCGCCAACCTCGGGTTCACGCAAGCCGGGCGGATCGAGTACGCGCAGGGCGGCGGGCGCATCGACACCGACGCCATCGACAACTCCGCCGGCGTCGACACCTCCGACCACGAGGTCAACATCAAGATCCTCACCGGCATGGTGGAGCGCGCCGGCGGCCTGACCCGGCCGGCGCGCGACAAGCTGCTGGCCAGCATGACCGACGAGATCGCCGCTCACGTGCTGGCGCACAATTACGACCAGACGCTGGCGCTGTCGGTGATGCAGACCACCGCCGCCGCCGACCTCGCGGCTCACGCGGCGTTCATGGCCGATCTGGAGGCGCGCGGCCGGCTGGACCGAGGGCTGGAAGGCCTGCCGGACGCCGCCGCCATCGCCGAGCGAGGGCGCGCGGGCAAAGGGCTGACGCGGCCGGAGTTGGCGGTGTTGCTGGCTTACGGCAAGCTCGATCTCGCCGAGACGCTGATCGAGACCTCGGCGCCGGACGACCCGCACTTCCTGAAGACGCTGGCGGCCTATTTCCCGAAGGCGCTGTCGCCTTACGACGACGAGATGCGCCGCCATCGGCTGCGGCGGGAGATCATCGTCACCGTGCTCGGCAACGACATGATCAACCTCTGCGGGCCCACCTTCCCGACCCGGCTGATGGCGGCGGCGGCGTGCGATGCGGCGGCGCTGGCGATCAGCTTCCAGGCGGCGCGCGAGGTGCTGCGCTTCGACGAGGTGTGGGACCGGGTGGCGGCGCTGGACGGCGAGATCCCAGCGGCGGGCCAGACGGCGCTCTTCGACGAGCTCTCGCAGGCGCTCAGAGCCCAGACCTACTGGCTGGCGCGCGAGCCGGCCAAGGGCGCCGCCTCGGTAGATGCGTTGGTGAGCGCCTACGGACCCGCCGCCGACGCGCTGAAGGGGCTGCTGCCAGGCATCCTCTCGCCCTTCGAGCAGCGGGATGCGGCACGGCGCGCGGCGGCGTGGATCAAGGCCGGCGCGCCGCGCGACCTGGCGCATGGCGTCACCCTCTATCGCCCGCTCACCCCCACGGTGACGCTGGCCGACCTGGCGCGGAGCCTCTCTTGGCCCGTGGACGCCACGGCGCGCCTTTACCACGCGGTGGGTGGCGCTTTCGCCTTCGACCGCCTGCGGGCCGCCGCCGCCAGCCGCCAGAGCGCCGACGCCTACGAGCGCCTGGCGGTGCGCCGGCTGGTGGAAGACCTGCTGGCCGAGCAGGAAGCGCTGACTCGCCAGATCATGGCCTACGCCGGTCGCTCGGAGGCCGGCGAGAGCGCGGACAGCGCCAAGGCCGCCATCGCCTCCTGGAGCGGCCTCAACGCCCAGGCGGTGCGGACCGCGCGCTCGACCATCAGCGGCATCGAGAAAGACGCCGGCGGCTGGACCTTCGCCAAGCTCACCATCGCCAACGCGGCGCTGCGGGCGCTGACGTAAGCGCTGGGGTCCCGAACGACCCCTCACCTCACCTCTCCCCGCTGACGCGGGGCGAGGGCTACGGATGGGTGAGCGGCAGCTTCAACCTCCTCTACGCGACCTCGCTCTCTCAGTAGCCCTCGCCCCACGAAGTGGGGAGAGGTGAGGTGAGGGGCCGGCGCCGGCTACGCCCCGGCGCTGCCTGGCTTGTGCGTGGCCGCGATCGCCTGCGCCCCGGCGCTGCCTGGCTTGTGCGTGGCCGCGATCGCCTGCGCCTGCTCGACATCGCCTGCCAGCGCGGCGCTGACTTCGGCGTCCCATTTGTAAGGGTCGGCGCGGAAGGTCACGTGGCCGTCCTGGCCGACCAAGGCGGTGCGATAGATCAGAAAGACGGCTGGTTGCTGTCCGGCGGGCACCGCCACAGTAGTGGTCGCGCCCGAGGCGATGGCCTGGTCGACCTTGGCGCGGTTCCAGCCTTGTGGCGCCAGCAGGGCCGCGGCGAGATCGCGGGGCTTGGCGAGGCGCACACAGCCGTGGCTGGAGAACCGGTCCTCGTTGGCGAAGCCGCCGCGCGCCGGGGTGTCGTGCAGGTAGACCTGGAAGGCGTCGGGGACGTCGAACTTGACGTAGCCGAGCGCCGACTTGGGCCCGGCTTTCTGGATCACCTGGCCGTTCACGACCTCGATGTCGTTGCGGGCGAAGTAGCCGGGCGAGCGCCGCTCCTTGGGGAACAGCTCCTTTTTGGCGATGTCGTCGGGCACGATCCAGGGCGGGTTGAACTCGACGCCGGTCACCTTCGAGGCCAGCGTCGGCGTCTGGTCCTTGGCCTTGCCAACCACGGCCGCCATGGCGATGGCCGCCACGTTGTTCTGGTAGAGCGTCGCCGTTTGGCCGGCGATGTCGACCACGATGCGCTCGGGGGGAAGCTGGCGGGGCTCCCAGCGTGCCCGCTCCAGATTGGCGTCTATCTGCGCCAGTCGCGCACCGGCGGGCGTGTTCAGCGCGGCCAGCGTCTTGGCGTCGAGGACGCCGGTGGGATGCAAGCCGTGGTTGGCCTGAAACGCCGCCAGCTGGGCCGCCAGCGCCTGGTCGAAGACGTTAGGGTCCGGACCAACGGGCGAGACGTAGCCCTCGGCGGCGAGGCGCTGGCGCAAGGCCGCGACCCGAGGCGCGGTCTGGCCGGTCTTGAGCCCTGGTCCGGTCGGCAGGCTCGGCCAGCCACCGGCTGCAACGGCGGCTGCATAGAGACGCCGCGCCTGGATCAGCGCCGCGTACTGCGCGTCCGCCGGCGCCAGGCTGGCCGCCCAGGCGGCGATACGGCCGTCCGCACGCGCCGCCGCGAAATCCTTGGCCGCGTCGTAGTCGCCGCGCAGCGCGAAGTTGGCGTCGATCTTGGCGGGGTCGGCGAGGCCGTGCTCCTGCGCCGCCAGGGCGATGGCGGCCGCGCTCAGCGCCTGGTCGCCGGTGAGCTGGGCTTCCGGGGAGGCGCTCGCCAAGGCAACGAGCGCCGGGGTGACGTTCGGCTCGGTGAAGCCTCCAGCGGCCGCGGCTGCCAGAGCCTGCTGGATCGCCGCGCCGTCGGCGGCGCTCATCGTTGGCAGCGGAGCCTGGCCCGAGTCGGGCTGCGCGTAGGCGACAGCAGCGATCGACACGCTGGCGGCGAGCACGAGAAACAGCGAACGCGAAGGCATGAGAGAGACACCGACACTGACCGCGCTCGCCCCCGGCCCCATGCCTGCTGCGGCGCTTGCCAGAAACAACGCTCAGGCGGCCCCCGGTTTCCGTCGCAAGGCACCGTTTGATTTCGTTCAACTTTTCGCGAGACCGGGAACCTGCGGCGACTTGCGGCTTGGCGTAGCCGCCGGCGCGTCCCTAAGTGGTGGCCAAGGGTGGGGCTCCAACCGTCTTGAGAGTTTGCCGATGATTGCGCGCCGCGCTTTGCTGCGGAACGGACTTGGATTTGCCGGCGCCGCCAGCGTGCTGGGTACGGCCCCGCTGGCCCGAGCGTTGGCCGGCCTGCCAGCACGGCGCGTCGCCTTCAACAACCTGCATACCGGCGAAAAGCTGGACGTCGCCTACTGGGAGAACGGCGCGTACGTGCCGGAGGCGCTCGGGGCGGTGAACCACGTGCTGCGCGACTGGCGCGACAACGAAGTCCACGTCATCGAGCCGAAGCTGCTCGACCTGCTGACCGCGCTGGGCGCCCAGCTGGATACCAAGGCGGCCGTGAACGTGATCTGCGGCTACCGCTCGCCGGCCACCAACGCCATGCTGCATGCCGAGAGCAGCCAGGTGGCGTCCGGAAGCCTGCATATGGTCGGGCAGGCCATCGACATCCGGCTGCCGGGGGTCGCCACGGCGCACATCCGCGACGCGGCGATGCAACTGGGCCTGGGCGGCGTCGGCTACTACCCCGAGTCCGACTTCGTGCACGTCGACGTCGGCCGCGTGCGCCACTGGGCGGGGACCTGACCGGCGCCAGCGCCGGCCCCTCACCTCACCTCTCCTCGCTGACGCGGGGCGAGGGCTACGGATAGGTTGGCGGCGGTTTCAGCAGCGTTCCGCAGCGCCTCCGCGGCAATAGTCCCTCCGCAACCCCGCTCCCTCAGTAGCCCTCGCCCCGCAAAGCGGGGAGAGGTGAGGTGAGGGGTCGCGGGGAAGGCCGCGGAGCTTACTCTGCCGCGACCGGCTTGGGCGCGTAGCCGAGGATGGCCTTGGTTTCCACGTATTCGAGGAAGCCGAAGTCGCCCCATTCGCGCCCGTTGCCGCTCATCTTGTAGCCGCCGAACGGCGAGCCGCGGCCGCCCGCGCCGCCGTTGATCGACACCTGGCCGGCGCGCAGCTGGCTGGCGATTTCGCGGGCCACGCCCATGTCCTGCGCCTCGACGCTGGCCGCGAGGCCATAGTCCGTGTCGTTGGCGATTTTCACCGCTTCCTCGATCGAATTGTAGCCGAGGATCGACAGCACCGGCCCGAAGATCTCCTCGCGGGCGATGGTCATGTCGTTGGTGACATTGGCGAACACCGTCGGGCGCACGTAGTGGCCCTTGTTGAGCCCTTCCGGCTTGCCGACGCCGCCCGAAACCAGGGTCGCGCCTTCGTCGATGCCGGCCTGGATCAGCCGCTGGATCTTGTCCCACTGAGTGCGCGAAGCGACCGGGCCCATCGAGGCGCCGCTGTCGGGCGCGCCGACAGTGACCTTCTCGATGGATTCCTTGGCGATCTCGATGGCCTCGTCCATGCGGCTCATCGGCACCAGCATGCGGCTGCGGATGGAGCAGGTCTGGCCAGAGTTGCCGGTGATGCCCGCCGCGCCCTTGCGCACCGCGTCCTTGAAGCCGGCGTCGTCGACCAGGATGTTGGGGCTCTTGCCGCCCAACTCCTGGGCCACGCGCTTCACCGTGGGCGCGGCGTTCTTGGCGATCTCGACGCCGGCGCGGGTCGAGCCGGTGAACGAGACCATGTCGACGTCCGGATGCTTGGAAAGCGCCACGCCGACGCCCGGCCCGTCGCCGTGGATCATGTTGAAGACGCCGGCGGGGACACCCGCCGCATCCATGATCTCGGCGAAGATCTGGCCGGAGAACGGCGCGATCTCGGACGGCTTCAGGATCATCGTGCAGCCGGTGGCGATGGCCGGCGCGACCTTGCAGGTGATCTGGTTCAGCGGCCAGTTCCACGGCGTGATCATGGCGCAGACGCCGATCGGCTCTTTGACGATCATCGTGGCGCCGCGCTGCTCCTGCCACGGGAAGCTCCTGGCCACCTCGATGGCGGTGGAGAAGTGGCCGATGCCGGACGGCACCTGGGCGCGGCTGGCCAGCGCGTTCGGCGCGCCCATTTCCTCGGTGACCGCGGCGGCGAGGTCGCCCTGGCGCTTGGTGTACTCGGCGATGATGCGTTCCATCACCGCGATGCGCTCTTCCAGCGTGGTCTGCGACCAGGTGGCGAAGGCCTTGCGGGCGGCCGCGACGGCCTTGTCGACGTCGGCCGCATTGCCGAGGGCGATCTTGCCGGCGGTTTCTTCGGTGGCCGGGTTTTCGACGTCCAGCGTCTTCAGCTCGGTGGGCTCCACCCACTTACCGTCGATGTAGAACTTCAGGTACTCGCGCATCGTCTCAGCCTCCAGGCTCGTCTTTCGCTGCTTGTCGAAAAACCCTGCGTCAGCCAGCGGCGCGGAGCAACAGCGGATTTCCGGTTGCAGGGCCGGCCCGCGCCCTGCGCGACGTTTGCGTATCGCTACGAAACGCGTACGTTTCACAGCTCGTGTTGCGACGCAGAAGAGCTTCACCCGTGGCCACCGTTCAGGTTCGCTATATCGTGCACGACGTCGACGCCGCGATCGCGTTCTACACAGAGCGCCTGGGCTTTCGATTGGACATGCACCCCGCGGCGGCTTTTGCGATGCTGACGCGCGGCGATCTGCGCCTGGTGCTCAGCGCGCCCAACCCCGCCGGCGGCGGCGGTCAGTCCATGCCCGATGGAACCCGGCCCGAGCCTGGCGGGTGGAACCGGTTCGCGATCGAAACCGCTGACCTTGCCGGCCTGGTCGAGACGCTCCGCAAGGCCGGCGCGCGCTTTCGCAACGACATCGTCACTGGCGTCGGCGGCAAGCAGATTCTGCTCGAAGACCCGTCGGGCAATCCCATCGAACTGTTCGAGCCGATCCTTCGCGAGGCTCAACTCAGACCGTCCACTTGACCGAGACGCCATCGCCGCGCGGCGCGGGCGACCCCAGGGTCGCGCTGTCGCGCCAGCTGATCCTTCGCGCCGCGCTGGATGAACTGGGCGCCGTCGGCTACGGCGCTTTCACGATCGAGTCGATCGCCGCCCGCTCAGGCGTGGCCAAGTCGACGATCTATCGGCATTGGCCGAACAAGCTGGCCTTGATCGCCGAGGCGTTCGAGACGTTCCATGAACAGGAACGCCCGGACATAGAGGGCGGGTCGGCGCGCGAACGCACCCAGCGGATCGTGCGCCACGTCGCCGAGATGGTCGCCAGCTCCACCTTCTCCGCCTGCATTCCGGCGCTGATCGACGGCGCCGAACGCGCCACGGAGCTGCGGACCTTCCACCACCGCTTCCAACTTGAAGCCCGCAAACCGCTCGTCGCTGTGATCGCCGAGGGCGTCGTCGCGGGCGACTTTCGGGTCGACCTCGACCCGCAACTGGCCGCGCAGGCGCTGCTCGGCGCCATCTTCTATCGGCGGCTCATGTCAGGCGAGCCATTCGATCCCGACGAGGCCGGCGAGCTGTTGAATGTCGTGCTCGGCGGCTAGATGTCCGCCACGCGCACCGGCGCGCCGGTCTGCACGGAACGCCGCGCCGCCTCGGCCAGCACCAGCGCGCCGAGGCTCTCCGCATAGCCGGTGACCGGCGACGCCGCGCCCGCCAGGACGTCGGCGAAGTGGTCCAGCTCGGCGCGGTAGGCTTGCTCGTAGCGTGCCGGGAAGGTGGCGAAGATGGGCGCGCTCCGCGCCCCGGCGCCGGTCCAGGTCTCCACGGTCGAGACGCGCGGGTTGCCGGCCAAAGCCATGCCGCGCGAGCCGTAGGCCTCGGCGCGCTGGTCGTAGCCGTAGCCGCTGCGGCGGGTGTTGCTGATCACCGTCAGCCGCCCCGAGGCGCAGCGCAGCAGCACGCGGGCGGTGTCGACATCGCCGGCCGCGCCGATGGCGGGATCGACCAGGCAGCTGGCCCAAGCGAACACTTCGGTCGGCTCTTCCTCCAGCAGCCAGCGGGCGACATCGAAGTCGTGGATGGTGAAGTCGCGGAAGAGGCCGCCACTGGTGGGGATGAAGGCGGGCGGCGGCGGCGCGGGGTCGTGGCTGATCAGGTTCAGCGTCTCCAGCGCGCCGATGTCGCCCGACACGATGGTCGCCTTGAGCGCCTGGAACTGCGGGTCGAAGCGGCGGTTGAACGCCACGTAAAGCGGGCGCGCGGGGTTCGACAGCTCCGCCGCGTGCGCCCGCAGCTTGCCCAGCTCCAGGTCCAGCGGCTTCTCGCAGAACACCGCCTTGCCGGCGGCGAGGCACTGCAGCGCCAGATCGACGTGCGTGTCGGTAGAGGTGGCGATCAGCACGGCGGCGAGGCTCGGGTCGGCCAGCGCCTGCGGCAGACTGGCGACCTCGCAGCCAAGCTCGGCGGCGACAGGCCCCGCCACATCGGCGCGCGGTTCGACCAGCCGGGCCAGCTGGAAGCGTGGGTGCGCGGCGGCGTTGCGGCCGTGGATGACGCCCATCCGCCCGGCGCCTGCCAGCGCGATCCTGAACACCGGAGCGCTCAAGCCTTGCTCGCTGAGCGTGCTTTCGGCTTGGACGCGGGCAACTCGGCGGCCGTCGTCCGAGCGAGATCCGTCAACCAATCCCGGTCATCCCAGCGGTCGGGATCGATCAGCAGGCAAGGTTTGGCCCCTGGGTAAGGCGACACCTCCAAGGCGCCCTCGGCCAAGGCGCGGCCGCCGGCGGTCGGCTTGATGAACAGCTGGTCGTCGCCGATGATCGCGATCATCTTGCCGTCGCAATAGAGCCCGAACTCACCGAACATCGGCCTCGCGCTGACCAGGCCGGCGGCGGCGATCTGGTCAACGATGTAGTCCACGGTTTTTCGGTTGCTCGCCATGGCGCAGTTATGTGCGCTCAGCCGCCCGATGGCGAGCGCGACGGCCACCGTGCATGGGAGCGCACATGGGAAGCGTGATGGCGTCCGATCCGCTCGTAAGCTGCCTGATGGTGACCCTGGCGAGTCCGGCGCGGATGCCGCTGATCCAGCGCAGCATCGCCGACTACGCCGCCCAGACCTGGCCGCGCCGCGAGCTCGTCGTCGTCTGCGACCCGACGGCGGGTGAGGCGCGCGAGCTGAACGCCTACGTGGCCGGGCTCGGCCGCGACGACATCCGGCTGTTTCCGACCAAAGGGCCGCTGGCGCTGGGCGCCCTACGCAACCTCAGCCGCGCCAATGCCCAGGGTGACATCCATTGCCAGTGGGACGACGACGACCGCTTCCATCCGACGCGCATCGAGCGCCAGCTGGCGGCGCTAGGTGACGCGGACGCGCTCTTGCTGGAGCAGGTGATGATGCTGACGCCGGCGCTGGGCGCGTTGCATTGCCTGAGCTGGCGCGGCGTCGACCTGGGCGCCATGCCAGCGACGCTGATGTGCCGGAGGGATGCGCCGGCGCGCTATAAGGAAGAGGCCGACGCGCCCGGCCACCCAGTGGAGGACACCGACTTCCTGCGCCAGCTACTGGCGGCTGGGCGAGTCACCATGCTGCCCGACGCGCCGCACCTCTATGTCTACGTCGCGCACGGCGCCAACTCCTGGCACGAGGGCCACATCGCCATGCTGCGCGAGCGTCTGGCCCTTTCCCGCGGCCTGCTGCAGCGGCGCGAACCCGTGATGCGCGAGAGCCTCGCGGCGTTCGACTTCGGCGGGCCGGTGCGCGTGATGGGCGCCAATGGCGAGGCGTTCGCGCTGGCGCCTCAGGACAGGGGCTCGACCGCCACCCGCTCGGCGTAGACCAGCGCGCCGGTCTCGGCGTCCATGAACTCGGTTTCGACGCCATCGCTGGTGGCGCGGGGCAGCAGGCGCCAGGCGCGCGGCAGGCGCACGCCGGGGTTGCTGAAGCGGCGCGGCAGGCGCTGGGTGGTCATCCGGACGTCGAGCTGGCCGTAGAAGGCATCGCGCCAGGGGCTGCGGCTGTCGCCGCCGGCCAGGTCCCAGCCCCAGAGGTCGAACGGAGTCCAGCCCTGGCCGGTGAGCCAGACCTCGACCCAGTAATGCTGGAACGGCGCGGCGGTCGCTAGGGTGTAGCCGCCGACCAGCCTGGCCGGCACGCCGCGCGCGCGGCAGACGGCGGCGATCAGCGCCGCGCCCAGCTGGCAGTCGAACCAGCCGTGCTCCAGCACCCAGTCGAGCGGCGCGCGGGGGTGGAGGTCCTCGTAGCGCACCTGCCCGCACGCCATCCGGCTCATCAGCACGTCCCAGACCCGGCGGACCAGGTCCCGCGCCGTCTCGCCGGCGGGGCCATCGCTGGCGAAGGCGGCGACGCGCGGGCTGACCTTGATCAAGCCCTCGTCGAGGCGGGTGTAGAGGTCCACGTCCGCCGGCGACAGCGGCGACTCTGGTGTTGTCGGCAGCCAGGCGCGAGCCTCGAACTCGAACATCGCCTGGAGCGAGACCGCCGCCCCTGACGGCGCTTCCAGCACGGCGTCGATGCCGTCGGCCCGCACCCGGCAATCGGCGGCTTCGGACACCCAGGCGCGGCTCGCCGATATCCGCAGGCGCTCGTCCTCGATGGGCGCCGGCAGCCCCAGGCGCAGGCGCCGGCCCGGCGCGGCGACGGAGAAGCGGCGCTCGATGGTGACGCGGAAGCGACGCGGCCGGTGATCGAGCGGCGGCGGCGCGGCAAGGTTGGTGGCCCAGCCCGTTGGTTGCCAGGCGAGGCCACGGCCGCTGGCGAGGCGTCGCTCGGCCAACGCCGGATCGCTTCCCGTCGCAACCGCTGCCGCCAGCGCGCAGACGACTTCGCTGGGGTCGAAGCCGCGCGCGCCGTTCAACACCCGGCTGGGCAGGTCCGCCGAGACCAGTCGCAGCAGCGCGGCCCGCGCCTCGGCTTCCGCCGCCGGCCGCGCGGCGCCCCGCGCCTCGAAGGCCCAGCCTTGCAGCAGCAACAGCTCGACGATGCGCGCCTCGCCCACCGTCCGCGTCGCGTCTGAAGCTGGGATCGGCCGCATCGCTCCTCCGATTGGCCAGCAGATGACATGGCGCGCCACCGGCCGAAAGGGTGGCTTGACGGGTGGAGCGAGGCCATGACGATGGCGGCCAGGAGGCCCGCCGTGCTGTTGGAACTGCGCCTGCCCCGGATCGTCGATGCGATGGCGTTCGCGCTGATCGACGCGGCGCACGTGGCGGAGGGTGGCTCGGTCGGCCTGGGCGCCAAGCTCTTCGACCTCACCATCGACCTCTCGGAGGCGTTCGCGCACGATTGCCCGCCGGTGAGCCACTATCGCCTCGCCGCCCGCGACAAGGCCTGGCTGCGGCGGCTGGATGCGGGGGCGGGGGCGCGCCTGGCCCCGGACGCGCCGCTGGCGCTGTTCAGCACCGAGCCGGACGAGCCGCTGGACCAGGCGCCGGCGCGGGCGCTGCGGATCAGCGTCATCGGCATCGTGCCGGCGGGAGGCCTGTTCTGACCCTGGTCCCGCTGCGTCTCGGGCCGTCGCCGGCGCCCCGCATGGCGGTGGTGCGCTCGGGCTGGAACTGGCTCGTGGCGGATGGTCACCGCTGCCGCCCTGGCGAGGGGATCGCCTATTGTCACATCGGCGTGCGCGAGACGCCGGGCGGCCCCACGGCGGCGTTCCTGCGCGAGCGGCGCGATCTGCAAGCGGTGATCGCGACGCCGGTGGGCGGCGTGGTGCGCCACCGGCCGGCGAGCGGCGGCCTGCTGGACCGGCTGGAGTTCTTTCTGTGGAATCCGGACACGGCGATCGCCGACATCGAGGTGGCGGGCGACGCGCAAGGCGATGTGGTGGCGCGAGTGTCCATCGCCGCCGGGCTGCGGATCGCCGAACTCGCGGGGGACAACACCGGCCTGCAGTCCGGCTGGCACGCCCGCAACCGCGCCTGGGTCGACGCGCCGGGCGCGTGGGGCACGCTCCTCTGCGCCGGCACCTGCGAGGCGGCGGGCGTGATCAAGGGGGCGCGCGGCGGGTGCCTGGAGCTGATGCAGGCCGTCGCGGGCCCGGCGCACGTGGTCTACTGGGACGACGCGCCGCTGGCGCTCACCGCCAGGAGCCTGCTCGAAGCTGCAGAGCGTGACGCTGACGCCAACGCCGCCATCGGCGCGGACCTCGCGGGCGTCATCGGCCCGGCGGCCAATCCCACCGACTGGATGTTCGGCGCCGCGCTGCTGACCCAGCTGCAGGCCTCGCCGCTCAGCGAGCGGTGCGAGGTGACGGCGGACGGCGGCGTGGCGCACACCGCGGCGCCCGATGCGCTGTTGCTGTCGATCGCCAACGAAGGGCGCCAGCGGCTGCGCCACCGCCAGCTCGGCTATCAGATCTACATGCACGCCTTTCGCGTCGATGACGCCGGGCCAGCGACCCGGGCGTGGCTGAGAGACGCGTTCGAGCCGGTGAAAGTGACGCTGGAGGCGGTGCGCGACGACTATCTGGCGCTGATCCGGCAGGCGCGGGTGGCGCGGCCGGGCGCGACGATCCTGATCATGAACGCGCTCTCCAGCGACGCCTCGGAAGACCTGCCCAATTTCGTCGGTCTGGACGCGCCGCTGGGCGAACTGGTGAGCTCGGTAGGGCGCAAGGAAGCCAACCTGATGCTGCACGACCTGGCGCGAGAGGCGGATATCGACATCGTCGACGTGGACCTGATCGCCGCCGGGCTGGGGGCGCGCGACCACCTGCCGGACACGGTGCACGGCAGCGCGGCGATGCACGACGAGGTGCGGGCCGAGGTGCTGCGCCTGCTGCGAGCCCGCAGCGTGCCAGGGTTCGCGCCCAGCGCCTTCAGCTGACCTCGAACGCCACCGCCAGCGCGGCGACGTCGTCGGGCTCTGCCGGCAGCGGCTCGTCCGCGCCGTCGCTGAACAGCGCCAGCGGCTCGCCCAGCGCCTGCCAGTCACCCTCGGCGCAGACGATGCGGCGCAGCACGCCCGCCTGGCCGGCGCGAACTTCCACCAGCGCCTTGTGGGTCTCAAGCTCGACGATGAGGTCGCCGGCGGCGATCGGCGCGCCTTCGGCGGCATGCCACTCCAGCACCCGCACCTCCTCGACGTCCTCGATCGGGCCTGGCACCACCAGCTTGTAGAGCAAATCGGACCCCCGTTACGCCGCCAGCAAGGCGCGCACGGCGGCGACCAAGCGGTCGGCGTCGGGCACGCAAGCGGCCTGTAGCACAGGATTCGACGACACCGGGGCCGGCGCCGCGCCCACTCTGGCCACCTTGAGGTTGGGCGCCGCGGCTCTGGCCTGGAACGCCACTTCCGCGCCCACGCCGCAGACCACCTGGCCTTCTTCCAGGGTGAGCAGCGCGCCGGTGCGGGCGACCGAACGGGCGATGGTCTCGGTGTCCAAGGGCGCCAGGCTGCGCAGGTCGAGCACCTCACAGTCGATGCCCGTGTCGGCCAGGCGGCCGGCGGCCTCCAGGGCGACGCGGCACATGAACGCGTGCGTGGCGATGGTGACGTCGGCGCCGGGGCGCAGCACGGCGGCCCGGCCGAACGGGATCGCAACGCCTTCGGCGATCTCGCCGGCCAGCGGGAAGAGCCGCTTGTGATCGACGAACACCACCGGGCCGTCGGCGGCGAGCGCGGTCTTCATCAGGCCATAGGCATCGCCAGGGGTGGACGGCGCGACCACCCTCAGCCCCGGCACGCCCATCAGCCACGCCTCCAGGCACTGAGCGTGCGCCACGCCCTGGTCCTTGGCCCCGGCGGTGGTCTTGACCACCAGCGGGCAGGCGAGCTGGCCGCCGGTCTTGAAGCGGGCCTTGGCGGCGTAGTTGACCAGGGGATCGAGGCCCAGGGTCAGGAAGTCCATGTAGGTGATGGAGACCAGCGGCCTCAGGCCGGCGAGCGCGGCCCCGACGCCCAGCCCCACCACCGCATGCTCGGCCACCGGCGTGTCGCGCACCCGGGCCGCGCCGAACGCCTCGTAGAGGCCGCGGAACTCGCGGTAAGGGCCGCCGAACGCGCCGACGTCCTGGCCCAGCACCATGACGCGCGGATCGGCGGCCATCGCTTCGCGGATCGCCCGTCCGATCGCCTCGGCGAAGAAGAGCTTGGTCATGGGCTCAGACCTCGGCGAACGCGACGGCGGGGTCGGGCCAGGGCGAAGCCTCGGCGAAGCGTTCGGCGGCGGCGACCTCGGCGGCGACCCCGGCGTCCATCGCGGCGATGTCGGCGGGGGCGAGATCGCCACTCGCCAGTAGCGCGGCCTCCAGCGCGGCAATGGGGCAGCGCGCCAGGATCGTCGCCATCTGGTCGGGACTGCGCGTCTCTCGCGTCGCGGTCGAATGGGTGGCGAAGCGCTCGCTGACGCACTCCAGAAACGCCGGGCCCGCGCCGGACCGCGCGCCCACCGACAGGTCCGCCGCGGCGGCGGCCACGGCGTCCACATCCATGCCGTCGACGGTGCGGGCGGGGATGCCGAAAGGCGCCGCCAGGTCCGCCAGTCGCGCCGGCGCCAGGGCCTCGGCGACGGGCGTGGCGATGGAGAGCTGGTTGTTGTCGCAGACGAACAGCAGCGGCAGCTTCCAGAGCGCGGCGATGTTCAGCGTCTCGTGCAGCGCGCCGGCCCCGCAGGCTCCGTCGCCGAACAGACAGACCACCAGCCGCCCGGCGCCCTCAAGCTGCGCCGCCATCGCGACGCCGGCGGCCACGGCGATGTTGCCGCCGACCACGGCATGCGCGCCGAAGAAACCTCCGTCCGGCCAGGCGACGTGACCGCGCCCGCCGCGCCCCTTGGCGTAGCCGCTCTCGCGCCCCAGCAGCTCGGCCATGAGCCGCGCCGGATCGAGGCCGCGAGCCAGCGCCGGCGCGATCGCGCGGCCGCTGCAAAGCAAGCGGTCGCCCTCCGAGAGCGCCGCGCAAACACCCACCGACACCGCCTCCTGCCCGCTCGACAGCAACTGGAAGCCGTGGTCCGGGCGCGCCATCAGCGCCGCCTCGAAGGCGCGGATCAGCTTCATCGCGCGCAGCAGCGCCGGCCTATCCATGCGCCGCCTGCCCCAGCCGCCGCGCCAGCAGCGCGTCGATCCGATGCAGGTCGCCCAGCACCGCCTTGGCCTGCATCTGCAGCTGCGGATCGACGACGGCGTCGAGCCCGCACGACAGCAGAGCCCAGGCCACCGCATGTCCCGCGACTTCGTCCGCGATGGCGCTGCCGCGCAGGCGATAGTCGGTCCCGACGCGCCGCGCGCCCAGCCAGGCCAGCGCGCGGTCGAGGTCCGCGACGCCGACGCCCAGCTCGTGCGACAGTCGCACCGCCATCAGGTTCAGGCGGCGGATGCGCTGCAGCGTCTGCCGGCCAGCTTCGCCGCGATCGGAGACGAGGCGGAATACTGTGCAGATGGTCACGGCGCTGGCCCATCCGCCGAGTTCGATCAGGCGGCCGCGCCAGCGCGCTTCGGTCAGCTCGATTGGCTCGTCGGCGCGCGCGGCCTCGGGCAGCAGCGAGGCGATCACCACTTCGCCGTCGCCGCTGAAACGGGCGCCTGGCGCGACCGTCGCGAGGCTCACCTGCCAGGCCTCTCCGGCGCCCGTTGTCAGGGCTTCGGCGAGCTGCTGGGCGGCGGCGGCCATTGCCGGCCGCTCGGCCGGATCGACTGCGGCGATCAGGCGGACGAGGCCACTCATGAGGCCGCCAACGCGGCCTGCGGCAGCGGCAGGGGTTGCAGGCCGAGCGTGTCACGGAGCGCCGCGATGTCAGCGTCGCCCCGTGCGGCGGCGTCCAGCGCCGCCAGCGAGCCTGTGCGCTCGCCAGGGGAGAGCGGGCAGCCCGGCGCGAGGCTGGCCCAGAACACCGCCAGCAGGGCGACGGCGCGCTCGGGGTGAGCAGCGAAGAAGGTCTGCTCCCAGGCGGTCTCGACCAGCGGGTCGCGCCAGCCGCTGCGGTGGGTGAGGTGATAGCTGCGCGCTTCGGAGACGGGGCGCAGGCGAAGCCCCGCGCGGCTGAGCCGCAGCGCCAGCTCGCGGTGCTCGTTGATGTCGAGGCGCGCGTCGAACCCGCCGCTCTGCAGAAACGCAGCGCGCGGGACCGAGAAGTTGCTGCCGCACGCCGCCGCCCACAGCACCGGCAGGTCCGGCGTCTCGCGCAGCGCCTGCATTTCCAGGTCCTGCAGCAGCCTCGCCCCGGCGCCGGGATAGACACCCTCGCCGGCGCGCCGCTCGATGGCGGCAAAGTCGTGCAGCACCTGCTGGCGGGTGACGCGCGCGGCGGCCGCCTCGTCCGGCTTCCAGCGCGCCACCCGGTTTTCTTCGCCAGCGCGCGCTTCGCCGGTCTCGGGATCGGCCAGAAACCGCGTGCCGCGCAGGTGCAGCGTCAGGCCCCGGCCCATGGCGGCTGGCTCGGCCTCGTGCAGAGCCATGTGGCGCGCGACCATGCCCGGGTGAGCCAGGGTGTCGCCGTCGAGGAACACCAGCACATCGCCGCTGGCGGCCCGCGCGCCGGCGTTCGATGCGGCCGAACGCCCCCGCGCCGTCGCGTGTCGGACCGTTCGCAGCGCCGGCGAGCCGCGCGCCTCGTCGATCACCGCCGGCGTCGCGTCGGCCGAGCCGTCGTCGACCACCACCACCTCGCAGGGCGCGGATTGTCGGGACAGCGACGCCAGCGTCAGGCGCAGCCGCGGCGCCTCGTCCCGGGTGCGGACGACGACCGAGACCTTCACGCCGGCCCCTCGGCGAAGCACCCCAGCTCGTCCAGCACCCGCGCCGTCTCCTCGGCCACCAGGGCGCAACCTTCGGCGTTCAGGTGCAGCGCGTCCAGCTTGACGCGGCCCGCGCCAGCGCGCGCGACGATCCGGTCGACGTCGATGACTGAGACGCCGGTGGCGGCTGACAGCTCGGTCAGCGCCAGATTGAAGCGGCGGATACGGGTGGCCAGCGTCTCGTCCAGGCCCTCGTAAGCGTGCACGTCGTCGCCGGGGACGGCCGCCGAGACGTTGAAGATCAGGATCGGCGCAGCTGTTCGGGCGCGCAGCCGCGCCACGATGGCCGCGAAGTTCGCAATCGACGCTTCGACGCTGAGCGCCGGGGCTGGCTCGAAGGCCGCGCGCAACCAAGCTCGGTCCGCCTCCGGCCAGGTGCGCCAGCTCTCGGGATAGAGCAGCCAGCCATCCCCGCGATGGCGCACCAAGCCGGTCAGCAGATCCGGCTGGATGGACAGCACGAACGCATCAGCGTCGGCCTCGAACACCGCCGTGCTGAACTGGCTGGCCGGCGGATAGGCGCCCAGCGGCGGGGCGCGGCGCAGTAGCTCGCCCGGCGGCGCGCCGTCAGCCGCCAGCAGAGCGTCGGACCTGGTCCAGGTTTCGTGGCGCACCGCCACGCGCCACTCGGGCCAGCGCCGGCGGACCACCTCGTTGATCCCGTTCCAGGTCACGGCGCCGCCGAACCGCTGGGCGTGCAGGCTGTCCCGCACGTCGAGATTGCCCTTCGCGAAGATGCGCAGCCGCCCGATGGCGCTTACCCCCCGCCCTGGCGCACCCGACAGGATTCGAACCTGTGACCTCTGCCTTCGGAGGGCAACGCTCTATCCAGCTGAGCTACGGGTGCGGGCCGGGTCTGGAAGGGCGGGTGTCTAGCCGAAACGCCCCTTTGGCGCAAACGCCGGCGGCGCCAGGGCTGGCGCGGATCGCAGCGGCGCTTAAGGTGCCAGCAAAGAACGACGAGGGAGAGCGACATGGCGGATTTCAGTCGGCGGACCATTGCGGCGGGGCTGGGGCTGGCGCCGCTGCTGAGCGCGTTGCCGGCGCTGGCGGCGGACGATGCGGTGCTGGTGGCGGTGATCGCGGGGGCGACCCGCAGCGATGCGGATAAGGCCCGCGACGTCTATCGCCACCCGCTGGCCTCGCTGGAGTTCTGGGGCCTGAAGCCCGGCGACACGGTGGTCGACGTCGCGCCGGGGGCCGGCTGGTGGACCGACATCCTGGCGCCCTATCTGAAACAGACCGGTGGTCACTACATCGCCGCGGTGGCCGACCTCGGCGATCCGAAGACCAGCGACGGGGCCAAGAAAGGCCGCGCGGCGTTCGAGGCCAAGTACGAGGCCGATCCGGCCACCTGGGGCGACGTGAAGAGCGCCAACTTCGGCCTGCACTCCGGCCCGCTGGCGGCGCCAGGCACGGTGGATCTGGTGCTGGTGTCGCGGGAGATCCACGACTGGGCGCAGGTGGACGGCATGGTGCAGAAGGCGTTCGGCGACTTCCGCGCGGCGCTAAAACCCGGCGGCATCCTGGCGGTGGAGGATCACCGTGGGGCGGAAGGTCACGACCCCAAGACCGGCGACGGCTACCTGCCGGAGTCCTACGTGATCGACCAGGCAAAGACCGCCGGCTTCAAGCTGGCGGCGCGCTCGGACATCAACGCCAACCCCAAGGACACCAAGGACTACCCCTTCGGCGTCTGGACCCTGCCGCCGACCCGGCGCAGCGCGCCGGCGGGCCAGCCCGCGAATCCGGCGTTCGACCACACCAAGTATGACGCGATCGGGGAAAGCGACCGGATGACGCTGAGATTGGTGAAGGCCTAAGAGGTCAGTCGTTACCGGTAGATCGATTGCGCAGATTTAGTCCGTAAAACGCCAGCGCCAGTCCCAGAAAAGCGACGCATTGGGCAAGCAGCTTGAAGGAGCTTTCGCTGGTGTACCACTGCGCGACCAACGCCCCGGCGATGCAGAGAGCGCCACCTAAGAGCACTAGGATTCGCCATGGCTTGAGCTGGCCCGGCACGCCTAAGGCGCGTCCGTCAGCGCTCTGTCGGCGCCGTAGGTCAGCGCCAGGAACACGTCTTCCAGGTCGGGCTCTTCGGTGCGCAGGTCGCGGATGTGGACGCCGGCGGATCGGGCGGCGGCCAGCACCTGCTCGACGCTGGCTTCGTGGGTGCGGAAGGTGATGGCGAGTTCGCCGGTGGGCCGCAGGCGCGTTTCGAATGGCGGTAGCGCCGGGGCGGTCTCAAGCGGCGCCTCGGGGATGATCACCACCGCGCGGGTGTCGAGCCGCGTGAGCAGCTTGGGCGTCGGCTCGCAGGTCACCACCTCGCCGTGGTTGACGATGGCGATCTCGTCGCAGAGCTCCTCGGCCTCCTCCAGGTAGTGGGTGGTGAGCAGGATGGTGACGCCCTGGCGGTTCAGCCCCACCACGTAGTCCCAGAGCTGGCGGCGCAGCTCGACGTCGACCCCGGCGGTGGGCTCGTCGAGGATCAGCACCGGCGGGTTGTGGGCCATGGCCTTGGCCACCATCAGCCGCCGCTTCATGCCGCCGGAGAGCTGGCGCACGTAGGCGTTGGACTTGTCGGCGAGGCCGAGGGCGGCCAGCAGCGTGTCGGTGATCCGCTCGGCCTTCGGCACCCCGTACATGCTGGCCTGCACCTCCAGCGACTCGCGCGGGGTGAAGAACACGTCGGCGGCGATCTCCTGCGGCACCACGCCGATGGCGGCCCGGGCGTCGCGGGGGCGATGGTCGAGGTCGCGGTCCCAGATCTTCACCGTGCCTGAGGTCTTCTTGGTGAGGCCGGCGAGGATGTTGATGAAGGTCGACTTGCCGGCGCCGTTGGGACCCAGGAGGCCGAAGATCGAGCCGCGCGGGATCTTCAGGTCGATCCCCTTCAGCGCGCGCATCTCCGGCGTGCCGCGCAGCGCCGGATAGGTCTTCACGAGGCCGCTGGCCTCGATGGCGTACTCTGGAAGGTCCATGGCGCTCCCGCGCAGCCGCTTCGATTGACGGGGCGGGCCGCGGGCCTCTACCTAGGCCGCGTCAGCCGCTTCGCCAAGCGAGGGAGACCGCCATGGCGCGCAAGGCCGCCGCCCCGAAGGCCAGCAAGACGCTTGCGAAAGCGAATCCCGTCGAGCAGCGACCGGCCGTGGCCGACGCCGTGCCGCCGCCGGAAGTGATCGTGGTTGGCTCCAAGCGGGTCGCCTGCGACGGCGTCGGCGGGGCGCTGGGCCATCCGCGGGTGTGGCTGGAGATGGGCCAGGCCAACTACGTCGAGTGCCTCTACTGCGACCGCCGCTTCGTGCTGCGGGCGGGGTCCGAAGGGCACGAGGACGAGCTGACGGCGCCAGGGGTCTACGAAGGCTCGCACGGGCACTGACTTACCTCCCCCGCGACGCGGGGGAGGGGGACCGGAGGCCGAGCGCAGCGAAGAGCCGAGGGTGGAGGGGGCAAGCGAGCGACGCGCCCTTCGATCAGCACCAAGCCCGACAGAAGATCTGTGTCCCTTGCTTGCCCCCTCCACCATCCGCTCTTCGGCGGATGGTCCCCCTCACCCCGCTTCGCGGGGGAGGTAGTTCACAGCGCCGTCCACGCGGCCAGCGTCGCCAGCCTTTGGTCCTCGCTCCAGGGCGAGCCCAGCTTGGCGCCCATGTCCTTCAGCTGCGCGTCCAGCGCCGCGCGGCTGACGCCGAGCTTGTCGCAGGCGAGCGCCGGCAGTTCTTTCTCGATCGGGCGGCTGACAGCGAGGCCCAGCGACTGGCAGGCTTCGGCCACACAGTCGCGGTAGAACTCGCCCTCGGCGCGGTGCTGCAGCGTGTGGACGCGGATGATGTCGGCCATCGCCGGCATCTTCTTGCCGCCGGCGGGCGCGGCGGCGAAGGTCACGGCGATTCCATCGCGCGCCAGCACCTCCAGCAGCCGCTCGATGCCGGCCCGGGCATTGGCGACCACGGCGCGGCGCACCTTTTCCAGCAGCGCGTCCGTGCTCGCGCCCACGCCCAGTTCCGCCGCCTGGTGATAGACGGATCGCTCCGAGCCCGCGGCGAAGACCAGCTTGTGCCGCGCCAGCACGCCGGCGGCGCCGGAGGCGTCGCGCACCGCCACCGCCGCGGTCCAATAGGTGTGCGGGCGAAAGCCCAGCGCCGCGCCCCGGTCCGTCATGCCGGCAGTCTGCACCAAAATGCGCCCATGCGCGTCAGCAGAGGCGTCCGCCGGGCGTGACCGCGACGCCGCCCGCGCCTATCTTCCAGACCATGACCGACACCCTCGACGCGCCCGAGACGCTGGACCAGATCCCCCGCGAGCCGACGCAGGATGGGCCGGCGGTGCGGCTCTACATCGTCGATGGCTCCGGCTTCATCTTCCGCGCCTACCACGCGCTGCCGCCGCTGACCCGCAAGAGCGACGGGCTGCCGGTGGGCGCGGTCGCCGGCTTCTGCAACATGATCTGGAAGCTGATGGTCGACATGAAGGCCTCGCCGGATGCGCCGACCCACCTGGCGGTGGTGTTCGATCAGTCGGAGATCACCTTCCGCAACAAGCTCTACGCCGAATACAAAGCGCACCGGCCGCCGCCGCCGCAGGACCTGATCCCGCAGTTCCCGCTGGTGCGCGAGGCGACGCGGGCCTTTGGCGTGCCGTGCCTGGAGCTGGCCGGCTACGAGGCCGACGACATCATCGCCGCCTACACCTGCCTGGTGCGCGACGCCGGCGGCGAGGTGACCATCGTCTCCTCCGACAAGGACCTGATGCAGCTGGTGGGCGACCGGGTGTCGATGCTCGACACCATGAAGAACCTGCGCATCGGCCGGCCCGAGGTGATGGAGAAGTTCGGCGTCGGGCCGGAGAAGGTGATCGACGTCCAGGCGCTGTGCGGCGACAGCGTCGATAACGTGCCGGG
This sequence comes from Caulobacteraceae bacterium, assembly GCA_036502045.1. GTDB lineage: Bacteria > Pseudomonadota > Alphaproteobacteria > Caulobacterales > Caulobacteraceae > Acaudatibacter. The sequence continues at coordinate 2,340 of DASXZG010000038.1, read as the reverse complement.
CGCGCCGGGCATCGGGGTGAAGACCGCCTCGGCGCTGATCAACGAATACGGCGACCTCGATACGCTGCTGGCGAGAGCCGGTGAGATCAAGCAGGACAAGCGCCGCCAGACGCTGATTGAGTTCGCCGACCAGATCCGGCTGTCGCGGACGCTGGTGACGCTGGACTGCGCGACGCCGGTGCCCGAGCCGGTGGGTGACCTGGTGATCCGAGAGCCCGACCCGGACGTGCTGGGCAAGTTTCTGGAGGACATGGAGTTCCGCACTCTGGCGCGGCGGGTGGTCGAGGCGCGCAACGGCGGCGCGCCGGCGATGGCGACGCCGCAACAGTCCACCGAGCCCGAAGCGCAGACCCCGATCGACACCGCGGCTTACGTCTGCGTGCGCGACCTGGCGACGCTCGACGACTGGATCGTGAAGGCGCGGCGCGCGGGCCTGGTGGCCTTCGACGCCGAGACTGATGGGCCGACGGCCTCGACGGCGGGCCTGTGCGGGGTGTCGCTGGCGGTGGCGCCAGGCGAGGCCTGCTACATCCCGCTGGGCCACGCGGCGGGCGACGGGCTGGCGCTGGAGACGGCCGCCGACTTCGACCAGATCCCGCTCGCCGATGCGCTGGCGCGGCTGAAGCCGCTGCTCGAAGACCCCGCGGTGCTCAAGCTGGGCCACAACGCCAAGTACGATATCGGCGTCTTCGCCAGGCACGGGATCGCCGTCGCGCCGATCGACGACACCATGCTGATCTCGTACGTGCTGGAAGCCGGCCTGCACAATCACGGCATGGAGGACCTGGCCAAGCTGTGGCTGGCGCACGAGCCGATCAGCCTCAAGCAGGTGACGGGGACCGGCAAGGCGCAGCGCCCTTTCCGCCACGTGCCACTGGCCGACGCCACCGCCTACGCGGCGGAGGACGCCGACATCACTATCCGGCTCTGGCGGCTGCTGCGCCCCCGGCTCGCCAAGGAAGGCCTGCTCACCGTCTACGAGACGCTGGAGCGGCCGCTGCCGGCGGTGCTGGCGCAGATGGAAGCGGCGGGGATCCACATCGACCCGGACAGCCTGCGCCGGCTCTCCAACGACTTCTCGGTGCGCATGGCCGAGCTGGACACTCAGGCGCAGGCGCTGGCCGGGCGGCCGTTCAACCTCGGCAGCCCCAAGCAGCTGGGCGACGTGCTGTTCGGCGAGATGGGGCTGGCGGGGGGCAAGAAGACCGCCACCGGGGTCTGGTCCACCGACGCCTCGGTGCTGGACCAGCTGGCGGCCGAGGGCCACGCGCTGCCGCGCACCATCCTCGACTGGCGCCAGCTCTCGAAGCTGAAGGGCACCTACACGGACGCGCTGACCCAGGCGATCGACCCCACGACCGGCCGCGTCCACACCTCGTTCGCGCTGGCCTCGACCACCACCGGGCGGCTGTCGTCCAACGACCCCAACCTGCAGAACATCCCGGTGCGCACCGAGGAAGGGCGGAAGATCCGCAAGGCCTTCATCGCCGAGCCCGGCAACGTGCTGATCAGCGCCGACTACAGCCAGATCGAGCTGCGGCTGGTCGCCCACGTCGGCGACATCCCGCAGCTGAAGCGCGCCTTCCTGGAGGGCCTGGACATTCACGCCGCCACCGCCTCGGAGATGTTCGGCGTGCCGGTGGAAGGCATGCCAGCGGAGACCCGGCGCCGGGCCAAGGCGATCAACTTTGGCATCATCTACGGCATCTCGGCCTTCGGCCTCTCCAACCAGCTCTCGATCCCGCAGGACGAGGCCGGGGCCTACATCAAGACCTACTTCGAGCGCTTCCCCGGCATCCGCACCTACATGGACCGCATGCGCCAGCAGGTGCGCGCCACCGGCTTCGTGACCACCCTGTTCGGACGCAAGGTCAACATCCCTTCGATCCAGTCACGCGTCATCCACGACCGCCAGTTCGCCGAGCGCGCGGCGATCAACGCCCCGATCCAGGGCGCCGCCGCCGACGTGATCCGCCGGGCGATGGCGCGCATGCCAGCGGCGCTGAAGGCGGCGGACCTCAAGGCGCGGATGCTGCTGCAGGTGCACGACGAACTGGTGTTCGAGGCGCCGGCCGAGGAAGCCGACGCGACCATGACGCTGGTCAAGCAGGTGATGGAGCACGCCGCCGACCCGGTCGTGCAGCTGTCCGTGCCCCTGGTGGTCGACGCCCGCGCCGCGCCCAACTGGGACGAGGCGCACTAGCTAGGGCGCGTCCTCAATTAGCGGATTCCCTTGGAGGAATCTGAGTGATTCATAGCGGGTCAGCTGATTCGGAGCTGACCGATGCGCCGCTATGGCCTGCGCGACGACCAATGGGATCGGATCAAGGACCTTCTGCC
>DASXZG010000037.1:0-15458 GCA_036502045.1 Caulobacteraceae bacterium | reverse complement strand
CATCGCCGCCACTTCGGGGCTCACCGTCGAGAGGGTGCCCATCGGCGAGGTCTCGGTCATGCCCCAGGCGTGGGTGACATCGACGCCGTAGTCGTCGCGGAAGGCGCGCACCAGCGACTCCGGCACCGCCGAGCCGCCGATCACCACCCGCTTCAGTGTGCTCAGCCTGCCGTTCGTGCCGCGCAGGTGCTGCAGCAGCATTTGCCACACGGTGGGCACCGCCGCCGAGAAGGTGACGCCCTCGCTCTCCAGCAGCTCGTGCACAGAAGGGCCGTCCAGCTTCTGCCCCGGCATCACCAGCTTGCAGCCCACAGCGGGGCACGAGAACGCCAGCCCCCAGGCGTTGGCGTGAAACATTGGCACGATCGGCAGCACCACGTCGCGGGCCGACAGGCCCATCACATCGGCCTGAAGCGTGATCAGCGTGTGCAGGAAGTTGGTGCGGTGCGAGTAGAGCACGCCCTTGGGATTGCCGGTGGTGCCCGAGGTGTAGCAGAGCCCCGCGGCGGTGTTCTCGTCGAAGCCGCCCCAGGCGCAGTCGTCGTCGTTCTCGGCGATCAGGGTCTCGAAGCAAAGCGCGCCGTCCAGCCCGACGCTCGCCATGTGACCTTCGTCGGTCATCACGATGATCGTCTGGACGCTCTTCATCTCGGCGCGCCGCTCGATGATCGTGGGCAGGAAGGTGAGGTCGGTGAAGAGGACCTTATCCTCGGCGTGATTGATGATGTAGCAGAGCTGGTCGGCGAACAGCCGCGGGTTCAGCGTGTGGCAGACCGCGCCCAGGCCCATGATGGCGTACCAGGCTTCGATATGGCGGGCGGAGTTCCAGGCCAGCGTCGCCACCCGGTCGCCCTGCCGCACGCCCAGGCCTTTCAGCGCGTTGGAGATGCGCTTCGCCCTCTGCCGCACTTCGGCGTAGGTGGTGCGCACGATCGGACCTTCGACCGAGCGGCTGACGATTTCGCGATGCGGGTGCCAGTTGGCGGCATGGTCCAGCAGCTTGTCCAGCGTCAGCGGCCAGCTCTGCATCAAGCCCAGCATGCGGCGTTCTCCAAGGGTCACGGTCGGCCGTTCTAGGCCGTTCGGGCTGGTTTTCGCGCGGGGTGACGCTGGCGTCAAATTGACCGGGCGCTCCAGTTCGCCTTGACCCGCGGCGAGGCCGGCGACATCTCATGCCAGGAGGTAACCGCATGAGCGACGAGACGGTAACGGCGCAAGCGCGGCGTGAGGCGTTCCGCGACCAGGTCGAAACCGAGACCGGCATCGATGAAGCGATGATCGAGCGCCTCATCCGTTCCTTCTACGATCGCGTGCGCCGCGACGAACTGCTGGGCCCGGTGTTCGCGTCCCGCATCAGCGACTGGGAGCCTCACCTGCAGCAGATGTTCGCCTTCTGGTCGTCGGTGGCGCTGATGACCGGGCGCTACCACGGCCAGCCGATGGCCAGGCACGCGCCGCTGGGCATCGACGCGCGCCACTTCGACCGCTGGCTGGCGGTGTTCGCCGAGACGGCCCGCGAGGTCTGCCCGCCCGCAGCCGCCGATCACTTCGTGGCGCTTTCCCGGCGCATCGGCGAGAGCCTGGAGCTGGGGCTTGCCGCGGGCCGAGGCGTGCTGTTGGCCAAAGGCGAGCGGCTGCCGGCGCCATGAGCACCCTGTTCGGACCGGCCCTGCGCGAGACCATCGCCGCTCAGCTGGCGGGGTTTCCGCGCCTGCCGCATGACGACGCCGCGCTGACCCGCGCCGCGGTGGTGCTGGCGTTGACGCCGTCCGACGACGGCTCCGGCGAGGCGGCGTTTCTGCTGACCCGGCGCGCGGCGACTTTGCGCGCTCATGCCGGCCAGTGGGCGCTGCCTGGCGGCCGCTGTGACCCTGGCGAGAGCGCCGAAGCCGCGGCGCTGCGCGAACTGCACGAAGAGTTGGGCGTCTGGCTGCCGGCCGACGCCATCCTGGGCGTGCTCGACGACTATCCGACCCGCTCCGGCTACGCGATTACGCCAGTGGTGGCCTGGATCGCCGACGCCGCGACCATCGCGCCGAATCCGGACGAGGTCGCCTCCGTGCACCACATCCGCCTGGACCACATCGGCCGCGACGAATCGGTGGCGTTCGAGACCATCCCCGAGAGCGACCGGCCGGTGATCCGCGTGCACATCGGCGAGCAGTTCGTTCACGCGCCGACAGCGGCGATGATCTACCAACTGCGCGAGCTGGTCGCCGGCCGCGTCACCCGCGTCGCTCACCTGGAGCAGCCGGTGTTCGCCTGGCGCTAGCCGCGGACACCTCGGCGCGCACTTTTTTCAGTGTCGCGGTATGGCCAAGTTGACGCCGCCCTGTCGGCTGTGTTGCTAGGATTGGCATGGCGCGATCTCGCGCGCCCAAGAACGAACGATATCAGTGACGGAGAGGAATGGGATGACGGCGTTCGCCGGCCTGCGCGTGCTCGATTTTTCAGGATTTTTCGCGGGCGCGATGGCCGCGATGCACCTGGGCGACTTCGGCGCCGAGGTGATCAAGGTCGATCCCACCAGCGAGGAGCGCGGGCGCACCGAGCCTGGCTACCTCGCCTGGAATCGCAACAAGACCCGGCTGGTGCTTGACCTGCAGAAGGCGGACGATCTCGCTGCCGCCAAGGCGCTGCTCGCTGACGCCGACGTGGCGATCTTCGACCAGGCGCCGGGCGTGCTGGAAGCGCTCGGGCTCGACGGCAAGACGCTGACCGCGATGCACCCGCGCCTCGTCCATGCCTGGGCCCCGCCCTATGGCGAGACCGGCCGCTGGAGCAAGCTGCCGCCGTCGCACACGCTGCTTTCGGCCATCACCGGCATCGCGCGACGCCAGCCGTCCTACGCCGGCTCGCCCGTCAACCTGGTCTCGCCGCAGGCCTTCTACGCCCAGGCCAATGTGCTGGCGGCCGCCATCGGCGCGGCGCTGTTCGAGCGCGCCCAGTCTGGCCTTGGACAGACCGTGATGGTCAGCGGCCTGCACGGCGCCTCCGAGTGCGTCACCGGCACGGTGATTGCCGGCGCGCCGATGATGGCCATCTGGGGCTCGCCCCGCGGCGGCGCGCCCAGCTACCGGCTCTATCAGTGCGCCGACGGCGAGTTCTTCTTCCTCGGCGCCCTCTTCGCCAATTTCTACATGCGGGCCCTCGACGCCACCGAGGTGCTGGGCGAGATCTTGGCCCATCCCGAGTTCAACGGCGAACTCGACGCGGCGCTGGTGTTGCCGGGCGCGCGCATCACCGCCGAGCTGCTGGAAGCCAAGTTCCGCAGCAAGACGCGCGCCGAGTGGATGGACATTCTCGCCGCCTTCGACGTGCCGCGCGGCCCGGTGAAAACCCGCGAAGCCTGGCTCGCCAGCGAGACCATGGCGGCCAATCGCATGCGCGTGGAGCTGCAGCATCCCGAGCTGGGCACGGTGACCATGCCGGCCAGCTCGGTGAAGCTCAGCGGCACGCCGGCGGTGGCGCCGCAGCTGTGCAAGACCGCCGACAAGGCGCCGCCGCGCGCCGCCACCCCCGCTGCGAGCAAGGGCGCCAGCCCGGCGACGCCGCTGCAAGGCGTCAAGGTGCTGGACCTCGGCAACGTTATCGCCGCGCCGTTCGCCGCCACCATTCTGGCCAGCTTTGGCGCCGAGGTGATCAAAGTGGAATCACGCGAGGGCGATCCCTTCCGCATGCCGCCCACCTTCCTCTCCTACAATCGCGGCAAGCGCGGCCTCGCCCTCGATATGAAGCACGAGGAAGCCGTGCGGGTATTCCTGGAGATGGTCGCCAAGGCCGACGTGGTGCTCGACAACTTCCGCTTCGGCGTACGCGAGCGCCTCGGCATCACCTACGAGCAGCTGAAGAAGGTCAATCCGCGCATCATCAGCCTCTCGGTGACCGGCTACGGCGACGACGTCGCGCGCCAGACCTTGCCGGCGTTCGATCCGCTGCTGCAGGCCGAAAGCGGCCAGCAGCAGGCGCAAGGGGGCTACGGCAATGAGCCGGTGATGCACCAGATTCCTGTCAACGACATCACCACCGCCGCCATGGCGTCCTTCGCCGTCGTCGGCGCTTTGCTGGCGCGGGAACGCACCGGCGAGGGCCAGGAGATCACCACCAGCCTCGCCACCACCTCGGTGATGGCCCAGATCGGTCAGATGGTGACCTATCCCGGCGGTCCGGCGCCGGCCATGGGCGCGCCCGACTGTATCGGCGTCAGCGCTTTGGAGCGCTTCTACGAGTGCCAGGACGATTGGATCGCCATCGCCTGCACGACGCCGGCCAGCTACACCGGCCTCTGCGAGGCGCTGGGCCTTGCGGGCGACGTGAAAGCCGCGCTGGCCGAGCCCATCGACGGACCTGTCGCCACGGCCATAGCGGCGGCCCTCAAAGGTCTTTCGCGCGACGCCGCCCTGGCCAGGCTGGAAGCGGCCGGCGCGCCGGCCGTGCCCTGCATCACCGGCCCGGAGAGCAACACCGACGCCTACTTGCAGGAGAACGGCTACCACGAGACTTACGAGCACGCCCGCGGCATGGTCACCGGCGCGCCGGGGTACGCTAAGTTCGGCCGCACGCAGTCGTCGTTCCAACATGCCGCGCCGCTGCTGGCCGAACACAGCGTCGCCGTGCTGACGGACTACGGCATCGCGCCGGAACGCATCGAATCGCTGCTGGAGATCGAAGCGGTGTTCCAGGCCTAGCCGGCGGAGCGCTGCCGCGTCTTGGCCAGGCCGCTGAGGATGATCGCCTGGCTCTGCGGGTCGCGGGAGCTGAACCGCGCCATGGTCTCGACCGGAATGGTGACGCTCCCGGCGTAGAGGGCCAGCTCGTCTTCAGCGTCATCGAACTGGCCCAGGTGCCCGTAGAGCGCGGCCAGAACCATGTGGATGCGCGCGCTGCGGTGGCTCGATCCGCGGAGTTGGCGCACCGCTGTCTGGAAGTCGCCCTGCAGGGCCGTGCCGACGCCGATGTGAGCGCGGGCGACCTCGCCGAGATGCGAAATCGGGTCCAGCCGCGCGGCGCGCTCGAAGTGCTCGACCGCCTTGCGGCCGTCGCCTTCGACAAGACAAATGATGCCGCTGATCAGCCACGCGTAGGCCGACCCGGGATTGAGCGCGATGGCCCGGTCGATCAGGGCCGCGGCGTGATCGACGTCGTTGTCCAGCTCCATCACCGCGTTGCCGGTCTGGGCCAGCACCTGGGCGTCGTCCGCGCCGGCGGCCACCGCGCGCCGCGCCAGAGCCAGACCCGCCTGGCGATGAGCCTGCGCGTCGTCGGCCCAGCCGTTGGCATAGACCTGGCTGTGGCAGCCGGCGGCCTGCGCCAGCGCCGGCGCGAAGCTGGGCTCGGCCGCGATGGCGCGCTCCAGCAGCGCCAGGGCCTGCAGCACGTCAGCCTGCTGCAAGGTGGCGCGCAGCGGCGCGGCGCGAAGATAGAGATCGTAGGCGCCCAGGCTTTCCAGCGGCCGGCGCGCCGCGCGCCGCGTCTCCTGCGACAGCACGCTGGGCTCGATGACGCCGGCGACCGCCAGCGCCACCCGGTCCTGCAAGGCGAAGACGTCCTCCAGGGTGTCATCGAAGCGCTCGGACCAGATCTGCGCGCCGGTGGCCGCGTCGGTCAGCCCCACCGTGATCCGCACCCGCTCGCCGGAGCGCCGCACGCTGCCGTCGAGGATGTAGCGAACGCCCAGGCGTTGGGCGATTTCCTGGGCGCCGAGCGCCTGGCCCTTCAGGCTCAGGGTCGCACTGCTGGCGATGACAAACAGCGAGCGGATGCGGCTCAGCGCCGTCACGATCTCGTCCATCATGCCCTGAGCGAAATAGTCCTGGTCCGCCTTCGGGCTGAGGTCGGCGAAGGGCAGGATGGCGATGGAGGGCTTGTCGGGCAGCGGCGGCGGCAGGAGCGGCGGGGCGTCGGCAGACGGCCGGCCCGCGCCATCGCCTTTGACCAGCGCCGCGACGCTGCCGGCGACGCTGCGCCAGCCGCCTGCGTTGATGTCTCCCTGCCAGCCCCGCAGATCGGCGCACTGGATCTGGTCGAACGGCAGCGGCAGCGTCGCGCCGTCGAGGGTGAGCTGCACCAGTGTGCCAGCCTTGCGCGCCCGATCCGCTTCGGCGCGCACCCAATCCGACTTCACCGCGTCGACAGACCAGAGCACGACCACGGCTTTCGCCACCAGCAGATGCTCGTCGATGACGTCCGTGAAGGCGCGATGCGAGGGCAGCTGGTCGTCGCGCCAGACCTCATAGCCGAGGGCTTGCAGGGCCTGGTCGACCAGCACCGCCGTCGCTTCGGTGGAGTGAGCGTAGGAGACGAAGACCTGCGTCAACCGCTCACCGCCGCCAGCAGCACACGCACCGCCATGTAGACGATGATCAGCGAGCCGGGCGTCCACAGCGCCGCGCGCAGGTCGTGCGCCTGCCCGCTCAAATATGCGGCGAAGTGGGCGAGCCGCGTGACCACGTAGCCGTAGAACAGCCACTGTGCGACCAGCAGGGACGGCTGCGTGAGGACGAACAGGAACCCCGCCACCAGGAAGAACGGCAGGTTCTCCAGGTCGTTCATCTGGATGCGTCGCACCCGCTCAACGCTCTCGTTCGGCGCCAGCTGCGCGGGGCTTGGATTGGGATTGAGCGGGGTCTTGCGGATGTCCTCAGGGGCGCGGAAGCCCCCATTGGCCCGCAACATCCGCACCACGGTCAGCCACGACATGCTGACCGCCTTCAGGATCATGATCGACGCGGCGATCGCATAGGTGGCGAACACCGGCTCGTGCAGGCTTAGGGCCAATGGCTATCCCCGATCGCGCGAACGCCCCGAAGCGCGGCGCCGACGATATCTGAGGTCGAGGTTGAAATTTGCAAGTGTGAAACAAAAGGTCGCCGACCGGGCTGGCCGGTCAGCTAGCGCGCCCGACCAGTGGCGCGGGCGAACGTGAGGTCGTCCGTATAGTCGCGCAGGCGAACGATCTGGCCGCCGCGCACGGTCATGACCAGCACGAAACTGGCGACGAACACCGCGCCGGTCGCTGTGTCACGCACGCGTATGTCCTGCTCGGCGACCAGCATGTCCGGATCGATCATGGCGTGGGTGATCAGGTTCTCCACCGCCACCAGCTCGAACGGCATGCGGCCCCAGACGGCGGTGTAGCGGCTGCGCACAGCCTCGCGGCCCCGCAGCACCGCGCCATCGCCATGGGTGAACGGGAACTCGTGCAGCGCATCTTCGGCGTAGAGGTCGGCCAGATCGTCGGCCGATTTGTCGAGCATCGCCTGATGATAGCGGCCGAGAAGATCGAGGGCGGTCTCCAAGGTCAGGTTCCCAGGACGATACGAGCGGCGGCGGCCGGCTCGGCGGCGTCCGCTCGCGCCCACTCGATAGGCCCCGGATCACGGCCTAGCTGCTCGTCGAGGGTCGCCGGGCCAGCGTCAGAGGCGTCGCCTTGCCGGGCGGCGAGGCGCTGGCGCAGATCGCCGGCCTGACCCTCCAGCCATATGCCTTTGAACGGGACGCCGGCGGCCCCCGCCACGTCGGCTGCCGCTGCACGCTCGTCCGGCCGCAGGAACACCGCATCCAGGATCACGCTGCGGCCGGCGGCGAGGCAGCGGCCCGCCAGCGCCATCATCTCGGCATAGACCCCATCGCTGGTTCCTGGCGCGTAGGCGCTGGGCGGCAGCCGCTCGGTGGGGGCGACGCCAGCCTGGCGCTTGCGGATCTCGTCGGTGCGCAGCACCACCGCGCCTGGCGCGCCGCCGAGGTCAGGCGCCATCCGGCGGGCGAGCGTGGTCTTGCCGGTTCCGGAGAGGCCGCCGATGGCGACCAGACGCGGCGCAGGCGGCGACAGGTGGTCGATGGCGGCGGCGAGGTATCGGCGCCCGGTCGCGATCTCGCCTTGCATGGCGCTGACGTGAGTGCGCACCCCGGCCCGCGCCGCCAGGAATAGCGGCAGCGCCGCCAATCCGTCCCACAGCGCCGCCGGGAAGTGGCGCGCCGCCTCGTCGAGATAGGCGTTGAAGGCGCGGCTGGCGGCTTCGCGGCGACCCCGGAACCAGAGGTCCATGAACAGGAACGCCACGTCGTAGAGCACGTCGATCTCGGACAAGAGGTCGTTGAACTCGATGCAGTCGAAGGGGATCGGCTGGCCGTGTTCCAGCAGAATGTTGCCGAGGTGCAGATCGCCGTGGCAGCGGCGCGCGAAACCCTCCGCGCGGCGGCGCTCCAGCAGCGGCGTGGCCGCGGCGAAGGCGGCGTCGGTCTCGGCGACGACGCGGGCGACGGCGTCAGGGCCCAGTTTGTCCATCGCCAGCAGGTGCTCGGCGTTGGTGCGGATGGTGTAGCCGAGCGCTTTCACGCCGCCGCCGTCCGGGCGGATCTCGGCGCTGGCGTGCAGCCGGGCGATGCGGCGGCCGAGTTCCTCAGCCAGCGCCCCATCCACCGCTTCCGGCCGTTCGGCCAGCACACAGGCCGGATCGAACGCCCGCATCTCCAGCACGAAATCGGCCGTCTCGCCGCCGCCATCCAGCGCGAAGCCGGCGTCGGCGCGGGTGATGCGGCGCACCCCCCGGTAGATGTCGGGCGCGGTGGCGCGATTGAACGCCAGCTCGCGGTCCAGCGCCCATTTGCGCTTGGCCAGGGTCGAGTAGTCGAGGAAGCCGTAGTCCACCGGCTTCTTCAGTTTCAGCGCCATGTCGCCTCGCAGGAACACCCAGGCGCAGGAGGTTTCGATGGCGCGGTCGGAACGCGCGGCCAGCCAGTGGCGCACCGCCGCGTTGTCGTCGCTCACGGATACAGCCGCCGCACCGTCCAGGCCTCGCCGGCGCGTTCGAACAGCTGCCGCTCGTGCAGGCGGAATGGCCGGTCGCGCCAGAACTCGATCGACGTCGGCGCCAGCCGGAACCCGGACCAGTGCGGCGGCCGGGGCACAGGTCCCAGCCCGAACTTCAGCCCCATCTCGGCGATGCGCCGCTCGAACGCCATGCGGTCCGGCAGCTCACGCGACTGATCCGACGCCCAGCCGCCGATCTGAGTGGAACGCGCTCGCGTCGCCCAATAGGCGTCGCCCTCCTCAGCGCTGACGGTGCTGACGTCGCCGCGGACCCGTACCTGCCGGCGCAGGCTCTTCCAGTGGAACACCAGCGCCGCCTTGGGGTGGGCCAGCAGCTCGCGGCCCTTGGCGCTTTCGTAGTTGGTGAAGAAGGTGAAGCCCGCGGCGTCGACGCCTTTCAGCAGCACCATGCGCGCATCGGGCAGGCCGCCCTCATCGACCGTGGCCAGCGTCATGGCGTTGGCGTCGTTGGGCTCGCGCTGCATCGCTTCGCCCAGCCAGCGCGTGAAGAGGCCGATCGGGTCGGTGTCGGTGATCGGCGCCAACGGTTCGGCCGCGGCCACATTCTGCAGGTAGTCCGCTTCGCTGGGCGAGGAGGGGATGACAGGGGCCTTGGCCATGGCCGGCGATATAGCGACGCGCGCCCCGCCTCGCGAGCCTTAACCCGGCGTTGAGCATAGTCTGGATAGCTGAGCGCTGATGTCCGCTCCCCGCATGACCCGCGACGACGCGCGCCAACTGCTCGGCCTCAACGCCGGCGCCTCGCTGGCGGACGCCGCCGCCGCGTTCCGCGCCGCCGCCAAGACCGCGCATCCGGATCGTCAGGGCGGCGACGCCGAGCGTTTCCGCTTGATCCTCGCCGCGCACCGCCTGCTGCAAGCGACGCCGAACCTGCCGGCCCTGGTGGCGCCGCCGCCAGAGCCGTGCGTCGAGATCGATCCGCTGACCGCCCTGCGCGGCGGCGAGGCGACCGCCGCCGACGGGCGGCGCCTGCGCATTCCGGCCGGCGCCCGGCATGGCGAGCGGCTGAGTGTCGCGGGCGGCAGCCTTGCGGTGCGCATCGGCGCCAGCGACGAGATGCAGGTGCGCGGCTCCGACGTCTGGGTCACCGCGCCGGTCGCCAGCTATCTGCTCGAAGAGGGCGGCCGCACCAGCGTCGAGACACCGCTGGGGCCCAAGGTGCTGTGGATCAGCCGCAAGATCGCCGAACGGCGGCTGGTGCGACTCGAGGGCCAGGGCCTGCCGGCGCGGGGTTCCTATCCGCAAGGCAGCCTCTTCATCCGGCTGGCGCCTGACGAAGGCGCGGCGGAGAGCATCGCCCGCACCCAGTTGCGCCGCTTCGCCGCCGCCTGGGCCGCCTGACAGGCCGGCTTTTGTGAGCCGCCGCGCTTTCGGCTAAAAGCGCCGGCGATGAGCCACAACACCTTCGGCCACCTTTTCCGCATGACCACCTGGGGCGAAAGCCACGGGCCGGCGATCGGCTGCATCGTCGACGGCTGCCCGCCCGGCATCCCGCTCACCGAGTCGGATATCCAGGTGTGGCTCGACAAGCGCCGGCCGGGGGTCGGCAAGTTCGTCACCCGGCGCGACGAGCCGGACGCCGTGCGCATCCTCTCCGGCGTGTTCTCCGATGAGCGCACCAACGGCCAGGTGACCACCGGCACGCCGATCTCGATGCTGATCGAGAACGTCGACCAGCGCTCGCGCGACTATTCCGACATCGCCACCAAGTTCCGCCCCGCCCACGCGGACTACAGCTATTTCGCCAAATACGGCGTGCGCGACTACCGCGGCGGTGGGCGCCAGTCGGCCCGAGAGACGGCCTCGCGGGTCGCCGCCGGCGCTATCGCCCGCAAGGTCCTGGGGCCCGGCGTGGCGGTTCGCGGCGCCTTGGTGCAGATCGGCCCGCACGCCATCGACCGCAGCCGCTGGAGCTGGGACGAGACCCTGAACAATCCCTACTGGTGCCCGGACGCGGCCATGGTCGCGGTCTGGGAAGACCACCTGGAGAAGGTCCGCAAGGGCGGCTCGTCGACGGGCGCCATCGTCGAGGTGGAGGCCACCGGTGTCCCGGCCGGCTGGGGCGCGCCAATCTACGGCAAGCTCGAAGCTGAGATCGCCGCGGCGATGATGTCGATCAACGCCGCCAAGGGCGTGGAGATCGGCGCGGGCTTCGCCGCCGCCAGCCTCTCGGGCGAAGAGAACGCTGACGAGATGCGCATGGGCAACGATGGCAAGCCGCTGTTTCTCTCCAACAACGCCGGCGGCCTGGTGGGCGGCATTTCCACCGGCGCGCCCGTGGTGGCGCGGGTGGCGTTCAAGCCCACGTCGTCGATCCTGACACCGATGCGAACCATCGACGAGGATGGGAACGAGGTCGATATCCGCACCGTCGGCCGCCACGACCCTTGCGTCGGAATTCGGGGCACACCGGTGGTCGAGGCGATGCTGGCGGTTTGTCTGGCCGACGCCTTCTTGCGCCACCGCGGGCAGACTGGCGGCCGCGAATTCCGGCCTGGCGCCACCTCCGAGAGAAACGACGCGGTCAGTGCTGCCGCTACGTCATCTGACGCTTGACCCTTGGTCTCATAACCGCAATAGAGGCCAGCTTTTTGCGCACGGTCGCCGGTTTTCGTGGCCGGCGCTGGGTGCACGCAAGTCTTTGTCTTAGTTAATTTTACACGACAGCCCTGACATTTCAGATGGGCGCGATCGGAGGGGTGGCGGTCGTTGCGGTTCGATCTGCTGAAGATCCTCCTGGTGGACGACAACCACCACATGCGGGTGCTGCTCAACGAGATTTTGCGCGCCATCGGCGTCAGGCACGTGTTCGAGGCCAACGACGGCGCCGAGGCGCTGCAGCTGATGCGCGCGCACCAGATCGACATCGTCATGACAGACCTCGCCATGCAGCCGCTGGACGGCATCGATTTCGTCCGCCTGGTGCGCAATTCGTCCGACAGCCCTAGCCCAATGATCCCCGTGATCATGATCACCGGCCACTCGACGATGCGGCGGGTCGCCGAGGCGCGCGACGTTGGCGTGACCGAGTTCCTGTCCAAGCCGGTGACGGCGCGCGGGGTGATCGAGCGCATCAACCGGGTGGTAAGCGCCGTGCGCCCGTTCATCCGCACGCCCGACTACTTCGGCCCCGACCGCCGCCGTCGCGAGGACGCCAGCTACCAGGGCCCCTACCGGCGCTCGACCGACAAGCAGCAAACCCGGGAAATTGACTGAACGGCCGCTAGCCGACCGCCAGCGCGCAGCTCTCGCCGACGCTGGGGCGTGAGACCACCACCCGAGACAGTCCCGGGAACCGATCCTTCAGCCGTCCCGCGAACCACAGGCAAAGGGCTTCCAAGGTGGGGCTCTCCAGCCCCGGCAGCTCGTTGAGCAACGCATGGTCGAGGGCGCCGGCAGCCTCGCGCAGCGCCGCGTCGAGCTCGCCCAGGTCGCCGACCCAGCCCACCGGGCCGCTGGCGGGTCCCCGCACGGTCGCCTCGACGCGGAACGAGTGGCCGTGCAAGCGGGTGTAGGCGCTGCCGTCCGGGCCGCCCGCTGGGAGGCGATGGGCGGCGTCGAAGCTGGCGGCCTTCGTGATCTCGAAGACGGGTTCGGTCATGTTTTCCGGGGGAACGGGCGGTCCCGCGCTTAAGGGATGCCCAGGTATTTGTGCGTTTGCAGGCTTAAACGCCAGCGAGGGTGCTCAAGGCAATAGGCGATGGCGGCGCGGGTCGCGGCCTCCCGGTCGGGCCCGTCCATCGGCTGCAGGGCGAAGCGCTCGAAGGCCAGGCCCTCGAAGCGCGCTGGATCGACGCGCTCCTGCGGATAGACCAGCTTCAGCTCCTGGCCCGTCGTCTGCGCCAGCACCGCGTCCGCCTTGGGGCTGACGCACACCCAGTCGATGCCGGTGGGCGCGGTGATGGTTCCGTTGGTTTCCAGCGCGATGGCGAAGCCCTGGGCGTGCAGCGCACCCACCAGCGCGTCGTCGACTTGCAGCAGCGGCTCGCCGCCAGTCAGGACCACCAGCCGGTGCTCCGCCGCGCCGCGCCATGCCGCGGCCACCGCGCTCGCCAGCGCCACGGCGTCGGCGAACTTGCCGCCGCCCGGCCCGTCCACGCCGACGAAGTCGGTGTCGCAGAAACGGCAGACGGCGCTCGCGCGGTCCTGCTCGCGACCCGTCCAGAGGTTGCAGCCGGCGAAGCGGCAGAACACCGCCGCGCGTCCGGCCTGGCCGCCTTCGCCCTGCAGGGTGAGGAAGATCTCCTTGACCTGATAGGTCATGGCGCCAGCGCAGGCCGGTTGGAGGTGACCCAGTCGTTCCAGCCATTGGCGCGCAGTTCGCAGGCGGGGCAGGCGCCGCAGCCGGCGCCCCAGGCGTGTATCGGCTCGCGGCGGCCAAGGTAGCAGGTGTGGCTCTCGGCCCGGATCAGCTCCACCAGCTCTTCGCCGCCGAGGCCTTTGGCCAGCGCCCAGGTGTCGGCCTTGGTGAGGCGCATCAGCGGGGTCTTGATCTGGAAAGCGCGGTCCATGCCGCGCTCCAGCGCCGTCTCCATGGCGTCCATCGTGGAGCGCCGGCAGTCAGGATAGCCGGAGAAGTCGGTCTCGCACATGCCGCCCACCAGCGCCTTCAGTCCCAGCCGGTCGGCGAGCGCCGCCGCATAGGTGAGGAACACCAGGTTGCGGCCGGGCACGAAGGTGGAGGGCAGGCCCCGCTCGGTGATCTCGATGGCCTTGTCGGCGGTCATCGCGGTCTCGCCGATGGCGCCGAAGCCCTTGATGTCCAGCATGTGATCCGCACCGAGCCGCACCGCCCACTGCGGAAAGCGCCGCGCAATCTCCGCGCGCACCACCTGCCGCGCTTCCAGTTCGACGGCGTGCCGCTGGCCGTAGTCGAAGCCGACGGTCTCGACGCGGGTGTAGCGGGCCAGCGCCCAGGCGAGGCAGACGCTGGAGTCCTGCCCGCCGGAGAAAAGCACCAGGGCGCCATGGATGGGGTCGGCCATCGCCGCTCTGTACACGACGCGGACGGACGGGTGGGAGTAGAACCTAGTTCAGTGTCGCCATGGCCGAGCGGTCGAAGTCCATCAGCTCAGAGGTGCGGCCATCGTGCACCTTCTTCGCCCACTGCGCGTCCTGCAGCAGCGCCCGGCCAACGGCGACGAGATCGAAGTCACCGCGCTCCAGCATCACCAGCAGGCGGTCGAGCGACGCCGGCTTCGACGCCTCGCCGGCGTAGGCGGCGATGAACTCGCCGGTGAGGCCGACCGAGCCGACGGTGATGGTGGTCTTGCCGGTCAGCTTCTTGGCCCAGCCGGCGAAGTTGAGGTCGGAGCCTTCGAACTCGGGTTCCCAGAACCGGCGCTGCGAGCAGTGGAAAGCGTCGGCCCCGGCGTCGGCCAGCGGCGACAGCCACGCCTCCATCAGCTGCGGCGTCTCGGCGATCTTGGCCTCGAAGTCCTGCTGCTTCCATTGCGACAGGCGGATGATCACCGGGAAGTCGGGGCCGACCGCAGCGCGCACCGCCTTCAGGATTTCCGCGGCGAAGCTGCCGCGATGGCTCACGGTCGGCCCGCCGAAGAGGTCGTCGCGCTCGTTGGTGCCGTGCCAGAAGAACTGGTCGATCAGGTAGCCGTGGGCGCCGTGCAGCTCGACCGCGTCGAAGCCCAGCGCCTTGGCGTCGCCCGCCGCGCTGCCAAAGGCAGCGATGGTGTCGGCGACGTCGGCGTCGCTCATGCCGTCGCCGAACTTGTGGCCCGGACGGGAGATGCCGGAGGGGCTGTCGTAGGGGCCGGCCGGCGCCCAGTCCTCGCGGCGGCTGCGGATGCCGCCGACGTGCCACAGCTGCGGGGCCATCAGGCCGCCGGCGGCGTGCACGTCGTCGATCACCTGCTTCCAGGCGGCGAGTTCGGCTTCGCCGTGGAAGCGCGGGATGTTGGGATCGTTGAGCGACGCTGGGCGGGCCACGCCCGTACCTTCAGAGACGATCAGGCCCACCTCCGCCGCGGCGCGGCGGGCGTAGTAGGCGGCGACGTCCGGCGTGGCGACTCCACCGGGCGATTGCGAGCGGGTCATGGGCGCCATGACCACGCGGTTGGGCAGCTTCAGGCCCTTGAATTCGAAGGGCTGGAATAGGGCGTCGGCGGACAAGAGGCGGCTCCGTCTCGGGTGATCGTCGCCGCCGATGTAGCCGCAAGCTCAGCCCGCGCCAGAGAGTTTTTCTCCGGCGCGGTCCGCAAAGACTGCTCCGCTATTGCGGAGTCGAGCCGGGCGCTGGCGGCGCGGTCGTGGGGGTCTGGCCGGTCGCGTCATCGGCGGAGGACGGCGTCTGCGGATTGGTGCTCTGATCGGGGCTGGCGGGCGCGGTCATGCCTTGAGGCGTGGCCGGACCCGGAACCGTCGGCGCGTTCTGCATGTCGTCGTTGGCGGCGGCAGCATGCGAAGCGATGGCCGCCGGCGCGGTGGCGGCGGTGTTCACCGGCGTGCCGGTGGGCGCGGCGGCGGCCGCGGTCGCTTGACCGCTCGCGCCCCAGTCGCCTTTCGCGCGCTGGCTGGGCGAGGCCTTCAGGTAGGCGCCGAGCTTGGAATAGGCGACGGGCTGCGAGGGGGCGGCGTAGGTTCCGCCGGACTTGTGGGTGGCGGCGTG
>DASXZG010000036.1:0-7090 GCA_036502045.1 Caulobacteraceae bacterium | reverse complement strand
CGGCGAGGACGCCGAGCCGCGCGCCCGGGTGCTGGCCGGGGTGATCATCGGTTTCCTGGTGGAAAGGCTCATCCGCGGCAAGGCGCTGCGCGGCCGTGAGCGCGAGGTGTTCATCGAGCGGGCGAGCGCGATTCTGACGGCCCTGGTCGCCGAAGGAGGCATGTAACGCCGTCGAATAGACAGCGTTCGATCGCCAGGTCTTGCCGGCGAGGCCCCGGGTTCCTGGCCAGCCCTCGTCAGGACAGCAACGTAACTGCACGTGGATCGGGGCCGAGATGACAATCTATCGCATCGCAAGCGGAGCATGGCCGAGGTGCAGGCCGGCATCGACGATCAGGGCCTCGCCCGTAATATGACGCGCGGCGGGAGACGCCAAAAAGACTGCTGCGCCGGCTACATCCTCGGCGGTGGACGCGCCTCAGAGGCAGGCGTAGACCGCTTCGCAGAGCCCCGTCGAGCGCGGATCGCCGACAACGCGGTCTCCCATCTGATTCAGCACATAGCCGATCGCCACGTTGGCCTCCCGGTCGCCGCAGCCGAACGAGCCGCCCCAGCCGGCGTGGCCGAACACTCCGGGCTCGGGGCCAAAGACGCCGACGCCGTTTCGCGTGACGCCGCGGCCCCACTGCGGCGCGACGCCCAGCAGGACATCGACGCGCTCGGTCTGCACCTCGATCATCGCCTCGACGGTCTCGGGACCCATGAGCCGCACGCCGTCCAGCGATCCGCCGTTGGCCGTGGCCGCGTAGAGACGGGCGAGACCGCGCGCGCTCGCCTGGCCGTTGCCGGCGGGAATCTCGGCGGCGCGCCAGGCGCGCTCGTTGCACAGCGTCGGCGCCATCAACGGATTGGTCAGCGCCGCGACCGCCTCCGGCGCCATTCCCTCCAGGTCGAAGGGCTGGGCGATGCGGGGCGCGATAAGTGGGGAGACGCGCGCCTCCTCCGACCAAGGCAGGCCGATGAAGACGTCGCAGCCCAGCGGCCCGGCGACCTCGCGCGCCACGAACTGGCCGATGCTAAGGCCCGACGCGCGGCGGATCAGTTCGCCGGCCAGGAAGCCGAAGGTCATCGCGTGGTAGGAGTTCTTCGTCCCCGGCGCCCACATTGGCGCCTGTGCGGCCAGACGGCGCGTCACCGTCCCCCAATCGTAGAAATCCTCCAGCGGCGTCGGCTCGGCGAAACCGGGCAGCCCGGCTTGGTGCGACAGCAGTTGCGAGACGGTGATCTCGGCTTTGCCGCATTGCGCGAACTCCGGCCAGTAGCGCGCGACCGGCGCTTCGTAGTCGAGACGTCCTCGGTCGACGAGCCGCGCCAGCGCAATGGCCGTCACGCCCTTGGTGGTCGACCAGACGTTGACCAGAGTGTCCGGGGTCCACGGGATGGTCGCCTCGGCGTCCCGCCAGCCGCCCCAGAGGTCCACGATCAGGGTCTCGCCGCGGTAAATCGCCAGCGACGCGCCGACGTCGCGATAGGCGTCGTCGCGTTCGAAATTGGCCGCGAACGCGTCCCGCACCCGCTCGAACCCCGGCGCCGCAACGCCGCCGATGACCGTGGCCATTGTGTCTCTCCCGTGCCTTGGTTTCGATGCTCAGCGGGCTTTCAGGCCGCGCAGATAGATGTCGCTGATTTCGTCGGCGAGGCGCTTTTGGCCACGCGGATCATCCGGCGGCAGCCACTTGGGCAGCCAGGCGAAGCCGCCCGCGCCGATCAGGGCGATCATGCGGGTATCCGTGGGCCGGCAGGATCCGTCCGCAACGCCCTGGCGCAGCAGCCGGTCGAACAGCGTCGCCAGGCCCCGGGCGCGTGCGATGAGGGCATCGCGGCGCGGATGCGGCAAGGCTTCCAGCCCCGGCTGCGGCACCAGCGGCGTCAGCGGGCCGGCCTGGGCCTGGACGTTTAGATGGACGCCGATCAGCGCCCGCTCCAGCCCGTCGCCGCCGTGTGCTTCCGCCGCCGCCGCGAAGCGTTCGAAGAGTTCGAAGCCTCGTTCGTAGCAGCGGGCGACCAGGTCGGTCTTGTCGCGAAGGTAGTGGTAGAGCGCGCCCTTTGTGGCCCCCAGCGAGGCGGTGATCTCGTCCAGCGACGTCGCCTCGATGCCGTCGCGGTTGAACAGCCGTGAAGCGGCGGTCAGCAACTGGTCAATGCGCATTTCAGACGCATCGCGCCGATCGAACGGGTTGAACCGCTTCGGCAGGAACTGTTCGGCGTCAATCGGCCCCTCGAACCGGCGCGCGAGATCGGTGGTGATTCCCGAGGTCAGCAGGTCGATGGCCGTGGCGACGAATCGGGCCTGGAACCTCCGGCCGCGGCTGTCCTCGACCCACTGCGGCGACAGCCGTCCCCAGGCCAGCGTGCCGATGACGGTCTGGGCGGCGACCTCGGCGTCGCAGGGCCGCATGCTGCCATCCGCCAAGCCGGCCTCCACGAAACCGATCAGGGCCGCGACATTGCGGTCGTTGGCGGCGCGAACGACCTCGGCATGGGCCGGCGACAGATAGTTGATCTCGCTTAGCACCGCCGTGGGCGCGCGGCCCGGCGTGAGGGCGAGATTGACGAAGGCGAGGGTGCGTTCGAGGCCGCTCGCCGCTTCGCTGGCGGCGGCCAGGTCCTCGGCCATCAGCTCGCAGGCGCGCTGGTAGCACCGGAAGACCAGTTCGGCCCGGTCGTTGACATAGTAGTAGGCCGAGGCGCGCGAGAGCCCGAGCCGCTCGGCGATCTCCGCCAGCGACGTGGCCGCGATCCCCTGGGCGTTGAAGGCGGCGGCGGCGGCCTCGAGCAGGGCTTCGCGCTTCAACCCATGCTTCGACGGCCGTCCGCGCCGCTTCGGCAGCGGCTCAACCGCGCCGGGCAGGCCGGCGGTGGCAGGCTGAGTTTCGTCTTTCATTCTTCGACGGCACCTATCACTTCCGTACTTTCATGTCGAATATGTTGACAGACAAAACTCGACGTGGCGATATGCCGACATTCGAACATGTCGAATAAATCAGCGTGACCGCGATCAATGATCGATCGGCGCAGACAAGGGGGTTATCGGCCATGACTGCGCTCGACAGAACCGAGGCCCAGCGGCATGCGGCCCGCGCAAACTTTTGGCCGCGCACACGACGCGGATGGGGACTGGCGGGCGCGTCGCTAGCGGTTCTTGCTGCGGCGCCGGCTGCGTGGGCCGCGGACACCGCCAGCAGCGTCACATCGGTCCAGGAGATCGTGGTGACCGCCGAGAAGCGGGCGGAGAGCGCCAACAAGGTGCCGATGTCGATCACCGCGGCCACCGGCGCGCAGCTGCAGGTGCTCGGTATCGATCAGCCCCGTGACCTGGTGAAGATCACGCCCTCGTTCACCTACGCCGACTCCTATGTCGGTTCGCCGATCTACACGCTGCGCGGCGTCGGATTCAGCGACAACAGCCTCGGCGGTCGGCCCACGGTCAGCATCTACACCGACGAGGCGCCGGTTCCGTTCGCGATCGAGACCCGCGGGGTCGATCTCGATCTGGAGCGGGTCGAGGTGCTGAAGGGGCCGCAGGGCACGCTTTTCGGCCAGAACGCTACCGGCGGCGCGATCAATTATATCGACGCCAAGCCGACCAACACCCTCCAGGCCGGTGCGGACGCCAGCTACGGCAGCTATAATCGGGTCGACATCGGCGGCTTCGTCAGCGGGCCGCTGACCGACACCCTCGCCGCCCGGGTCTCGATCGATCACAATCAGATGGACCCCTGGCAGCGGAGCTACACCACCGGCGCCAGGAACGGCGCCGGCGACTTCACCAACGGCCGGATCATCCTCGCCTGGACTCCAGACGCGCGGCTGAAGGTGCAGCTGAACCTGAACGGCTTCGTCGACCATTCCGAGGTCCAGGCCGGCCAACTCGTCGGCGTCTCGCCCAGCATCCCGGCGGCGGCCCCGTTCATCCCGGCGCTGCTGGCCTATCCGCTTGCGCCGCATACCGACACCGCCGCCGACTTCAATCCGGGCGACGACTACCACCGCAACAATGTGTTCGGGCAGGCCAATCTCCGCATCGACTACAGCCTGCCCAACGATCTGACCCTGACGTCGATCACGTCCTACAGCGGCTACACCGAACGGCAGTTGCAGGATCTCGACGGTACGGCCCTGTCGAACCTCAGCCAGTTCACCCGTGGCGAGATTTCGTCCTGGTCGGAGGAGGCCCGGATCGCCGGCGACATCCTGAACCGCGGCCATTTCGTTATCGGCTTCAACTACGCCGACGATACGGTGCTGGAGAGCAACTACCTGCAAATCCCCTACAGCACGCCAGCGTTCACCTTCGTGCCGTTCGGCCTGCCGCTCTACACCGCCTTCCGCGACATGGATAATCAGCGCGCCACCACCGTGGCCGGCTTCGCCAGCGGCGACTACAACCTCAGCGACGATGTCAAGATCTATGGCGGCATCCGCTACACCCAGTCGAACGACGCCTTCAACGGCTGCACCGGCGACGACGGCGATGGCGTCGCCGCCAAGGATTTCGGCTTTCTCTATGATGCCTATCGCGCCGCCGCCGGCCTGCCGGCCAATCCGCCGATCCCGCCTGGCGGCTGCATCACCGAGGGCCCGAACTTCATGCCCGGCCTGGTCCGCTCGACCCTCGACCAGAACAACGTGTCCTGGCGCGGCGGCGCGCAATGGACCCCCACCTCACGGGTGCTCGCCTACGCAAACGTCAGCAAGGGCTACAAGGCCGGCGGCTATCCCGACCTGGCCGCCAGCGTCGCCAGCCAGTTCGCGCCGACCCTGCAGGAATCCGTGCTCGCTTACGAGGTCGGCTTCAAGGCGACCCTGCTCGATCGCACGCTGCAGCTCAACGGCGCCGGCTTCTATTACGACTATTCCGACAAGCAGATCCTGGGGCGGGTGCTGGACCCGGTATTCGGGCCGCTGCTGAAGCTGGTCAACGTGCCCCACTCGGCCATCGCCGGGGGCGAACTGCAGCTGGACTGGACGCCGATCAGCGGCTTGGACGTGAGCGCCGGCGGCTCCTACATCCACTCCGAGATCATGGACAACTTCACCAACTACAATCCCGACGGCGTGCTCACCGACTTCAACGGCGAGGCCTTCCCCAACACGCCGCAATGGCAGTTGGAGTCCAACGTCGAGTACCACTGGGGACTGAGCGACAAGTTGTACGGCTTCGTCGGCGGCGACGTCACCTACCAGAGCGCCACCAACAGCCAGCTCGGCGACCTGCCGCTGCTCAAGGTCGACCCCTATGTGCTGCTCGACCTGCGCGCCGGCGTGGAGACCCGCGACGGCGCATGGCGGCTCTCGGTGTTCGGCCGCAACGTCACCGACACCTACTACTGGACCGCGGCCAACCACGACCTCGACACCACGGTCCGCTTCGCCGGCATGCCCGCCACCTGGGGCGTCAGCCTCGACTATCGATTCAAGTAAGGATGAGTGGTTCATTCTCAGGCTCATCTCGCTTCCGCCTCGATCGGTGAGCGAGTCGCCATCGAACAGGTGGCGCTCGGCACCGGCTACAAGGACTGGAAGATGCCGCGGCGCTACACGCGCCTGAAGCCGGAGTCGCTGCACGCCTTGGCGGCGTCGAGGGCGGCGTGAACAGCAGCTTGCAATCAAATTAATCCGCCCAAATATTGACCGTTATATCGGTCAAAGGAGCGACACATGACGCAAGCGGCCAAAGGAGCAGCCGGATCGGGCGGACGCTCACGCGCGCGGAAAGTCGTCCGTCATGCCGCCACTGGCCGCTTCTCCATCGTCAACCTGATGGATGACCGCGGCTCCGTGAAGGTCGATGACGTGGCCGAGGCTTTCAGCATGTCCAAGGCTCAACTCGCGGACACCGCCGGCCTCGCCCGCGAGGTCTTCCAGAAGGCCAGCCGTCGCGATGGGCCCAAGGCGCAGAGCCGGGTGCGTGAGATGCTGGAGATCATCAACCTCGTCCAGGGCTGGGCGGGCGGCGCGGCGCAGGCCATGGCCTGGTATCGCGCCGAGCCCATCCCGGCGTTCGGCGGCCGCACCGCCGAAGCCTTGGGGAAGACCGGCAACGCCACAGCGGTTCGCGACTACGTCGATCACCTGGCGACCGGCGGATACGCTTGAGATTCAAAGGCGAGTGCTCCCGGGCGCATGACCCCAACTGGGCCTGGCGCCCGCTGTCGGGCGCCGGCGCGGCGCTCAGGGGCCGCCGGTTCAACTGGCCGGGACTGGAGACGCTCTATCTGTCGCTCAGCTTCAACACCGTGTTCCGCGAGGTGTCCGGCGGCTTCGCGTATCGCCTGACCCCCTGTGTGCTGTGCAGCTATGACGTGGACTGCGAGGGTGTCGCCGATCTGCGAACCGATGCGGATCGGGCCGCCCTGGGTGTCGCGCTGAGCGACCTCGACTGCGCGTGGGGCGATGCACTCATCGCCGGGCGGGAACCTGAATCATGGGCCGTGGTCCGGCGTTTGATCGCGGACGGCCACGCGGGAGTTCTGGTCCCGAGCTTCGCCAACGGCGCGACCGGCGATGATCAGAACCTCGTGCTATGGCGCTGGGGACCGGAGCTCCCGCATAAGGTCATGGTGTATGATCCGACCGGGAAGCTCCCGAAGAACCAGCCATCTTGGAAATAGGGCGATGACGAAAACGGCAAGCAAGGGCGGCAGCCTCGGCACGGTCACAAGACCGCCGTCGGCCTGCTCCGCGCCGGCGTCATCGACAAGGCGACCATGCGCGAGTTCGACGCCCTGTGCCTGACGCCGGTGACGCTGGAGCTCTCGCCCGGGTGTCGTGACCTCACCAGACGATCCATGCCCCTTTCCTGCACCTGAGTGCACACGTAGGGATACGAAATTGGCCGCGTTCGTGAAACTGCCGCCGACGCTCCGAGTCTCAGCCCCAGGGGCCGTCGTGATCGCTACCCTGAACGGTTGGCGGCTTGGCCTTGCGGGCGAAGGCCCGGCGCAGAGTCGGCAGCCGCACCTCGGCCAGAAGGCAGCCGCCGGCGACGCCGATCAGCAGCGCCACGATCGAATGGGGGATATCGATCGGCTGGGTGAAGATCGCGCCCAGGAAATGCGGCGGCATGGTCACTCCGTCATGTGCTTGC
>DASXZG010000035.1:0-10264 GCA_036502045.1 Caulobacteraceae bacterium | reverse complement strand
ACACCACGTCGAGAACTTCTTCTGTAAGCTCAAGCAGTTCCGCGCCGTCGCCACCCGCTACGACAAGCGAGCCATCAACTTCCTGGCCGGCATCTACGCCGCCGCAATCTTCGTCTGGCTCAATTGAGGACGCGCCCTAGCCGGCGCGCTTGAACCAGACGACGCGTCGTCACCTAGGCCCTGGCGCCCAGCTCACGCGACATCAGTGACCGCCAGGTTGCGAGCGTATCGATCGGCTGCTGCGGTTCGATATCGCGCATCAGAGCGTCGATGTGGTCGCGATACTCGCCGCTCATTAGATCGCGGTTCATCGTCCAGGCGACGCGACAAGCGGGAACGGCGAAAAAGCCGCGCAGTGTGGCCGCGTCCGTCATCCAACTGCTCGCGAGCAGGAGCCCCGCCCGGTACTGCAGGAAGCTGTCCTCGATGCTCCAGAACAGAGCGGCGAAGAACGCATTCATCGCCTGAACCTGGTGATCCTCGATCGCCAGATCCCCCTGAAGACCGCGGGTCAACGCCCGGCTGAGTTCCGGCTCGGTCCGCTTCAAGATCAGGTCGGTGACACGGGCGCTGCGGCCCTGTTGCAGCAGGGCTTTCTGGTTTTTGTCGGTTTGGCGCAACTGCAACAGCAGGAACGCAAGAGTCGCGACCACCGCGACTGCGCTGACGAAGCTGCCGATGGCGGCAAGGTCTGAAAGCGTCACAAGATGTCCCCCCGGATTGAAGCAAGAGGGGACGATAGCTCATTTACGCCAGTTCACGGCGGCGACGGTCCCGTAAGCTCAGCCGGCGCTGCACGCGCTTCTTCGGGAACGAGCTGCGCCGCCGCCCGGGGCCCAGAATATTGATTGCGCCCGGGTGCAGCGAATGTTACGTCAAATTCGCTGCGCGCTGATGCGGCGAAATGGGGCAAGGGGGGACGACCATGGCCGGGAAAGCCGAGAACCACGCAAACGAGAGCTTCTATGTGTTGGGCGAGACGCTGGCGCCGATGCTGACCAACGACATGGGCTCAGCCGTTGAAATCTTCGACACGAGAGGTCCCACGGGCGGCGGTCCGCCGACGCACAAGCATGCCTGGGAAGAGGTCTACGTCGTCACCAGCGGCGTGCTCGACGTCACCGTGGACGGTGAGACCGTGCGCCTCAGGACCGGAGGCTTTGCTCACGTGCCCGCCAACACGCCGCACAGCTACCGCACCGTCGAGGACGCGACCTTCCTGACCATCGTCACCAAAGGCAACGCCTCGAAGTTCTTCCGCCAGGTGTCGAGCGAAGTATCGATGAACCCACCGGATATCGCGGGCGTCGTGCGTGTCGGCAACCTCCACGGGATCGAGTTTCTGCCCCCGGCATGACCGCGACCCGCCGATACGTCAGCCCGAAACGAGAGGCCCAGGCGGCGGCGACCCGGGAAGCCATCCTCAGCGCGTTTGCTGAACAGCTGTCCGGGCCCGGCCGCGACAAGCTTTCGCCCAGCGAGGCCGCGGTGCGCGCCGGTGTCAGCCTGCGCACCGTTCACTTCCATTTCCCCAACGAGGAAAGTCAGATCCTCGCTCTCGGAAACTGGCTCGACCGGCAGCTCTACCCCGAGGGTGTTGTCCTCGCCGCTGGCCCTGACGACCTGCCGCGATACTACCGCGACATCCACGCCATGGCGTTGCGGCACCCGCTGACGCGGGCGCTCTCCGCGAGCCGGAGCGGTGTCTGGCAGGAAGTGCGCAATCGCCGACGGATCGAGCGCCTTGACGCCATTCGCCGGGCCGTGAAGGCGATTGGCGCTCCCGCGAAGGCGACCGAGGACGCAACCGCCATGCTGCTGAGCCTCTCCGGCGCCGACGCCTCCTATCGGCTCATTGACCACGGCCTGGCGCTGGAAAGGGCGCCTGACGTGATCGCGAGCACAGTCGCGCTGATCGTCTCTCAGCTTCGGGAGAACCGAAGAGCAGAGCTGACCTGAAACACCGAACCTCGCCTGCAACTGCCGCAACCCGGCGTCGCTGCCCGAAGCGTGGGCAAGGCTGGCGCCGCTGCTTGAACTGTCGAATACTGCTGAAGCGTTGCGAGAGACTGTCGCCCTCAGCTAGCCGCGGTTACCGAAGGAATTGCTAGCGCGCCGCCCGCTCCACGCCGGCGACGATGGTCTCGGCTTCGCGGAAGAGGGCGGGGTCGATCTGCAGGCCCGACGCGCCGGCGTTCTCCACCAGCTGCTCGTGGCGGCTGGCGCCGACAATGGCGGAGGCCACGTTGGGCTCGCGGAGCACCCAGGCCAACGCGAACTGGGTCAGGCTGCAGCCGGCCTTGGCGGCCAGCGGCTTCAGATTGGCGACGGCCTCCAGCACCGGCGGCTGCATCCACGAGCGGATGGCGGCGCCCATGGAGTCGCTGGCGGCGCGGCTGCCTTCCGGGATCGGCGCGCCCGGCGCATACTTGCCGGAGAGCACGCCCTGAGCGATCGGCGACCAGACGATCTGCGAGACGCCGTTAGCGGCGCAGAGTGGGATCACCTTCTGCTCCGGCCGGCGCCACAGCAGCGAATACTGCGGCTGGCTGGAGACGAAACGCTCGCTCCCGGCCACCTCGAAGGAGGCCTCGATCTGCGCCGGCGCCCATTCGGAGAAGCCGATGTAGCGGGCCTTGCCCTCTTTCACGACCTTGGTCAGCGCCGCCATCGTCTCTTCCAGCGGCGTCGCGGTGTCGTAGCGATGGCATTGGTAGAGGTCGACGTGGTCGACCCGCAGGCGCTGCAGCGACGCGTCGATCTGCTTGGCGATCTGCACGGCCGAGAGGCCCTGGTCCGTGTCGCTCATCTGGCCGAACACCTTGGTGGCCAGCACGTAGGAGTCCCGCGGCCGGCCGGCGAGCAGCTCGCCCAGCACGCTCTCGGCGGCGCCGCGGCCGTAGACGTTGGCGGTGTCGATGAAGTTGATGCCGAGGTCGAAGGCCTTGTTCACGCAGGCGCGGGCCGGGTCCAGCTCCACGCCCACGCCATAGGTCAGCCAGGACCCCAGCGAGATTTCCGACACTTCGAGATCGCTGGCGCCCAGCTTGCGGTACTTCATGAATGTCTCCGGGTTCTCAAATATCGCCGACAAGGCGTTGTAGAAATGAAAGAAAGTCGTTGATTTGGCGCGATGCGGCGGCGGCCGCGGCGCAAGGCCCAGCGACTACACCCCGGCATGGCCGCTCGGCAACCGGCGCCAGGCTCTGTAAGGTCGCGGGCAACCAACAAAAGGGAGCGACGGATGTTCAAGGGTGTGGACCACGTGGTGGTGGCGGTGAAGGACCTGGAGGCCGCCATCGGCCGCTATGAGACGATCTACGGGACGCCGGTGAGCGACCGCAGCGAGAGCGCGCCAGCGGGAATGAAGATGGCGTTCTTCCGCTTCGCCGACAGCTACGTCGAGCTGGTTTCCAACCTCGGCGATACCGGCCCCATCGCTCAGCGGCTCAATGATCGCGGCGAGGGCGTGCACCTGGTGGCGATGAAGGTCGACGACCTCGAGAAGACGGTCACCGAGCTGCGCGAAAAAGGCATTCGCCTGGTCGGCGACCCCGGCGCCGGCAACCCCATCCGCGGCCAGGTGTTCGTGCATCCGGCGATGACCGGCGGGGTGCTGACCCAGCTGGTGCAGCGGTAGATCCCCTCCCTCCCCTTCATGGGGAGGGCAGACCGCGCAGCGGTCGGGTGGGGATGTGAGCCACGTCGACGAGCGCCGGTGAGGTGTCGGACTTCCCCACCCTGGCTCCCCCGGACCAAGTCCGGGGTCGCCGTCCCTCCCCATGAAGGGGAGGGAGGCTAGACCGGCGTCTCCGCCGTCTCCCACGCTGTCAGCAGCTTCAGGGAGTCGCGGAAGAAGTCAGCGCCGACCGACAGCTGACCCCATTGAGGGATGCGGCTTGCGTAGTTGGCCAGCAGCCAGATTTCGCGTAGCACGACCATGGTGATGATGGCCGCATAGTCCGCTTCGGGGATCGGGCGCTGGCTGCGGTAGCCTTCAATGAAGACGCGCCAGACAGCGAGGCCGTTCTCGTTCAGCGTCGGGGCGCGCGCCCGCCGGAACTGGTTCCACAGCAGGACACAGAGGTCGTAGGCCAGAAAGCCGGGGCCACAGTCGTCGAAGTCGAACCAACCGACCGTGCGTGCGCCGTCCGCATCCTCGACGATGAAGCTGTTGGCGCTGTGGTTGTCGGCGTGACAGATGACGCGCGACAGGTCCCCCGCGATGGCTTCGATCCGCGCCGCCGCCCGCTCGCCGACCTCGCGCAACTTGTGCCCCGTGTCCGCGTCCAGCGTCGGAGCGCCCAACGCCAGCGCCAACGGGTCGCGCAGAAAGAACGGGCCGTCGAGCTGGTAGAGGCTTGGCGGTCCGACGAACCTCTCGCCAGCTGTGTGGATGGCGGCGTGGCTGGCGCCCAGCAGCCTGATGTCGTCGAGCTGTCGGTCGGTGGGCGCCTTGGCTGGGTTCCAGCCCTGCAACGCCATGTCGCCGCCGAGCTTGCGGAAGACCGCAAGTTCCCGCGGACCTTCCGCTGCCTCGACCATGCGCCAGAGCGATCCGTCGCAGGCGGCGAGGGGCGCACCGACCAGCACGCCGCTGCGGTCGAGGTGGGCCATGAACGCCGTCTCGAAGTCGACGTTGGCGGGGCCGCGGTAGCGGTGATCGCAGAGCCGCGCCATCACCTGGCGTCCGTCCGACAGCGTCAGCTCGTACGTGTCGTTGAAGCCGCGCACCACGAAGACGCCGCCCACGACGTCGAGGTCGTAGGCAGCGCCAACGGCCTCGGCGATCGCCGCCGGCGTCGCTGTGGAGTACTCGGCCGCCAGCATGGCTTAGCCGCCGGGCTGGTAGTGGGGATCGCCGGTGCGCCAGAGGATGAAGGCGAAGGTGTCGGCCAGCTCGTGGTCGCGCTGCTCGCGGGTCGAGCCGATGCCGTGGCCGGCGTCGGTTTCCACGCGCAGGATGATCGGGTTCGAGGAGGCGTTGGCCGCCTGCAGCCGGGCGCACATCTTGGTCGGCTCCCAGGAGGAGACGCGCGGGTCGTTGAGGCCGGTGGTCAGCATCACCGACGGGTACCTGGTCCCGTCCTTGACGTGGAGCATGGCGTCCATCTCGTAGAGGCCCTTGAAGCCCTCTTCGTTGGTGACGGTGCCGAACTCGGGGATATTGGGCGGGCCGTTGGGCGAGAACTCGCTGCGGGTGGCGTTGGAGACGCCGACCTGGTCGATGACCACGGCCGGCAGGTCCGGCCGCTCGGTCATGAACCGGCCCACGGTGATGCCGCCGGCCGAGCCGCCCATGATCGCCAGCTTGGCCTTGCTGGTCCAACCTTCCTTGATCAGGAATTCGGCGGCGGCGATGTCGTCGCGCCAGGTGTTGGGCTTGGTCAGTTTCTGGCCGGCCAGGTGCCAGTCCTCGCCCAGCTCGCCGCCGCCGCGGACGTGGGCGGTGGCGAAGATGCCGCCGAGATCGATGAAGGGCAGGTAGCGGCCCAGGAACGCGGGGTCTTCGGTGATGCCGTACGAGCCGTAGGCGTCGAGGATGCAGGGCGCGGACCCGTTCCGCTTCATATCCTTCTTGTAGAGGATCGAGATCGGCACCTTCACGCCGTCGGCGGCGGGGTACATCAGCTCGACCGAAGCGTAGGGGCTGACGTCGATGGCGGGCTTCGGCGCGATGTCGGTCTGGGTGACGCCACCGTCCGGCGCCGCGTAGCAGACCACCGCCGGCCGCGCCCAGCCTTCCAGGATGAACCAGACGCCGTCGTGCAGGGTGTCGGCGTAGATGCCGGCGATGGCGCCGTCGAAGGGCATGGCGATGGTGCTGATCTTGCCGTCCCAGCCCAGCCGGCGCACGCCGCCGAGGCCGGCGTTCAGGTCCTGCAGGTAGAGCCCGTCGCGGGCGGCGGCGAAGCTGCGGATCACCGAGGCGCTGGCGGGCACGACGAGCTTGGCGTTGGCCACCGAGGGATCGCCGCCGCTGGCCTTCAGCACCTGGTAGTGCGACTGGCCCTTGTGGCTCAGCAGGTAGATGTCGTCGCCGTTGACGGCGATATTGACCACGTCGTCGGCCGGGACGCAGATCGGCTTCCAGGGCGGTGCGCCGGCCATCGCCGCGCCCAGCTTGCAGGCGTAGGCGGTCTGCTCGTTCTGCACGCCGGACTGCAGCACGCCGATGACGATGTCCGAGCCAGGCGTCGCGCCGGCCACCGGGAAGTCGATGTCCTGGGCCTGCACCGCCGGGCTGATGCCCTTGGCCAGCACCTTCACGTCGGTGGCCGGGTCGGTGTTCAGCTTGTGGAACCAGCAGGCGGAGAGCTTGTAACGGTCGAGGCTGTCGGCGGCGACGCCGGGCTGCAGGCGGTTGTAGAAGAACCCGGAGCCGTCAGGCGCCCAGCCGGGGCTGGCGTCCTGGGTGCGGTCGATGGTCTCCGGCAGCACCGCGCCGGTGTCGACCACCAGGATGCGCGCCAGCGAGTTCTCCGACCCGCCGGGCGAGGAGCCGAACACCACGTGGCTACCGTCGGGCGACGGCGCCCACCAGTCCAGCGAGGCGTGCGAGCCGGCCGCCGCGTAGGTGTCCGGGTCGATCAGCAGCCGGTCGGTCCCGGCGGGGCCTTTGCGCACGTAGAGCTTGAAGGTGGCGGCGCCCAGCGGCCGCGCCTCGGTGAAGATCAGGTCGCCGCCGAGGGCCACGTTGTTCACGGCGACCAGCAGGCCGCTGTTGTGATCGATGGCCTTGTAGAGCGTGTCGCGCCCCGGAATGGCGTCCAGCACCTTGCGAGCGTAGGCGCCCTCGGCGGTGGCGTAGGCCTTCCACTCGTCGCTCTCCGACTCCATCCAGCGATAGGGGTCGACGACGGTGGTCCCGAAATAGTGCTCGGTCACCGGAGCGACGCGCGCCACGGGCGGCTTGTCGGTGACGGGGCTCGGCTTGACGGGGCCGGCGAACGCCAACTGCGGGGCGCCGGCGGATGCGGCGAGGGCGGCGGCCGAAGCCAGCAGGGCGCGGCGGTCGATCGAAGAGGCCATGACGGCAAGAATCTCCTGCGTTTGGGAGCGTTGCCGACGCTTCTAGCTCTGAAATCGACGCTTGGCGAAACTACCCTCGGGGGGCGGTGGCTTCCGCCAGTGCGCTGAGCAAAACGTCGGGCCGGATCGGCTTGCCCAGATGGCCGTCGGCGCCGGCCTGGTGCGAGGCGGCAACGTCGCTGGGCGCGCTGTTGGCGGAGAGCACCACGATGGGCCGGCGCGGTTTGCCGGCGGCGGCTTCGGCGCGTCGGATCTCTTCGATGGCGGCCAGGCCGTCCATCACCGGCATCATCAGGTCCATCAGGATCAGGTCGAAGCTCTCGGCCTCCGCCGCCTTGGCCGCTTCCAGACCGTTCCCGACGCTGACCACCTCGGCGCCGACCGCGTCCAGGATCAGCTCCACCACCTTGCGATTGGTGGCGTTGTCGTCGGCCAGCAGCACCCTGAGCGGCTGGTCGGCGGCGGGCTGCGGGCGCGCCGGCGGTGGCGGCATCGGCGCGCGCAAGGTGAAGGTCGCGCCCTGGCCGGGCGCGCCGACGGCTTCCAGCTTCGCGCCCATCAAACTGGCCAGGCGTGCGCAGATGGCGAGGCCCAGGCCCGCGCCGCCGTGTTCCCGCGTCGCCGAAGCGTCGCCCATCTCGAAGCCGGCGAACAGGCGCTGCGCCTCGCCGGCGTCGAAGCCGATGCCGGTGTCGGCCACCTCGAAGCGCCAGACCTCGTCCGCTTCCAGCGCCACGCGCACGTCGATGCGGCCGTCGAGCGTGAACTTCACCGCGTTGGAAAGCAGATGCGCCAGGATTTCGGCCAGGCGGATGGCGTCGCCCATGGCCGGTCCCGAGGCGCCGTCGCCGATCTCCACCGCCAGCGCCAGCCCCTTGCTCTCGGCCTGGGCGCGCAAGCCGTCGGCCGCGCGCTGCGCCACCTCGGCGGGCGTGAACGCCGCGCGCACCGTCTCCATCTGCCCGGCTTCCAGGGCGTTGAAGTCCAGCAGGTCGCCCAGCAGCGTGTGCAGGCGCCCGGCGCTGGCCAGGACCTCCTCCAGCAGCTGCTTCTGTGAGGCGGTCAGCGGCGAGCGCGCCAGCACTTCGGCGAGCCCGATCACCCCGTTCAACGGCGTCTTCAACTCGTGGCTCATGTTGGCCAGGAACTCGGCCTTGGCCCGGCTCGCCGCTTCGGCGCGGCTCAGCGCATCCTGCAGCGCCGCCGCCTGCTGCTTCAGGTCGGTGATGTCGACCCGCAGGCCGATGACGCCGCCGTCGCCGGTGCGCCGCTCCTCGATCAGCACCCAGCGGCCGTCGCGGATCTGCTGCTCGTGGCGCTCGCCGGTGGGGTTGGCGAGCAGGGCGAGGCGTTCGGCCAGCCACGCGTCCTCGCGGCCGATGGCGGCGGGATAGTCGCCGCGCTCGACGCCGATGCGCAGCGTCTCGGCCAGCGGCCGCCCCTCGCGGAACAAGTCGGACGAGCGGTGGTAGATCTCGCCATAGGCCTTGTTCCAGAGGATGTAGCGCAGCTCGGAGTCGAGAAAGACGACCCCGGTGGGCAGCGCGTCCAGCGCCTCGCGCAGGCGCTGTTCGGCGGCTCTGGCGTCCGCCTCGGCCTTCGCCAACGCGCCCCAGGGATTGAGCGCCTCGACGAGCCGGCTCAGCGGCCCGCCAACCCCGCCACGCATCCCGCCGCGCCGACCGCGCTCGACTCCGCCCATGCCGCCTTCATGGCGAGGCCGGCTGACAGCGATTGGTCACGAGGCGTTGGCGGGTACGGCGAAGGCCGCCGGCGCTCAAACTTTCAGCGTTAGAAAGCGGCGCGTGGCGCCAGGCGCCCAAGAATGGCGCGGATCAACCACCGGGAGGCGCGAGCAGCAGCGCCCGGGCGTCCGTCGGGCTCATCGGCCTGCCGAACCGGTAGCCCTGCAGCGCGCCGCAGCCCGCCGCCGTCAGCACGTGCCGCTGCTGGTCGGTCTCGACCCCTTCGGCGACCACGCCCATGCCCAGCGACGAGGCCAGCCGGGTCACCGAGGCGACGATGATCGCCGACTGGCGGTCGCGCGCGACGTTGTCGACGAACGACTTGTCGATCTTGATCGTGTCGATGGCGAACTGGTTGAGGTAGGTGAGCGACGAATAGCCGGTGCCGAAGTCGTCCAGCGCCACGCGCATGCCGGCCTGGCGCAGCACTTCGAGATTGTGCGCGGCGCGCTCGACGTCGTCGATGATCGCGGTCTCAGTCAGCTCGATCTGGATGCGGTTGGGCGCCAGGTCCGCCTCTTCGGCGTAGCGCAGGATGCGCTCGGAGACGTTCTGGCGCAGGAACTGCCGCGCCGAGACGTTGACCGATACGTACGGCCCGCCCCAGCGGCGCGCGTCCTTGAACGACTGGCGGGTGATCCAGTCGCCGAGGTCGAGGATCAGGCCGGTCTCCTCGGCCACTGGCACGAACTCGGCCGGCGAGACCGCCCCGTGCTCCGGGCTGTCCCAGCGCACCAGCGCCTCGAAGCCGAGCACATGGCCGTGCTGGGCGGTGACGATCGGCTGGTAGGCCATGCGGAACTGGCCGGTGCGGAGCGCCAGCTCCAGCCCGTTCTCGATCGAGAGCCGGCGCTTGGTAACCTTTTCCAGCGCCGCGTCGTAGCGGCGGTAGCGGTTGCGGCCCTCGCGCTTGGCGGCATAGAGCGCCAGGTCGGATCGGCGCATCAGCGACACTTCGCTGCGGCTCTCGTCCTGGATGGCGACCCCGATCGAGGCGGAAACCTGCACCTCGTGGCCGGCAACGCGCCGGGCCTGGGCGCAGACGCGCAGGATCTTGTTGCAGAAGTCGTTGACGCCCTGCTCGCTGGTCGCCTCCAGCACGATGCCGAACTCGTCGCCGCCCAGCCGCGCCAAGACGCCGCTCGCCGGCAGCACCGCCGCCATCGCCGAGCAGATCTTGCGCACCAGGTCGTCGCCGGCGTGGTGGCCCAGCGTGTCGTTGACCAGCTTGAAGCGATCGAGGTCGACCAGCAGCACGGTCTGCGAGAGCGAGCCGCGGGCGAGGCGCGCCGTCACCTCGGTGACGAAGCCGGCGCGGTTGAGGATGCCGGTCAGCGGGTCGTGCTGGGCGGCGTGCAGGGCGATCTCCAGCTTCGCCTTCAGGGTGGTGACCTCGGTCTCCAGGCCCAGAATGGTGCGGCTGCCGTTCTCGGCCGCGGCGCCGCGCTCGCAGGCCACCTGGTAGCGCCGGGTGAGCGCGCGCATCG
>DASXZG010000034.1:0-25703 GCA_036502045.1 Caulobacteraceae bacterium | reverse complement strand
CGCAGGTGCTTCGACGAGCGCGCGGCGACGCAGTCGGGGAACTCGGCCAGCGTGCCGCCGCGCTTCAGGTGCACGTTCTTCACTTCCAGATAGCAGTAGGGCCGGTCCGGGCTCTCCAGGCGAAAGTCGACGCGGCTGGCGGCGCCGAACTTCACCTCGCGGCGATGCAACGCGTAGCCAGCCAGCTCCGGGATGGCGTCCGCCGCCAGCGCTTCGGCCACCAGACGGTTCGGATGCATGGTGTTGACGCCGATGAGGCCGCCGTCGGCCTCCACCAGCTCCAGCGTCCAGGCCAGCTTGCGCTTGGGGTTGTCGGAACGGGAGATCCAGACGCCAAACCCGGGCGTGTTCAGCCCCAGCATCGCCCCGGGATTGGGGCAGTGGGCGGTCAGCGCCGTCCCGTCGTCCAGCAGCACGTCGGCGAAGAAGCGCTTGTAGCGGCTGACCAAGCGGCCATGCGCCATCGGTTGCGGCAGGAGCATGGCGGCGGGCTATGGCCGTCCCGCACCGCCGCGTCCAGGGCTAGCGCCCCTCCGCGGCCGCGTCGCGGGCCAGGAATTCGGCCAGCTTGGCGTGGTCGCCCTGGAACAGGTGGTCGACGAGGGCCCCCACCTCGGCAGCGACATAGGTCTCGCGGTCGACCAGCGGGCGGTAGACCAGCCGGCCGTCATCGCGCTCGGAGCGCACCGCCTGCTTCTGCATCAGCCGGGCGAGCAGCGTCTTGACGGTGGGGGCGCCCCAACCTCGGCGCGCCTGCACGGTCTCGATCAGCCGCGCCGGGGTCAGCGGGCCGGCGCGCCAGAGAGCGGCCATGATCTCGCTCTCGGCCGCGGTGATATGGATCGGTTCCGGCAAGCTCAGCCCGCCAACAGCTGCCGGTCGATGCGCGACTCGATGGCCCAGTTGGCGATGACGCCGATGGCGCCGGCGAGGAACCCCATCCACATCATGAAGCCCGCCTCGGCCAGACCCGGCGCCAGCAGTTTCAGCGTCGGATTGCCGGCGATGTTGGCCATGCCGATAGCCGAGTCCATCAGCGCGTAGGTGGCGCCGAGAGCCCCGATGATCGGTCCGCCAAGACGCAGGCTGGAGACGAACGCCGAGCCGCCGGAGAGCGCGCGGCCGGATGCAATCTTGCGGGCAGCGATGATCGCCGCCGCCAGCGTCGCCGCCAGCAGGATCAGCAGGACGACCTTCTGCAGCGTCGATGCGTGCGCGGCGATCGCCAGCGCGTTGAGCGGTTCGGCGACGGCGGCCATGGGCGCGGCGGCGATGGCGCCGGCCAGGGCGATGACGCGGTGCGACATTCTTGAGCCTCCTCCGTGAGCCGCTTCGGGCTACATCTGTAGTCCAGAAAGACTACGATTGTAGTCTCGCGTCAAGAGCCTTGCGGCTTCGCCGTTGGTTGCCGCGCCGGGCCTGGCGGCCTATGGGCTTGCCGGGCCGCCCGTGCAGGAACGAGAGTATGACCGACCGCGTCACCGCCGCCGTGCTGATCATCGGCGACGAGATCCTCTCCGGCCGCACTCAGGACACCAATCTCAACTTCATCGCCAAGTACATCGGCACGTATGGCGTCGACCTCGCCGAGGCGCGGGTGGTGCCGGACATCAAGGAAGAGATCATCGCGGCGCTGAACGCGCTGCGCAGCCGCTACGACTATGTGATCACCACCGGCGGCATCGGCCCCACCCACGACGACATCACCGCCGACTGCGTGGCCGAGGCGTTTGGCGTGAAGCTGTACGAGCATCCCGAGATCGTCGAGATGATGTCGAAGCGCTGGGGCGGCGAGCTGAACGCGGCGCGCCGGCGGATGGCGCGGGTGCCGGAAGGCGGCAGCCTGGTGAAGAACGCGGTGCAGGGCCCGCCGGGCTTTTCCATCGGCAACGTCTTCGTGCTGGCCGGCGTGCCGCAAGTGATGCGCGGGATGATGGACGATGTCGTGCCGCGGCTGCGGACCGGCGCGGTGGTGATCAGCCGCACGGTGCGGGTGGAAGGCGCCGGCGAGGGCGTCATCGCCGAGCCGCTGGCGGCGCTGGCCAAGGCGCACCCGGAACTCTCACTGGGCAGCTACCCGTTCTATGGCCCGCAGGGCTACGGCTCCAACCTGGTGGTGCGGGGCCGCGACGGCGAGGCGGTGGAGAAGACCGCCGACGCTTTGATCGAGGCGCTGGCCGACATCGGCGCCAAGTCGATCGCCAAGATCGACGCCGACCGCTGACCCAAGCTGACATCGCCGCGTTACACCCCGCGAGGACACTCAGGCCATGCGCCGCGCCCTGCTGATCGCCCTGGTTCCGGCCCTCATCGCCAGCGCCGCCGGGGCTGCGACCCCGACGAAGCCCGCCACGCCGCCAGCGCCAGCCGCCAGCGCGCCGGCGTCGGCGCCCCCCGCCGCCGCCACGCCGGCGCCTGCCGCGCCGGCCCCGGCCGCGGCGTCAACGCCACCCGCGACCCCGCTGCCGCCAGCGGACCCGACCACGACCGATATCCGCTGCATCATCGTCGGCGGGGCCCTCTCGCAGAATTCCGATCCCGATCTGCAGAAGCTGGGCAACGCCAGCATGCTCTACTTCTGGGGCCGGCTCGAAGGCCGCGGCGCGCTGCAGAACATCAACGCCCGGGTAATCCAGGAAGCCGCGCAGCTCACCGCCGCTCAGCTCACCGCTGAGGTCAACGTCTGCGGCGCGATCCTCACCGGCGCCACGCAAGGGCTGCAGGGTCTGGGCGACGCCATCCAGCAGAACGAAGGCAACGGCCCGGGCGCGGCGCCACCCCGGAAGTGACTCGGACCCGCCGCAAAGGCGCGGTAGGCTAGGCCCGGGTCGCAAGACACGTCAGGAGACCAGCGATGTCGCTCAGGATCAATTCGGAAGCCCCGAACTTCACCGCCGACACCACCCAGGGGCGGATCAATTTCCATGAATGGATCGGCGACGGCTGGGCGATCTTATTCTCGCACCCGAAAGATTTCACCCCGGTCTGCACCACCGAGCTTGGCTACATGGCCGGCCTCAAGCCTGAGTTCGACAAGCGCAACACCAAGATCATCGGCCTCAGCGTCGACCCGGTGGAAAACCATTCCCGCTGGGCCAAGGACATCGAGGAGACGCAAGGGCACGCGGTCAACTACCCGATGATCGGCGATCCCGAGCTGAAGGTGGCCACGCTCTACGACATGCTGCCGGAGGGCGCCGGAACCACGTCGGAGGGCCGCACGCCGGCCGACAACGCCACGGTGCGCTCGGTGTTCGTCATCGGCCCCGACAAGAAGATCAAAGCCATGCTCACCTACCCGATGAGCACCGGGCGCAACTTCGACGAGGTGCTGCGCATCCTCGATTCCGTGCAGCTCACCGCCAAGCACCCGGTGTCGACGCCGGTGAACTGGAAGCCCGGCGGCGAGGTGGTGATCGCCGGATCGGTCTCGGACGAGCAGGCCAAGGAGCGGTTTCCGGGCTATCGCACCCTGAAGCCGTATCTGCGGCTCACCGCCCAGCCGAAGTAGCCGGGCGGACCATCGGGGGGAGCGGCATGATCTTCGAGACCTTCGCGGCCGGCGGCTGCCGCTCCTACCTTGTCGGCTGCGAGGCCACCCGCGCCGCGGTGCTGATCGACCCGGAGATCACCCTAACCGACCGCTACCTGGGTTCCGTAGCCCAACACGGCGTCAGGGTGCACTACGTGATCGACACCCACACCCACGCCGACCACTTCTCCGCCAGCCGCGACATGGCCAAGGCGCTGGGCGCGCCGGTGGTGATGCACCGTCTGGGCGCCGCGCCGTACGCGGACCTGCGGCTCGACGACGGCGACATGCTGGCGGTGGGGCAGCTGCGCTTCAAAGCCCTGCACACGCCCGGCCACACCCGGGATTCCATGTGCCTGGCGGCCGGCGACCGGGTCTTCACCGGCGACACGCTGCTGATCGGCGGCACGGGCCGCTCGGACCTGCCCAGCGGCGATCCGCACGACCTTTACGAGAGCCTGTTCGACAAGCTGCTGAAGCTGCCGCCGGAAACGCTGGTCTACCCGGCGCACGAGTACAAAGACCGCGACCACACCACCATCGGCGCCGAGATCGAGAGCAATCCGCGGCTGCAGAAGAAAGAGCGCGCCGCCTTCGTCGAGATGATGGAGCACCTCGATCTGGCCGCGCCCACCCACCTGACCGAGGCGCTGCGCGCCAATATGAGCGGCGGCAAGTCGGTGGCCCAGTTGCTGGCCGAGGCCGGCGCCAAGGTGCCGTTCATGTCGCTGGCCGAACTCAACGACCGCCTGGGCGGCAACAGCCGCGATCTGGTGGTGCTCGATCTGCGCGAACGCGACGCCTTCCAGGGCGGCCACATCCCTGGCGCCCGCCACCTGCCGCGCGGCCAGCTGGAGCTGCGGGTCAACACCGAGCTGCCGGACCCCACGGTGCGCATCGTCACCTGCTGCGAGGTGGGCAAGATCTCGACGCTCGCCGCCGCCACCTTACGCGAGCTCGGCTTCCTGCGCGCCGCCGCCCTCGACGGCGGCGTCACCGCCTGGCGCGAAGCAGGCTACGCTCTGGAAACCTGACGGCCCCGGCCCAAAGGCGCCCCCGTCGCGGACGTGGCGGAACCGGTAGACGCAGCGGACTTAAAATCCGCTTCCCTATGGGAGTGTGGGTTCGATCCCCACCGTCCGCACCAGGCTCACACCAGCTTGCGCGGCGGCTCGTCGCCGAACAGCTGTTCGGCGCCGCTGACGGTGTCGAAGTAGGCGCGGACCTGGCGGATGAGGCCGTCTTCGAGCGTGTAGATGAAGCAGTAGACCATCTCGAAGGGGCGGCCGTTGCAGACCGTAGCCTCGAACGTCTGCTCGATGACCACGTGGCGCTCGTCGGCGATCACCGACAGCACCTCCACCTTGGCGCCGGTGAAAAGGCCGCC
The DNA here is from genome assembly GCA_036502045.1 of Caulobacteraceae bacterium. Classification (GTDB taxonomy): domain Bacteria; phylum Pseudomonadota; class Alphaproteobacteria; order Caulobacterales; family Caulobacteraceae; genus Acaudatibacter. The sequence continues at coordinate 20,784 of DASXZG010000034.1, read as the reverse complement.
GCTCACCGACTCCATCAGGTACGTCAGGATCGCCTCGCGACCGATGAAGTGCGGCGGCTGGCCGAGGGCGACGGAGGTGCGGTTGCGCGGCGGCGTCAGCCACTGCGCGTCCGGGGCGAAGAGCGAGGCGAGCTTGTCGCGGTCCTGACGGCGGAAGGCGTCGTAGGACGCGAGCACGAGGTCGCGGTTCTCTTGCGGGGTGGCCACGGGCGGGGCTCCGGAGTTTGAGGAACGGGGCGCGCTCGCTGACAGGGTGCGCGGCCCGAACCTGTCAGCAGCGGCCGCGCGCGGTGGGTCAAATCGGGACGTTGTTCCGCAGAGCGGCACGAGCGCCCTGATCGCGGCGCGCGCGATTGGACTTCACCGCCGGCGCTGGCTAGTCACGGCGCTGGGGCAGCCGCGGGCGGGCGATGGCGGACGGTGAGATCGAGCGGGCGCAAGCGGCGATCCTGGCGGCGGCCGCACCGCTGATCGGCGTGCGCGATGGGGCGCTGATCGACCTCCCCGGCGAGGCCGATCCCGACGACTGCGCCACCTGGCTGGGCGAAACGGCGCTGATGCAGCGGCTGGGGGCGAGGCGGGTCCCTCAGGCGGCCCCCGACGCCGCCTGGATGATCGGACCGGTGACGCGTCCGGGGCCGGCGAGCGTGGACGTGGTGTGGATTGGCGCGGACGCCACTGGCGCGGGCCTGGCCGAGGCCACTGGCCTGCAGACTGTGGGCGCCAATATCGAGTTCTCCGACTTTGCCGATGGCGTCGATGTCAGCGTGGCCGCGCAATCGGCTGGGGAGCGACTGCTGGCGACGGATTGGCCGCGTCTGTCGGTCCGGCCAGCAAGCGCCGAGACCTATCGTGGGCTTCCGGCCACGGCCAGGGCGCGGCTCTGGGTGCAGCGGGCCTTGCGGTTGCTGAGCCTCGGCCGCGTCGTGATCACCGACCGGCCGCGGGTCCACATCCTCTGCACGCTGGCGGGGATCCCACACGTGTTGATCGGCCTCCACACCGACGCGCCTGCCAGCGAGTTGGGCCTGCTGGCCGCGACGCCGCAGGGGGCCTGGAGCGCCGCTCAGTCGCGATTGGCGCAGCAGGAGGCGGGGCCGCCGATCGATCTGGCGGCGCGGTTCAGCGCGGGCGCGCCGCAGGAGATCTGGCGCCATCGCCGCGAGCGGGCCGCGCGGCGGCTGAGTCCTGGCGCGCGGGTGCTGGACCTTGGCCAGGGTGAGGGCGCGATGGAGGCGCTCGTCCCGGAAGCGGCCGCTTACCGCCGCGCTGACTTCGACGGCGCCCAGGCCGATGGGGCCGACCACATCTGCGCGCTGGGTGTGCTGGAGCGGCTGGACGATCCGGCGGCGCTCTGGACCTGGCTGGCGACGGCGCGGGTCCGAGTTATCCTCACCTATCCCGTACTGACGCCGGCTTGCGCGCCGGACCATCGTCGCCGCCTGGGATGGCGCAGCGACCTGACCCGGGCCGAGCTTCTTACGATGGCCAAGGAGGCCGGCTTCATGCTGACGGCAGAGGAAGCCGCGCCGCCGGACAGCCTGCTTCTCGTGTTCGATCCGGCGCCGGCCAGCCAAGCGGCGCCGGCCGCGCCGCCGCCAGCGCGCCGCCGCTCTAGAACCCGTTCAGATCGATCACCTCGCGCGCGATCCGGTAGAGGCTGACCACTTGCTGGAACACCACGGCGTTCGCCGCATCCGGGTCGGGGTCGGCGGCCTGGCTGCCGAAGTCGCGATGCACGATCAGCACCTCGTCGCCGCTCAGCGCATCGTCCAGCAGGATCGGGATGTCCGGCCGCCAGAACGCGAAGAACTGCGCCATCCAGGTGTGCTGGAAGCCGCGCAGGCTGATGCCGCGCGCCTGCGACAGGCTCTCATAGGTGAGGGCCACGGAGGTGGCTGCCGCCGGAAGCACCAGCGTCTCCACGTCGTGCTGGATGTCGTCGGGCGAGCCCGCGCCGCGCCACAGCACCAGCCGCCGGCGCAGTTCCAGCGCCTGCAGGAAGTCGCCGCGCTTGAGGGCCCGGTCGATCTCCAGCGAGGCGTAGGTGTGCAGCACGCCGTCGATGGCGTTGCGGGCGGTCTGGGTCTGGTTCGCGGGCACGCCGTTCATGCCGGAGTCGCGCAGCGCCGACGCCAGCAGGGTCTCCAGGCCCAGCCGCATCGCCTCGCCGCCGCTCTCGGGTTGCAGAGGTGTGGCGACGGCCCGGCCCCGCGACAGACCGCGCTTGGGGACACGGGTCTCGCGATAGAACGGCAGCGGGTCGAAGCGGACGCGGCCCAGGCGCGAGACGGCGTACATCAAGGGCAGGGTCTGCGCGCTTCGGCCCGTGAAGTGCCAGGCGGCTGCCAGCGCCGCGCGGCGGTACACCGCCACGTCTGGCCAGAGGCCGCGCGCCAGCACGAAGTTGGCCAGCTCGAGCGGCGTCTCGACCGGGAAGCTTACGGCTTCCGTCAGCCCGAACACGCGGCCAATCTCGCGGTCTTCCTCGGCGTCCCAGGTCGACCAGTCGGTGTAGATCGCCGCGAGGTCCGGCTCCTGTGCGAGCCGCGCCACGTGGGTGGCAAGCGCCTGCAGCACCACCCGGTCGCCGTCGCCCAGAAATACCACGAACTCGCCGCGAGCCTGGCGCAGCGCATTGGTCAGGTTGGCTGCGGGGCCGCCCGCTTCACTGGCCCGGTACACCCGAAGGAACGGATGCTCCCCCTGCCAGTGCGCCAGCACCTCGGCGGTCTCGTCGGTGGAGGCGTCGTCGGAGACCACTACCTCGAGCGGAAAGCCGATCGCCTGCAGCGGCGCGAGCCGCGACAGGCAGTCATCCACGAACGGCGCCCGATTGGCCGTGGCGATGCAGAGGCTGAGGGTGGGGTTAGGCATGCGTCAGTGTCGGGCCATGGGTTCAAGCGGCATCGAGGCTCCTTGCGGCGATCGGGCTTCGGCAGGTCAGTCCCGCAGGAACAGGCCGATGAAGTCGCGCTCCAGCGGCTGCAGGACAACCTCGCCGGCTTTCTGCGTCACCAGCGTGTTGCTCGGCACATCCATGTTGTGCACCGCGACGCCAGCGGAGATCACGCAATTGTCGCCGACGTTGGAGCGGCCTGTCACGCTGCAACCCGGATAGAGCAGAACCCGGTCGCCGAGCGTCGGGCGGTTGTCGGCGACCCGGCCAACGGTGACGTTCTGACAAATGATGATCTTGGTTCCGTAGACCGCGTTGCCCAGCACCGTGCCCAGTGAATGGCCGATGCCGAACACTTCGCCCAGCTTGACCGCGTGATAGAGGTCGATCGCGTTGAGCGCGCGGTTCAGACAGAACAGGCGATCGCCCATCACCGCATCGCCACGCGCCACCACCTCGGTCGACAGCAGGTAGACGAAGCTGGCGTAGGCCAGCGAGTGGAAGTGGTCGAACCGGTCGGGTTCGTAGATGCGCAGGGCGGCCAGGATCGGCCGCATCCGCTCCAGCGCGGGGCTCACGCTGGGCTCGACCGCGGCGAGGTCCGCCTCGAACGAGTCGGCCGGAAACATGTTGTCGAGCTGGCGCGCCACATAGCGCGCCATGTTCGTCGCCGAGCCAGCACGAAGGCTGATCTGTGAGACCATGGAACTCCCCCGCCACCCCTGTAGGCCTCAGATCTGCGATATGTCGATCCGGGCGGCCGCGAAGTTGTATTGGCGCAAGCGCTCGGTGAACAGGATGACGCTGGCGTCCTCCGGCGGTGGGTCTGCCTGAAGGCTGCCCTCGTCGCGATAGACGTGGAGCACCGGTCCTTCGGCGGCGCCGTCGCCTTTCAGGATGCGCGTCTCAGGCCACCATTGCCCGACAAGCTTCGTGAACCAGTCACCGGCGAAGCCCCTCAGGCTCAGGCTCCCGGCCTCCGCAAGGTGGCCGTAGGTCTTCACGATCGATTGCGCGGCGGCCGGCAACACGATCCGCAGCACGTCCCGGTTCAGCTCGTTTTGCGCCCCGGAGCCGTACCACAGCGACAGCCGCTGGCGCATTTCGGCGGCCAGAATGAACTCGCCGCGCACCAGCGCCCGTTCGATCGACAAGGTGACGCGCCGATGCAGGAAGGCGTCGATGGCCTGGCGCGCCTTCGCCGCCTGGTCCGCCGGGATCTGTGGCGTGCCTGAGTCCTGCAGCGCTCGCAACAGCAGTGTCTCCAGCGTCAGTCGCATCTCGTCGCCGAGATAGTGCATCTCCACCTCGACGTTCGCCCAATGGGTGCGCTGAAGGTGGGGCTTGGGTACGCGCAGCTCGCGGTAGAACGGCGTCGGATCGAAGCGGATGCGCCCCATCCGCGACATCGAATACATGCACAGCGGCCAGACCATGGAGCGGTGCGGCTCGGCGATGGCGGAGGTCAGAAAACGTCGGCGATAGAGCGCCACTTCCGGCGGAAGGGCGCGCTGCAGGAAGAAATTCACCAGGCCCAGCGGGTCGGACGGCTCGAACGTCACCGGCTCGGTCAGGCCGTAGTAGCGGTGCATTTCGCGCTCGGCGGCGTCGTCCCAGGCGATCCAGTCGGTGTAGATCGCCGCGAGGTCGGGCTCGGCCTGCATCTGCTTCACGTGAGCCACGAGCGGCTCCAGCAGCAGCGTGTCATCGTCGGCGAGGATGACGAACACGTCGCCGCGGGCGGCAAGCAGGGTGCCGCAGATGTTTTCCCAGGGGCCGCGGTTCTCTGACCGGCGGATCGGTCGGATGGCCGGATTGCGCTCGGCGCGGGCCTTGATCACCTTCGGCGTGTCATCGGGCGAGGCGTTGTCGGAGACGATGATCTCGTAAGGCAGCCCGCAGTCTTGCAGCGGCTCAAGCCGCTCCAGACACAGGTCGAGAAAGTCCGCCCGGTTGTACGTGGGAATGCCGATCGTGAAGGCTGGAGTGGCCATGGCGCCTTCCCCCGTCGAGGCCGCGGGATGTCAGGTGAACGCTTTGTCGCGATTGCGCGCGTGGTCGAGCTTCACGATGCCGGTGCGCACCCGCAGCTCATCCTTGCCGTTGTCGGTGAGCAGCAGCGGGTGCAGCCGCTTGTCGACGCAGTAGGCGTAAAAGGCGTTCGACCAGTCGATATCGTCCACCAGGATCAGCGCGTCCGGCGTCAGCTTGGGCGTGGCGGCCGCCAGCTCGCGCGACAGGAACTGCATCGAGTGGTCGCTGTCGTGAATGTAGAAGTCGAACCGCTCGGACCGCTCGGGGATCACCTTCAGGCTATCGCCTTCGACCAGCGTCCAGCGATCCAGCAGGTCGAGCGGCGTCATGAAGCCCGGGCGCAAGCCAGTATCGTAGAACTCGCTGTCGCCGACCAGCGTGTGGCGTTCGACCGAGGCGCCGAGTTGGCGGATCTCGGCGTCGGGATAGTCGATCGACAGCATGTGCCCGGCTTTGTTTCGGGCCAGCGCCTTGAGCGCGAAGGCGCTGTTGCCGCCGTAGTAGACGCCGGTCTCCAGCACCTGCTTCGGCTTCAGGTGCCGGATCAGCACGTAGATCAGCACCCGTTCGAAGGCGAACCAGTCGATGGCGGGAACGCTCGGCTTACGGAAGATGCCTTTCTGGAAGCCCTTCTTGCGGGCGTCCTTGATGCGGCCGTTGATCGCCGTCATGAACGCGGCGTCTTCCCAAAGCTCGCGGTAGTAGCCGACCAGAACCTCCTCGGGCGCGCCGAGGTAGCGGGCCACGGCGCCCAGGTTCATCAGGTTGCACTTGCGGGTGTCGGCGATGCGCAAGGGTCAGGCCATCGCGCGGGTCAGGCCGGCCAGGTCGATGCCGTACTTCTGGTGGAAGAAGGCCGGCGAGGTGCCGACATCGAGCGTATAGTCCCTGGGCGCCAGCGAGCGCAGCCGGCCCTTGATCGGATGCCCGGCGATCACTTCGCAGAGCGAGCCGTAGAGGCCGGAGCTCGGGAAGTGGTCCTCGACCACATAGATCTGGTCATGGGGCGCCAGCGCCGCCGCGATGGCTTCGTCGTCCAGCGGCCGGAGCTTGTTGACCACCAGCACCGAGAGCCGGGGATCCTTCTCTTGCGCCTGCAGGCAGGTCTGGGCCGGGGTGCCGTAGGAGACCAGCAACACGTCGCTGGACGCGCCCGGCAGCTTGACGAAGTCGTCCGTGGAGTCGGGCGTCTTGAACTCGCCCTTGGGGATGCGGACGTAGGCGGGCCGGCCGGCACTCAGAATCTTGTCGATCAGCGCGCCGGCGTAGATCACCGACGAGGGGCAGTAGATGTCGATGCCGGGAATCCCCTTCAGCGCGCCCCACTCGTCGATGATGTGGTGCGTGGGGCCCAGCGGGGCATTGTCGTAGCCGGTCGAGGTGCCCAGGAGCGTGATCGGATAGCCGTGGATGCCGATCTCGTTGCGAATCTGCTCGAAGCAGCGGTGGATGGCGAAGTTCGAGATCGTGTAGGCGAACGGGCGGTATCCCAGGTTGGCCAGGCCCGCGCTGACGCCCACCATGTTCTGCTCGGCGATGCCGACGTTGGCGAACCGGTCCGGATAGGTCTCCTCGAACTTCTCGATGAGGTTGATCCCCATGTCGGCGGTGACGAAGAAGATGTCCGGGTTGGCGGCCATCCGCTCGTAGATGGCGTCGATGATCTGGCCCCTCATTGGCGCGGCTCCAGCGTGTCGAGGTGGGCGAGGGCTTGGGCGTAGAGGTCGTCGTTGAGCGAGCGGTAGTGCCAGATCGGCTGCCACTCGGCGAACGGCACGTCCTTGCCTTTGATGGTGTTGCAGACGATGACGCCCGGCCGGTCGCCGGCCTTGATCTCGTTGATCGCCGCGGTGATCGCGCCGACGTCGTGGCCATCGACTTCATGCACGTTGAGGCCGAAGCCCGCGAAGCGGTTCGGCAGCGGCCGCATGTCGATCACCTTCTCGGTGTTGGTGATGCTGCTGATGCGGTTGTTGTCGACGAGCGCGATGAAATTGTTGAGCTTCTGGTGGGAGGCGAACATCAGGCCCTCCCAGATCGAGCCTTCCTGGATCTCGCCGTCGCCGCACAGCGTCAGCACCAGGCGGTCGCCGTGGCCGCGCGAGCGCAGGCCCATGGCGCAGCCCACCGCGACGTTGAGGCCGTGGCCCAGCGCGCCGGTCGAGTGTTCCACCCCCGGCACCGCGTGGCTGACGTGGCCGGCGAGCCGCGAGCCGTCGAGGTGGTAGGTCTCGGTGAGGCTGAACGGGATGATGCCGTAGTGCGCCATGGTGCCGTAGGTGGCCGCCGCGCAGTGCCCCTTGCTGATCAGGATGCGCGAGCGGTCCGGCGCATGACTGGCGATCTTCGAGGTGTCGACGGCGCCGAACATCGCCACCATCATCTCGATGACCGACATGTTGGAGCCGAGGTGGCTGGCGCCGGCCTTGTGCAGCATGCCCAGCACCGTGCGGCGCACCGCCACCGGGCTGACGGCGTTGGCCCGAACCTCGGGCGGGTGGGTCAAAGTCTCAGACGGCATGATCAACTCGCATTCGCCAGGAAGTCCGACACCGTCGCCAGGCCCCGCTCGAGGTCGTAGGCGGGACGCCACGCCAGCTTGGCGCGGGCAAGCGCGTTGTCCGGGTTCCGGATACTGGGTTGGCTCGGATTTGTCTCTAGCAGCCTGACGTCGCGGCCGAGCAACTTGGACGCAGTGCTCACCACGTCGCCAAGGCTGATCAGCGTGTCGCCGCTGAGGTTGAAGATCTCGAAGCCGGTGCGGCCGCGCGCCGCCAGGATGCCGGAAACGATGTCCTCGACGTGGATGAAGCGCCGCGCCGTGGCCGCCGCGCCCACCGAGATTTCGTCCTTGGTGCGCACGTTGTTGAAGACGCTCTCCACCGCCGACCAGTTGGCGGCGCGGGGGCCGTAGACGATGCCGAAGCGCAGCACGGTGACGGCGGGCAGCTTGGCGATCAGCCGCAGGCACTGCTCGCCCACCGCCTTGGTGAAGGCGTACTCCGAGCCCATGCGGGTGACGTCGATGGGGCGGTCCTCGGTCTGCACCTCGTTGTTGGCGACGTCGCCGTAGACCCATTCGCTTGAGGCGAAGATCATCTGCGCCGCGCCGGCCTTCGCCGCGGCGGTGGCCACGTTGATGGTGCCGTTGACGTTGATGTCATAAGCGCCTTGCGGGTCCTGCCGGCAGTCGCCGTCGCGGGAGATGGCCGCCAGGTGGACCACGGTGGCGCCCGCCGGGATCAGGTCGGCGATGGCGGGATCGCGGATGTCGGCCTGGATCGCGCCCTCGGCGGCGAGGCTGTCGATGCCCACCACTGGCGTGCCCTCAGCCTGGCACTTGGCCGCCAGCACCTTGCCGATGAAGCTCTGCGAGCCGGTCAGAAACACGGTCATTTGGGTTTGAGCACTGCTTTCTTTGCATGGAGCTGTGGGATTCCGGCGAGACCGGAGCGTCGCCGGGCCGCCGGCAGCCGCGTCACGAGGCCGGCTCGAACGCGCCGAACAGGTCGCCCTCCAGGAGCGCCGGCGGGAATTGCGGGTTGGCCATCAGGCAGAGGTCGGCGTAGCGCTTCGCATTGCCGGTATCGCCAGTGACGCGGAATGACCAGCCGAGCAAACAGAACGCCCGGTAGACCGCGCGCCAGTCGGCGTTGAGGTGGCGCGTGACTTCCAGCAGCACCGAGCGGCCCTCATCGTGACGCCCGCCCGCCAACAGGCACTTGCCGTGCTCAAGCGCGGACTTGTCGTGAGGCGCGTGGCGAATGTTCTTCAGGATTTCCTGGACGTGCTGGCCAGGCAGCGCCTGCGCCAGCGCCGCCGCCGGATCGTCCGCCTCGGCCGCCAAGCGAGCCAGTTCGCCGCTCGCCGGCGTCGTCGACGGGTGACCGCTGTGACGCGCGTAGAGCGCCGCGGCGACCTCCGGCGGCAGCAGGGTCTTGATCAGGCCGCTCTCGTACGTGTCGATCCAGCGCGCCAGCGTGCCGTCCGGACTGTCCGGCACGGCGTCCGCGCACATGCACACCCCGACGAAACGGCGCCAGCCGCCGGGCACGATCTGGGCGTAGTCCTCCGGCGAGCTGACCACCTCGATGTTGCCGAAGCCATTCACGCGCAGGAACATCTTCAAGGCCGACGCCGACGGCACCGTGACGACGCTGAGCGGCTGGGTCGCTGAGCCGTCGGAGTAGCTCGACTCGAACTTCGCGCCGATCAGGCCGAACTCGTGCTCGCCGAAGAGGTACGGCAGGTCCTTCAGTTCCATGGCGGCGCGGGCGTCGTCGCTTTCCAGCTCCGGCGCCAGGCACATCGTCTCGATGAACAGGAAGCGGCGGCAGGCGGCGCGCAGCGCGGCGACACCCTGCGCGGTCGAGGCCAGGTGGTGCATCACGCCGATGCAGATCACCACGTCGGCGCCGGCCGGGCCCAGCACGTCGTTCAGGTCGTCGATGCCGGCCTGGTGGAACTCGACCCGCGTCTCCACCCCCAGCAGCCGGCGGATGGTCCGGCCCTTCTCCAGGTTCTTGCGCCGCGGCTCCACGCCGATCATCCGGCCGAACGGCAGGTCCTCCAGCTGGCACAGCAGCCAGCCGTCGTAACAGCCGACGTCGACCAGGGTCATGCCGCGCATTTCGTCGGCGCTGAACCGCTCCAACAGCCGGCGGCGGATTTGTGCGGCGAGAAAATCGTGCCGCCCAGCCAGCGCTTCCTCGTTGCCGACCACGGCGCGGCTGCCGCGCCAGACGCCGTGCGTGTACGGGCCGTAGGCGTTCGCCAGCTCGACGTCTTCCGGGCGGATCGCGTCAGTCACGCTTAGTTTCTCACCTGCGACAGCACCCGCGCGCCCCGGGGCTCATACTGGATGGAGACGTCCACCATGCCGGGCAGGGCTTCTCGCACGGCGGTGTGACATTCCGGCGGCGCCACCAGATAGAGAAAGCCACCGCCGCCGGCGCCGGCGATCTTGCCGCCCAGGGCGCCGGCCGCCAGCGCCCGCTCGTACGACTGGTCGATGGCCGACGAGGTGATGCTGTCGGCGAGGCTGCGCTTGGCGCGCCAGCCGGCGTCCAGCAGGCCGCCCAGCCGCTGCGGCGTCACGCCGACACCAAGCAACGCGTCGCGGCACTCGTGCGCCATGTCGCGCATGGCGATGAGGGTGTGGCTGGTGTCGCCAATCCGCGCCCGCTGGTTGGCCAGGATGTCGCCGGCGTTGCGCTGGATGCCGGTCCAGAACAGCATGCTGTTGCGGAACAGCACGTCGACGCCGTCGTCGGGCAGCCACAGCGGGTCGAACTGCACCCGCCCGTCCTGCTGGAAAGCGATGAAGTTGAGGCCGCCGAACGCCGCGGCGTACTGGTCCTGCTTGCCCACCGGGCGCTTCAGCATGTCGATCTCGACCTGGCAGGCCTCTTCGGCCAGCTGGCCGGCCGACACGTCCTCGCCGCGCAGCAGATGCAGGGCGTAGAGCAAGCCCACGGCGAAGCTGCTGGACGAGCCCAGCCCCGACAGCGCCGGCAGATCGGCCGAGGTGGCGATGTAGAGGGGCGGATCGACATGCACGAGGCGCAGGCACTCGCGAGCGATGTCGTTCTCGATGTCGTCGAGGCTCTGGGTGTGCTCGGTGGTCGAATAGCTCAGCCGGTACGCCTCGTTGAACAGGGTGCTGTGATACTTCACTGTGACGTAGATGTACTTGTTGATCGTCGTACTGACGACGGCCCCGCCGTGCTTCAGATAGAAATCGGGAAGGTCTGTGCCGCCGCCGGCGAAGCTAAGCCGCAGCGGCGTGATCGTCGTCACTGAATTTGGTGTCTGGGCGACCGTCACGAAACTCTCCGCCCGGACGCGAACAAGCGTCGGCTTGAGGGACCGGACTTTTGCGGTGCTGACGCGCGATGTGTCAAGCTAGACACCGGTGTTCGCCCAGGCGTCGAACCGCGATTTGATCCAAGCGACGGCGCCCGGCAGGGTTTCCGAGGCGAAGTTTGGGCGAACGCCGCCCGCGCCAGGTAGGTCGCGCTCCGGGCCGATCAGCACGCACTCGCTCAGCGCATTGCGCGCCGCCTCGGCGTCGCGGGGGTCGTCGCCGACGTAGATGGTGCGATCCAGCCGGATCAGGTGGTCGCGGGCGGCGCGGAAGAAGAGGCCGGGCGCGGGCTTGCGGCAATCGCAGCCCTCGTCCCAGTGGTGCGGGCAGACGTACGTCCCGATCACCTCGGCCCCGCGCGCCTTCAGATGCTCGGCGATGCGGGCGTTGATGTCGTCGACGGCGGCGGCGCTGACCATGCCGCGGGCGATGCCGGCCTGGTTGGAGATCAGCACGAAGCGGAACCCATCCGCCGCCAGCTCCGCCAGCGCGTCCACCGTCGGCTCGATCAGCCGCACGTCTTCCCAGCGGCTGACGTATTCGCCGCGCGGCGCCCGCTCGTTGAGGGTGCCGTCGCGGTCCACCAGCAGGATCTTCTTCGGCGCCAGGTAGCGCTCGGCCAGCTTCCAGCGGGCGGGGTCGGAGACGCTGTGATAGGCGTCGCCGCTGACCTGGCCGGCCAGCTGGCCATCGGCCGCCAGCCGGCGCAGCACGCGGGAAAAGCTGGCGTCCGGTTCGGTCAGCGCCGCCAGCGTCCGCTCGCGCTCGGCCAGCATGTAGCCGATCTCGACATAGTCGAGGCCCTCAGCCTGGCGGCTGGAATCGTAGGCCGGGATGCGGCCATCGGGGTCGACGCGGATGTTGCCGGGCGACTTGGCGTGCACCAGCAGGCTCAGCGCCACGTCGCGCTCGGCGTGGAAAGTTTCCAGCCGCGCCAGGTCGAAGGGCGTGAAGTTGTCGGAGTAGAGCAGCAGGAAGCGCGGTTCGAGCAGAGCGCGGGCTTCCCAGACCCGCTTGCCTGTCTCCCACTCGGTCGGCCCGTGGGAGTAGCCGATCTCGACGCCGAAGCGCGCGCCGTCGCCGAAGTAAGCGCTGATCTGTTCGCCCAGATAGCCGGTGAGCAGCAGCACGCGCCGCACGCCTTGGTCCCGCAGCTGGCAGACGATGTACTCCAGGAACGGGCGGCCATTTGCCGGCGCCATCGGCTTGGGCATCGTATCCGTCAGCGGCTTCAGCCGCTCGCCGCGGCCGCCGCAGAGGATCACCGCCTGCTGCACCCCGCTCATGCCGCCTCCAGGGTGCGCCGGACGCCCTCGGCCAGCGAAATGCGCGGTCGCCAGTCGGTGGCGGCGAAGGTCTTGCTCATGTCGGCCCAGAAGCCGCTGGCGGGCGGTTCATCTGCGAACGGCGGCGGCTGGCCGAAGTGCGCGGCGACGCGGTTCACCACCGCGCCAACCGTCGCCGGCTCGCCGGAGCCGATGTTGTAGACGCCCGACACCGCGTCGCAGGCCGCCAGCGCCACCAGGGCGGCCGCCACGTCGTCGACATGGACGAAGTCCTGCGCCACGCCCGGCGTGCGCACCTCTGGCGTTCGGCCCGCCGCATAAGCCGCCTGCGCGGACGGGATTAGCGAGGCGGCGCGCTGGCCGGGGCCATAGACGAAGAACGCGCGAGCCCAGCGCCACTCGAAGCCACGCTCCCGAGCCAGGCTTTCCAGCACCGTCCGCATCGCGTGCTTGGTCGAGGCGAACACGCCGCAGTCGATCGGCGCCGCCGTCTCGGCGACCGCCCCCGCCGCCGCACCGTACTCCCAGCAGCTGCCCGCCACGACGATGCGACGCACGCCAGCGCCGGCCAGCACGTCGAACAGCTTCAGTCCCGCATCCAGATTGGCCGCGCAGGTCGCCAGCGAATAGTCCGGCAGGCCTTGCCAGGCCAGGTGCAGGCACCACTCGGGGGCGAAGTCTCGGACCGCGGCGGCGTAGCTCTCCGGCTGGGAGAGATCGGCGACCAAGGTCCGGCCCACTGCCGCTTGCCATTCGGCCGACCGGGTCAGGCTCAGCACGTCGTGGCCGCCCAGCACCGGCAGCACGCGGCGGCCGATGAAGCCGCTGGCGCCGGTCACCAGGACGCGCATCAGGCCGGCTCGAGGCTCGCCGGGTCGAAGTCCGGGTAAGCCCGGTCCTTGTCCGACATCATCACCGGCGCGCTCGGCCACTGAAAACCGAACAGCGGATCGTCGTAGCGGATGCCGCGGTCGAAGCCCGGCGCGAACATCGCGCCCATGTAGTAGTGCACCAGCGTGTTCGGCTCGGTGGTCAGCCAGGCGTTGGCGCAGCCGGCCGGCACATGCAGGCTGCGGCGATTGCTGGCGCTGAACTCGCACGCCGCCCACTTCAGAAACGTCGGCGAATCCCGGCGCAGGTCGACCACGATGTCGTAGACGCCGCCGGCCAGGCACGAGAGCGTCTTCGGCTCTTCATGCGGCGGGGTCTGGAAGTGGAAGCCGCGCAGCGTGCCGGCGACCGGGTTCTCGGAGATGTTGCCCTGCGCCACCGTAGGCGCGATGCCGTGGGCCGCGAATTCATCGGCGCAGAAGTGACGGCGGAACACCCCGCGCTCGTCGGCGAAGGGCTCGGCGTCGATCAGCCAGACGCCCGGCAGCGCCAGCTCGGTGAACTTCATGTCGCCAGCACCACCGGCTCGTTCGGCAGCGGCACGATCACCTCGCCATGCCAGCCGCGATCGCTCGCCATCTCCTTCAGGATTTCGTCCTTGAAGTTCCAGGCCAGCAGCAGCACCGCGTCCGGCTTTTCGGCGAACGCGTCTTCCGGCGAGACGATGCGCACGTCGGTGCCGGGGGTCAGGCGGCCGTGCTTCAGTGGGTTCTTGTCCGCGACCACCGCCAGCTCGCCGTGGCCGATGCCGCAGTAGTTCAGCATCGTCGAGCTCCGCGCCGAAGCGCCGTAGCCGATCACGCGCTTGCCGGCCTTGGCCCGCTCGGCCACCAGGCTCCGCAGCGCCTCGCGATGCCTGGCGCTGCGCTCGGCGAAGGCGCGCCAGGCGCCGGCGTCGCCGACGCCCAGCCGCTGCTCCTGCGCCATCGCCTGCGCCAGCTCGGCGGTCTGCGGCCGCGCCGTCAGCGAGAAATAGACCACCAGCGAGCCGCCGCTGATCGGGCTCACGGTCACGTCGAACGGCGTCAGGCCGTGGCGCGCCAGCAAGAGACCGAGGCTGTGCAGCGAGTGGTAGTAGAGGTGCTCGTGGTAGATCGAATCGTAGTGCAGCTCGCTGAGGATCACGTCGGCGCTGTGGAACTCGATCGCGCCGACGCCGTCCGGTTTCAGGCAGCGCGCGATGCCGGCGATCACGTCGTTGGCGTTGGCCACGTGCGGCACCACGTTGCGAGCGATCACCGCGTCGGCGTGGCCATGCTGCGCCACCACCTGGTTGGCGGCGTCCAGCCCGAAGAACTCGGCCATGGTCGGCACGCCGGCGGCCTCGGCCATCGCGGCGATGTTGCGCGCCGGGTCCACCCCCAGCACCTTGTGCCCGCCCTGGCGGAAGCGCTGCAGGAAGGTGCCGTCGTTGCTGGCCACCTCGACCACGAACAGCGGCTTCTCGCCAGTGCGCTGCAGCAGCCGCTCGTAGAACAGCTGGCTGTAGTCGCGGGCCCCTTGCGACGTGCCGGTGACCCACACGTATTCGCCGAACAGCACTTCGGGCGACACCGTCTCGGTCAGCTGGATGGTGCCGCAATTGCCGCACCGGCAGATGATCAGCGGGATCGCCGGCTGCTCTTCCGACGCGTCGAGCCGCAGGCTGTTGGCCAGCGGCTGGCGGCCCAGGTCGAGCACGTTTTCGAGGCGCGCGTCGTCGCAAATCCGGCACGCGGTGATGGTCGTTGACAGTTGTTCTTGCATCTTACCAGCGCAGCGCGGCGTCGAGCCGCTTGTCGGCCACCAGCTGGTTCAGCTGGGCCAGGCGATTGGTGGCGCGGCCGCGGAACTGGGCCTCGGTGAAGCCCACCTTGCGGAAATTCTCGACCAGCTCGGCGCCCCCCTTGTCCAGGTCCCAGCTGGGTTTGTACCAATCGGCGAGCTCGGTCAGGATGCGCTCGAAGCTCACCCGATAGGTGCGGGCGTCCTTGCCGTGCTGGCCGGTGAACACCACCTCGCAGCCGGGCACGGCGCGGCCCGCGGCCTCGGCCAGATCGCGCACGGTGAAGTTCCCGTTGGGGATGCCGACGTTGTAGGCGCGGCCGTTCACCAGCGCCGCCGGCGCCTCCAGCCCGGAGATGAACGCAGCGCAGACGTCGCGGACGTGCACCACCGGCCGCCAGGGCGTGCCGTCGCTCATGATCTCGATGCGCCCGGTGGTGAAGGCGCAGGCCACCAGGTTGTTGTAGACGATGTCGCAACGCAGCCGCGGGCTCCAGCCGAACACCGTCGACGGCCGGAACGAAACCAGGGTGAAGCCGGGCGCGATCAGGTCCGCCAGCTTCTGCTCGGCTTCCCACTTGGTGCGGGCATAGGCTGTGATCGGGTTCTTGGTGCTGGAGTCTTCCTCCAGCTCCGCGTCGGTGCTGGAGAGCCCGTACATGCTCTGCGACGAGGCGTAGACGAAGCGCTCCACCCCGGCGGCCTTGGCCAGCCGCGCGATCTTCAGCGTGCCTTCGAAGTTGATCTCGTCGGTCAGCGCCGGCGCGAACTCGCCCAGCGGGTCGTTGGAGAGCCCCGCCAGGTGGATGACCGCGCTGACGCCTTCCAGGTCCGCCTCGGTGACGTCGCGGATATCGCGGACGATCTGCTTGTAGCCGCCCGGGGGCGGCGCCAGCGCGCAGTCGGCGAAGTAGCCGACGTCCAGCCCCACCACCGCATAGCCGCGCTCTTGCAGCACCCCGGTCAGCACCGAGCCGATGTAGCCGCGGTCCCCGGTGACGAGGACGGCGCCGTCCCGCTGCTCAGCCATGCTTCGGCCCATGCAGCGCCAGGCGGTCCAGCGCCGACAGCAGCCACACCTGATGCACGTTCTCGACGATGTTGTAGGCTTGGCTGTCGCACCACAGGTTCACGTCGCCCAGCGCCCGCAGCGGATTGTCGGCCTTGAAGCCCGACAGGGTGATCACTTCCATGCCCAGCGCCCGGGCCTGCTTGGCCGCATTGGTAATGTTGGCCGACTGCCCGCTGGAGCTGATCAGCACCGCCACGTCGCCCTTATCGCCATGCGCCTTCAGCCCCTCGGCCACCCAGTTCTCATAGCCGTAGTCGTTGGCGAAGCAGGTGATCAGGTCGGCCTCGTTGAAGTTCATCGCCCGGATGCGCAGCATCTTGACCATGTCCACCGCCGCGTGGCTGGCGATGGCGGCGCTGCCGCCGTTGCCGGCGACGATCACCTTGTTCCCCCTGGCCCGGCACGCCGCCAGCCGCTGGCACACGTCGTCCATGGCGGCGCCCGGCGCATCGCTCAGCCGCCGCCGCAGCTCGTCATAGTGGGTCTCAAGGAAGCCGGCGGACTTGCCCACCCAGCTGTCGTCTGACGCCTTGGCCGGCGCCGCACTCTGAATCTCGCTCACTTCGGGCCCCTGACGCCAAGGACCGCCTCAATACCCGCCCACCGCCGGAGCGCCAAGGGCGGGTGTGGTATGAATAGGCCGGCATCGCTCTTCGAGGGCTCAATGATCCGACTAGACTTATCTTATTTCTATGGCCTGAGCCTGCAACTCGCACCGTTGCGGACCCTGGCCGCGGGTCAACCGCTCAGCGCCGCTTGGGTTGATCTCTTCACGGCGCAAAACGCCCTTCACGTCGCCTACAACAACGCCGTCATGGCAGGCAGCCTTCGGGCCTCTCAAGTCGCAGCAAGAACCCTGTACGACGCCATCGGACAGCTCATCGAGAAGAACGCGTCAGAGAACGTTAGTCAGTTTGAGGCGGCCAATCTTGCGTCTGCACTAGATCGGCTAGAGAGCGTGTTACGAGGTGAACTTGGAGTAATGGACGCATACTTGGTCACGGACAAAGCGCCGTTCGCCACGCTTACTCTGGTCTCAGGTGGCGAGGCGTTGTTTCCGCCAGACGTGCTGACGAAAGTGCCGGAAGCTGCCGAGGACCTTCGAAGCGCCGGGAAGTGTCTGGCGTTCGAACTAAGCACGGCGTGCGGTTTTCACACGATGCGCGCACTAGAAGCGGTGCTACGGCGGTATTGGGAACACGCCACTAACAATAAGCCTCACCCAAAGCAGAGAAATATGGGCGTATACCTTCGGTTGATGGAGCAATATGGATGTGGCACGGCTGTTGTTCGCGCCACTTTAGCTCAGATAAAAGATCTGCACAGAAACGGAATAAACCACCCAGACTCGGTCTTAGACGTCGAGCAAGCCAAGACATTGCTCGGCATCGCACGCAGCGCTGCATCTGCAATGCTAAAGGAACTGCCCGAACCGACGCCAAAGGCGCCTGCAGTTCTTGATGGTGGCTAGGGGTTTCCGTTTTCATAGTCCCCGTTCCGCCATGATGGCCGCGCACACCGCTTGCGCTAGTCAAACGAATCACTTGCCTCTTTTTTGGGGCGCGGCCCCGGCGAAATCACATAAAGCAGGCTTTATGCTGCACTGCAAATAGCAACGTAAGCCGGTGTTCCGGCATCGTTTTTGGCACCTGAGTTGCGATTTACTTGACGCGGCGCAACCGGCGCCTGATTAATCGCCTTGGCGCTCGTCGCTTCTTTTCCGAGCCTTCCATCGCCCCTGGCGTCTGTGACGCGGGACGCAATGGGGCGAACCGGAGCCCCCGGCTTTCACCGGGGACCACGGAAAAGTAAGATGACTAGAGTTGTCTGCACTTGGCCGAAGGCGGTGAGCGTTTGCTCTTATTTCCGCTTCCGGTTCGGTAGATGGGAGCAGGTCTGCTCTCACTGCCGAGGCTATCCGGTTCGTTGATCGCGGTCGGATAGTTCACTTGAGCGGCGAGCGCCACCCTCTTGACACGCGCATTTGTCCATTAACTTCGGACACTTGTCCACCGAATTCTAAGTTGGACGACTTGAAAAAGGCTAACAGATTCAAATGCCAATGTTTTTCCGCAACTGATTTGGGCGTCACTTTTCAGTCGGTTGCCACAACGGCCTGCCGCTTGGCGGCGACTCGCTCCCGGCTCGAATGGCACATCGTGTCCTCGTCAAGTGCTCCAGGCCGCCCACTCAGTGACGACCCGCGTGCCAGCGCCCAGCAGAATCGCTTCTTCCTCAAGGCCAATCATCCCGTCGATCAGCGTCGCGGGCGCGCAACGCCTTCCAGGTTTCTTCGAGTTTGTCGTTCAGCACACCTAGCGCTCCGTGACCGCGAGGCATCACTCGCATCGTTACGAAGCGTAACGAATTGCAGCTGAATCGTCAAGAACAAAATCGGAACCTAGCGGCTAGACCGCTGTCGCTATCCGCGGCGCCGCCTCCACATCCAGGTCGTCCGTGCGCCAGACCACGCGGCGGCTCTCCGGGTCGGCGTCGTCGCCCGCCGCTTGCAGCGACAGCGCCGCCAGGATGTTGCGCAGGCCGTCGAACACCACTTCGGGGGCCAGCTGGCTGGTGCGGCGGTCGGGGAACTGGTGCAGCCAGTAGCTGGTCAGCTGTTCGAGGCGGCCCATCCGCTCGCCGAGCCGGGCGAAGAGGCGGGGGCCGTCGATGAGGAAGCGGCGGAAGGGCTCCGGCGTGCGCTGTTCGGTCAGCGCCTCGAACACCTCGTCGTAGATGCGGAACATCTCGGCGATGCGGCGCTGAGCGTCGCGCACCAGGCCGTCCAGCTGGGTGACCGCGGCTTTGACGAACTTGCGATTGTCCGGGTCGAAGCGCGAGATACTGACGTTCTGGATCGCCCGGTGGGTGGCCTTCAGCTCCGGCCCCAGCGTGCGGCTGCGCCAGCGGTAGTAGAGCACCGCCTTCCAGCAGAAGATGGCCCGGGCGAACTCCGGCGGGTCCATCCGCATGGCCTGGCGCAGCGGGCCCAGCTCGGGGCTGTCGCCGTCGCCCAGCAGCAGCTCAGAGAGCCGCTTGGCCTGCGCGCCATGCACGCCGGGGCCGGCGAAGCAGAGACCGATCAGCGTCTCCACCTGCTGCGAGACGAACTCCAGCATCTCGGATTTGTCGGCGGGGCTGAGGCGGAAGTAGCAGGGCGCGACGTCATGCTTGTGCGCTGTCAGCGCCTCGAACAGCAGGAACGGGTCGAGCGTCGGCAGGTTGTCCAGCAGGCGCAGCACCGCAACGTCGCGGCCGATGTTGTAGTCGGCATAGTCCAGATGGCGGGCCAGCAGATCGGCGAGGTCTGGATCGTCGACCATCAGGAACTGGCCGCCGAGGTCGAGGTTCTCCGGGTCGAACGGGAAGATCACCTTGGTGGCGATGGCGCCGCGGTCGGAGGCGTAGTCGAACTCGCCGGGCCGCGGGTGATGCTTGACGATGATGGTGCGGTTGAGCAGCGGGTGCGTGAACATCGGCCGCTCGCCGTGCTCAGGCTCGTGGCCGAGGTCGACCGAGAGCGAATGCAGATCCAGCACGCGCGCGGAGGCGGAGCGCGCCGTGATGCTGCGCAGGCTTTGAACGCCGGTGACTGCTTCGAGAGCGCGCATGGGAATCGCGACTGTGGGGCCACGCGCACCTTAGTGGGCCAAGTCCTTCAATCCGATTGAGCGACATGCTTGATCGGGGCTTAACCGCCGCGCGAGTCAAGCAAGCTTGGCCGTTCGCCACGGTTGCGCCGAAAACCCGCCGCCATGGCGCCGGCTTGGTCGCGCAGACTGGCCCTCAGTAGTGGGGGAGTCTGCGTGCAGGATTTCGTCGACGTCGCCGGAGCTTCCGGCGTCATCTATCGCTTCATGCTGCTGAAGGATGGGCGGCCGCTGTCGCCGATGGGCGGCAACTATCTCTACGCCCGCCACACCGCTGGCCGGCTGGAGGTGCTCTACGCCGCGGAGGTGCAGAACCTGCTGAAGGACGCGCAGGAGCGCTGGGCCGAGGCGGTGGAGCGCTTTCAGGCGGCGCAGATCTACACCCGCCTCAACATCTCCGAGCGCGTGCGCCACCTGGAACTGGCCGACATCGTCGCCGGCCAGACCCCGCCGATGAACGCCGAGCCGGAACTGAAGGCAGGGTAGGGGGGCTGCAACGGGCGTTCCTTCTCCCCCTGCGGGAGAAGGTGTCGGCGAAGCCGACGGATGAGGGGTCGACGGACCTCATCCGGCTAGCCTCGACCATGGAAACCCCGGTCGTCAGCGCGACCCCTCATCCGGCCCTCCGGGCCACCTTCTCCCGCAGGGGGGAGAAGGGCGCGCAATATGCTGCGAGGCCCGCTAGGCTCAGCCCATGACCGACACCCCCACTCTCGTCATCCGCGCCGCCACCCTCGAGGATGGGCCGGCCCTCGGCCGCCTGGCCCGCATGCTGGTGCAGGTGCATCACGATTTCGATGCCGAGCGCTTCATCGCGCCGGGCCCGCAGACCGAGCAGGGCTATGGCCGCTTCCTGGTCTCGCGGATCGACAACGCCGAGAGCCTGCTGCTGGTCGCTGAGTCCGACGGGACGCTGGTGGGCTACGTGTACGGCGCGATGGAAGGCCCCGACTATATGGCGCTGCGTGGGCCGGCCGGCGTCGTGCACGACATCATCGTCGACCCGGAGCGCCGCGAAGGCGGCGTCGGGCGGAAGCTGCTGGACGCGGCGCTGACGGCCCTCGCCGAGCGCGGCGCGCCGCGCGTGGTGCTGCACACTGCCGCCAAGAACGTTACCGCCCAGCGCCTGTTCGAGGCCGCCGGCTTCCGTCCCACCATGATCGAGATGACGCGCGACGCCGGCTAGGGCGCGTCCTCAATTAGCGGATTCCCTTGGAGGAATCTGAGTGATTCATAGCGGGTCAGCTGATTCGGAGCTGACCGATGCGCCGCTATGGCCTGCGCGACGACCAATGGGATCGGATCAAGGACCTTCTGCCGGG
>DASXZG010000033.1:0-46017 GCA_036502045.1 Caulobacteraceae bacterium | reverse complement strand
GTGCGATCTGACAGCCACGCTTGGGTCATAGCATCCAGCGGATGGATATGTCGTGTCGCACATCCCCAGCCAACTGACCACCCGGGTCAGTCACCTCCCCAAGCGGAGAGGACAGGGGCGTTACAGTGACCGCTTCACCTCTTCGACGTTGAAGCACTCGATCAGGTCGGCGGGCTTGATGTCCTGGAAGCCCTGGAACGCCATGCCGCACTCCTGGCCGGCGGTGACCTCGTTCACCTCGTCCTTGAAGCGCTTCAGGGTTTGCAGCACGCCGAGCTCGAGCACCACCACGCCCTCGCGGACGATCCGCACCCGCGAGCCCTTGCGCACCGTGCCCTCGCTGACGCGGCAGCCGGCCACCTTGCCGACCTTGGTGATGTCGAACACCTGCAGCACCTGGGCGTTGCCCAGGAAGGTTTCGCGCTGCATCGGCGCCAGCATGCCCGAGAGCACGCCTTTGATGTCGTCCAGCAGGTCGTAGATGATCGCGTAGTAGCGGATCTCCACGCCCTCGCGCTCGGCGAGGTCGCGGGCCTGGCGCGAGGCGCGGACGTTGAAGCCGAGGATCGGCGCGCCCGAGCCCTTGGCCAGCATCACGTCGCTCTCGTTGATCTGGCCGGCGCCCGACAGGATGATCCGCGCGCGGACCTCGTCGGTGCCGATCTTGTCCAGCGAGGTTACGATCGCCTCGGCCGAGCCTTGCACGTCGGCTTTCACCAGCACCGGCAGCTCGCTCACCCGCTTGTCGGCGAGCTTGGCCATCATGTCGGCCAGCGACGAGCCGGCGCCCACCGGTGCGGAGCTGCGCTCGCGCTTCACGCGCACACGGTACTCGGTGAGTTCGCGCGCGCGGGCTTCGTCTTCCACCACCGCCAGCGCCTCGCCGGGATCGGCGGCGCCGTCGAGGCCGAGGATTTCCACCGGCGTCGAGGGGCCGGCTTCGGCCAGTTGCTCGTCGCGCTCGTTGAGCAGGGCGCGCACCCGGCCCCAGGCGTCGCCCGCCACGACGATGTCGCCGCGCCGCAGGGTGCCGCGCTTGACCAGCACGCTGGCCACCGCGCCGCGGCCGCGATCCACCTTGCTCTCGATCACCACGCCTTCGGCGGAGCGATCGGGATTGGCCTTCAGGTCCATCACTTCGGCCTGCAGCGAGATGGCTTCGACGAGATCGTCGAGGCCGAGCTTCTGGGTCGCGGAGACTTCGATGGCCTGGGTTTCGCCGCCCAGGCTCTCGACCACGATTTCGTATTGCAGCAGCTCGTTGATCACCCGCGTCGGATCGGCGTCGGGTTTGTCGATCTTGTTGATGGCCACGATGATCGGCGTGCCGACGGCGCGCGCATGCTGGATGGCTTCCACCGTCTGCGGCATGACGCCGTCGTCGGCGGCCACCACCAGCACCACGATGTCGGTAACGTTGGCGCCGCGGGCGCGCATCGCCGAGAACGCCGCGTGGCCGGGGGTGTCGAGGAAGGTGACGCGCTGGCCATCGGCCAGCTGCACCTGATAGGCGCCGATGTGCTGCGTGATGCCGCCGTGCTCGCCGCCGGCGACGTCGGTGGAGCGCAGGGCGTCCAGCAAGGACGTCTTGCCGTGGTCGACGTGGCCCATGACCGTCACCACCGGCGGGCGCGGCAGCAGGTGGTCGTCGACGTCCTCGTCGGCGAGGAAGCCCACTTCCACGTCGCTCTCGGAGACGCGGCGCACCGTGTGGCCGAACTCGGCGGCCACCAGCTCGGCGGTGTCGCTGTCGATCACGTCGTTGATCTTCAGCATCAGCCCCTCGCGCATGAGGAACTTGATGATCTCGACGCCGCGGATGGCCATACGGCCGGCCAGTTCCTGCACGGTGATCACGTCGGGGATCACCACCTCGCGGCCAGTGCGGGCCGCTTCGACCTGACCGCCCTTGCGCTTCTCGCGCTCGCGTTCGCGGGCCCGGCGCACCGAGGCCAGCGAGCGCATGCGTTCGACGGCGTCCTCGTCGTCTCCGGCCAGAGCCTGAATAGTGAGGCGCCCTTCGCGGCGCTTGGGCTCGCCCTTGGTGCGTGAGACCGCCTTGGCCGTCGCGCCCGCCTTGGCGCCGCGGCGGTTGTCAGCTTCCTCGTCGAAATCGGGCCGGCGGTCGAGGTTGAGGCTGCCAGGACGCGGCGCCTGGCGTGTGGCGCGCTGAATCTCGGGGCCGGCCGGCGCCGGCGCGGGGCCTCGACCAGCGCCGCCCGGCGGACGCGGTCCTGAGGGTCGGGTTCCGTCACGCGGCGCGGGGCGCGGGTTGAGCGCGGAATAGCGGACGGTCTCGCCCGGACGGCCTTGCGGGCGATCGCCGCGCGGCGGGCCGTCGCCTCGATAGCCGCCGCCGGCGCCGCCTTCACGGGGCGCGCGGGGCGGATAGCCGCCTTCGGGGCGGGGACCGCGCGGTGCGAACCCGTCGCGCTGCTGGAAGCCTTCGCGCGGCGGTCCGCCGTCGCGCGGCTGGTAGCCGCCTTCGCGCGGCGGCGGACGGTCGGGCCGATAGGTGGTGGTGCGCTCGCGCTCGTCCCGGCGTTGCTGGCTCGGGTCGTAGCTGCGGGTCTGGCCGGGGGCGGCGGCGGGGCGCGGCGCGTCGAAGCGCTCGCGCGGCGGGGCTTCCGAGCGCGGCGGTGCTTCGGAGCGCGCCGGAGCTTCGGACGGCGGTGGCGACTCGTCGTGCGCGGGTTCCGGACGGGGCGCGGGCTGCGGCGCCTCGGCGCGCGCCTCGACCGGCGCTGGGGCGGCGGGCGCCTCGGCGGGCGGCGCTTCCGCGCGTGGCGCTGGCGCTTCCACCGGCGGCGCGGCGGCGACGCGGGCGGCGTCCGCTTCCCTTGCCTGAGCGGCGGTGGCCTCGCGGCTACGCGCCTCGGCGTCGGCGCGCTCGGCCTGCTGGCGAGCGAAGTCGGCGGCGACCTTGGCGCGGCGCTGGCGCTCGTCGTCGGAGAGATTGTGCGCGTCGGCGGGGCCGGCGGGCGCCTGGCGCTGGGGCGCGGGGCCACGAACGTCGAACGCTGGCGGGCGCTTCTCGGCCGGCGAGGGACCGGCCAGGTTCACTGGCGGCGGCCCAACGCGCGAACGCTTGGTTTCGACCACCACGGTCTTGGAGCGGCCGTGGCTGAAGCTCTGCTTAACCGTCCCGGTGGTGCTGATGGAGCCGGGCGTGCGCGGCTTCAGCGTCAGGGGGGTGCGGCTCGGTCGGTTGTCGTTCTCGTCCGTCATGCGCTCGCTTGACTATGCGCGCCGGCCCACATGCCGACGCAAACCCAGGAAACTCGTAAACCCCGACCTCGGGCCGGCCGCTTTCGCGCCCGTCCGGTTCGGGGGCTCCTCGCGCCGTCTCTCAAGGAAAGAGCGGGCGGAAGCCTGCCAGCCGCTCGACATCGAGTGTCCAGCGCTCGGCGCCCCGCCCCGCAAGGAAGGCCGTGTGTATCACATTTGGGGCGCCCAAGGCCAAACTCAATTCCTCCGAATCGAACAAGGCCAAAACCCGGGGGCGCCGGGGCGCCGCGTGGGCCGCGCCGACGAGCTTGCGGCGGCCATCCTCGGCCCCGTCGGCGGCCTCAATCAGCCACGCCGCGCGGCCCGCGCGCACCTCCGCCAGCACCTTCTCGAAGCCCAGCACCAGCTCGCCCGATTTGCGCGCCATCCCCAGCGCCGCCAGCAGCCGTTGGCGCATCAGCCGCTCCACCTGGTCGGCCAGATCGGGCGCTGCTTTCAGCTTCGCTTTGGCGGCGCGGGCGAAGAGGCCCTTGCGGGCGGCGGTGTCGACGGCCTCGC
Source organism: Caulobacteraceae bacterium (assembly GCA_036502045.1). GTDB lineage: Bacteria > Pseudomonadota > Alphaproteobacteria > Caulobacterales > Caulobacteraceae > Acaudatibacter. The sequence continues at coordinate 42,231 of DASXZG010000033.1, read as the reverse complement.
GGGTCGCGGCGGTCCACAGGCCCCGGCCAGGCAGCTTGCGCGCGAGATCCGGCGTCACCGCCCCGTCCGGCGCGGCGACGAAGCGCACTAGCCGCGCCTCGTCCATCACCTCGCCCGAGACGATGTCGCGGCGCTCCCGCGAAGAGGCAGCATGAGTCGCGCTTCCTTCTCCCCTTGCGGGAGAAGGTGACCCCGGAGGGGTCGGATGAGGGGTCGCACCGACCTCAGTGGTTTCTTCGTTGCGCGCCAATCGGAAACGTCTCGTCGACCCCTCATCCGGCCCTGCGGGCCACCTTCTCCGGCAAGGGGAGAAGGGACACCGCGTTGAGCGCCGCGATCAGTTGTCGCCTTCTTCCAGCGCGGCCTCGGCCGCCCCGTCGGACTCGGCGAGGGCCTCGTCTTCCGCGTCGAACTCTTCTTCGATGATCTCTTCGGGCTCGATCCAGCCGGCGGCGACGCGGGCGCGCATGATCAGCGCTTCGGCGTCCTCCGGCGTCAGCGCGAATTCCTCGAGGATGCCCGGCTCGCGCACGCGCTCCCCATCCTTGCTCTCGTAGTAGCCGCGGATGTCGTCGGGCACGAGACCGGCGAGGTCCTCGACCGTCTTCACGTCCTTCTCGCCCAGCGCCACCGAGATCGGCAGGGTCACGCCCTCGACCTCCAGCACGCCGTCCTCGACCCCCAGCTCGCGCCGGCGGGCGTCGTATTCGGCGGCTTCCTTTTCCAGGTAGTCGCGGGCGCGGGCCTGGATTTCCTCGGCGGTGTCCTCGTCGAAGCCCTCGATGTCGGCGATCTCCGACGGCTCGACGTAAGCGACGTCCTCCACCGTGGCGAAGCCTTCGGTGACCAGCAGCTGAGCGATCACCTCGTCGACGTCCAGCGCTTCCTGGAAGAGCGCGGTGCGCTCGGCGAACTCCCGCTGGCGGCGCTCCGAGTCCTGCGCCTCGGTGATGATGTCGATCTGCCAGCCGGTCAGCTGGCTGGCGAGACGAACGTTCTGGCCGCGGCGGCCGATGGCCAGCGACAGCTGCTCGTCGGGCACCACCACTTCCACGCGGCCGGCGTCCTCATCCATCACCACCTTGGTGACTTCGGCGGGCGCCAGCGCATTGACCAGGAAGGTGGCGTCCTCGCCGCTCCAGGGGATGATGTCGATCTTCTCGCCCTGCAGCTCGGCTACCACCGCCTGCACCCGGCTGCCGCGCATGCCGACGCAGGCGCCGACCGGGTCGATGGAGCTGTCGTTGGAGACCACCGCCATCTTGGCGCGGCTGCCCGGATCGCGCGCCACGGCGCGAATCTCGATGACGCCGTCATAGACCTCCGGCACTTCCTGCGCGAACAGCTTGGCCATGAAGCCGCCGTGAGCGCGGCTCAGCATGATCTGCGGGCCCTTGGTCTCGCGGCGCACGTCGTAGATGTAGCCGCGCACCCGGTCACCGACCTGGAAGTTCTCGCGCGGGATCGACTGGTCGCGGCGCATGATGCCTTCGCCGCGGCCGAGATCGACGATGACGTTGCCGTATTCGACGCGCTTGGCGACGCCGTTGACGATCTCGCCGACGCGATCCTTGAACTCTTCGTACTGACGTTCGCGCTCGGCCTCGCGCACCTTGCCGGTGACCACCTGGCGGGCGGTCTGGGTCATCACCCGGCCAAACTCGAACGGCGGCAGGATCTCGACGTATTCCTTGCCGATCACGGCGTCCTTGTCCTCGCGCAGCGCGTCGGCGAGGCGCTTCTGAGCATACTCGTTGACCTCTTCGGTCTCGTCGTCGATCACGGTGACGTAGCGGCGGATAGTGGTCTCGCCGGTCTTCGGATCGATGGTGACGCGGATGTCGTGCTCAGCGCCGTAGCGGGTGCGGGCGGCTTTCTGGATCGCTTCCTCGATCGCCTCGATGACGATCTCTTTCTCGATCGCCTTCTCGCGGGCCACCGCGTCGGCGATCTGGAGCAACTCCTGACGGTTGGCGGAGATGCCGGTAACGCTCATTGGGACTGTTCCTCTTGTTCGCGCTCAAGGCGCTGGGCGCGCGCTTGCGCGCCGCGTTTCATCAGTTGATCGGTGATGACCAGCTTGGCGTCGCTGATCCAGACGAAGGGGACCAGAGCGGTCTCTTCTTCGCCCTCGAGGTCGATGGCCACCTGGCCGTCCTCGACGCCGGCCAGCACGCCCTTGAACCGCTTGCGGTTCTCCACCAGCCGGTCGAGCTCGATGCGGGCGTCGTAGCCTTCGTAGGTCGAAAAATCCTCCAGCCGGGTCAGCGGCCGGTCGATGCCGGGGCTGGAGACCTCCAGGCTGTATTCGCCGCTGATCGGATCGGCGGCGTCCAGCACCTCGGAGAGCGCCCGCGACAGCGCGGTGCAGTCTTCCACCAGCATGGTCCCGTCCGGGCGCTCGGCCATGATCTGAAGGGTGCGGAGTTCGTCGACGCCCATCATGCGCAGCCGCACGATGGCGTAGCCCGCCGCCTCGGCGACGGGGTCCAGCAGCTCCAGGAGCTTCAAGTCTTCAGCGGTCTTGCCGCGCAAGCCTTGCCTTCCGATCAACAAAAAAGCGGCCGAAGCCTCTCGGCTCCGCCGCTCGTAAGCGCCATCCAGCGCCAACGGACGATGTAGACTGGAATATAAGCCCGCCGAGGCCAGCTGTCACCCCCGACAGCGCGTCGCACCTGACTCAGCTGGGCAGCCAGCCCTCCAGCTCGCACACGGCTGTCAGCGCGGCCAAACCACACACGAGACCGAATAACCCCCAGATGCACGCTCCGAGCGCGAAGAACTGCGGGCGGGTGCGTTCGTCGATTTCATGGGGGAGAGGCGCATACCAAGTGAGAACCCGCTCTTTAAGAGCGCGGCGGAGAACTATCAGGCTGAGTGGCATCCCCACCAAGCCGACGGCCAGCCTGGCAAAGACCGGTGCGCTGACGTGAAGGATCAAGCGACCTCGAAGATTTTGCCCGGATTGAGCACGCCGTTCGGGTCGAAGGCGGCTTTCAGGCGGCGCATCATGGCGATCTCGGTGTCGGAGCGGCTGACCGACAGGAATGCGCGCTTCTGCAGGCCGACGCCGTGTTCGGCGGAGATGGAGCCGCCGATGGCTTTCAGCGGCGCGTAGACCGTCTCCTCCACCGCGTGCCGTGTCTCCGGGTCGCGGGCGCCGACGCCGGCGATGACGTGCAGGTTGCCGTCGCCGAGGTGACCAAACACCACAAGATGCGCGGCCTCGCCCCAGCGGGCGCCCAGGTCGGCGCGGACCTTGTCGATGTAGGCGGGCATGTCAGCGATCTTCAGCGAGACGTCGAAGGCGAAGATCGGGCCGTTGCGGCCGGTCTGGCCGACGTCGTCGCGGATCGCCCACATGGCGGCGCGCTCGGCCCCCGTGCGGGCGATCACCGCATCCACCACCTCGCCCGCCTCCAGCGCTTCGGTGAGCACGGCCTCGAAGCGGCGCTCGTCCTCGGCCTGGTCGGCGCCCATCGCCTCGGTGAGCACGTAGTAGGGATAGCCGTAGGGCACCGGCGGGCGGCCCTTGGCCGGCGGCGAGGTCATCAACTGGTAGCAGTCCTCCCAGATCACCTCGAAGGCCGAAAGCTGGCCGCCGAAGCCGCGCGACACCCGCTTCAAGAGCGCGGGCAGCTGGTCGAAGTCGTCGACGGCGAGGAAGGCGGTGTTCTGGCTGGCCGGATGCGTGCGCAGCCGCAGCACGGCGCGCGTCACCACGCCCAGCGTGCCCTCGCTGCCGATGAAAAGCTGCTTCAGGTCATAGCCGGTGTTGTTCTTCATCAGGCTGTTGAGGCTGGAGACCACAGTGCCGTCGGCCAGCACCGCCTCCAGGCCCAGCACCATCTCGCGCATCATGCCCCACCGCACCACGCGGTTACCGCCGGCGTTGGTGGAGATGTTGCCGCCGATGGTGGCCGAGCCGCGGGCGCCGAGATCGAGCGGCAGGAACAGCCCCTTGGCTTCGACCGCGTCGGCCGCCGCCGCCAGCTTGCAGCCGGCCTGCACGGTCATGGTCCCGGCCACCTCGTCGATGGCCTCGATACGGTCGAGCCGGTCGAGCGACAGCGCGATCGCGCCCTCGGCGTGGGCCCCGTCGACCAGGCCGGTGAGCCCGCCCCAGGGCACCACGGGCGCGCCGGCGGCGTTGGCCAGCCGCAGCACCGCCGCCACTTCTTCTGTCGAAGCGGGCCGCACCACGGCGCGGGGTTGGCCGACGCGGGTCCAGGGGCTGTAGCCACGCTCCTTGGCGGCCTCGCCGGTGAGCACGTTGGCCGCGCCGATGGCCGCGCCGAGATCGTCGATCAAATCGGACATCGGGTCTTCCTCCCTCAGGCCAGCGCGTCGCTGAAGAACGCCACGGCGAGACCGTGCGCGCGCTCCGCCGCCGCGGCATTGTAGGCCATGCGAACCTCGCCGCCGGCGCCGCGATGGCCGGCCGGATCGACGACGATGCGAGAGTCGCCTGGCATGTCGAAGCCGTGGTGCGCGTCGGCCATCACCTCGCAGCGCACTTTGGCGCGGTCGGCGTCGGCCAGCGCGGCGACCAGTTTCGGACCCGCCTCGACATCGTCGTCGTAGCCATCGGCCGCGCCGGTCACGATCAGCATGGGCGCGTCGACGAGGTCGGCGAAGTCGAAGCCGCGGACGCGGTTGTAGAGGTGGCAGATCGGATAGACCGGCATCAGCGCGGCGAAGCGATCTTCGCCCAGAAACGGGGCGTTCTGCGCCTTCGTCGCCGCCAGCATCGTCGCCACCGCGCCGAACGAAAAGCCAATCACGCCGATCCGCGCCGCGTCGACGCGCGGATTCGCCGCCAGCCAGCCTCGGGCGCCGTAGAGATCGGGCAGCGTCGCGTGCACGGTGCGCGGCCGGCCTTCGGCCCCGCCGGCCAGGCCCCGCGCCGCCCACTGGTCCAGCTCCAGCGTGATGAAGCCGGCGGCGTTGAGCCTGTCGGCGTAGCCGCCTTCCCGCTCGCTGGGTCCGGCGGAGCCGTGCAGCAGGATGACCGCGGGCAGCCGGCCCTCGCGTTCCGGGACCCGCAGCCGGCCCGCGAGCGTCAGCGGCGGCGCATGCAGCGAAGGCAGGGCGACGTAGTGCAAGGTCGTCATCGGCCAACACTAGCGCGAAGCCGCCGCCGCGGCATCGATTCAGCGCAACGGGCGCGTCATTGCGAAGCTTGGGTCGAGTGGCCCTTCGCCCACACGGCCTCGTCGGCGATCGCGACGAAGCCCAGACGTTCGTAGAGCGGCCGGCCAGCGGCGGTGGCGAACAGGTAGAACCGCTCGACGCCCGCAACACGGCAGCGCTCGATGACGCCCGTGAGCAGCGCGCGGCCCAGGCCCCTGCCCTGGCGCTTCGGGGGCGTGGCCATCGACCAGATGCCGGCGGTGTCGCCGCTGCGGGACACCGTCACGGTGCTCACGGGCGTTTCGCCCTCGTAGGCGACGAACAGCTCGGCGTTCGCCGCGGGGCCCACTATGGCGCCCGCCGACCGCATGGCCGCGTCGAGCGGCAGGTCGAACGCCGCCGCCAGCAGCTCACCGGCCGCGCGCCCGGCTTCGGACGTTGTCACCCGCTCGATGCGGCAGGGCGGCGCCGGCCCAGCGGTCGGCGCGCCCCGCAGCACCATCAGCGGCATGGTTCCTGCGGCGGTGAGGCCGAGCCACGGCGCGGCGCTCGCCAGCTCGGCGGTGACCGCCGGCGCCATCAGCGCGACCAACGGCAGGCCGCGCGCGTCGGCCCGCGCCATCGCCTCCTCCAGAAAACGCCGTGCCTCGTCCGGCGGCTGGCAGAGCAGCAGCATGTTGAGGTCGGCGACCGCTTCGCCGCTCAGCGCCATCACCCCGGCGCGCGTCAGCCACACCTCGGACGACTCAGCCCCGCCGAACATTGCCGCGAGCCCGCGACCGGCCAGCCCGTGCAGCTCTGCGACTTCGTCCAAGCCTCGCCTCCCAGATGCGCCAATTCTGACGCCACGGCGTATGTGTTACCGCAGACGCAGGCAAGGAGACGGCGATGGACGCGAGCGGCTACACGGCGCGGGGCTTCGAGGGCGTGCGCGATGCGTTCGCGGCGGCGCAGAGCGCAGACGAGGGCGGCGGGCAGCTGTGCATCTATCGCCACGGCGAGAAGGTGGTCGACCTCTGGGCGGGCCGCGACAAGATCAATGACCGGCCCTACGGCCAGGACATCATCACCATCATCATGTCCTGCACCAAGGGCGCGACGGCGACGGTGGTGCATCGCCTGGCCGAGCGCGGCCTCATCGACTACGAGGCGCCGGTCGCCGACTACTGGCCGGAGTTCGCCGCCGGCGGCAAGGCCGACGCCCGCATCTGGCATCTGCTCAGCCATTCCGTGGGCCTGCCGGGGATCGACCCAGCCGACGGCCTGGTGGCGCACGACCTGATGTATGCCGAGCGCCACGTGCCGCAGCTGGCCGCGATGGCGCCGGTGTGGACGCCAGGCGCGTCCTGCCACTACCACCCGATCACCTATGGCTCGCTGCTGGGCGAGGTGGTGCGCCGCGTCACCGGCAAGCGGGTCTCGCAGGTGTTCGCCGAGGAGATCGCCGGCCCGCTCGGCCTCGATTTCTGGATCGGCAACCTGCCGGAGAGCGAAGAGCCGCGCGTCGCCCCGCATTTCTCCACCGGGCCGGAGCTCACCGGCGAGATGATCGAGGCCATGCTGACGGCGGTTGGCATCGACGTCTCCACGCGGCTGGCGCAAGTGGTCGTGGGCTCGTTCAAGCACACCGGCCAGCTGATCGTGGACATGAACAACCGCGAGGGCCGCATGGCCGAGGTGCCGGCCGGCAACGGCGTCGCCGACGCCGCCTCGCTGGCGCGGATGTATGCCGCGATCATCGGCGAGGTGGACGGCGTACGGCTGCTGAAGCCCGAGACGGTCGAGGCCGCGCGCACCTTGCGCACCGGCGCCATGCAGCCCGCCGGCGACCTCGGCAAGCTGCCGCTCGGACCGCCCACCGAGTACGGCCTCGGCTTCGAGTTCGCCAAGGCGCCGCTGCCGATGCTGGGACCGGGCTCGTTCGGGCACGCCGGCGCTGGCGGGCGCATCGGCTTCGCCCACCCCGAGAGCGGCGTCGCGGCGGCTTACGTGGCCAACACCATGCTCACCGTCCCCGCCGGGCCGGACCCACGCTGGAGCTGGATGGGCGAACTGGCGCAGGCGGTCAGCGCCTAAGCATGGTCTGCCTGCTCACCACCGTCGAACACACCTACGCCTGGGACGAGGTAGCCCAGCTCTGTCCGGAGGCTCATCCGCACACGCTGAGCTACGACGCGGCCTTGGCCAGCCCGCCCGCGGCCACCGAGGCCATAATCTTCGGCGACCTCGACCTGCTGCCGACCTGGCGCCTGGGTGGGGCGGCGAGGCTCTATCGGCGGCTGCGCGACGCTGGGGCGCGGGTGCTGAACGATCCGGCGCGTTATCTGAGCCGTTTCGGACTGTTGCGGGCGCTGCGGCGCGCCGGTCTCAACAGCTTCGACGCTTACCGGGTCGACGAGGGCCAGCAACCGGCGCGATGGCCGGTGTTCCTGCGCTGCGAAGGCGACCATGCGATGCCGGTCAGCGGTCTGATCCAGACGTCCGAAGCGCTGGCCCGGGCCATAGACACAGCCGTGGACGGCGGCGCCCCGGTCTCGGCGATGCTGGTGATCGAATTCGCGGGCGAGCCGGTCAATCCCGGGCTCTGGCGTGGGCTGACCGTGTTCCGCATCGGCGAGAGCCTGGTCAGCGGCTTCTGCGTGCACGACGACCAGTGGATCGTGAAGACCGGCAAGCTCGGCATCGCCACGCCCGAACTCTACGCCGACGACCTTCGCATCGTGCGCGACAACCCGTTCGGGCCGGCGCTTCGTCCGGTCTTCGACCTCGCCGCCTGCGAATATGGCGAGTTGAACTTCGGCCTCGTCGGCGGCCGGCCACAGACCTACGAGATCAACCTCAACCCTGACCTGGCGTTCGGGACGGACGAGCATCCGTCAGCAGATCGGCTGGAGGCCTATCGGACGTTCCGGCGCAACTTCGCCGAAGCGCTGGCGCGGCTCGATCCTTAATCGAAGTCGGGCGTCGCGTTCGGCGGGGGCGGCGGCGGGTTCGGTCCGCGCTGCGAGCGGAACTTGTCGCCCACCATTGCGCCACCGGTTCTGGCGCCCGGGGCCTCGAACCCGAGTAGCTTTGCGCGGTCGAGCCGCTGCGAAATCTTGGTCAACACCCACCCCCAGAACCAGTGAGATTCACCTATCCGCCAACGCCGTGGTCCGGGCAAGCGATTGTGGCGCTGCCGCGTTTGGGCTGCACGCAGCGCTAGCCAAGCGTGTCGATGACGGCGTGGGCGGCTTGCGCGGCGAGGCGATCTGCTTCGGGGGCCGCCAGGCCGAGGCCCCGCAAGAGCAAGGCGCAGAGCTGCTGACCGAGGGCCGCCGCCAGCGCCTGGCTGGGCTCGCGCAGCAGGCGGGCCAGCGCGATCTGCGCCACGCCCAGGATCAGCAGCACGCCGGCCTCCGCCGTGGGCACCGCGAACCGGCCCGCCCGCAGCCCGTCCGAGACGTCGCTGAGCACGCCGCCGTTCAGCGGCGCGTCCGTAGCCGCCAAGCTGGGCGACAACCGCAGCAGCACGCTGGCCCGCGCCGGCTCTCGCGCGGCGAAGGCGATGTAGGCGCAGACCGCCTGTGCGACCCGGCGAGCGGGATCCTCGACGCCGCGGTTGGCGGCGCCCACCACCGCTTCGGTCTCGCGGCGCAGGCGGCTGGCGATGGCGGCGCTGAAGGCGTCCTTGTCGGCGAAGTGGTTGAAGAAGCTGCCCTTGGCGACGCCGGCGGCGCGGACGATCTCATCGATGGCCAGCGCGTCGATGGGGCGGTCGGCGAGCAGCGCCAGGCCAGCGTCCAGCAGCGCCTGGCGCGTGCGTTCGCGGCGAGAGGTGGGCGTGGCTTCCAATACTGACTGTTCGGTCACGAACGGCTCCTGCGAGTCGCCCAATAGCCTAAAGCCGCTTGCGCAACTTCCCAAGCGAGAATATGACTATTTGGTCAAATATGAGGGAGGAGAGCATGAGCGTATCCCTGGCGGAAGACGTCGCGTACGTCCGCTTCGGCGCCCCGGACCTCGAGATCATGCGCGCCTTCCTCGCCGATTTCGGCCTCAGCGTCGCGCAGAGCGACAGCGAGCGGCTGTTCATGCGCGGCCTCGGCGCCGCGCCCTTCGTGCACGCCACCGAACGCGGCGAGCCTGGCTTCCGCGCTGTCGGCGTCCGGCTGGCGAGCCTCGCCGAACTGGAGCGACTGGCGAAGCATGAGCAAGCGGCGGTGACGCCTCTCGATGCGCCCGGCGGCGGCTTCGTCGTCCGGCTGACCGAGCCGAACGGCTTCACGGTGGAGGCGGTCGCTGGCCAGAGCGAGGCCCAGCCTCAGTCCATCGCCGGCGAGACGCCCTGGAACGACGCCCGCAGCCATGAGCGCCTGCGCGCCGTGAAGCGCATCGCCAAAGGCGCCGCCAACGTCGTGCGGCTGGGCCATTGCGTCCTCAACGTGTCGAACTTTCGCGACGCCGAAGCCTGGTGGAAGGACCGCTTCGGCCTCATCACCTCCGACGAGGTGCAGGCGCGGCCCGACATGGCCATCGGCGCCTTCCTGCGCTGCGATCGCGGCGAGACGCCCACCGACCACCACACGCTGTTCCTGTTGCAGAGCCCACGCGGCCCCGGCTTCAACCACGCCGCCTTCGAGGTGCAAGATCTCGACGACCTGATGCGCGGCCACAACCACCTGGGCGCGGCCGGCGCCAAGCCAGCCTGGGGCGTCGGCCGCCACGTGCTGGGCAGCCAGGTGTTCGACTACTGGCGCGACCCTTGGGGCCACACCCTGGAGCACTGGACCGACGGCGACCTCTTGACCGCCGCCGATGGCTCCAACGTGGTGGGCGTGCCCGAGCTCCTGGGCGTGCAATGGGGTCCGGCGATGCCGGCTGACTTCTAGGGAGACGCGCGATGAAGCTGGTGACCTTCGATACCGGCGACGGGCCGGAACTGGGCGCGGTGGTTGGCGATGGCGTCGCGCCGCTGTCGCGCCTGGCCCCAGGCCTGGCGGCGGACATGATCGACGCGATCGCGCGCTGGGAACGCGTGGGCCCGGAGATGCGCCGTCTCGTCGATGAGGCCCACCAGACGCTGCCGCTCGCCGGCGTGCGGCTGCTGGCCCCGGTGCCACGGCCCGGGAAGATCATGGCGATCGGCCTCAACTACGCCGACCACATCGCCGAAAGCGGCCAGCAGACACCGGAGCACCAGACCTGGTTCTCCAAGGCCGTCGGCGGCGCCAACGGGCCGTTCGCGCCGGTCGAAGTGCCCAAGGTTTCGCGCGCCATCGACTACGAGGCCGAGCTGGTGGCGATCGTCGGCGCCGGCGGGCGCCACATCAGCCGCGAGGCCGCGCCGGCCGCGGTGTTCGGCTACTGCTGCGGCAACGACGTTTCGGTGCGCGACTGGCAGAGCCGCACCACCCAGTGGGTGCTGGGCAAGTCGTTCGACACCCACGCCCCCTTCGGCCCCTGGATCACCACCGCCGACGAGGTGACTGACCCGCACACGCTCGGCATCCGCTGCTACGTCAACGGCGAGAAGCGCCAGGACTCCAACACCAAACATCTGGTGTTCGACGTCTGGGCGCAGCTGGAACTGCTGTCGCAGGCGATGCGGCTGGAGCCCGGCGACGTGATCTTCACCGGCACGCCGGCGGGCGTCGGCGCGGCGATGAACCCGCGCCAGTTCCTCAAGGCCGGCGACAAGGTGCGCGTCGAGATCGACCAGCTGGGCGCCATCGAGAACACCATGGAAAACGAAGCGTGAGCGTCGACGCCGATGTGCTGGTGGTGGGCCTCGGGCCGGTCGGCGCGGCGCTGGCGGCCCTGCTGGTCGACGAGGGCCTGAGCGTCCTCGCCATCGACAGGGAGACGGCGGTCTATCCGCTGCCGAGAGCCGCGCACTTCGACCACGAGATCATGCGGCTCTTCCAACAGCTGGGCGTGGCCGAGGCGGTGCTGGCGCACGCTCAGCCGGCGCCGGCTTATGAGTTCCGCAACGCCAAAGGCGACGTGCTGATGCGCTTCGACCTGGCGCGCGGCCGCACCCCCTCCGGCTGGCCCGCCAGCTACATGTTCCACCAGCCGGGGCTGGAGAACGCGCTGCGGGCGCGGCTTGGCGCGGCGAGCGGCGCGGACGTGCGGCTAGGCGAGCGCCTGACGGGCCTCACGCAGGATAGCGATGGCGTCACCGCGACGCTGGAGACGGCGGATGGCGGCCAGCGCACCGTCCGGGTGCGCTATCTGGTCGGCTGCGATGGCGCGTCCAGCGCGGTGCGCGGCGCCTGCGGCATCGCCCTCGACGACTACGCCTTCGACGAGCCCTGGCTGGTGATCGACGTCCGCGCCGACGATCCCGCCCGCGTTCCTGAAATCAACCTGCAGATCTGCGATCCCGCCGGCCCCACCACCTGCGTGCTGATGGGGCCGGGTCGGCACCGCTGGGAGTTCATGCTGCGACCTGGCGAGACGCCCGACGAGGTGATGGACGACGCCTACATCCGCGGCCGGCTGGCCGACTGGGGCTGCGGCGACCTGCCGATCGAGCGCAAGGCGGTCTACCGCTTCCACGGGCTGGTGGCGCGGCGCTGGCGCGAGGGCCGCGTGCTGCTGGCCGGCGACGCCGCGCACCAGACCCCGCCCTTCGCCGGCCAGGGCATGTGCTCGGGCCTGCGCGACGCGGCCAACCTTGCCTGGAAGCTGGGCGCGGTCCGGCGCGGCGCTGGCGCGGCGTTGCTCGATAGCTACCAGCAGGAGCGCGAGCCGCACACGCGGGCGCTGATCGAGCGCGCCATCGGCATGGGCCGCGTCGTCTGCATGGCCGACCCGGAAGCCGCGGCGGTGCGAGACGCGGGCTTGCTGGCGGAGCGCGCGGCCGGCCGCCAGGCCCCTCTGCCCGCCCCGCCCGCATTCACCACGGGCCTGCTGATGGCCGGTGCGCCCGGCGCGGGCGAGCTATTCCCGCAGCCGGTGGCCGAGGACGGCGCGCGGCTCGACGACGTGCTGGGCAAAGGGCCGTGGCTCATCGGCCGCGACGTCCGGCCAGCGCCCGACGGTGCGCGCGACGCCCTGCGCCACGTTCCAGCGGACGACCCACGCCTCGCGCCCTTCCAAATCGCCATCACCGCGTGGCTGGACAAGCACGGCGCGGACGCCGTGCTGGTGCGGCCGGATCGCGTCGTGTTCGGCGCCGGCGCGCCGGCCGAACTCGTGCGGCGCTACGCCGAGGCGCTGGGCCTCGCCGCCTGAGCTTTCAGGCCAGCCACACCATCTCGCGCACCGCCGCGCCGCAGCGGTCGGCCGAGACGTCGCCGGTGTAGAGGAAGCCGGCGCGGCAGAGCACCACCGCGCTGGCGCTGTCGCGCGCCACGTGGCCGCCGTGCACGCAGCGCACGCCCCACTCCTCCCGCGCCCACAGCATCACCCGCCGCAGCGCCTCGGTGGCATAGCCGCGCCCGCGGTACGGCTTGGCCAGCCAGCAGCCGACATCCGGGCCGAAACGGCCACGCCTTTGGAAGGCAATCACGCCCACCGCCCCCTCGCCCGGCAGGTCCACCGCGAAAGTGGGCGGCGCGGCCAAGGCCGGGTCGGTGAGAGCAAGACGCTGGGCCCGGCGACCGCCGAGGCGGCCAAGCCTGCTGGCGTCGTCGGGGGCGATGGGGCGCAGCCGAAGGCGCACCGCCTGGAAAGCGGGCGTGCTGACGCTGTGGTTTCTGGCGCTCTGGTTCATGGGCCTGCTCGCGCAAACGAAAAAGGCGGGGTCCGGTGATCCGGACGTCCCGCCTGGGGTCGTCTACGCGTCCGGATCGTTCTCTGTTGAGATGCGATCCGGCGGAAGTGAGCTGGATCGCTAGTCGGCGTCGGCCGGGGCCACGCCCACGTAGGTTCGGTTGCCGGCCTTGGTGACGAACTTCACGTGGCCGGTGGCCTTGGCGAAGAGGGTATGGTCCTTGCCCATGCCCACATTGTCGCCCGGCCAGAACTTGGCGCCGCGCTGGCGCACGAGAATGTTGCCGGCGAGCACCGCTTCACCGCCGAACTTCTTCACGCCGAGGCGCTGGCCAGCCGAGTCGCGGCCGTTACGCGACGAGCCGCCGGATTTCTTGTGGGCCATGGGTCGGGCCTTCCTTTGTCTCTACGCGAACCGGTCTTAGCCCTTGCCGCTGCGCGGCGCGTTGCGCCGGACAGGGGCCTTGGCCTGAGCCTTGGACATCTTCGGCGCGGCGGCCTTGGCGTCCTTGGCGGTGGGAGCCTTCTTCGTCGCCGTCTTGGGCGCGGCGGCCTTCTTCGGCGCGGCCTTGGCTTCCGTCGTGGTTTCAGCGGCCACCGCCTCGGCGGCGTCCGTGCCTTCGACCACGCGGGCCTTCACTCGCGCCGGCTTGCCCTTGCCTTGCGGCTCGGCGACGACCTCGGCTTCGGCGCCGGCAGCCGCCAGCGCCTTGCCTGGCCCACGAGCCAGGTTGCGGGCGCGCAGATTGAGCACGGCCAGCGGCGTCAGGTTGACTTCGCCGTCCCAGCTTTCGCTCTGGCCGCCGCCGGTCACCTGAGTGACGCGCAGCACGCTCTCGGTCTGCCGGTGGCCCCGGGTGCGGCGATAGCCTTGCCGGCGGGTTTTCTTGAAGATCTTCACCTTCTCGCCGCGACGGGTCTCGATCAGGGTGGCGTCGACGCTCGCGCCTTCGACCACCGGCGCGCCGACCGTGACCGCCGCGCCTTCGCCCACCATCAGCACCTGGTCGAACGCGACCTTGGCGCCGGGCTCGCCCGCCAGCTTTTCAACCACCAGCACATCGCCGGGCTGAACCCGGTACTGCTTGCCGCCGGTCTTGATCACCGCGTACATCGCGCTTCGTCCCAAGAGAGTGTCGCCAACAGACTTGGCAAAATGGAATACGCCCGCGAGCGAACCCGCGGGCGAGGGAGGCGGCGTTATAGCGACCGCTCTTTCTAAGTCAACGCCGAGCCGGCGGGATGAACGTCCATATCAGTGGCCGTTCGTCGGTCCCATTTCAACACGAAGAGCACGAAGATAGCGAAGGCCGCGGCGCTATCGCACGTACCGCTTGAGCCCTTGTTTGAAGAGCGGCACGTTGAAGTTCATCAGGAACGCCAGGCGGAACGGTGAAAGCCGCAGGTAGGTGAGGACTTGCGCCTCGTAGAGGCGCGACATCGTTTCCACGGACTTGATCTCAAGGATGACCGCCTCGCCAACGACGATGTCCAGGCGGTAGCCGGCATCCAGGGCCGCGCCCTTATAGACGATCGGGAGCGGGACCTGACGCCGCACGGCCAACCGGCGCTGGCCGAGCTCGTAGACCATGCAGTGCTCGTAGACGGACTCCAACAGGCCCGGTCCGAGCACGCGGTGAACAGCGAGCCCGGCGTCCACCACTTGGCGCGCAATAGCCTCAACCTGCTCGGACAGCCCTTCGCTAGCTTCGCGCTCTTCGTGTTCCAATTGTGCCCCTCCGCGTCTCCGGTATCGCCGCAGCAGACACCATGTTGGAACTATCAGCCTCGATCCCCTAAATGAGGCCCATGACCCAGACGCCCGTCACTGTGCTCACCGGCTACCTTGGGGCCGGGAAGACCACGCTCCTGAACCGCATCCTCTCGGAGGAGCACGGCAAGAAGTACGCCGTCATCGTCAACGAGTTCGGGGAGATCGGGATCGACAACGACCTCGTCGTGGGCGCGGACGAGGAAGTGTTCGAGATGAACAACGGCTGCGTCTGCTGCACCGTGCGCGGCGACCTGATCCGCGTGGTTCAGGGGCTGATGAAGCGCAAGGCCGGCTTCGACGGCATCGTCATCGAGACCACGGGGCTGGCCGACCCCGGCCCGGTGGCGCAGACCTTCTTCGTCGACGAGGAAGTGCGCTCGAAGGCCAAGCTCGACTCGGTGACCACCGTGGTCGACGCCAAGCACATCCTGCTGCGCCTTTCCGACAGCCGCGAGGCGGCCGAGCAGATCGCCTTCGCCGACCAGATCGTGCTCAACAAGACCGACCTCGTGGACGAGAGCGACCTGAAGCTGATCGAGGCGCGCATCCGCCGGCTGAACCCGCTGGCGCCCATCCATCGCGCCCAGCGCTCCAACGTGCCGCTGGACGCCATCCTGGGCCGCGGCGGCTTCGATCTGGACCGCATCCTCGAACTGGAGCCGGAATTCCTCAATCCCGCCCACGGCGAGCCTGGCCACGTGCACGACGAGGACTGCGACGACCACGACCACCACGGTCACGACCATCACCACCACGATCACGTGCACGACGACGACATCAAGGGCGTGTCGCTGCGCATGGACAAGCCGCTGGACCCGCAGAAAGTCACCCAGTGGCTGAACGACCTGCTGGCCGTGCGTGGGCCGGACATTCTGCGCGCCAAGGGCATCCTCAACGTCAAGGGCGAGGAGCGCCGCCTGGTGTTCCAGGCCGTGCACATGATCCTGGAAGGCGACTACCAGCGCCCCTGGCGCGAAGGCGAGGACCGCTCCAGCCGCATGGTCTTCATCGGCCGCAACCTCGACGAAGCTCTGCTGCGGGTGGGCTTCAACACCTGCGCGGCGTAGCTCCCTCCCCTTGAAGCGGAGGGACAGCCGGCGCGTAGCGTCGGCAGGGCGGGCGTGTCGGTGGCGTCAACTGATATCGCGCCAACGGGCCAGCGCACCTCGCCGGACTTCCCCGCCTGACCGCTTCGCGGTCTTCCTCCCCAGGAGGGGAGGAAATTAGGTGTTGTCGCCCTGCACTTCTTCGCTGATCAGGCCGATCTTGAAGTAGCCGTCGGTCTGCAGCTGGTTCAGGACGTCCATGAAGCGGCGGTAGTGCACGTGCATGTCGGCGCGGATGAACACGCGCTGGTCGGTGGGGTTCGGTACCGCCAGCGAAGCGGCTAGCGCCGGCGCGATGCCGTCGAGGTTGGGAACCGGCTTCAGCGTCGTGCTTTGCGGGCCGGTGGCGTAGGAGACGTAGAGGTTGCCCGCGTTGTCGATCGAGATGTAGGTCGGCGGCTTGCTGTCTTGCGGATTCTTCGGCGCCTTGGCCGGCGGCAGATCGAGCTTGATCGACACGGTCGCGAGCGGCGCGGTCACCATGAAGATGATCAGCAGCACCAGCATCACGTCCACGAACGGCGTCACGTTGATGTCGCTGTTCTGACCGAGGTCGAACTTCGCTTTCTTGCCGCCGCTTCCAACCTTGGCCGCCATACGTCACTCCCTACACCGGCCATGCGCGCGGCCGGATTTGCCGCACCCATTGCCCGGAACCTCGCCGATGTAAAGTGCGGCGTCTCGGATTCCCCAGCGCTGGCTAAGCGGGCGGCGGGTGCGCTATGGCCCGCCCCATGACCTGGGACTTCGACGCCTATGTGACGGCGGCGCTCTTCGATGCGAACGGCGAGGCGGCCTTCGCGCTGGGCGACGGACAGGTACGCTGGGCCGGCGGCGCGGCGCAGAGCGCGCATGGCGGCGCGGTGCTGGCGGCGGCGCGGCATCCGACGGCGGCCGGCGTCATCACCGGGGGCGACGACGGGCGCCTGGTCTGGTCGCGGCCTGACGGCGTCACCGAACTGGCCGCCGTGAAGGGACGCTGGGTCGAGAGCCTGGCGGTGTCGCCCGGCTCCAGCCTGATCGCCTACGCCGTTGCTCGCGAAGCGCGGGTGATCGACCTCGCCGACGCGACGTTCGAGCGCGTCTTCGCCCATGAGCGCTCCGTGGCGGACCTTGCTTTCGACGCGCGCGGCCGGCGCCTGGCGGCTGCCACATACGGCGGCGCGGCGCTCTGGTACGCGCGCATCGCCGACCAGCAGCCCTTGATGCTGAAATGGGCCGGCTCGCACATCGCCGTGCGCTTGAGCCCGGACAGCCGCTTCCTGATGTCGGCGATGCAGGAGAACTCGCTGCATGGCTGGCGCCTGGCCGACTCCAAAGACCTGCGCATGGGCGGCTATCCCAGCAAGGTGAAGAGCCTGGCTTTCCTTGACGGCGGCAAGATGCTGGCCACCTCCGGCGCGCAGGGCGTGGTGGTGTGGCCGTTCGCCGGCGCGGATGGGCCGATGGGCAAGTCGGCCATGGAGATCGGCTTCGAGGATGCCGCCGTGGTGACGCGCGTGGTCGCCGAGCCCGCAGGGCCACTGCTCGCCGCCGGCCTCGACGACGGCCGCGTCTGGGCCGCCAACGTCCGCTCCGGCCAGCGCCACGACCTCAAGGCCGAGCGCGGCCCCCCGATCACCGCCCTGGCCCTCGCGGGCCGCAAGATCGCCTGGGGCGACGAAGACGGCGGCGCCGGCGTGCTGGAGATCCCGGAGGGGCTCTGACGCTCTCCCCTTCCCCTCACAATCCCGCTCATCCCGGCGAACGCCGGGACCCAGGCAGGCGTTGGAAGAAGGTCACACGAAGGGCACGAAGGGGGCACGAAGCACACGAAGGTCGCGCTTGGGCGCGACGGCTAGTCCCCGGGACCGTTGGTGATTTGCCGCGCGCGAAGCGCGCCTTCGTGTCCTTCGCTAGCTTTGTGGTCTTCGTGTCACCTCTTCAGACCCTCGCCCTCGCAACGTCTTCCTGCCTGGGTCCCGACCTGCGTCGGGATGAGCGGGATTGGGGGCTAGGCTGAGACCAGGTCGCCGGCGCTCATCACCGCTGCGCCCTTGGCGGCGAAGTCGTGGTTGTGGCGGGCGATGATCTGGGGGACGGTTTCCTCGGTCCAGGAGACGGTGCTGTGGGCGTCGCCGACCACCGTCACCGCCAGGCCTTGCGCCAGCGCGCCGCCAACGGTGGCCGCCACGCACATGTCGGTCTGAGCGCCGGTCAGGATCACGGTGTTCGCGCCGGCGCCGGCAAGCCAGGCGCTGAGTTCGGGGTTGCTGAACGCATCGCCGACGCTCTTGGAGAACGTCGGCTCGTCCGCCGCCTGCCCCAACGCCGGCCACACGGGCCAACCCGGCGCGCCGGGCGCCAGGCCGTCACCCTCCGGCCCGTCATGCCGGATGAAAGCCACCGGGCGGCCGGTGCGCCGCGCCCAGGCGACGACGTCCTTCACACGCGCGACCAACGCGTCAGCGTCGTGCAGCGGCGGCTCGGCGACGCCGTCCAGCATGCCGGTCTGCAGGTCGATGACCAGAACCGCTTCGGCGCTCATGGCTCGAACCCTTTCAGCTCCGCCCATACCTCCGGCGGGTCGCGGCGGGTTCGCCAGCCGTTGATCGGCGCGGCCTCGTCCACATAGCCCAGCGCCATGCCGGAGAAGACCATGTGGTCGTCGGGCAAGCCGACGTATGCCGCCACCGTCTTCGGGTAGCGCGCCCAGTACTCCTGAGCGCAGGTTCCGAGGCCCTGTTCCACCGCCAGCAGCATCAGCGTCTGCATGTACATGCCCAGGTCCGACCATTGCGGCGGCCCCAGCTTGCGGTCGAGGCAGAAGAACAGGCCGACCGGCGCGTCGAAAAAGAGCGTGTTGCGCGCCAGTTGACGGAACCTCGACGGTCGGTCGTCGCGCGGGATGTCGATGGACGCATAGAGGTCCTCGCCGCAGACGAATCTGCGGGTGCGGAAAGGCTCCCAGAGGCTCTCCGGATAGACCTCGTATTCCGGCGCTTCCATCGGCGTCGTCGCCACTTTTGCTTTGAAGTCGGCGAGGGCCGAGCCGGCCAGGGCATAGACCCGCCACGGCTGCAGATTGCCGCCGGACGGCGCGCGGGCGGCCTGCTCGATGACGGCGCGGACCACTTCGCCTGGCACCGGGTCGGGCTTGAAGGCGCGCACCGAGAAGCGGCGGCGAACGGCCTCGGCGACATCCATCTCTCAACCCCCCAGTCAGCGGCGCGACGGATCACCGCTAGACCAGCCTATTCGCAGGCGAAACCGCGACGTGGGGGAATCGTGGTCTAAAATCCACGCTGGCGAGCGTCGGCGGAGGAGCAGGACATGGCGGGCAAGCCAGCCCGGCCCCGCAGGCGCTGGGGCCGGATCGTCGGCGAGACGCTGGGCGCGATCCTGCTGGTGCTGATCGTTGGACCGATCGTCGCCGCCGCGATCTACAAGGTGGTCCCGCCGCCGGTCACCATCCTGATGATCGAGCGCATGATCCAGGGCCAGGGGCTGGATCACCGCTGGATACCGCTGCGGCGGATGTCGCCGGATCTGCCGAGAGCCGCCATCGCTTCAGAGGACGCGCGCTTCTGCACCCACCACGGCTTCGACTTCGTCGCCATCCAGAAAGCGCTGAAGCACGACGCGAAGTCGAACGCGCGCTTGCGCGGCGGCTCCACCATCAGCCAGCAGACGGCCAAGAACGTGTTCCTGTGGCCGGACCGTTCATGGGTGCGCAAAGGCTTCGAGGCCTATTTCACCGTGCTGATCGAGGCGATCTGGGGCAAGCCACGCATCATGGAGGTCTATCTCAACACGGTGGAGATGGGCCCTGGGGTCTATGGCGTGGAAGCCGCCGCGCAGCACTATTTCCACGTCAGCGCCGCGGCGGTGAGCCCGGCGCAGGCGGCCCGCCTGATCGCCATCCTGCCCAGCCCGCTGAAGTGGCAGGCGGTGGACCCCAGCGCCTACGTCCGCCGCCGCTCCGCCCGCGTCGACGCCGGCGAAGGGACCGTGAGCCGGGATGGCGGGGCTGGGTGCCTGGGGTAGGTCTCTGTCCCCCAAGACCCCTCACCTCACCTCTCCCCGCTGACGCGGGGCGAGGGCTACTGAGAGAGCGAGGTTGCGGAGGGGATGTTGAAGCAGCCGCTCACCTGTCCGTAGCCCTCTCCCCGCAAAGCGGGGAGAGGTGAGGTGAGGGGTCGTCGGGCCGGAGCGCTCACGCCTCGAAGACGCTGGCTTTCCAGTGGAACTGGCTGAGGGGGGCGACGCTGTCCATGCCGGTCTGAGCGTCGCGCAGCCAGGCGCGGCCGTCGGCGAGACGCAGCACCCGCCAGGTGGGCGCGCCGCCGGCCTCGACGCTCACGAGGTCGCCGACCTGTACCGAGGCCTGAGCCCGGTCGTCCAGCAAGACCCAATCGAGACGCATGATACTTGTCCTTCAGTTGTCGCAGGCCTGGGAGGGCCCATGCGACAGAGCTTGCGCCAGCTCAGCTGAGTCGAAGCTGAGGGCTGTATTCAACCACCGTTCATCTGCTCGCCGCATTGCGGCCATTTGTGCTTCAGCCGCGACAAATCAGCTCGAAATGCGGGTCGTCTGGCCGATGAACTTGTCGGTGAGGGTGGTGAACCCGGCCGCGATCTGGGCCGAACTGGTGGCCTGGAAGTAGTAGCCGGTGGTGGCGCAGGCCTGCAGCGCGGTGCTGACCGTGCTCGGGGTGTTGGGTCCGCCCGGGAAGATCACGTGGCGGACGGTCTTCTCGTACGGCGCGACGTCCGGGTCCTGGCCGGTGAGCGGCACGTAGGGCGTCTCCAGCACCGCCACCACGATGCCGTTGGCCTGCAGCTGGGCGCATTGGGCGGCGCTGATGGTGGTCGCATAGCCGCCGTAGCAGGTGTTGTAGTTCCAGGCCGGATCGGTCGCCCAGTTGCTGCACGACCAGTTGTTCGAGCGGTCGGACTGCAGGCCGTCGGTGACGATGATCAGGAACTTGGTTGGCGAGGCGGCGGACGAGCCGTTGCCGTTGTTTCCCAGCTGGCTGATCAGCTGGCCCATGTCGGTGGCCATCCAGGTGTCGAGACCGGGGGAGACCTGGCCGATGGCGGTGAGGGCGCCGGCGAAGTCGGTGTTGGCGGCGCCGTACTGGCGCAGGCTGGTGTCGAAACCCAGGATGTTGAACTCGACCTGGTTGGCTGGCACGCGGCCGGGCTGGATCTCGCTCTGCACGTGGTTGATCAGGGTCTGAGCGGCGCTGGTCATCACATCGAAGCGGGTTGTGGCGCCGGCCGCATGGGCGTTGGTGAGGCCCTGAGCGACGTCCGAGGCCTGGGTCGAGCCGCCGACGTCGTGGCAAGCGAAAGCGCAAGGCGGATTGTCGGCAGAGCCGGCCGGGCTGCCGAAGGGCGGCGGATCGCCGGGTTTCACTGAAGCCCAGTTGGCGGTCACCCAGTTGGCGATGGTGGTCACGTCGGTCGGGGTCGCGCCGACGATCATCGAGGCCGACGTGTCCATGGCGATGTTGATCTGCATGGTGACGCCGAAGTTGATCGTCGTGGTGGTGGTCGCATCCACCGGGATCAGCGCCGCGCGCCCGCTGCAGAGCGAAGAAAGGCCGAACAGCATGCAGGGCGCGCTGCCGGTGGTGGCCAGCTGCACCGAGTTGTTGGGCAAGGTCTGACCGTGCATGCCGGCGCAGTCGCTCTGGCTGGGCGCGCAGACGTGGAACGCGGCGATGCCGGCTCCTTGCCGGAAGTCGGCCGCCAGCATGCCCTGCGCGACGCTCTTCAGCTGCGCTTCCGACTCGGTGGGGTTCTTGGCCACCTCGGTCGCCACGGCCAGCGCGGCGGCGTCGGTGGCGTCCTGCAGCGCGCTCTTGGTGAAGAAGGCGTTGGAGAGATCCACCGCCATGAACACGATCAGGATCAGGATCACGCCCACCAGCGCGAAGGTGATGGCGACGTTGGCGCGGACATCGCGGACGATGCGGGAGATGAGGGGCGGTCGCACGTGACACGCTCGCTGTGGGCGAAGACCTCTGGCCTACGCCCGTTAGGTTAACCGGCCCTTCAGACTAGCTGGCGAGGCGCTGAGGCGGTGTTTCCTGCGCCGTCGCGCTGGCCGCCCGCTCCAGCGCCGCGAACAGCTGCTCGGCGCTGAACGGCTTGGTCAGGTGATCGTCGGCGCCGGCATCGCGAGAGGCTCTCGCGTGCTCGGGCATGGCGTTGGCGGTGAGCGCGTGGATCTGCGTACGCGGGCGGCCAGCGGCGGCCTCACGAGCTCGGATTTCGCGCACGGCGGTGAGGCCGTCCATCACTGGCATCTGCATATCCATGAGCACCAGGTCGAAGTTCCCCCGCTCCCAAGCGTCCACCGCCTGCGCGCCGTCCTCGACGCAGGTGAGCTCGACGTCCAGCGCGCCCAGCATCAGCTCGACCACGCGGCGGTTGGTGGGGTGGTCCTCGGCCAGCAGCACCTTCATCGGCGGCCGCTCCACGTCCGCATCATCGGCGTACGCGTCGTTGCGTGCGGTCGCCGACAGCGGCGTCTCGGCGCGCGGCAGCGACAAGGTCAGGGTAAATACAGCGCCATCGCCGGGCATGGCGACAGCGTCGAGCCCGCCGCCCATCTGTTCGGCCAGCGAGCGGGAGATGGCCAGGCCCAGGCCGGTGCCGCCATAGCGGCGAGTGATGGAGCCGTCGGCCTGCTCGAAGCGGCCGAAGAGGCGGGCTTTGACCTCGTCGTCAAAACCGATGCCGGTGTCGCTGACGCTGATGCGAGCCTCGACGCCCTCGGGCGTGCGCAGCGCCCTGGCGCAGATTCGCACCTCGCCGGAGCCGGTGAACTTCACTGCGTTGGAGACCAGATTGGAGATGATCTGGCGGATGCGCGGGGCGTCGCCCAGGAACGTGCCCTCGATCTCCGGCGCCGGGTCCACCACCAGCTTCAGGCCCTTGTCCTCGGCGCTGGGCTGGAACAGGGCGGCCACGTCGCTCACGCAGCGCGTCAGCTCGAACGGCTCACAGGCCAGGCTCATGCGCCCGCTCTCCACCCGCGCCAGGTCGAGCACGTCGGAGAGCAGGCTCTCCAGCGTCCGCGCGGAGCTTTCGATCAGCCCGATCATCTCGCGCTGGCTGCCGTCGAGACCGGTGCGGGCGAGCGCGCTGGCCACCCCCATCACCCCGTTCAGCGGCGTGCGGATTTCGTGGCTCATGTTGGCGAGGAACTCGCTCTTGGCCCGGTTGGCGGACTCGGCCGCCTCCAGCGCCTTGCCGAGCGCCTGCTCGGAGCGGCGCTGGTTGTCGATGTTGCGCAGCACGCCCACCGTCCGTTCCGGCTGGCCATACTGGTCGTAGATGATCTCCGAGGCGGCCTGCACCCAGAAGTGCGGACCGTTGTGCTGCATCATCCGGAACTCTTCGCGAAAAGGCTCGCCCAAACGCTCGTAGCGTTCCCAGGCGGCGACCGCCTTCGGCCTGTCGCCGGGATGCACGCCGTTCCAGATGTCGCGGGACATGTCGTCGTAGTCGAGCGGGCGGCGCTCGTACGACTCGGTCACCACCCGCCCGGCGCCCTTGGCGCGGCGATCGCGGTGGTCGAGCTCCCACATGGTCAGCTCGCCGATCTCCAGCGCCAGCTTCAGCGATTGCTCCGAGCGCGCCGCCTGGTCGAGCGCCTCGACCATGTCGGTGATGTCGTGAGCCATGATCAGAAGGCCAGCGATGCGGCCCCGGGCGTCGCGCCAGGGCGTGATCTCGACCCTGATCCAGCTTTCCCGGCCGTCCGGCAGCAGCACCTGGGCGCGGTTGGAGTGCAGCGCGTGGCCGCTTAGCGCTCGTTCCAGCGCCGGCCCGAAGCGGGCCTCCGAGCCTGGAAACACCTCCCAGATCGATGCGCCGGTGAGGTCGCGTTCGCCCGCGCCAAGTTCGGCGCGAAAGCGCTGGCTGATCTGGCGCACGCGCAGGCGCCGGTCGGTCATGACCAGCGCCACCGGCGCATTGTCGATGAGGCCTTCGAGCACCTTGTTGGCCGAGCGCACTTCGCTCTCGCGATGCGCCAGCGCCTTCATGGCTTTCAGCCGGTCGCACTCCATCGCCACCAGTTCGGCGAGGTCCTGCAGCGCCGCGACGAGTTCCGGATCGAACGGACGCGGTTCCAGGTCGATCACCGAGAGGGCGCCGATGCGTCCGCCGCCGCCCGGCAGCACGATGGGCGCTCCAGCGTAGAAGCGCAGCCGCGCCGCGCCCTTCACGAACGGGTTGTTCTCGAACCGCGGATCCTGGCTCAGGTCCTCGACCCACATCACCTCGTCGCTGGCCAGCGCGTGCTGCACGAAGGAGTCGGCGCGCGTCACTGGCGGCAACACGAAGGCAGAGACGCCGGCGATCCAGATGTCGTCCGAACAGACCAGACTGACGTGGACGAACGGCGCCCCGGTCAGGCGCTGGGCGGTGCGCGAGATGCGCACGAACGCCGGCCGCGCTTCGTCCAGGTCCACCGAACGGATGGCTTGCAGCCGTGCGCGTTCCGCGCCTGGCCGCTGCTTCGTCGCCATATCCTGAGTTCCCGCCCCTACCCTCTTGGCGAGAATTTTCACGCACGCAGCTTAAATTTTCGTGCGCGTCAAAATGTCCGGGTCAGGCGCGAACGCCGGCCTGCCCGTCGAGCGTGCGCTCGGCGCGCCAGGTGAGCCCGTCGGACGCGTCGAAGACGAACAGGTGCGGATTGCGGATCGAGCGCCAGAACGCCGGTGGCAGCGCGTCGTAACCGACCGTCGCGCCCAGCAGATGACCGATCACCCCGCCGTGCGAGCCGACCGCGATGGTGCGGCCCGGATGCGCCGCAAGCACGCTCTGCAGCGCCGCGCCGAAGCGCGCCGTACAGGCGCGGCCGGTCTCGCCGCCATCGAGGCAATAGTCCGGGTCGGCGTGCATGCGGGCGATGGCGGCGTCGACGGCCTCGACACTCTCGATCCAGCCACCCAGCCGCCGTTCGCCCAGGTCTTCATGGACCGCGGTGTCGAGCCCTGCCTGCGCTGCGTAGGGGGCCAGCGTGTCGATCGCGCGCTGGTAGGGGCTGGAAGCCAGCACGTCGACGCCCAGCTCAGCCAGCACCGGGGCCAGGCTCAGCGCCTGCTGACGACCGCGCTCGGACAGCGGCCAGTCGCGCTCCGGCGCGTCCGGCGTCGGCGTACTCTGCGCGTGGCGCACGAGGATCAGCGTGGTCATGGCAGCAGGCCCTTCAGCCGATAGAGCGCGTTCATGGCCTCGCGTGGGCTCATGCCGTCAAGATCGAGCGCCGCCAGGCCCTGCTCCACGGCGCTGGGCGCCGCTGGCGACGGCGCGGCGCGCTCCTGCACGGCGGCGAACAGCGGCAGCTGCGCCAGATCCTCGTGCGCCACCGCCTCGCTCTCCAGCCGATCCAGCACCTGGCGGGCGCGAGCCACCACCGCCCCTGGCACCCCGGCCAGCTTGGCCACCTGCACCCCGTACGAGCGATCGGCCGGCCCCGGGCCCGCCTCATGCAGGAACACCAGGTCGCCGTTCCACTCCTTGGCCTTCAGCGACAGGTTGGCGACGTGCGCCAGACGGCCCTCCAGCGTCGCCAGCTCGTGGTAGTGAGTGGCGAAGAGCGCGCGGCAGCGGTTCACGTCGTGCAGCGCCTCGGCGCAAGCCCAGGCGATGGCGAGGCCATCGTAAGTGGCGGTGCCGCGGCCGATCTCGTCCAGGATCACCAGCGAGCGCGGCGTCGCCTGGGTGAGGATGGCGGCGGTCTCGACCATCTCGGCCATGAAGGTGGAGCGTCCCCGCGCCAGGTCGTCGCCCGCGCCAACGCGGCTGAACAGGCGGTCCACCACGCCCAGGCGCAGGGACGCGGCGGGAACGAAGCAACCGGCTTGCGCCAGGATCGCCAGCAGCGCGTTCTGGCGCAGGAACGTCGACTTGCCGGCCATGTTGGGGCCGGTGACGATGGCGAGCCGTGGCCCAGCGTCGCCCGCCGCGTCGAGGCGGCAGTCGTTGGGCGTGAAAGGATCGCCGGCCCGCTTGACCGCCGCTTCCACCACCGGATGACGCGCCGACATAGCCTCGAACGCCAGGGAGCGGTCGACGCGCGGGCGGCTGGCGCCAGTTTCTTCGGCCCACTCGGCCAGCGCGGCGACCACGTCCAGCGCCGCCAGCGCCTCGGCGGCGGCCTGGATGGGCGCGGCCAGCGCCACCGCGGCCGTGCGCCAGCTCTCGAACGTCTCCAGCTCGATGGCCAGCGCCCGCTCGGCGGCGTGCGCGATGCGCGCGTCGAGGTCGGCCAGCTCCACGGTGGTGAAGCGCACCTGGTTGGCCATGGTCTGGCGGTGAATGAAGATGGCCGAGAGCGGCGGCTTCAGCAGCGGCTCCGCCCGGGCGGCGCTGGTCTCGAGGAAATAGCCCAACACGGCGTTGTGGCGCACCTTCAGCGGCGCGCCGCTCTCGGCCTGCAGGCGCGCCTCCAGCGCCGCGATCACCTGGCGGCTGTCGCCTTGCAGCCCCCGCGCCTCGTCCAGCTCCGGCCGCGCGCCGGCCGCGACGAAGCCGCCGTCGCGGGCCATTAGCGGCAGGTCCTCCGCCAGACCGCGCGCCAACGTGTCAACGATCGCGGCGAGTTCGAGGCTGGGCGTCAGCGCGGCGAGCGCCGCGGCGATCTCGGCCGGCGCCGGCGACAAGCCCACCGGCTCGGCGCCGATCAGGTCCGCCAGCTCGCCGCCCACCGCCAGCGCGCCTTGGATGGCCGCGAGGTCGCGCGGTCCGCCGCGCCCCAGCGCCAGCCGCGACAGCGCCCGGGCCATGTCGCCGGCGCGCTTCAGCGACGCGCGCAGCCGCTGGCGCAAGCTCCGCCGCTGCGCGAACCACTCCACCGCATCCAGCCGCGCATCGATGGCTTCCGGCGCCATCAGCGGCCGCGCCAGCCTGGCCGCCAGCAGCCGCGCGCCCGGCGCTGTGATTGTCCGGTCGATGGCGGCCAGCAGCGAGCCGTCGCGGCCGCCGCCGGTGGCGCGTTCGATCTCCAGGCTGGCGCGGGTGGCCGGATCGATGGCCATGATGTCCGCCTCGCCCGCCCGCCGCGGCGCGGTGAGCGCCGGCAGCCGCCCGCCTTGCGTGGTCTCCAGGTGGGCCGCGATCAGCCCCAGCGCGGCGATCTCGGCGCCGCTCAGCGCGCCGAAGCCGTCCAGGGTGTCGACGCCGTAGAGCCGCTTCAGCCGCGCCTCGGAGGCCGCCGGCTCGGCCAGCGCCTGCGGCATCGGCTGGCTGAGGCCGCCCGCCGCTTTCAGCGCCGCGCTCACCGCCGGCTCGGCAAACAGACGGTCCGGGACCAGTATCTCTGAAGGTCCCAGCGAAGCCAGCGCCGCGCCCAGCGCCTCACGCCCCATGGCCAGGCATTCGACCTCGCCCGTGGACAGCTCCACAGAGGCCACCGCCGCCTGCCCGGCGCGCACCGCGATGGCCGCCAGCCGGTTGGCGCCGCGCGCATCCAGCAGGCCGTCCTCGGTCAGCGTGCCTGGCGTCACCACCCGTACCAGTTCGCGCCGCACCACCGACTTGCCGCCGCGCTTTCGGGCTTCCACCGGGTCTTCCATCTGCTCGCAGACCGCCACCTTGAAGCCGGCGCGGATCAGCTTGGCGAGGTAAGCTTCGGCCGCATGCGCCGGCACGCCAGCCATCGGGATCGGCGCGCCGGCGTGCGTGCCGCGGTGCGTCAGCGTGATGCCGATGGCGGCGGAGGCGCGGGCCGCGTCCTCGAAGAACAGCTCGTAGAAGTCGCCCATGCGGAAGAAGATCAACGCGTCCGGCTGGCGCGCCTTGGCGTCGAAGAACTGCGCCATCACCGGCGAGGCGCCGGTCGCCTCGGGGGTGGCGTGGCGCTCGGCATCACTGAAGGGAATCGCCGCGTTCATGCGCCGACGCTAGCGGCTGGCGCGCGGCGCCCCAAGCGTGGCTTGACGATGGAGCGGGGACGCCCACCTTTCACTTGTGGAGAGACTGCTCGACTACGCCATTTCACCGGCCGGACCTGGCGACGCCGACGCCCTTGGCGAGGTGCACGTGCGCTCGTGGCGACAGACCTACCCGGGCCTGCTGCCGCAGGCCTACCTGCTGCGCATGAGCCCCAAGCTGCACGCGCGCCGCTTCCGCCAGGAGCTGACGCGGGCCAAGCCTGGCCAGGTGACACTGGTGGCCGAAGGCATGGACGGCGCGGTGGGCTACGCCTCCGGCAGTCTGCTGAAAGGCGACGCCCGCGCGGCGGACGCCGAGGTGCACACCCTCTACGTGCTGCGCGAAGCGCAGCGCGCCGGCGTCGGCCGCGCGCTCTTGAAAAGCGCCGCGCGGGTGCTGGCGGCGGAGGGCGCGAAGTCCCTGATGTTGTTCGTGCTCACCGGCAACGACCGCGCCCGCGCCTTTTACGAGCGCCTGGGCGGCGAAGCCTTCGCCGAAGTCGCCTCTCACGGCTGGGGCGAGGGCCTGACCGAGACAGCCTACCGCTGGAAGGACATTGAGACGCTGATCCGCTGATCCCTCCCTCCCCATCATGGGGAGGGCAGGACGTCGCGCAGCGACGGCCGGGTGGGGAACTCAGATGGCGGCGAGGCTGTCCCCGGACATCCCCACCCGACCGCTCCGCGGTCTGCCCTCCCCATGAAGGGGAGGGAGGGGGGAAGGGAGGCTAGCAGTCGCCTTTGGTGACCTTGTCCCAGAAGCGGCCGGCCTTGGAGAAGAAGGTCGCGGTGCGCGGGTGCTGCTGCTCGCCGCAGAGGCCGGCGAATTCGCGCATCAGCTCTTTCTGGCGCGCGGTGAGCTTGGTCGGCGTCTCGATGAACAGCTCCACCACCAGGTCGCCGCGTTCGCGCGAGCGCAGCGAGGGCATGCCGCGGCCTTTCAGGCGCACGGTGCGGCCGGTCTGAGCGCCTTCCGGCACCTTGACCTCGATCTTGCAGTTTCCGTCGCAGTTCTCGCCGCCGAGCAGGCAGGGCGCTTCGACATCGCCGCCGAGCGCCGCGACCGACATCGGCACCGGCACCGAGCAGAGCAAGTCCAGCCCATCGCGCTCGAACAGCTCGTGCGGGGTGACCGACAGGAAGATGTAGAGATCGCCGCGGGGGCCGCCCCGCTGGCCGCCGTCGCCTTCGCCGGCCAGCCGGATCTGCGCGCCATCATCGACGCCCGGCGGTATGGCGACCTCCAGCAAGCGCTCGCGCCGCACCTGGCCGCGCCCCTGGCACGTCTTGCATGGGTCGAGCACGAGTCGCCCGCCGCCGCCGCAGCGGGGACAGGTGCGTTCGATGGTGAAGAAGCCTTGCGTGGCGCGCACGCGGCCAAGGCCGTTGCAGCCATTGCAGGCGGTGGGATTGGACCCGGGGGCGCAGCCCGACCCGGTGCAGTCGTCGCAAGTCAGCGCGGCGGGCACTTTCAGCTGCACCGTGGCGCCGGCGTAAGCCTGCTCCAGGCTGATCTCCAGGTCGTAGCGCAGGTCGCCGCCGCGCGTCGGGCCGTTGGGCCGGCGCTGGCCGCCACGGCCGAAAATGTCGCCGAACATCTCGTTGAAGATGTCGTGCACGTCGGCAAAGCCGGCGCCCTGGCCGCCGTTCACCCCGGCATGGCCGAAGCGGTCGTAAGCGGCGCGCTTCTGCCGGTCGGACAGCACCGAATAGGCTTCGTTGATTTCCTTGAAGCGGCCGGCGGCTTCCTCGCAACCGTTGTTGCGGTCGGGATGGTGTTCCATCGCCAGCTTGCGGAACGCGCTCTTCAGACCGGCGTCGTCTGCGCCGCGGTCCACCCCGAGAACTTCGTAATAATCGCGCATCATGAAGCGTCAGCCGCCCTGGCGTTTCATACTGAAGGTATGGAAGTGGGAGATCGCCCGCTCCGCCGCAAGCCTTGCTGCGCGGAGCGGGCGCCTTTGCCTTGGAAGGCGGCGGCGACGTTCCCCAACGTTGTCGGCATTGTCGCCAACGCCGGCCTTCGCGCCATGGGACAAGTCGCCACGCACCCTGACGATCCCGGCTTACGCCGACTTCTGATCGTCGGAGACTTCCTCGAACTCGGCGTCGACGACACCTTCGTCCGCGCTCTCGCCGCCGTCGGCGTCGCCGCCAGCCGCGCCGGAGGCCTTGTACATGGCCTCGCCGAGCTTCATCGAGGCCTGCATCAGCGTCTGGGTCTTGGCCTGAATGGCCGCGACGTCCTCGCCTTCCAGCGCCGACTTCAGCTCCGCCACTGCTGTCTCGATGGCGGTCTTCTCGTCGGGTCCGACGGCCTCGCCGTGCTCGGCCAGCGCCTTCTCGGCGGTGTGGATCAGCGAGTCGGCGTGGTTCTTGGCCTCGACCAGCTCTTTGCGCTTCTTGTCGTCCTCGGCGTGGCTGGCCGCGTCCTTCACCATCTGCTCGATGTCAGCGTCGGAGAGACCGCCGTTGGCCTGAATGCGGATCGATTGTTCCTTGGCGGTGGCCTTGTCCTTGGCCTGCACGTTGACGATGCCGTTGGCGTCGATGTCGAAGGTGACTTCGATCTGCGGCATGCCGCGCGGCGACGGCGGGATGCCGACGAGGTCGAACTGGCCGAGGATCTTGTTGTCCGCCGCCATCGGGCGTTCGCCCTGGAAGACCCGGATGGTCACGGCCGACTGGTTGTCGTCGGCGGTGGAGAAGGTCTGGCTCTTTTTGGTCGGGATGGTGGTGTTGCGCTCGATCAGCGGGGTGAAGACGCCGCCCAGAGTCTCGATGCCGAGGGTCAGCGGGGTCACGTCCAGCAGCAGCACGTCCTTGACGTCGCCCTGCAGCACGCCGGCCTGGATGGCCGCGCCCAGCGCCACCACTTCGTCCGGATTGACCCCCTTGTGGGGCTCGCGGCCGAAAAATTCCTTCACCGCGTCGACCACTTTCGGCATGCGGGTCATGCCCCCGACGAGGACCACCTCGTCGATGTCGGTCTTCTTCATCCCCGCGTCCTTCAGCGCCTGCTCGCAGGGGCCGATGGTCTTGACGATGAGGTCTTCCACCAGGGCTTCGAGCTTGGCGCGCGAGACCTTGATGTTGAGGTGCAGGGGACCCGACGCGTTCATCGAGATGAAAGGCAGGTTCACCTCGTACTGCGGAACGGTGGACAGCTCCTTCTTGGCCTTCTCGGCCTCTTCCTTCAGGCGCTGCAGCGCCAGCTTGTCCTTGCGCAGATCGACGCCCTGCTCCTTCTTGAACTCGTCGGCCAGGTAGTCGACGAGGCGCAGGTCGAAGTCTTCGCCGCCCAGGAAGGTGTCGCCGTTGGTGGCCTTCACCTCGAAGACGCCGTCGCCGATCTCCAGGATCGATACGTCGAAGGTGCCGCCGCCGAGGTCGTAGACGGCGATCTTCTTGCCGTCGTTCTTCTCAAGCCCGTAGGCCAGCGCCGCGGCGGTCGGTTCGTTGATGATGCGCAGCACTTCCAGGCCGGCGATCTTGCCGGCGTCCTTGGTGGCTTGGCGCTGAGCGTCGTTGAAGTAGGCCGGAACGGTGATGACCGCCTTCTCAACCTTCTCGCCCAGGTGCGCCTCGGCGTCCTGCTTCAGCTTCTGCAGGATGAAG
Organism: Caulobacteraceae bacterium; assembly: GCA_036502045.1. Taxonomy (GTDB): domain Bacteria; phylum Pseudomonadota; class Alphaproteobacteria; order Caulobacterales; family Caulobacteraceae; genus Acaudatibacter. Next base: position 10,960 of record DASXZG010000033.1, on the reverse strand, counting down.
GCGCTGATCTGCTGAGGCGAATAGTCCTTGCCGTGAGCGCGCACCCAGGCGTCGCCCGTGGCGCCCTTGATGATCTCGTAGGGCACCATGCCCTTGTCTTTTTCCACCATCGGATCGCCGTAGTTGCGCCCGATCAGGCGCTTGATGGCGAAGAAGGTGTTGGAGGGGTTGGTGACCGCCTGGCGCTTGGCGGGCTGGCCGACCAGGCGCTCGCCGTCGTCCAGGATGCCGACCACGGATGGCGTGGTGCGCGCGCCCTCGGCGTTTTCGATCACCTTCGGCTGTTTGCCGTCCATGATGGCCACGCACGAGTTGGTGGTGCCCAGGTCGATGCCGATAATCTTGCTCATGAGAACTTCTCGTCTCGCTCCTTCAGTGGCGAACGCGCGCGGGGGCCTTCAAAGGGTGAAGCGCCGGATGCGATCGTTCCCGGTTCGAATGGTCTCTCTGTCAGGTGGGCTGGCCGCCCATGCGGCGCCAACTTCGCGACTGGAAGATAGCGCCGCTTCGAGAGCCGATATGGGGACGAGGGGGCGGCCCGCAAGGGCTTTTTCGCCCAGGCAGGCGCGGCGAAAAGCGTCGCCGCGCAATAGGTTTGCGCCCAGATGAGCATCGATGGCTTCCGATACCTCCCCGCCCGGCTCGGTCCAGACCTGCAACGCCAGCTTACGGATGACGTGCTGGCGCTGACGGCGTCGGCGCCTTTCTATCGGCCAATCACGCCCGGCGGCAAACCCATGAGTGTGGCGATGACCAATCTGGGGCCGCTGGGCTGGGTCACCGACGCCGGCGGCTACCGCTACCAGCCGACGCACCCGCAGACCGGCGCGCCGTGGCCGCCGATCCCGCCGACGCTCCTCGATCTCTGGGCCGAGCTCTGCGACGCGGCGACGCCGGCAGACTGCTGCCTGGTCAACCGCTATGACGCCGCCGCCAAGATGGGCTTGCATCGCGACAACGACGAAGCGGACTTTCGTTTTCCCGTGCTCTCGGTTTCGTTGGGCGACACCGCCGTCTTCCGTCTCGGCGGCCTGAAACGCGCCGACCCCACGGGCCAGTTGCGGCTCTCATCGGGTGACGTCTGCGTCCTCGGCGGCCCGGCCCGGCGGGCTTACCACGGCGTCGATCGCATCCTCGCCGGCTCTTCGCGCCTCGTTCCCGGGGGCGGGCGTATCAACCTGACCCTGCGCCGCGCGGCGCCCCTTTGACTTCGCCGCCAAGGCCCGCTCATTGTCCCGCGCCATTCTCGGGAAGCTTTGGAGACGCGACATGCTGACGCTGAAACACCCGGACGGGAACCAGCCGGAAGACTTTCATCTCTCCCGCCGCGGCCTCGGCCTCAGCATCTTCGCTGGCTACGCGGTCGCCGCGCTCGCCGCCAACGCCGATCCGATCGTCACCGATGACACCGGCCTGGTAACCGAGACGGTGCAGCTGCCGACTGCGGGTCAGTCGATCCGCGGCTACATCGCCCGCCCGAAGGCGTCCGGACGCTTCCCGGCGGTGCTGGTGATCAACGAGGTCTTCGGTCTGCACGCCTACATCATGGACATCTGCCGGCGGCTTGCGAAGCTGGGCTACGTCGCCATCGCCCCCGGGTTCTTCGACCGTGCCGGCGACCCGGCGCCGCTCAGCGACTTCGGCGCGATCATGAAGATCGTCGCGGCGGCCAGCGACCAGCAGGTGCTGGGCGACATCGGAACCACCCTGAAGTTCCTGGGCGCGCAGGACTACGTCGACGCCGACAAGCGCGCGGTCACCGGCTTCTGCTGGGGCGGCCGCTTCGTTTGGGACGCCTGCGAAAACTTCCCCGACTTCAAGGCCGGCGTCTCCTGGTACGGCCCGCTGGCGCCCAACCCCGGCGCGCCGGCCGATCCCACCAAGGATTGGCCGATCGACCACGTCGCCGACCTGCATTGCCCGGTGCTCGGTCTTTACGGCGGCAAGGATCCGCTCAGCCAGGCCGTGCCGGCGATGCGCGATGCGTTGACCAAGGCCGGCAAGACCGGCTCCAACATCATCACTTACGCCGACGCCGGCCACGGCTTTCACGCCGACTATCGCGCCAGCTACGTGGCGGCCGACGCGCAGGACGGCTGGCGCCGGCTACTGGCCTTCTTCTCGGTCAATGGGGTGCTGCCCCGGCCGTTCCGGGCCTGACCTCCCTCCCCTTCATGGGAGGGCAGAGCGCGAAGCGCTCGGGTGGGGAAGTCGGGAGACACGCGCCAACGTTGTCTGGCGTTCGTTGACGCCTCGGACAGCCCCGCCCGGATCGACGCTTCGCATCGATCGTCCCGCCCCATGAAGGGGCGGGAGTTACCGCCGCAGCTTGCGGATCAGTGTCTCGAGGTCTCGCGCCAGCTGAGGATCGCCGGCCTTCAGTTCCTCGATGCGGCGCACGGCGTGCAGGACTGTGGTGTGGTCACGGTCGCCGAAACGCCGGCCGATATCCGGCAGCGAGCGGGTGGTCAGCTGCTTGGCCAGCCACATCGCCGCCTGCCGGGGCCGGGCCACCGCGCGGGTGCGCCGCTCGGAGATCAGGTCGGACTGTTTCAGGCCGAAATGCTCGGCCGTCGCCTTCTGGATCTCGTCGACGGTGATCCGCCGCTCGCCGGTGCGTAGGTGTGGCCCCAGGAAGGCCTGAGTTTCTTCCAGCGTCAGGCCGCCGACCCCCGAGCCGGCGCGCACCATCAGCGTGTTCAGCGCGCCTTCCAGCTCGCGCACGCTGTCGGTGAAGCGGTCGGCCAGGAACTGCATCACGTCGGGCCGCAGCTGGGCGGTGACGCCCTGCTGGCGGCCGAGGATGTCGGCCTTGCGCTTCAGGATATCCAGGCGCAGCGAGCGGTCCGCTGGCTCGATGCCGCAGACCAGACCCGAGCAGAGGTGCGAGCGCAGCCGCGCGTCGATCTCGGTCAGCGCCGAGGGCGGCCGGTCGGCCGAGAACACCACCCGGCGCCCGTCCTCCATCAGCGCGGCCAGCGTGTGGAAGAGCTCTTCCTCGCTGGATTGCTTGCCCCCGATGAAGTGCACGTCGTCGATCAGCAACAGATCGGCCGACCGCAGCTCGTCCTTGAACTCCGCGGCCCTGCGCTCCATCAGCGCCCGCACGAACGACGACAGGAACCGCTCGGCGGTCAGGTAGACCACCTTCTTCTCGGGCGCCGTGCGCATGGCTTCCCACGCAAGCGCGTTCAGAAGGTGCGTTTTTCCAAAGCCATAAGCGGCATGGAAGACCACCGGATTGAAGTGCCCGTCGGCCCACGACGCCACCCGCCGGGCCACCGCCAGAGCGAACTCGTTGGACGGCCCCTTCACGAAGCTGTCGAAGGTGAAGCGCTCTTGCAGGCCCTGCGTGCGCTGGGCCCGCGCCGCGCCCACCGGCGCCACCGCCGGCACGTCGGTGGAGACCGGCTCGGCCACGGCCAGATCCATGGCGCGGGTGTCGCCGCCGGCGGCCTCGAACTCAACGCGCGAGGTCAGCGTCAGCACGCGGCCCTGAGGGTCGAACGAGGCCCACAGTTCGTCGATGCGGCGCAGCGCATAGCGGCGGATCCAGTCGCGGGCGATGCCGGTTGGCGTGACCAGGCACAGCACGCCCGCGGGGTCGAGCCGCAGGCAGGCCGGCGCCAGCCAGGAGCCATAGGTATCGTTGCCCAGCTCGGATTTCAGCGCCTGGCTGACTTTGTCCCAAACCACGCCCACCGGCGTCCCTGACGCCATTTCCGCCAATCCCTTGGTCGCCATAGCCCCCGATCCCCAGTCAGTCGCTCATCGCCTGTTTCCAGGCGAGAAGCCGGCGCCGCCGCCCCCGCGAGCGGGCGCCGCACGTGTCTTTTCAGCAGGCACAAACCGTCCCCGTTCGGCGAGCGCCCCTGGGGTCGCCACCGCCCATTCGTCAGTGATCTGTGAATGCCTTGGAAGGGCAACGATACGCCCCCAAAGGACGTTGTAAAGACCGCCGGCGGCCGTCCCCGAATCAAAAATTTCTTGACTTAAAAAACGTCAAGCAGGGCTTCAGAAAAGCCCTGGCAAGGCGGCGTTTTGGCGCGCCAATTTAGGGGGCGAACGGCCGATTCCGCAAGGCTTCGGAATGGTCGCAGCACCGCGCACCGCGCCTGAAAAGCGCAGTCACCGCAGCACTTTAATCGGAAATTGGGCCTAAGTTAGGCGGCCTGCAGCTTCTTCAGCTGAGCGGCCAAACGCGAAACTTTTCTCGAGCCCGTATTCTTGTGCATCACGCCCTTGCCGACGGCGCGCATAAGCTCGGATTGCGCCTCGATGAATGCCGATTTCGCGGCATTCAGATCGTGCGCCTGCAGCGCCTCTTCGAACTTGCGAACGAAGGTCCGGACGCGCGATCTGCGCGCCTTGTTGACCTCGGTGCGGCGCGCAATTTTGCGGATCTGCTTCTTGGCGCCGGGGTTGTTCGCCATGGACGGGTTCTGGCCTCAAGCTGCGTCCCTTGCGCGGGACGCCGGAAAAATGGAGGCGGCCGTATAGCGGGGGGGCCGGTCAGGGTCAATGCGGCGCGCCGGCTTTTTCGGCGCGCGCTAAGGCCCGTCCACCTCATAGCCCTGCGCCCGCAGCAACGCCGGCAAGCCGTCGGGCCCGATCAGGTGACCGACGCCGACGATCACCACCACCTCGCCCGGATAGCGCAGGCGCGAGGCCAGCGTGGCCGCCCAGCGGCGGTTGCGGTCGACCAGCAGCCGGTCGTAGAGCGTCGGCGCGATGGTCTTCAGCTGCGCGACCGCATCGGCCTGCAGCGCCGTCATGTCGCCGGCCATCCACTCGTCCACCACGCGCTTGTAAGACGCCGGGTCGTCGTCGACCTCGTGCAGGGTCCAGTCCAGCGAGGCGATCTGGTCCTTCACCGGCGCGCCGGCCAGGAAGCCGATCTGCTGGCGCGCGTTCTCGAAGCCCATGCGCCGCACCGTCAGCGGCGTGATCGCCTGAATCTGCTCTTCCACCCCGTTGGACGCATCGGCGCCGCCGCCGGAGTCCTCGGCCACCGACAAGGTGAAGTCGGCCATCCACGGCCACATGCGGTCGAGCGCGGTGGGGTCGCAGTGCAACTGCGCGGCGGCCTGCGCCAGCTTGGCCTGCTCGTCTGCGCTCAGCAGGTCGGCGAGGCGCCGCCCTTGCGGCAACGACCCACGGGTCTGAGCGGTATGGGCGGCCAGATTGTCGCTGACGGCGTCGATCGGCAGCTCGAACCAGAGCTCGCCCGCATGAGCGAGGGCGTCGTCGAGGGCGGCCGGCCGCCAGTCGAGGCCCGGCGGCAGCAGGTGGATCGAGCCGAACAGCACCAGCGTCGTGGTCTTCGAGCGCACCACCCAGACCGGCGGCTGCGCGGCCGCCGGCGCGGCCCAGCCCACGCACACCAGCGCCGCCAGGGCCAGCGCGGCGAAGCGGCTCAGCGCTGGCATCGGTCGCAGGCGAAGGTGGAGCGGCCGCTCTGCACGATCCGCCGCACGGTCCCGCCGCAGCGGGGCTTCAGGCACGGCTCGCCCTCGCGGCCATAGACCGCGAAGCGGTGCTGGAAATAGCCCAGCGCCCCGTCGGCGCCGGCGTAGTCTCGCAGCGTCGAGCCGCCGGCCTCGATGGCCTCGGCCAGCACGTCGCGCACAGCCTTCACCAGCGATGTGAGCCGCCGCCTCGAAATCATCCCTGCCTGCGCCTCGGGATCGATGCCTGCCCGGTGCAGCGCTTCGCAGACGTAGATGTTGCCGAGGCCAGCGACGATGCGCTGGTCGAGCAGCGCCGCCTTGATCGGCGCGCGGCGGCCGGCGAAGGCGCCTGCCAGGTAGGCGGCGTCGAAGGCGCAGCTCAGTGGTTCGGGCCCCAGGCCGGCAAACCACGGATGCTGGGTCAGCGCCGTGGTCTCGATCAGGTCCATGTAGCCGAAGCGCCTGGGGTCGTAGAACGTCACCAGGGCGCCGGCCTCGGTCTCGAACACCACGTGGGCGTGGCGCGGGTCTGGCGGGGCGGCGAGGGCGAAGTCGCCAGGCCGCGAGGGCGCGCCGACGCCAGTGATCTCGAAGCGGCCGGTCATCCCTAAGTGCATCACCAGGGTGTCGCCGCGGTCGAGCGGGGCCATGAGATACTTGGCGCGGCGCTCCAGGGTCTCGATGCGGGCGCCCGTCAAGCGCTGCACGAACCCTTGCGGCAGCGGGAAGCGCAAATCGGGCCGCCGCGCTTCGACCCGGGCCAGCCGCGCGCCTTCCAACACGGGCGCCAGCCCGCGGCGGACGGTCTCGACTTCGGGGAGCTCCGGCATCGCGCCTTGCATAGAGTGGAAGCGGCGCGGCTGGGAATGGACATTCGTTCTTAACGGCCAAGCTTGCCGTCGCTCGCCTGCCCGGCGCGGCCGATGGCGCCGGCGCCGGTTCCGGCTTAAGACGCGCGCCATGAGCGCCACCTTCGGGTTCCAGGACGTCGAACCGGACGAGAAGCCGGCGCTGGTGCGCGCCGTGTTCGACCGCGTCGCTCGCCGCTACGACCTGATGAACGACCTGATGAGCCTGGGCGCGCATCGCCTGTGGAAGGACGCCGCCGCCGCGCGGCTGAACCCGCAGCCCGGCGAACACGTGATCGATGTCGCGGGCGGCACTGGCGATCTGGCGCGGCGCTACGCCAGGCTGGGACGGGCCGCGGCGGCCCGGCGCGGCGGCGAGCCGACGCGGATCACGGTGGTGGATTTCGACGCGGCCATGGTGGCGGCCGGGCGCGAGCGCGGGCTCGACTTCGACATCGACTGGGTGGTGGGCGACGCACAACGCCTGCCGCTGCCGGACGCCTGCGCCGACGCGGTCTCGATCGGCTTTGGCCTGCGCAACGTCACCGACATCTCGCGCGCGCTGACGGATATGCGCCGGGTGCTGAAGCCGGGCGGCCGGTTCCTGTGCCTGGAGTTCTCCAAGGTGACCGCCGGGCCGCTGCGGCGCGTCTACGACGCCTATTCCTTCCGCCTGATCCCCGAGATCGGCCGTCGCGTGGCCGGCGACGCCGAGGCCTACCAATACCTGGTGGAAAGCATCCGCCGCTTCCCGGATCAGAAGACGCTGGTCAGGCTGATGGCCGAGGCGGGCTTCGGCCGGGTGAGCATCGCCAACATGGCCGGCGGCGTCGTGGCGCTGCACCAGGGCTGGGCGATCTGACGGCGATGGCGGACGAGCCGGCGCGCGGCGGCGGATACCTGCGGCTGGCTGGGGCGGCGCTGACACTGATCCGCGCCGACGCGCTGGCGCCGCGCGAGCTTGACCCGCTGCTGCCGCCCGGACCCCGGATGCTGGCGCGGACGCTGCGGCTGCTGAGCGGGCCTGAGGCGCGGCGTGGCCGGCCGGGCGAGCGGCTGGCGGCGGCGCTGGAGCGCTCGGGACCGGTAGCGATCAAGCTGGGGCAAGTGCTCTCGACGCGGGCCGACATCTTCGGAACCGAGTTCGCCGACGACCTGTCGCGCCTTAAAGACCAGCTGGCGCCGTTCCCCACCGCTGAGGCGCGGGCCGAGATCGCCAGCGCCCTGGGACGTTCACCGGACGAGCTCTTCGCGACCTTCGACGACGCCATCGCCGGCGCCTCGCTGGCCCAGGCGCACGCCGCGACGCTGAAAGACGGGCGCAAGGTGGCGGTGAAGGTGCTGCGGCCGGACATCGAGCGGCGGGTCGAGGCCGACATCCGGGCGATGCGCACCGCCGCGGGCCTAGCCGAGGCCTGGGCGCCGGCGGCGCGGCGGCTGGAGCCCCGCGCTTTCGCCGAGACGGTGGCGCGGGCGCTGGAGCTGGAGCTGGATCTGCGCTTCGAAGCCGCCGGCGCCGACGAGCTGCGTGCGGTGATGGCGCACGACGGCTACATGCGCGCACCGCCTGTGGTGTGGGACGGGGTTGCGCGCCGGGTGCTGACGCTGGAGTGGGCGCCGGGCCAGCCGCTGTCCGATCCCGCGGCCCTGACCCAGCCCGGTCTCGACCGCAAGGCGCTGGCGGACAACCTGATCCGGGCGTTCCTCGCTCAGGCGCTGGACCACGGCGTCTTCCACGCCGATCTGCATGAGGGCAACCTGTTCGTCGGCCCGCCGGCGCGGCTGACGGCGGTGGACTTCGGCATCGTCGGGCGGCTGGGGCCGGGAGAGCGCAAGTACCTGGCGGAGATCCTGTGGGGTTTCCTGCAGCGCGACTATGCGCGGGTCTCGGCGGTGCACTTCGAGGCGGGCTACGTACCCGCTGGGCAGGACCCCGCGGCCTTCGCTCAAGCCTTGCGGGCCGTCGGCGAGCCGGTGTTCGGCCAGAAGGCGCGCGAGGTCTCCATGGGCCGGCTGCTGGCGCAGCTTTTCCAGATCACCGCGCTCTTCGACATGCGCCTACGGCCCGAGCTGGTTTTGCTGCAGAAGACCATGGTGACGGTGGAGGGCGTCGCCCGTCGCATCGACCCCGACCACGACATCTGGGCGGCCGCCGAGCCGGTAGTCAGCCGCTGGATCGCCCGTGAGCTCTCGCCCGCCAACAAGGTGCGCGAACTGGCCCGCGACGCCCGCGCCGCGCTGTCGGCCCTGGCGCGGATGGCCGAGGCGCCGGCCGCCGCTGCGCCTGGCGCGCAACCCGCGCCCGAGCCCACCGAGCCACGCTCCGACCCCACGCACCCGGCGATCTGGTTCTTCGCCGGCGCGGCGGCGAGCGCGCTCGCATTCGCTCTGGCGCTGCAGTTTCGCCTCGTTGCGCTGCTGCTGCGCCTGGCCGGCGCCGGCTAGGCGCGCGCGCAGACGTCAGCCTTGCGAGCTGTCGCCGCCACCCTTTGCGCCGGCGCTTTCGCGCGACACCTGCTGGCTCCAGTAGGCCGCGCCGCCATCGGGCTTGAACATGGTGCGCGGCGCGCCGTCCTTGGTCACCACCGCGAAGGTGTTGCTCTTCGGATCGTAGAGCAGCACGTCGCCGTTCGAGCGCGTCAGCCGCTGCACGCCGGCCGGCGGGCTCTCGACGAAGGCGTGCACCTTGGCGACGTATGCCGCTTCGCTGGCCGCGCCGAAGTCAGCCCCGTTCTTGCCAAACTGGTAGCTGGCGTTGTCCTCGGCCGAGTACTTGCGGTTGGCCGCCCACATCGGCTTGCCGTCCACCAGCGGCGTGGCGACCTGCAGCGTGGCCGACTGCTCCTCGCCGCCAGCGGGCGTCGAGACGGTCGGTGAAGCGGACGCCTGCACCATGGCGGGCGCCACCCCGCCGGACGCGGCGGCTGGCGGCGCGGACGGCGCTTTCGCCGACGGACCCGCATCGCAAGCGGCCAAAGACAGGGCGGCAAACGCCCCCGTGAACAGGAAGACAACCCTCATTTTCGTTCCCCAGTCCATCGCCCTCAAGGCGTATTGGAACAAAGAAAGAACAACACGGAGCGTTTGTCCAGCAGAACTTTCGGGATAAAGCGAGCCGGCTTTTCGCCGGGAGGCCGCGCCGTGAGCGAGCGTCGGGTGCTGTTGATCGTCGGCGGGGGCGTGGCCGCCTACAAGGCGCTGGAGCTGGCGCGCCTCTTCCGCAAAGCCGGCGTCGCCGTGCGCCCGATCCTGACCGCCGCGGGGCGCGAGTTCGTGACGGCGCTGTCGCTCGGCGCGCTCTGCGAAGACAAGGTCTACTCCGAACTCTTCGACCTCACCGACGAGGCGCAGATGGGCCACATCCAGCTCTCGCGCTCGGCCGACCTTGTGGTGGTGGCGCCGGCGACGGCGGACCTGATGGCCAAGGCGGCGAACGGCCTGGCGGGCGACCTGGCTTCAACCACCCTCCTGGCCACCGACAAGCGCGTGCTGATGGCGCCGGCGATGAACGTGCGCATGTGGCTGCACCCGGCCACGCAGCGCAACTGGGCGCGGCTGCAGAGCGACGGCATGGCGTTCGTCGGGCCGGACGACGGGGCGATGGCCTGCGGCGAGTTCGGACCGGGGCGGATGGCCGAGCCGGCGGCGATCTTCCAGGCGGCGATGGCGATGCTGGGCGCCGGCGCGGGGCCGCTGGCCGGCAAGCACGTGCTGCTCACCGCCGGGCCAACCGAGGAGCCGATCGACCCGGTGCGGGTGCTGACCAACCGCTCCAGCGGCAAGCAGGGCTATGCCCTGGCCGGCGCCCTGGCCGCGCTGGGGGCCGAGGTGACCCTGGTGTCGGGACCCACCGCCCTGGCCGCGCCCGCGGGCGTCCGGCGCGTGGACGTGGAGACCGGCCGGCAGATGCTGCAGGCCTGCGAGGACGCGCTGCCGGCGGATGCGGCGGTGTGCGTGGCGGCGGTGGCCGACTGGCGACCGGCGGAGACGGCCGGGCGCAAGGCGAAGAAGGCCGATCGGAGCGCGACCCTGGCCCTGGCCGAGAACCCGGACATCCTGGCGAGGCTGTCGCGGCCGGGTCCCGGGCGACCCGGCCTGGTGGTCGGCTTCGCCGCCGAGACCGCCGGCGCCGACGAGGCCGAGCTCGAGGCCCTGGCCCGGGCCAAGCGGCTGAGGAAGGGCTGCGACTGGATCGTCGCCAACGACGTCTCCCAAGCCGGCGTGATGGGCGGGGACCACAACGCGGTGCTGTTCGTCACCGGCGAGGGCACCGAGCGCTGGGGCCCGACGTCGAAGGTCGAGATCGCCGAGCAACTGGCGCTCAGGATCGAAGCGCGCCTCGCTTAGGCCCGAAAACCCGGAATCAGCCCAAGAAGACCCCATGCAGCCCAAGATCGCCGTCCGCCGCCTGCCCCATGCCGAGGGCCTGCCACTTCCCGCCTATGAGACCACCGGCTCGGCCGGCATGGACCTGCGCGCCTGCCTCGATGCCCCGCTCACGTTGTCGCCGGGCTCCGCCGAGCTGATCCCGACGGGCATCGCGATTCACATCGCCGATCCCGGGCTTGCCGCGATGCTGCTGCCACGCTCGGGGTTGGGGCACAAGCACGGGATCGTTCTCGGGAACCTGGTCGGCCTGATCGATTCCGACTACCAGGGGCC
>DASXZG010000032.1:0-90442 GCA_036502045.1 Caulobacteraceae bacterium | reverse complement strand
GTTCGCAGCGGCGCAGCTATACCGCAGCCGAGGCCGAAGCCCTGGCCGCGCAGGCCCGCGCCGAGGGCGAGGCCGCGGCCATGCGCAGCATCGAGGCCGAGACCGCCCGCACGCTGGCGCAGCTGGCCGACGCGGCCAAGGCAGCGCTCCCCGCCCTCGCCGTCGCCGCCCACGAGCACCGCGCCGGCGCCGCCGAACTCGCGCTCGCCTGCGCCCGCCAGATTGCCGACGCCGCCTGCGAACGATTCCCCGAGGCGCCGCTGCAGGCCGCGCTCGCCGCCCTCGCCCGCGAGATCGAGGCGACGCCGCGCCTGACCCTGAAAGCGCCGCCGGCGCTGCTGGAGCGGCTGCAGGCGGCGCTAGCCGAGACCGCCGAGGCGATCGGCTATCCCGGCCAGATCCTCGCCCGCGCCGATCCCGGGCTGCCGCCGGCCGCGTTCTCGCTCGACTGGGGCGACGGCGCGGCTGCGTTCGATCCGGCCGAGGCCGCGAACCGCGTCGCCGAGGCGCTGCACGGGGCCCTGGCCGCTGAAGGGCTGCACGCCGAGGCGCTGGCCATCCCCGACAACCCCGAACACCGCGAGGCTTGAGACTATGGCCGACGAAAGCGATCTGAAGCTCGACGAGTTCGGCCCCGGTGACGGCGACATGCCGCTGCCGATGGAGCTGGAAGGCAAGAGCGCCAGCGATCTGGCGCCGGTGTTCGACGTGCCGGTGAACATCTCCGCCGTGCTGGGCCGGGCGCACCTGTCGGTCGCCCAGCTGCTGCAGCTCGGCCAGGGCAGTGTGCTGGAGCTCGACCGCAAGGTCGGCGAGGCGATCGACATCTATGTGAACAACCGCCTGGTCGCCCGCGGCGAGGTCGTCGTCGTCGACGAACGCCTGGGCGTGACCATGACTGAAATCATCAAGGACGGCGACGCGCAGACCTGATCAGGCGCGCGGACGAAAGGGAGATTGATCAATGCGGCTTCTGGTCGTCGGACGCTTGAACGGGATGCTCTCGTCGGCGGTGAAGATGGCGATGTCCACGGGCGCCAAGGTGGCGCACGTCGAGACCTGCGAGGCGGCGACCCACGCCCTGCGGGCCGGCCAGGGGGCGGACCTCCTGCTGGTCGACTACGAGCTCGACATCGCCGCTCTGATCGCGGCCAACGAAGCCGAGCGCATCCGGGTGCCGGTGGTGGCCTGCGGCGTCGGCGCGGACCCTAGGCGCGCCGCCGACGCCATCCGCGCCGGGGCCAAGGAGTTCATTCCGCTGCCGCCGGAGGCCGACCTGATCGCCGCGGTGCTGGCGGCGGTGTCCGACGACAGCCGGCCCATGGTCACGCGCGATCCGTCCATGCAGTCGGTGATGTCGCTGGCCGACCAGGTCGCGCCGTCCGACGCCTCGATCCTGATCACCGGCGAGAGCGGCGTCGGCAAGGAGGTGATGGCCCGCTACGTGCACAAGAAGTCCCGCCGCGCGACCCGCCCCTTCATCAGCGTCAACTGCGCCGCCATTCCCGAGAACCTGCTGGAAAGCGAGCTGTTCGGCCACGAGAAGGGCGCCTTCACCGGCGCGGTGGCCAGGCGCATCGGCAAGTTCGAGGAAGCCAGCGGCGGCACCCTGCTGCTGGACGAAATTTCGGAAATGGACGCGCGGCTGCAGGCCAAGCTGCTGCGCGCACTGCAGGAGCGCGAGATCGACCGCGTCGGCGGCGCCAAGCCGGTCAAGGTCGACATCCGCGTCATCGCCACCTCCAACCGCGACCTTGCCCAGGCGGTGCGCGACGGCGCCTTCCGCGAGGACCTGCTCTACCGCCTCAACGTGGTGAACCTGCGCCTGCCGCCGCTGCGCGAGCGGCCGGGCGACGTGGCGGCTCTGGCCGAGCATTTCGTGAAGAAGTACGCTAAGGCCAACGGCATGCCGGAGCGGCCGCTGTCCGCCGGCGCGCGCCATCGCCTGGTGAGCCATCGCTGGCCCGGCAATGTGCGGGAGCTGGAAAACGCCATGCACCGCGCGGTGCTGCTGGCGAGCGGGCCCGAGATCGAGGAATTCGCCATCCGCCTGCCCGATGGCTCGGCGATGAGCGCCTCGCCGGCGTCGGACACCGCCCGCGCGGCGTCCGTCGCGGCCGAAGCGGTGAGCCGCGGGTTCGTCGGCCAGACGGTGGCGGCGATGGAGCAACGGCTGATCATCGACACGCTAGGCCATTGCCTCGGGAATCGTACGCATGCGGCCAATATCCTCGGCATTTCCATCCGTACTCTGAGGAACAAACTGAAGGAGTACACCGACTCCGGCGTCGCCGTGCCGCCGCCCCAGCAAGGGGCCGCGAGCGCCGCCTGATGCCGCTGTCGCGCCGCCGTTTCGTTATCGCAAGCGCCGCCGCCGCCGGTCTGGCCGGGCGGGCGATGGCGGCTGCCGATCCGGGCTTCGCCGCCATCGAGGCGCGCGTCGCCGGGCGGCTGGGGGTCGCGGCGGTCGATCTCGCGAGCGGCGCAGGACTGGCGCAGCGCGCCGATGAGCGCTTCCCGATGTGCAGCACATTCAAGGCCATGGCGGCGGCGGCGGTGCTGAAACGCGTCGACGCCGGCGCCGAACGGCTCGACCGCTTCGTGCGCTACAGCGAGCGCGATCTGCTGGCCTACGCCCCGACCACGCGCGCCCACCTGAAGGACGGGGGCATGACCCTCGGCGACCTGTGCCAGGCGGCGGTCGAGCTGAGCGACAACGGCGCGGCCAACCTGATCCTGGCCTCGCTGGGCGGACCGCACGGCTGGACCCGCTACGTCCGCACGCTGGGCGACACGGTCAGCCGGCTGGACCGCAGGGAGCCGGCGCTCAATACCTCCGTGCCCGGCGAAGCGCGCGACACCACCACGCCAGCCGCCATGCTGGCGGATCTGCGCAAGACCGTGCTTGGCGATGCGCTGTCGCCCGCCTCGCGCCAGCGACTGCAGGACTGGCTTATTGGCTGCAAGACCGGCGACGCCCGCTTGCGTGCCGGGCTGCCGACCGCCTGGCGCGTCGGCGACAAGACCGGTACCTGGAGCGGCGTCAACGCTTACGCCAGTTCCAACGACATCGCCGTCGCCTGGACGCCGACGCAGCCCATCCTGATCTCTTGCTACATCACTGGCGCAGATAGCGTGCCGGGCGCTGTGCGCGACAGCGCCATCGCCGACGTCGCCAGACTGGTGGCGGCGACCTTCCGGCCGGACGCCGCGCATGGCTGACGTCGCCCTTCCCGGCTCCGGCGGTCAGGCGCCCACCGCCCGAGAGGTCCTCTCGTGGGTCATGCGCGGCGAAGTCGCGCTGGCCATCGGCATCGTCGGCATCGTCGTGCTGCTGATCCTGCCGATCCCGGCCTTCATGCTCGACATGCTGCTGGCGATCTCGATCACCAGCGCCGTGCTGATCCTGATGACCTCGCTGCTGATCAAGAAGCCGCTGGAGTTCACCGCCTTCCCGACGGTGCTGCTGGTGGCGACGCTGTTCCGGCTTGGCCTCAACATCGCCTCGACCCGGCTGATCCTCGGCCATGGGCACGAGGGCACCGACGGCGCCGGCCACATCATCCAGGCCTTCGGCAACCTGATGATGCACGGCAACTTCGTCATCGGCGTCATCGTCTTCGCCATCCTGGTGATCGTGAACTTCGTGGTGGTCACCCGCGGCTCGTCGCGGATCGCCGAAGTGGCCGCCCGGTTCACCCTGGACTCCATGCCGGGCAAGCAGATGGCCATCGACGCCGACCTGTCGTCAGGGCTGATCGACCAGGACACCGCCAAGCTGCGGCGCAAGGAGCTGGAGCAGGAAAGCACCTTCTTCGGGGCCATGGACGGCGCCTCCAAGTTCGTGCGCGGCGACGCCATGGCGGGCCTGATGATCGTCGCCATCAACGTGGTCGGCGGCATCCTGGTCGGCGTGGTGCAGCACAAGCTGCCGATCGCGCAGGCGTTCTCCAGCTACACCATCATGACCATCGGCGATGGCCTGGTGAGCCAGATCCCGGCGCTGGTGATCTCCATCGCCGCGGGCCTGCTGGTGTCCAAGTCGGGCGTCGAAGGTTCGGCCGACAAAGCGCTGGTGGCGCAGCTGGCGATGAACCCGACCAGCCTCGGCATGGTGTCGGCGGCGGCGGGCGTGATCGCGCTGATCCCCGGCATGCCGATCCTGCCGTTCGCGGCCCTTTCCATCGGCTCGGGGGTGCTGGCCTGGCGGCGTGCGCAAGCGGCCGCGGCCCCCGTGGTCGAAACACCCAAGGTGTCCGCCGAGCCCAGCGAAGAGCCGATCTCGGCCAGCCTCGCTATCGACGACGTCAAGATCGAGCTGGGCTACGGCCTGTTGCACCTGGTCAACGACCTTGAGGGCCGGCGGCTGACCGACCAGATCCGGGCGCTGCGCAAGACGCTCGCCGGCGAATACGGCTTCGTGCTGCCGACGGTGCGCGTGCTCGACAATATGCGCCTGGCCAACCAGGGCTACTCGATCCGCATCAAGGAGATGGAAGCTGGCAGCGGCGAGGTGCGGCTGGGCAAGCTGATGGCCATGGACCCGCGCGGCGGCCAGGTGGAACTGCCGGGCGAGCATGTGCGCGAGCCGGCGTTCGGCCTGCCGGCGACCTGGATCGACGAGGGCCTGCGCGAAGAAGCGGCGTTCCGCGGCTACACCACCGTCGACCCGGCCACGGTGCTGACCACGCACCTGACTGAAATCCTCAAAGAAAACATGCCCGACCTGCTCTCCTACGCGGAGGTGCAGAAGCTGCTGAAGGACCTCTCTGCCGAAGAGAAGAAGCTGGTCGACGACCTGATCCCGTCCGTTTCCAGCGCGTCGACCGTGCAGCGGGTGCTGCAGGCGCTGCTGCGCGAACGGGTCTCGATCCGCGACCTGCCGACCATTCTGGAAGGAATCGCCGAGAGCGCGCCGCATACCTCCTCGATCACCGGCCTGGTGGAGCAGGTGCGCTCACGTCTCGGCCGCCAGATCTGCTGGAGCAACCGCAGCGAGGATGGCACCATGCCGATCATCACCCTGTCGCCCGACTGGGAAGCAGCGTTCGCCGACGCGCTGGTGGGCTCGGGCGACGACAAGCAACTGGCGCTGGCGCCGTCAAAGCTGCAGGACTTCATCCGCGCGGTGCGCGAGACCTTCGAGCGCGCGGCGCTGCAGGGAGAGAGCCCGGTGCTGCTGACCAGCCCGCTGGTGCGCCCCTACATCCGCTCGATCATCGAGCGCTTCCGCGGCCAGACCGTGGTGCTGAGCCAGAACGAGATCCACCCGAAGGCGCGTCTGAAGACGCTGGGCTCGATCTAGCGACCAACAACCGCCGGTTTCTGCCGTTGCTCGCGAAACTTTGTTATCCTTGCCCCGAAGAGTCCGAACTCCGGGGGGTGAGCAACCATGGCCGCGCGCCTATCGCGTAACTCGAAGACCGCCATCGCCGCCGCGACGCTGGTGGTGATCGCCACCGGCGCCTACGTCGCCGCCCGCCTGATCCCGCCGCAAGGCGCGCCGACCCAGGGCACCATCGCACCGCAGGACCGACTGAAGTAGCGGGCTGGGCGGCTCATGCTGAGGTAATCCTCAGCAAGCCAACAGTTTTTTGTGGCGGTATGCGCCGAAGAGACCAGGCGCCCGCTCAGGCCTGCGCCAGCTCCGCCTTTGCCGGGCCCATCTCCCTTGAGCGCCGCCACTCGCTGGCCGCTTCCGTAACCGCTGGTTCCACATCGCGGGGCATCAGCACGCCGGCTTTGACCGCAGCGTCGGCGGCGGCGCGGAACTTTGCCAGGTAGTTGGCCTCGTCGCCGTAGAGCGCGTCCAGTTTGGCGGCGCCGAAAGGCTTGTTGGCGCCGCGCAGGCGACCGGAGAAGTCGTTGGTCACGGGGGTCGACGAGTTCATGGCCACCGGCGCGGCCGCCTGGGGCATGCGGATGCCGCCTTTGGCGATGCCGTGTTCGTCGCGGATCGGCTCGCCCTCGGCGGTGAACTCGATCAGGGGCTGGCTCGGGGGCGGCGCACCGCCTGCGACCCAGCGGGCCATGTGGTGCAGCGCTGCGTCGTAATAGGGCTGGATATAGATGCGGTTGGTTTGCTGCGACGCCGGGCCCGGGTCCTTGCCGAAGTCGCGCTTGAACTTCTCGTTGCGGACCACTTGGGCCTGATACGAGACGTGGGTCAGCGCCGCGGCCTCCCAGGTGCGGAAGCGATCGGTGTCCGGCTGGCGCACGCGGTAGCAGGCGATGGCCTCCAGCTCGGTGTTGACGATCATCGCCGGCACATCGAGGTCGTCGCGGATCAGGTTGCCGGCTCTGGGCAGCGGGCGCGCGTCGCGGCCCGCCGGGTTCACCGGGCGGTCGGACGCTTGCAGCGGCGTGCCGTTGCCGAAGTAGATCTGCAGGATGTAGCCGTCGAAGGCGTGGCCGCCCTGGGCGGCCGGCAGCGGGTGGATGGCGTTGACGTAGGTCGAGAGCCGCCCGGCGGACTGCGACGCGCCGAGACCAATCACCTTCTTCACCGCGAGGCCACCCATCGGGTCAATGGCGCCGCTGCGGTTCGGGCCGACGGCGCGGGCAACCTGGCTGAAGATGTCGTACGAGGCGTCGTCGGAGGGGATGCTGAGGCTGCCATAGCGCTCGCTATCCCAGGCCACGAGGCCCTGCGGGTCGTCGTCGAAACCGTGCACGCCCACTTTCTGCACGCTGGCGCAGACGTAAGCGAAGCCGGCGCCCAGCACTTCGGGGCTCTCGCCGAAGAACAGCTCGTAGCCGGCGGTGACGTTGTTCCAGCACACTGCGACCGTGCCGTTGAACGCCGCCGGGTCAGCGGGGCGATAGACCAGGAAGCGGGTCTTGAACGGAACCTTGCCGCGCGGCTGCGCCGGCCATTTGCCGTCGCGGCTCATCTCGGCGCCAGGCGCCAGCGCATAGGTGCTGGCTTCCCCGGTGAGCAAGAACTCCTCTTCGACGTAACCCTGAGCGGCGAGGTCGCCGAGGGGCCGGGCGAACGCCCAGCCATGCTTGCCGCCGGTGACGGGTCCTTCGATCATCGCGCTCTCCCTAGTGCTTTTCGCCACTTTCGCGCCTGGCGAGCGCGGCGCCAAGCCGCGCGGCGCCTATAGCCCCGGCGGCGCCGGCACGGCGATCTTTGCGGGGACGCCTTTGTCCATCAGATAGCTGAGGATCAGCGAGGCCGGGCGGGCGCCGATGTTGCGCGCCTCGTGCGGCGTATCGCGTGGCACCATGAAGCTGTCGCCGGGGTGCACCACGATGGGCGCTCGGCCGGCGACGCTGATCTGGAGGTCGCCCGTGAGCACATAAGCCATCTCGACGCCGTGGTGGATGTGCCAGCCGGAGGTCTCGCCCGGCGCGAAGTCGTGCTGCACCAGCTGCACCTCCTGCGGCACGGCCGAGGGGGTGACGTCGACGTGCAGGTTCGGTTCCGCGGCCCGCGCGGCCAGCGGCGCGAGCCAAAGCGCCGCGGCCAACCCGGCCCACGGTGCGATAGGTCGATGCATGAGCGCTCCCGGTGTTCGCCAGAGAATGCGGTCGCAAACCAACGGCTGTCCATCGCGCCGACATCGGTTCCTAACCATTGGCGCTCTACCCTGCAGCGTCGCTGGGAGCTCACATGTCGCGCTTTTGCCTGCCGGTCCTGCTCGGGGCGCTTGTGATCGTCAGCGCGGCGCTGGAGGGCTGCGTGGCCACCACGGTCGCCGGCGCGGCGGTCGGCGTCGCCAGCGGCGCGGTGCGCACCACGGCCAAGGTGACCGGCAAGGTCGCCGGCGCGGCGATCCACGTGGCGACCGGCGGCGGTTCTCGCTCGAACCACGACCGGCAATAGACGTCGCCCGGCGCGTGTCGGGACCGCATTGAACGGCCTCAAACCGCCGCAATCGGCGGTGAAGGTCGGAACTATCTTCGCAAGAGACCATTGCGTTTGTCCGGGGGGGAAACCTTGAGGAGACCTTCGATGCGTCCAGTGCTTCCCCTGCTTGCGGCCGGCCTCCTTGTCGGCGTCGGTTCGGCCATGGCTCAGTCCACCGCCGCGCCGTCCGAAAGCTCCATGCCGACCGAGCCGGCCACCCAGCCCGCGGGGCCCAGCGCGACCGCGCCGGCCACGCCCGCGCAGCCGATGCCGAGCGGCACGGCCACCGCGCCCACGCCCAGCACGGCCACCAGCGCCGCGCCCTCGACCGGCGCGACCACGTCGCCGAACACCACCGCCAACGCGGCGACCACCGCCGGCGCCAACGCCAGCGCCACCACCGCGGCCCTGACCATCGGCGAGCCGGTGAAGGACAACACCGGCGCCCAGATCGGCACCATCTCCAGCCTCGTCGGCGGCGCCGGCGGCCAGCAGATGGCGGTGATCAAGATGGGGTCCAAGACCTTCCAGGTGCAGGCGGACCGGCTCGGCAACGTCAACGGCGCGGCCACCATCAATCTGTCGCAGTCGCAGATCGACAGCATGCTGGGCGCCTCGACCGAAGCGACGGGCGGCCACTGATGCGCGGGCCGGCGCTCGCCCTGACGTTCAGCCTCGCCCTGGCGATGGCCGGCGCCAGCGCGGCGTCGGCCCAGCAGGTGCGGGCGGTGGTGGCCGAGCCACAGCCCGCGCGGCCGGCCGAGAGCGGCGGCCGCGACAGCGCCGCCACGCTGGGGCCGCTGGCGATCGGCTCGGCGGTGCGCGACCGCGACGGCGCGCTGGTCGGCCGGCTGGTGCTGCTCACCACCGACGCTCACGGCGTCTCGGTGGCCAAGGTGCGCAGCGACCAAAACGTCTACCTGATCCCCGCCGCCGACCTCTTCAGCCGCGGCGACGAGACGCTCTCGACGGTCGGCCTCGCCGACGTGCAGCGCCAGTACGCGGCGCCCTGACGCCGCGACGCCGCCGCCATTGCGGCCAGCCGCGAGCGCTGATAGCGATGCCGCGAAAGCGGCGCAGCCGCGCGGGGAATCAGACGTCATGGGTCCTGGCAGCAGCGCGCCTTTGCGACAGCGCCACGGCTGGCTTTGGAGCGTCCTGACTTTCGAGCGCATGATCACCGGCCCGGTGATCCACCTAGTCTATTGGGCGGGTCTGGGCGTGATCATTGTCGCCGCGTTCGGCGTTGTCGGCGCGTCTGTGGGCATCGCTATCCGCGAAAAGAGCCTGGAGACGGTGCTGCTGGCGATCCCGGCGCTGATCGGCGGCCTCTTGATCGTGCTCGCGGGCGGCCTCGTCTGGCGCGCCTTCTGCGAATTCTACGTGGTCATCTTCCGCATCGGCGACGACCTGACCGCGCTGCGCAAAGCCGCCGAAGCGGAGATGCAGCCGGCGCCGCCCGCGCCGCAGCCGCGCCCGGCGCAGCCGGCCGCTGCCCCACCCCGCTACTAGCCAATCGCTGCACTTCGGCGCCGCCTTGTCGGCCGCCCGACTGTCAGCCAGCGCGCCGCGGTCTAGCGGTGCGCAGTTATGGGGCTCCGTTGGCGTGAGTTGCTGGGCTTTGACCACGCGGCCGGCGATCTGCCGCGCGCGATGGTCGGCAACAAGGTGGTTCAGGGCCAGGGTGGAACGGCGGGCGCTGGCGGCACGGGCGGAACTGGTGGCGCGGGTGGAGACGGCGGGACGGCCGGCGCCGGCGGCACGGGCGGAACAGGTGGCGCGGGCGGGACCGGCGGGACGGCCGGCACGGGCGGCACTGGCGGCACTGGCGGCACGGGCGGCGACGGCGGAACGGCCGGCGCGGGCGGCACAGGCGGTACCGGTGGCACGGGCGGCGACGGCGGAACGGCCGGCGCGGGCGGCACAGGCGGGACCGGTGGCACGGGCGGAGACGGGGGAACGGCCGGCGCTGGCGGCGCCGGCGGAACAGGTGGCGCTGGCGGCACGGGCGGCGACGCCAGCGTCGGCATCGGCGGAACCGGCGGCGATGGCGGGACCGGCGGCGCTGGCGGGGTCGTGGGTTAGGCGCCGGCGTCGTTGCGGTCGCCGGGGACCCCGCGCGACAGGCCGCCCAGCGCGTGCAGGTAACCGAGGCCGGTGACAAATAGCGTGCCGGTGAGGCCGAAGGCGTAGAGGCCGGCGCCTGGCGCTGTTGGCCAACCGGCGGCGTTGGAGACGAAGGCCAGCGCCATCACCGCCAGCAGCGCGGCGTCGATACGGATCACCAGCGGGGTTGCGGCGCCGGAGACCGCGCGCCGGCGCGCCGGATAGGTGACGCCGAAGAGGCCGACGACCACCGCCACGCCAATGCTGCAGCCGCGCCAGATCCAGCCCGCGTCGAGCCCGCACAGCGCCAGGAGCGGCGGGGTGAGCGAGCCGGCGGTGACCAGAAAGCCCAGGTGCACAAAGACCTGGGTGACGAAGGACTCGAAGCGGCTGAGGCCGCCGCCCGTCGCCTGGCGGAAGGTCATGATCAGCGCCGAGAACCCGACGAACGTCGTGGAGACGGCGGCCAGGACGTAGAGATAGGCCGAGCCGACCAGGTCCATCCGAGAAGCCCCCCGCGCAGCTAGCCTCTTACAGCGGCTTCCCAGATCGCGGCGCAAGATTTCGGCTGGCCGGCGTCGTCGAACAGCAGCGGCGTGTCGGCGTCGCTGTACTTCCTCAGCCACGACTTGCCGTCTTCCAGGCCCCAGAAGGTGAAGTCGAAGCGCTGGGCGGCCCGCAGGGCCATGAACGCGTCGGCCGCCTCGGCGTAGAGGGCGGCCTGCTTCTTCTCCAGGTCGGCGCGCAGCGACACGAACCCAGCGGCCTGGGCCACGGAGACGTCCATTTCGGAGATGCGCAGCTTCAGGCCCAGGCTGGCGAGATCCTTCACCGCGGCGGTGATGGCGCCGGGCGCCAGGTCGGCGATCAGGTGAGTCTGGGTGCCCAGCCCCATCAGCGGCGCGCCAGCTTTCAGCAGGTCTTCGGCGAGACGCAGGAAGGTGGCGCGCTTCTTGGGCGTGCGCTCGAGGTAGTAGTCGTTGAGGAACAAGGTGGCCGCTGGATCGGCGGCGTGAGCGAGGTCGTAGGCCAGCTTCATGTGCGGGACCTGGCCGCCGAGGCGCTGGCTCCAGAGCGTGTCCCGCAAGCCTGAGCCGTCGTCCATCACCTGCTCGTTGACCACGTCCCAGGCGACGATCCGTCCTTTGTAGCGGCCCACCACCGTGTCGATGTAGCGCTCGAAGGCGTCCTGGAAGGCGGGCCCCTGAAGCTTCTCGAAGTAGGGCAGGTTCTCGGCGTACCAGACCAGCGTGTGGCCGAAGAGGCGCATGCCGTGGTCGGCGCAGAAGGCGGCGATGCGGTCGGGCGCGTCGAAGCGGTAAGAGCCGTCCGCCTGGACGATGTACTCCATCTTCATCTGCCACTCGGGCGTCAGCTGCGAGGTCTGCGCGGCGACCAGCGCGGCGTAGGCCGGGTCGTCCAGCTGCTCGGCCTGGATGCAGGTTCCGATGGGAAACGGGGCGATGGACTTGAGCGGCGGCACGGCGCGCGGCGCCGGCTGGCTGACGGCTTTGGGCGCGCAGGCCGCCAGGGCCATCCCGGACGCCATCACCGCCCGGCGGCTTGGAGCGCTCACCGACGCCCCGCGGCGCGCCTCAGGCCCATTTCGTCCAGCACGGCCGCTTCGCGGCGCGCTTCCTCGCGCACCTCCGCGGCCTTGGCGCTCTCGGCCACCTGCTCGTACTTCTTCAGCCGCTCGAATGCCTCGGCGATGGCGTCGCGGGCGCCTTCTTCCTCGGCGCGCGCCAGCTCGATGTCCCGCTGCGCTGTAACTTTGCGGAGCTTCAGCGCCTCGCGGAAGGGGCCGATGCGCCAGCCGGCTTCCGGATCGCGGCGCGCCAGCTCCAGCTCGGCCTCGCCCTGTGCGGTCAGCATCAGCAGCTTCAGCTCGCACGCCTCGCGGCGCGTCACCGCCTGCGAGAGGCGCGGCTGCAGCTCTTCCAGCTCGAAGTTGGAGAGCTTGATCAGCTGGTCGGCCCAACGCATCAGGCGGCCCTCTCAAGCACGCCGTCCAACCGCTCGAAGGCCTCGCCCAGGCTGGTGTAGTCGTCCTTGTCCTGGGCCAGAAAGCCTTCCAGCGGCGTGTTGAGCGCGATGGCGCGGTCGACCTCGGGGTCGGCGCCGGCGCGGTAGGCGCCGATGCGGATCAGCTCTTCCATGTTGGCGTAAGCGGCCAGGCTGGTGCGGGCGCGGCTGACGGTCTCGCGCTCCAAGGGGGTCTGGCAGCCGGGCATGGTGCGGCTGATCGATTTCAGAACGTTGATCGCCGGGAAGCGGCCGCGCTCGGCGATGGATCGCTCCATGACGATGTGGCCGTCGAGGATGCCGCGCACGGCGTCGGCGATGGGCTCATTGTGGTCGTCGCCGTCGACCAGCACAGTGAAGAGGCCAGTGATCGGGCCAGCGACAGCGCCGTCGGGACGGACCGGACCAGGGCCCGCGCGCTCCAGCAGCTTCGGCAGCTCGGAGAAGACGGTGGGGGTGTAGCCTTTGGTGGTCGGCGGCTCGCCGGCGGCGAGGCCAATCTCGCGCTGGGCCATGGCGAAGCGGGTGACGCTGTCCATCAGGCACAGCACTTCCAGGTCCTGGTCGCGCAGGTATTCGGCGATGGCCAGGGTCATGAAGGCGGCCTGGCGGCGCTTCAGCGCCGGCTCGTCGGAGGTGGCGACCACCACGATGGCGCGGCGCAAGCCTTCTTCGCCCAGCGTCTCCTCGATGAACTCACGCACTTCGCGGCCTCGCTCGCCGATCAGGCCGACGACGACGGCGTCGCAGGTGGCGTGGCGCGCCAGCATGGAGAGCAGAACCGACTTGCCAACGCCGGAGCCGGCGAAGATGCCCAGGCGCTGGCCGCGGCAGGTGGTGGTGAAAACGTCCATGGCGCGCACGCCAAGTTCGAGGCGTTCGCCCACGCGGCCGCGGGCATGAGCGGCGGGCGGCGGCGCGCGCAGCGGATAGGCGGCCAGGCCTTGCTGCAGCGGGCCTTTGCCGTCGATGGGCTCGCCGAACGCATCGACGATGCGGCCAAGCCAGGCCTTGGTCGGGCGGACGGCCGCGCCCTCGGGGCGGATGCGAATCTCGGCGCCGGGCGCGACGCCTTCCAGCGGACCGAACGGCATCAGCAAGGCGCGAGTCTCGCGGAAGCCCACGACCTCGGCGGCCAGTGGCGGATTGCCCCGGCGCTCGACCTCGGCGCGGGCGCCGATGGCGAGGCGGGTCAGGCCGCCCCGCGCCTCGATCAAGAGGCCGTTGACCGCAGCGACGCGGCCGGAAAGCACCAGCGGGTCGACGCGTTCGACGGCGGCGATGAGATTGCGCAAGTGAAGGGGTGTCCGCGCCTCGGAAATCAGCCTGGGGATGGTCGCCCCCACGGTGTTAACCGGTGACTAACCCGAGGCGCGGAACCCGGTGTTCAGCCGCCTTCTTTAATGGCCGCGACATCAGCGGCGCTGCGAGCGGCGGCGGACGCCGAGGGGCTGACGCTGGCGCTGGAGGTCCGCAGCGTGCTGGGCGACGCCGGCCGGCTTGGCAGCGTGCTGCGCCATCTGTTGGGCAACGCGGTGAAGTTCACCCGGCGCGGCGGTGTGACCCTGCGGCTGGAAGCAGCGGACGCCGATGGGGGCGCCGCCCTCACCTTCTCAGTCATCGACACCGGTCCGGGCCTTGATGCGACGACGCAGAGCCGGCTCTTCCGTCGTTTCGCTCAGGCCGACGATGGCGTGCGCAAAAGGCGCTCACCGCCAACACCCTGGCCGACCAAAAGGCCATTACGCCGCCGCCGGCATGCAGGACTGCCTGGCCAAGCCAGTGAACAGGCCCGAGCTGATCGCCAAGACCGCGCAGTGGGCCGCGGCCGGTCGCGCCGGCTGGCGCCTGGCCGCTGCAGCCTAGAGCGTCGGCGACTCGGCGACGACGCCGAGAGGCTTCAAGCCGTCGAACAACAGCTGGCGGTTCTCGGGACGCGGGAACCAGAGCGCGGCCAGATGTTCGAGCGGCCCCGCGTCGAGACGCTCAAGCTCGGCCAGCGCCTGCTTGCCGAGTTCCACCTGCCCCAGTTGGCCATGCAGGGACGCCAGCATCAGGTAGCTGACGGGCAGCCGATAGGTGGTGGTCTGGAAGAGCGCCAACGCCTCCTGGAACCGGTGCAACTGGAACCAGGCGGACGCCAGATAGGTGCGCATGAAGCCATTGTTCGACGAGATCGGGTCGAGCCGCATTGCCAGTTCGAGGTGCTCGGCCGCCGCCTGAGGATCGCCGTTGCGCAGACATAGGGATCCCGCGGCGAGCCGGACGAAGCCGGATATCGGGTTCAGCGCGATCGCGCGGTCCATCAGCGCCAGCGCGCGTCCCATGTGACCATCCAGGCCTGGGAGGGCGACGGCGACCTGGGCGAGGATTCGCGCGTCATCGGCGGCAACCCGCAAGGCGCGGTCGGCATATTCGAGGCCTTTGCGCCGCGCCGCCTCGGGATCGTCCGTCCAGCCGTGATCGATCTGCTGGCGCAGCGAGACACAGGCTTGCGACATGGCCAGCGCATAGTCAGGGTCAAGCGCGACGGCCTGGTCCAGCAATTCGATCGACTGGGCGATCTCCTCGCGCCGCGAGATCCGGAACAGGAACAGCGCACGCATGGCGAGGTCATAGCTGCCGGGGTTGGTGGTCGGACGCGAGGCGATCCAGCGGATGTCCGCGTCCTGCACCGCCTGCTCCGTCACCCCGGCGACGCGCTCGGCCACCTGGTCCTGCAGCGCGAAGATGTCGGCGAGGTCGCCGTCCAGCCGATCGGTCCAGAGTTCGGCGCCAGTCTCGGCTTCGACCAGGTGCAAGGTGATGCGGACCTTCTGGCCGGCTTTGCGCACGCTGCCTTCGAGGAGGTAGCGCACGCCCAGTTGCTTGGCCGCTTCCTGCGGCGTCAGCGGGCGGCCCATCGAGGCCATCGAGCCGCCCGCCGCCACGACGCCCATCGACCGATAGCGCGAGAGCGCGGCGACGATCTCCTCGACCATACCTTCGACGAAATAGCTCTGCTCCGGGTCGTTGCTGAGGTTGGCGAACGGCATCACCGCCAACCTCGGCTTGGAGAGCCCGAGCACGGTCGCCGGCGGTGGAACCAGGGGCGCGGTCGCTGGCGGCGGTTTGCCGCCGGTGAGCTCGCTGAGGCTCTCGACCACCTTGCGCCAAGCGTGGGTTTCGAGGCTGCCGTCACAGAGATCGGCGCATTGGATGCGGTCGAAGGGCATCGGCAGCGGCGCCGGGTCGATGCGCATCTGCACCAGCTTGCCGGCCTGTCGCGCCCGGTCAGCTTCCGACTGAACCCACTCCGACTGCACCGCGTCGGCGCACCAGATCACCAGAACGGCCTTGGCCGCAGCCAGGCGCTGCTCAAGCACCTGCGTGAAATTGCGGTGGGCTGGCAGGTCGTCGTCGCGCCAGACCTCGAAGCCGAGCCCGCGCAGGGCCTCAGCGATCCGCTGGGCCTGCGGCTCGGTCGAATGCGCGTACGATATGAAGACGTCGGACAAGCCGGCCCCCAGGGGTTCGAAGCACTACTACCGGTCGCCGTGCCGGCGCTGCAAGGTGAGCAGCAGAGCCATCGGCGGAGAAGTGGAGCGGACGGGTGATCACCCTTTGGGGACGAGCCAACTCGATCAACGTACAGAAGGCGCTGTGGGCGCTGGATGAGCTGGGGCTGGACTACCAGCACGTTCCGGCTGGCGGCGACGCCGGTGGGCTGGACGAACCGGCGTTCCGGGCGATGAACCCGAACGGCCGGGTGCCGGTGCTGATGGACGGCGAGGCGGCCATCTGGGAGTCCAACGCCATCGTCGGCTACCTCTGCGCGGCCTACGCGCCGGACCGGCTCTGCGCCCTCGAGCCGAGCGCCCGCGCCCGCCAGCAGATGTGGATGGACTGGACAGCAACGACGCTGCAGCCACCGGTGATGGATCTGTTCTGGGGCTATTGGCGCACCCCCGCTGCGCGGCGCGACGCGGGCGCCAACGGCAGGCTGGCCACGGCGGCGGCCCGGACGCTGATGCTGCTCGACCGGCAGCTGTCGCAGCGTCCGTTTGTCGCGGGGGACGATTTCAGCATGGCGGACATCCCCGCCGGGACCCTGATGCACCGGTGTTTCGGCATGGGCGTGGCCATGCCCGACGTCCCTCATTTGCACGCCTGGCGAGCCCGTCTCGCAGAGCGAAAACCTTACCGCGAGCGGGTGATGACGCCCTTCGACGACCTCCACGGACGGCTCGCTTTCTGAGCGTTTTTGGAATCACGAAAGAGTCATCGGGCCCGTGAGGCTGCGGCCGCGTGGCGCGCTTGCTCGCGATTCGCAAATCAGCTTAACGATTCCGATCAAGGTCGTTTCACCATTAACCTGTCTTAAATTAACTGGTCGGTAATTTGGTGGACGAGCATTGGGGCAGATTCGACCCGTAGATTTCTAGCATCCGCCATAGCTGCGGGGAGGTGTAGATGCGCGTTCTGTTGATCGAGGACGATAGCGCGACGGCGCAAGGCATCGAGCTGATGCTGAAGTCGGAGGGGTTCAACG
The DNA here is from genome assembly GCA_036502045.1 of Caulobacteraceae bacterium. Lineage (GTDB taxonomy): Bacteria > Pseudomonadota > Alphaproteobacteria > Caulobacterales > Caulobacteraceae > Acaudatibacter. Next base: position 73,925 of record DASXZG010000032.1, on the reverse strand, counting down.
TTTACACCACCGACCTGGGTGAGGAAGGCGTCGATCTGGGCAAGATCTACGACTACGACCTCATCCTGCTCGACCTCAACCTGCCGGACATGAGCGGCAGCGAGGTGCTGCGCACGCTGCGCGTCGCCAAGGTCAACACGCCGATCATGATCCTCAGCGGCACCAGCGAAATCGACACCAAGGTGAAAACCCTGGGCGGCGGCGCCGACGACTACATGACCAAGCCTTTCCACAAGGAAGAGCTCGTGGCGCGCATTCACGCCGTGGTTCGCCGCTCCAAGGGCCACGCCCAGTCGGTGATCCGCACCGGCGACATCACCGTCAACCTCGACGCCAAGACGGTGGAAGTGAACGGCATCCGCGTGCACCTCACCGGCAAAGAGTACCAGATGCTCGAGCTGCTCTCGCTGCGCAAAGGCACGACGCTCACCAAGGAGATGTTCCTCAACCACCTCTACGGCGGCATGGACGAGCCGGAACTGAAGATCATCGACGTGTTCATCTGCAAGCTGCGCAAGAAGCTGGCGGCGGCCGCCAATGGCAAGCACCACATCGAGACGGTCTGGGGCCGCGGCTACGTGCTGCGCGACCCGAGCGAAGCGATGGTGGCGGCTTAAAGCCCCTCGCCTTCTGAGTTTCTTAGACGCCGCCGGGTCCGCTCGGCGGCGTCTTTCGTTTCTCCCTTCCCGTCGCGGGAGGGGCGCAATCGGCGTCAAGACAGGGGCGGCAATCTCGTCCACCTTCACCGACATGGACGACGCCGCGCACCTTGCTGACACCGACCCGCTAGAGCGGGCGCGCGCCTTTGCGGACGCCAGCGCCGCCGAGAACCCCAGCCTCGAAGCGCTGGCGCGCGTCGCCGGTCTGTCGCCGTATCACTTCGTTCGCGCATTCAGCGCCCGCTTTGGCGCGAGTCCTGTCGCCTACGTCCGCGAGCGGCGGATGGCGCTGGCGGCGCGGCGTCTGGCGGACGGCGATGCGCCGCCGCTGGTCGAGCTCGCCTTCGACCTGGGCTTCGAGAGCCAGGAAGGTTTCACCCGCGCATTCAAGCGCGCCCACGGCGTCAGCCCGGGCCGCTACCGGCGCAGCCCTCAAACCCCGGAGAGTCCCATGTCCGTCGCCACCGCGCATTTGCGTCTCACCATGAGCCAGGCGCCCGTGCGCAAGGCCGGCTTCCGCGTCGCCGGCGTCCACGGCGTTTTCGACGAGGCGACGCGCTCGAAGATCCCGGTGATGTGGCCGAGTCTGATCCAGCGGCTGCCGTTGCCTGGTCAGGTCGGTGACGACGCCAGCTTCGGCGTCTGCTGGGCCGCGGACGGGGCGAATGGCGCTTTCAACTACATGGCCGCCGTGCCCATCGCAGCCGACGCGCCAGCGCCCGAGGGCCTGATGGTGCGGGACGTACCCGAGCAAAGCTACCTGGTCTTCCGCCAGGAGATCGAAGCCGCGGAGCTGCAGCCGCAGATGGTCGCGGCGATGCGGGATATCTGGGGCGAACGCGTGCCCGCGTCCGGCTTCAAGCTGGCCAACGGACCGGACCTGGAGGCCTATCCGCCAGAGTTCGAGCCGGGCCGCGCCACCTGGCTGGAGTGGTGGATCCCGGTCGAGGCTTGAGCCAACGCTCCGCCCCGGCGGATGCAGGCATGGACGGCGGCCAGGTGACGACGCATGCTCCGCGGCGAAGGAGTCGCAAGCTGCGCGGCGTGGTCCAGTCGATCTGGCGCTATCCGGTGAAGGGGTTCACCCCCGAGCCGCTGGACGCGGTCGCGCTGACGTCGGGCGAGCACGTGCCGTTCGATCGGCTCTACGCGGTGGAGGACGGGCCCTCCGGCTTCGACGCGGATGCGCCCGGCCACATCTCGAAGCAGAAGTTCACGGTGCTGGCCAAGATCCCGCGCGTGGCGGCGATCCGCACCCGCTTCGACGACGGCGGCGTGCTCACCGCGCGAATGGCGGGCCAACCTGACTTCGCGGGCGATCTGTCCACCGATGCCGGGCGCGGCGCTTTCGCGGCGTGGCTCACCGAGGCCTTGGCGCAGGACATCACTGGCCCGCTCAGAGTGCTGCCGGCGCCGAACCGACACCGGTTCATGGACGACCCCGCGGGCTTCGTCTCGGTGATCAATCTGGAGAGCGTGCGCGCGCTGGCCGCCGCCATGGGACGAACGGTGGACCCCCGGCGCTTCCGTGCCAATTTCTACGTCGACGGCTGGCCTGCCTGGGCGGAGCTTGACCTCGGCGACGGGCGCGGACTGACGCTGGGTGGCACCCAGCTGGTGGCCGCCAAGGCGATCCGACGCTGCGTCGCCACCCACGTGGACCCGGAGACGGCCGAGCGCGACATGGAGGTGGTCACCGCCCTGTTCGAGAACTTCGGCCACATGAACTGCGGGACCTATTTCTCGGTCACGCGGAGCGGCGTGGCGCGCCCTGGCGATGCGGCGACGAGCCAGCCTTGAGGCTCACGCCGCTCAGCCTTTTCGGCCTGTTCGCGGTCAGCGCCATGCTGCTCTGCTACGCCTTCGAGAGCCGCAGCCCCTGGTTCATCCTCGGCTTCGCTGCTGCCTGCGCGCTGGGCTCGACCTACGGCTTCCTGCAGGGCGCGTGGCCGTTCGGTCTGGTGGAAGGCGTCTGGACCCTTGTGGCGCTGGTGCGCTGGCGGCGCGCCGCCGCCTAGCCCAGCAGCTCGACGATCCCGTGGTCGGCGCCTTTGCGCACCACCAGGTCGGCGACAGGTTTGGCGCGCGAAATGTGTTCGCGCAGGTTTGGCAGGTTGATGCCGCGCCAGACGACACCGGCGAAGGCGCGCGCTTCGCTTTCGCTCATGTGCCGGAAGCGGGCGTAGAACGAGGCCGGGTCGGTCTCGGCGGCGCGCCAGAAGTTCATGAACCGCTCGGTGAACCACGTCTCCAGGTGCGCCTCGTCGGCATCGAGGTAGATGAGCAGGTCGAGGCCGCTGGCAGCCGCACCGTCCTGCAGCCCGAGGCCTTCGACGATCAGCACGTCCGGGCGCGCCAGGCGTCGGGTCAGCGCCGGGTCGATGTCGTAGAGCATGTGCGAATAGCCAGGAAAGTCCGCCGCGCCGGCGCAGATCGCCGCCAGCGCCCCGCGCAAGCTGGCCGTGTCGTAGGTCTCGGGGAAGCCCTTGCGGTTCAGGAGGCCCCGGCTCTCCAGCGCGGCGTTGTCGAACAGGAACCCGTCAGTGCCCACGATCTCCACCGCTGGCGGCGCGCCGGGCGGGAAGTGCGCGGCCAGCGCCGCGGCGAAGGCGCTCTTGCCGGCCGCGACGCCGCCGGTGACGCCGATGACGAACGGCGAGCGGCCCGCGCGCCGCGCCGTCAGCCACTCCGCCACATCGGCCAGATCGATCATCAGCTCTCTATGCCGCCAAGCTGGGCCGCGCGCGAGCCGCTTGGCGACGCGGCGTCAGCGGGTCCATGCTTGGCGCGGGCGAGGCAACGGACGGAGTCGGGACCATGGCGGACACGGGCGAGACCCTGGCGGAAGCCGCACGGAAGCGAGCTTACGCCACACCGCTGGACCAGTTCCAGCCGCACGACATCGACCACTTCATGTCGGACACGCTGTGGCCCTGGTTCGAGCGGCTGCGCGCTGAGGACCCAGTGCACTACACCGCCGACAGCGAGTACGGCCCGTACTGGTCGATCACCCGCTACACCGACATCGTCGCCTGCGAGGCCGACACCGCGCGGCTGTCGTCGTCGCAACTGCACGGCGGCATCACCCTGTTCGAGCCGCCACGCGAAGACCCCGGCGCGCGCTCCGAGGCGCGGGCCAACTTCATCGCTCTCGACCCCCCGCGTCACGACGCCCAGCGCCACGCCGTCGCGCCGATGTTCTCGACGCCGTCGCTGACCGAGCTGGAGCCGCTGATCCGTTCGCGCGCCGCGGCCATTCTCGACGAACTGCCCCGGGGCGAGACCTTCGACTTCGTCGACAAGGTGGCGGTAGAGCTGACCAGCCAGATGCTGGCGACGCTGTTCGACTTCCCGTTCGAGCAACGGCGAATGCTGCCCCGCTTCTCGGACTTGCTGCTCACCGGCATGTCCGACAACGCGGCCGAAAACCAGGCCCGGCAAGCGGAGATGTTCGCCACGCTCTCCATGTTCGTGCCGATCTGGGATCAGCGGGCCGGCAAGGAGGGCCGCAACGACCTGATCTCGCTGCTGGCCAACAATCCGGCCACCAAGGGCGACGACAATCCGCAGAACTACATGGCCAACATCATGCTGCTGATCGTGGCCGGCTCGGACACCACCCGCCACTCGATCACCGGCGGCCTGATCGCGTTGAACCAGCACCCCGCCGAGTACGAGAAGCTGCGGAACGACCCTGGGCTGCTCGCCAGCGCCGTGCCTGAGATTGTCCGCTGGCAGAGCCCCGTCGCTTACATGCGCCGCACCGCGCTGGCGGACATCGAGATCGGCGGCAAGACCATCCGGAAGGGCGACAAGATCGCCATGTGGTACGTCTCGGCCAACCGCGACGAGACCGCCATCGAGCGCGCGAACGAGTTCATCATCGACCGGACCCGGCCGCGCCAGCACGCCGCCTTCGGCTTCGGCATCCATAGGTGCCTGGGCCAGCGCCTGGCCGAAATGCAGTTGCGCGTGGTGTGGGAAGAGATGCTGGCGCGGTTCCCCAGGATCGACGTGGTGGGCGAGCCGGTGCGGCTCAACTCCAACTTCGTGAAGGGCTATACGGGCCTTCCCGTCCGCATCCCCGCCTGAGCCGAGCCATGTCGCAAACCACGCTGACCTCCGAGGTCACCATCTTCCACAATCCGAACTGCGGCACGTCGCGGGGCGTGCTGGCGGCGCTGCAGGCGGCCGGCAAGAAGCCCGAGGTGATCGAGTATCTGAAGGCTGGCTGGACCGAGGCGCAGCTGAAGGACCTGTTCGCCCGCGCCCGCGTCACGCCGCGCGAAGCGATGCGGGTGCGTGGGACGCCCGCCGAAGAGCTGGGCCTGACAGCGCCTGGCGCCACCGACGCGGCGATCCTGAAGGCGATGGTGGCGCACCCGATCCTGGTGGAGCGGCCGTTCGTGGTGACGAAGAAGGGCGCGGCGCTGTGTCGGCCGAAGGAACGGCTGGACGCACTGCTCTAGGCGCCGGGCGCTGGCCGACGTAAAGCGAGGCGCCGGAACTTCCGCGGCCGGGGCGGGGTTCACAGGTTGGCCGGGGCGCCGCCTCGCCGGACGTCAGCGATGCCGCGCAACCAAATTCCGCCGAGGCGCTGGTCGAAGCGCCGGGCCGCCGTGATCGGACTGGGCGCTGTATCGCTAAGCGGGTGCGCCGGCGTGCTGGATCCGCAAGGCCCAGTCGGCGCGAACGACCGCACCATCCTGCTCGATGCGCTGGCGATCATGCTGGCGATCGTGCTGCCGACCATCGCGCTGGCGCTCGCCGTGGCATGGCGCTACCGCGCTTCCAACAGCCGCGCCCGCTACTTGCCGGAGTGGGCTTTCTCCGGCCGCATCGAGGCTATCGTCTGGTCGATCCCGGCGCTGGTGGTGATGTTCCTGAGCGGCGTCATCTGGATCGGCTGTCACCAGCTCGACCCGGCCCGGCCGCTGTCGCCGCGGAGCCTCGAAGTTCAGGTGGTGTCGCTCGATTGGAAATGGCTGTTCATCTACCCGGCGCAAGGCGTCGCCAGCGTCAATCAACTGGTGATCCCGGCGGGCGTGCCCGTGCATTTCCAGATCACCTCGGCGAGCGTGATGAACACGTTCTTCGTGCCGCAGCTGGGTTCGATGATCTACGCCATGCACGGCATGGTGACGCCGCTGAACCTGCAGGCGGACCGGCCCGGCAGCTATCTCGGCGAGTCGACGCAGTTCAGCGGCGATGGCTTCTCCGACATGAACTTCACCGTGCGGAGCGTCACGCCGGCGGCGTTCGCCACGTGGGCGACGGCGACGCGTGGCGCCGGCCCGGCGCTCGACCTGCCGGCTTATCTGCGGCTGGAGCAGCAGAGCCAGCGCGTGGCGCCATTCGCCTACCGTCAGGTCCAGCCCGGACTGTTCGAGGCGATTGTGCGCGGCCAGACGCCGCCAGGGCCAGGGCCGACACCGGAAGCCCCATCGCACAGCGGGCGCGAGATCGCCCTGGCGGCGGGGCGTTAGCATGTTCGGCAAGCTAACCTGGTCCGCCGTGCCGCTCGACCAACCGATCCCGCTGGTAGCCTCGCTGGCGGTGATCGTAACCTTGCTGGCGGTGATGGCGTGGATCACCGTGCGAGGCCACTGGCCTTATCTTTGGCGCGAGTGGATCACCAGCGTCGACCACAAGCGCATCGGCGTCATGTACTGCCTGCTGGGCGCGGTGATGCTGATCCGCGGTTTCGCCGACGCCATCATGATGCGCACGCAGCAGGCGGCGGCCATCGGCGGCGCGGCGGGCTACCTGCCGCCGGAACATTACGACCAGATCTTCACCGCCCACGGCACCATCATGATCTTCTTCGGGGCGATGCCGTTGGTGATCGGCCTGATGAACTTCGTCACGCCACTGCAGCTGGGCGTGCGCGACATCGCCTTCCCGACGCTCAATTCGATCGGCTTCTGGCTCACCGCCTCGGGCGCCTTGCTTGTCAACCTGTCGCTGTTCATCGGCGAGTTCGCCCGCACCGGCTGGCTCCCCTACCCGCCGCTGAGCGAGCGGACCTACACGCCGGGCGTCGGGGTCGACTACTACATCTGGGCGGTGCAGATCGCCGGCATCGGCACGCTGATGACCGGGATCAACCTGGTCACCACGGTGCTGAAGATGCGCGCGCCGGGCATGAGCTACCTGCGCATGCCGATGTTCTGTTGGACCACGCTGGCTTCCTGCCTGCTGATCGTCGCGGCGTTTCCGATCCTGACCGCCACGCTGGCGATGCTGGCGCTGGACCGCTACGCCGGCTTCCACTTCTTCACCAACGACGCTGGCGGCAACCAGATGATGTTCGTGAACCTCATCTGGGCGTGGGGCCACCCGGAGGTCTACATCCTGGTGCTGCCGGCGTTCGGCGTGTTCTCCGAGGTATTCTCGACGTTTTCCGGCAAGCCGCTGTTCGGCTACCGCTCGATGGTGATCGCCACGATGCTGATCTGCATCGTGGCCTGCATGGTCTGGCTGCATCACTTCTTCACCATGGGCGCGGGACCCGACGTCAACGCCGCCTTCGGCATCGCCTCCAGCGTCATCGCGGTCTTCACCGGCGTGAAGATCTACAACTGGATTTTCACCATGTACGGCGGGCGGGTGCGCTTCGACACGCCGATGCTGTGGTCGATGGGCTTCGTGGTGACGTTCATCATCGGCGGCATGACCGGGGTGCTGCTCGCCGTGCCGCCAGCGGACTTCCTGGTGCACAACAGCATGTTTCTGGTGGCGCACTTCCACAACGTGATCATCGGCGGTGTGGTGTTCGGCGTCTTCGCGGGGATCGAGTACTGGTTCCCGAAGGCGTTTGGCTTTCGACTGCACCCGTTCTGGGGCAAGGCGGCATTCTGGTTCGCCTTCGCCGGCTTCTGGGTGACCTTCGCGCCGCTCTACTGGCTGGGCCTGCTGGGCATGACCCGGCGGCTGCAGCACATCGACGAGCCTGGCTGGGCGCCCTGGCTCTACATTTCCGTCGCGGGCGTGGCGCTGCTGGCGATCAGCGTCGTCTGCCAGGCGACGGAGTTGGTGGTCAGCATCCGCCAGCGCGACCGACTACGCGACGTCACCGGCGATATCTGGGACGGGCGCTCGCTGGAGTGGTCGACGCCCTCGCCCGCCCCGTTCTTCAACTTCGCGGTGATGCCCAACGTCGAGGGCGAGGAAGCCTATTGGCGGATCAAGGAGCGCGCGATCGAGAGCCAGAGCCTGGGCGACGAGCCAAACTACGATCCGATCCACATGCCCCGCCGCAGCGGCGCCGGGTTCTGGACCGCGGTCTTCGCCACCATGACCGGGTTCGGCCTCATCTGGCAGATCTGGTGGCTGGCGGGGCTGGGCCTTGCCCTGGCCTATGCCGGCTTCGTGGTCTTCGCCTGGCGCGACGACTATGAGTACGAGGTGCCCGCGGACGAGGTGGCGCGGGTCGACAGGGCGCGGCGCGCGGCGCGGCTGGCGTTCCTGGCGCGGCTCGCGAGCCGTGATGCGCCGTCCGGCGAGGCGACGTCATGAGCGCCGAGTTCCCCGCCAGCCTGGAAGCGCTGCGGCGACGGCGCGAAGATCCGCACGCGCTCGGCCGGCGCGGCCATGCGACGGATCCGGTCGCTGGCCTGGGACACGGCGAGACCGGTCCGGCCCGCAAGCGGATCATCGTCGGCTACGGCTTCTGGATCTTCCTACTCAGCGACATCGTCATGTTCTCGGCATTCTTCGCGGCTTACGCGGTGCTGCAGGGCGCGACGGCGGGCGGACCGACGCCCCGGCAGCTGTTTGACCTGAACCGGGTCGCGCTTGAGACCGGCTTCCTGCTCGCCTCCAGCTTCACCTGCGGGCTGTCGTTCGTGGCCTCGAACGCGCGCAGCCGGCTCTGGACCGAGATCCTCCTGCTGGGCACGGGACTGCTGGGCGCGGGCTTCCTGCTCCTCGAAGCCAGCGAGTTCGTCGCTTTGGCCGCTCGGGGCGCGCCCCCACAGCGCAGCGCCTTCCTGTCGGCATTCTTCGCGCTGGTGGGATGCCACGGCGCGCACGTGACCGCCGGCCTGCTTTGGCTCGGCACGATGATGGCCCAAGTATTCGTGAAAGGCTTCACGCCGACGGTCTACCACCGCCTGCTGTGCTTCAACCTGTTCTGGCACGCGCTCGACATCATCTGGGTCGCGATCTTCACTATCGTCTATCTGCTGGGAGCGAGCGGATGACCGACAGCGAGGGCGCCGCGCCGCCCGACCACGCGCCCGGCGATGCGTCGCCCGAAGCCGTCGGCCACCTGACCCGCAGCTACGTGATCGGTCTCGTGCTGGCGACGCTGCTGACCATTGCTGCGTTCAGCGTCGCCGCGTTCCACATCGTCTGGGGGCCATCCGTGCCGGTCGCGCTTTGCGTGCTGGCGATCGCCCAGATGGGCGTGCACCTGGTGTTTTTCCTGCACATCACCACCGGCCCGGACAATACCAACAACGTTCTGGCGCTGGCCTTCGGCATTCTGATCGTCGGCCTGCTGATGCTGGGCTCGATCTGGATCATGGACCACCTCAGCCACCGGCTGATGCCGATGAGCGAGCTGATGCAGATGCAGCGCTAGGGACGCGGGCCCTCAAGCCTCGACGGCGGCGATGGCGGCGAAGAGCTCTGCGGCGTTGATCGGCTTTGACACCACCGCGTCCATGCCGTCGGCGCGGTAGCGGGCGACCTGGTGCGAAAGCGCGTTGGCGGTCACGGCGATGATCGGCGTGCGTCGCCGCTGGCCCTTCCTCTCCTCCTCGCGGATCAGCCGGGCAGCGCTGCAGCCGTCCATGAGCGGCATCTGGATATCCATCAGGATCAGGTCCCACTCGGTCTCGCGCCAGGCGGTGACTGCCTCGGCGCCGTTGCCGACGATCACCGGCGTGACGCCGACCTGCTGCAGCAGCGTCGCCAGCACCAGCTGGTTCACCGCGTTGTCCTCGGCCGCCAGCACGCGCAGCTCGGGCTGGGCGCTTGGCGGCGGCGATGACCGGACGGGCGCCGCCGCGATGCGGCGAAGCGGCAGTTCCACCGCGAATGAGCTGCCACGGCCAAGCTCGCTTTGCGCCTCGATGCGCCCGCGCATTGCTTCGGCGAGTTCCTTGCAGATCGCCAGCCCGAGCCCGGCGCCGCCGAAGCGGCGGGTAGCCGACGAGTCGGCCTGAACAAAGCGTTCGAACAGGTTCGGCAGGCGGTGTGGGTGCACACCAACGCCGGTGTCGGAGACCACGAAACGGCAGCCGGACGGCCCCCCGCTCACCGCCAGGGTCACGCAGCCCGAGTCGGTGAACTTCACCGCGTTGTCGAGCAGTTTGGCCAGCAAGCGCCAGATGCGCGGCGCATCGGCGCAGAACGCGCCGCCGGCGCCGGGCGCGACGCGAAGCTGGAACGCCAGGCCCTTGGCCTTCGCCGCCGCGCCGAACTGCGCCTCCAGCGACGCCAGCAGAGTGTCGAGCTGGAACGGCGCCGGCGCGATGGCGAGTTCGCCGGCTTCCAGCAGCGAAATCTCCAGCACATCGTCGAGAACGTCGCACAGGGCTTCGCTGGAGCGGAGAATGACATCGACACGTTCACGCTGCGCCTTGGTCAGCCGCTCGTGAGTCAGCGCCTGGGCCATGCCCAGCACCCCGTTCAGCGGCGTGCGGATCTCATGGCTCATGGTGGCGCTGAAGGCGCTCTTGGCCCGGTTGGCGGCCTCGGCCGCCTCGCGGGCTTCGCGCTCGACCCGGGCGGCGCGCTTCACATCGGTGATGTCTAGATATGTGGCGACGCAGAGGCTCCAAGGCCGATCCTGGTTGAACGGCATACGCGCGTAAACCTGCACGTCGCGCATCTGCCCGTCGGCGCGCTCCAGCGTTGTCTCGAAGGGGGGCATCACGCCGTCGCCGTCGATGCTGTTCAGCGCCGTGCACAGCGCGCCGAAGAAGTCTTCGTTGGGCCGGCGGCGCGCCTGGACCCAGGGCTGCTTGAGCAGCCCGTCGGCGGCGCTGTTGACTTCAATCAGACGAACACAGCCGCGCGCCTGCTCGTAGGAGCTGAGGCGGTTGCGCACGATATCGCCCAGTGGCCGCTCGCGCAGTTCGGCTTCGTCGCGCACGAGGTCGTACAACGTCGAGGCGTCGAAGCAGGTGTGCGGCAGCGGGCTCTGACGGAACGCCATGTGCCAGCGGCGGCGTCCCTGCTGGGCCTCAGCGCCCGCCGCGGCCGCGAGGTGGCGCTGGCGCGTTTCCTCCTGCAGCGCACGGCGCAGGTCGCGATTTTCCCGGTGCAGAAAACCGGCAAGTCGCACCACGAACACGCAGAACGCCGCCGCGCCCACAGCGAGCGCGAGGGTCTCGACGCCGCTTGCATCAAGGGCCTTCACCGCGGCGATGAACGGGCTGGTCATCAGCACCGTGGCGCTGGGCGGCGTCAGCAACACAAAGGCCAGCCGGCTGCCGCGGGTCATCACCGCGTTGTTGAGGATCACGGCGCAGAGAATGAACTCCGCCGTGGCTAGCAACAGGTGCGATGGCCGCGACAGCAGCACCAGCGCGACCGAGGCGAAGGTGATCGCCGACAGCACCAGGCTGACGCAGAGCACGAACTTGAGCCAGGCCGGCGCCGGGCGCTCGAGGACACGCCGGCTCAACTGCGCGTCAAGGGTCGCCGTGGCCAGGACCGCCGCCAGCCAGACGATGGCCCGTCCATTGCCGGTTGCGAACCATGCCAGAGCGGCGATCAGCAGCGCTTGCAACGCGCGCACGCCAATGGCGCGGCTGCGCCAGACCAGCACCTGGCGAAAGCCCTCGTCCCGCGTGGTCGCCCACGCGCTGTCCTGTCCTAGCGTCATCAGTCAAGCTTTGGGAGGCGCCGGCTAAGATTGGGTTAAATCTGGGAATGAACACCCCGCAACCATGTCGCCGCGGTCAGTCGCTGGCCTCCGTCCCGCGCGAGAACGTCAGCAGCATTTCCCGCTGTTTCGCGTCCGGCACGGCGGCGGCGATGGTGGCTTGCAGCTGGCGCAGCGCATGGTCGAGCGCGCCTTCTGGCGCGCCTTCGAAGACCTGGCGGTTGATGTCGGCGATGGCTGCGATGCCGCGCTGGTGCAGACCGCGGCCCTTGGCGGTGAGGCTGAGCGTCACCTTGCGGCGGTCGCCCGCGGGTGTGTGGCGCTCGACCAGCCCTTGCGCGAAGAACTGGTCGATGATGCGGGTCAGGGTCGTGCGATCGATGGTGGTGAAGAACGCCAGTTCGCCCATGGTGCAGGCCTTGAGCCGCCGGATCACGCCCAGGATGTGGCCGCGAGCCACGGTGAGCCCCAGCGGGGCGAGGTGGGCCTCCAGCGCGTCCTCACGCAGCCGCGCCGCCAGCTGCAGCAGGTAGCCGGCATAATCGTGCGGCTCCCGGAAACCTGGCGGCAGCGTCACTGGCGTCGGCGGTGTCGGCGTTTCCCTCATCTCGCCAGTGAATCGTCAATGCGCGCTGGAAACAAGGCGGAATCGCAATATGCGCATTTTCATCGTGTGCGTTTGCACTTTTCTGTTGACTCCGATCCCGGCGCCGCTTATCCGGATGATCACCGACGAGGGCCGCCGCTATGCTGAACCAACGACTGATCTACGCCCCCGAGGCGAACCAAGGCGGCGCACCTCAAGGCGGACGCTCGAGCGACCCGAAGTTCGCGGCGCTGATGGTCCGCACCATCCTGCAGGCCGCCTCGTCGCTGAAGAGCGTGAGCTGTGAGACGGCCGCCACCGCCGCGGACGCCGAAACCGAGCATCTCGCGGTCACCAATCTCGAAGCCGCGGAGTTGGCGCTCTACACGCTCAGCGAACTGCGCCGGCGACTGGCGCGCTCTATCGAAGACGTGCGCGCCACCCATGGACTTTCCCTCGCGCTGATCCGCGCCGCCGACAAGCTGCCGGGCGGCGAGATCAGTTAGGAACGCACGTCGCCCGCCAGCGTTTCAGGCGAGCGACGTACCAGGCCCGCGGACGCCACCGTCCCCCCTCAGTCAGTCGGCGCCGCGGGCCGACCCTTTGCGTCCGCACCTGGTGTGATCGCGGATTTCGCATTCGAACTCTTGCGTCAGACGGCAAATTGAGGCTGGTCCCGCGCATGGCGAGAAGCACGCCGCGTCCAGAGCCACCCGACCCGCAGGCGGAATTCCCGATTTCGCCGCCGAGCTATTTCATGCACCTGGCGATGGTCATCTCGGTGCACTGGAGCGCGCGCGCCGAGAAAGCGCTCGCGGGATACGATTTCGACATGGCGGCCTTCCGCGCCCTGCGCGTGGTCAACCACTACGGCTCGGCCACCATGGGCGAGATGGCCGACTACACCTACTCCGACCGCACCACCCTCACCCGGGTCGTCGACCACCTGGTCGAGATCGGCTTGATGGAGCGGTCAAAGCCGCCAGGCGACCGCCGCAAGGTGGTGCTGACGCTGACGCCGGAAGGTCGGCGCCAGTTCGTCCGCGCTCGCCGGGAGGTCTCCGCCACGATCGAGGAGCTGACCCAGCAGTTGCCGGAAGACGAGATGCGCAACGCGGTGCGGATGCAGATGCAGCTGATCGAACGGCTGGCCGACACGCCACGACAGCTAAGCCGGCTGCTCTGGCGTGGCGGCGTCGAGGAAGCCTAGAGCAAGGTGGTTTCAGGCGGAATCGCCTGAAAGCTGAACCTTGCCCTAGATTCAAAAGTATCGCGATCTAAGTGGGCCGGGCGCGCCCGGCGTAGTGGGCGCCGAGCTTGCGCAGGCCGCGAAGCACCGCCTGGTCCGCCTCGGTCGTCTCTTGCACCGACATCAGCTTGATCCCATCCAGGTAGACAGCGATCGCCTGCCAGTTGGCGGCCCCTGTGTCTCGAAACGCATCGACGATGTCACAGAGGCCGTAAGCGGCGCCAGCCAGGCTCTCGAGGCCGACGGCGGCGGCGATGGCGAACAGGTGGTTGGCAGCCTCGTAGAGGCGATCGAGGGTCAGCTTGGGATTGTCGTTGCGGCCATCCGCCAGCGCCGCCAGCTGGGCGACCATCGCCGGCAGCCCCTCTCGCAGTTCCCCGTGCAGCTTCTGCACGCGCTTGTCGGCGCGCTGGATGGTCTCGGCGATGCTGCGTCCGCCAGGACGAATGACCACGGCCGCCAGCCGGTTCTCCACCTTGAACAGTCGCGCTTTCATCCGATGGCTTTCTTGGGCTGGAATAGGGCGTCGATGTCGGACTGGTCCAGGTTTGGCGTGGTGGCCGCGCCGACGTCGACGGAGAGATCGTCGCTGCGACGACCTTTCTCGCCCACCGGCGGGCCCAGCATCTGGAAGCGGCGGTCCGGGCCCGCGTAGCCAGGCGACTGAACGAACTTGCGCGCCTCGCGCGACACCCAGACGATGCGCTGCAGCATCACCGTCGGCGTCGCCGGCTTGCGGATGACGAAGTTAGCGCCGCAGTCGCGCGCCCGGAACACCTCCGAAGCGCGGGTGTGGCCGGTGATCAGGATCACCGGTGCGAAGGCGTTCGGCTTCAGGCCCGAGTGGCGCAGCCAGCGCACCGCGTCGTAGCCTGAGCCGCCGTCGAGCAGGCTGTCGATGACGAAGAGGTTGATCTCGCGCTGGCGCGCCACTTCCTCCACCGCTTCCGGCTTGGCGCAGCGGTGCGGAGTCATGACCCCGAAGCCGGCGAAGATCTGCGCCAACAGCTCCAGCCCTTCGGCGTGGCCGTCGGCGAGCACGACTTCGGCATTGGCGAGATTGATCCGCTCGTCGGCGCGGAACGCGGGGGCGGCCATGCTAGTCGAACAGCGTCAGCTCGCCGACGTCGGCGCTGGGCGCGGGTCGCCGGCCCGCGAGCCGCTGGGCCTGGTCGGCCAGCGGCAACGCCTCCAGCGCGGCGACGATGCGCATCGGAAACCGGGGTGGCGCGGCGCCGGCGAGCGCGTCGAGGAACTGGGTAAGCCCGGCGAGCCGCTGGGTCAGCATGTCCAGAGTCTGCCACTCGATGACGCGGCGTGGATCCAGCCGGGCATCGCCGCTGTCCAGCGCCGTCTCCAGGTGTTGGGCAAGCGCGGTCAGCTCGGCGACTTCCGAGGCGACGCGGCGCAGCGTCAGATCAAGCGGCTGGTGCGACATCAGAACAGCTCCAGGCCGCCATCGGCGGGCGGCGCGGGCGCAACGACGCGGCGCTCGGGGGCCAGGGCGGCGCCCTCGGCGCGCGAGAGCAGCACCTGCCGCGCGCGGCCGCTCACCGGCCAATATTGAACCCGCCGCGCCTGGTCGCCGCGCAGCGAGCCGCCGGCGTAGCGAATGCCCTCGTCGCGCAGGAAGCGCTCGGCGAAGGCGGCGTTCTGGTCGCCGACATCGATCAGGTGGCTGGACAGCCGCGCGCCGCCGAACAGCTTGGCCTCCAGCCGCTCGCGCCGAGCGCCGCGCTTCAAGAGCGCGTTGACCAGCAGCTCCATGGCGTGGACGCCATAGCGCATGGCGTCGTGCCCCTCGCCGCCGGGCAGCAGGAAGTGGTTCATGCCGCCGACGCCGGCGACCGGGTCGCGCAGACAGGCGGCGACGCACGAGCCCAGCAGCGTCGTGAACATCAGCTCGGGCGCATCGCCGATCCGGTGCTCGCCCTGGATCAGGTGGACCTTGCGCTCAGCCGGCTCGTCGGCAAGGGCGAGGCTCATGTCAGCGCGCCGAACACGGCCTCGATCTTCTCGCGCAGGGTCTGCACGGTGAAGGGCTTGACCAGGTAGTTGTTGACGCCGAACTGCACCGCCCGCTGCACCAGCTCCTTGTCGGCGCGGCCGGTGAGCATGATGAAGGCGGTCTTCTGGATCGGCGGGTGAGCGCGGATGGCGCGCAGCAGACCCAGCCCGTCCAGCTTGGGCATGTTGTAGTCGGAGATCACCAGCTGATAGGGGCGCGTCAGGATGTGGCGCAGCCCCTCCTCGCCGTCGGCAGCCTCCTGCATCTCCGAGAAGCCAAGGCTCTGCATGCCGCTGCGCACCAGCGCGCGGATGGTCTGCTGATCGTCGACGATCAGGCAGTTGATGGACGCGGCCGAAGCCATCAGCGGCGCTCCTGGCGGTTGGTGAGTTGAACGATGGCGGGCCCGATCTGCTCGATCGGCAGTTGACGCTCGACCGCGCCCAGCTCGAACGCCGCTTTGGGCATGCCATAGACGACGGAGGTGGCGTCGTTCTGGCCGAGGGTGCGGGCGCCGGCCTGACGCATCTCGGCCAAGCCCTTGGCGCCGTCGCGGCCCATACCGGTGAGAATTGCGCCGACCGACCGACCGTGGGCGACCTGCGCCACCGAGGCGAACAGCACGTCCACCGACGGCCGGTGCCCGTTGACGAGGTCGCCCGGGCTGACCCGGCAATGGAACGGGCCCTTGCCGGCGATGCGCAGGTGGTTCTCGCCGCCAGGCGCCAGATAGACCCTGCCGGGCGCGAGCGGCGCGCCATCGGTGGCCTCGCGCACCTCGGCGGCGCAAGCGCGGTTCATCCGCTCGGCGAAGCTGTGGGTGAAGGTCGCCGGCATGTGCTGAGTGATGACGGTGGGGGCGCAGTTGGCCGGTAGCGCCTGCACCAGCATCATCAGGGCTTCGACCCCGCCGGTGGAGGCCCCGATGGCGACGATGTCGTTGGTCGGCGCGAACGCCGCGCACTCGGCCGCCGCTGGCGCAGGCTGGCGATCGCGCACCCGGGCCTGCGCCGCGGCCTTCACCACGTCGGCCAAGCGTTCGAAGCTGCTGTCGGTGACGCCGCCCGGCTTGGCCACGCAGTCGACCGCGCCTCGTTCCAGCGCCGCCAGCGTCGCCTCGGCGCCGCGCACGGTGAGGGTGGAGACCATCACCACCGGCATCGGCCGCAGGCGCATCAGCCGCTCGAGGAACTCCAGGCCGTTCATGTTGGGCATTTCGACATCGAGGGTGATGACGTCGGGATTGAGCTCTTTGATCAGCACGCGGGCCTGCAGCGGATCGGCCGCGAAGCCGACCACTTCAATCTGCGGATCGGCGCGCAGCGTGGCGCCGATCAGCGAGCGCATGGTGGCGGAATCGTCGACGACGACGGCGCGGATCATCGCCGCTCCTCCCCGCGGTAGGTGGTGGTGCCGACCAGGCGCAGCGCGTCCGCGGCGGGGCCGATGACGCGCTCGGAGTGGCCGATGTAGAGGTGGCCGGCGGGCGCCAGCTGTGCCGTCAGGCGGCTCCAGATGCGGCTCTGAGTGTCGTCCTCGAAGTAGATGACGACGTTGCGGCAGAAGATGGCGTCGAAGCGGCCGCGCATCGGCCACTCGCCGATCAGGTTGAGTTCCAGGAAGGTGACGAGGCCGCGGGCGGCCTCGCCCATCCGCCAGCCATCGCCGGTCCGGTCCATCCAGCGCCGGCGAAGCTCCTGCGGCACGGGCGCGACGGTATCGTCGGTATATTCGCCGCGGCGACCCTCGGCGACCACGTTGGGATCGATGTCGGTAGCGAGGATCCTGATGTCGTAGCGACCGGCCTCAGGCGCCAGCTCCAGCAGCGTCATCGCGGCCGAGTACGGCTCCTGGCCGGTCGAGCAGGCGGCCGACCACAGGCGCACGCGGGCCCCGTCGCGGGCGGCGTCCAGCAGCGGCGGCAACACCGTCGTGCGCAGGTGGTCGAAGTGATGCGGTTCGCGGAAGAAGCGGGTGACGTTGGTGGTCAGCGCGGCGAGCATCTTCTGGCGCTCGTCGAGCCCGCGCTCGCCGGCCACCAGCTCGCAGTAGTCGCGAAAGCTGGTCAGACCCAGCGCGCGCAGCCGCTTGGCCAGGCGCGAATAGACCAGCGTCGCCTTGCTCTCGGGCAGCGCGATGCCGGCGTCGCCATGCAGCATGGCGGCGATCTGGCGGAAGTCCTTTTCCGTCAGCAGGAATTCGCCATCGACCATGCGTTGGGTCGGTGCAACAGCGAGAGCGGCAGCAGCGGTCACGCCGCCTCCAGGTGCTGCTCCGGCAGCAGATGATCCAGGCCGATGAGGCTGATCATGCGGCCGTCGATGGCCATCAGACCACGGACGAAAGTCTTGGCGGTGTCGGAGGCGACGTCGGGCGTCGGCTGGATTACCCCGTCCGTGACAGTGAGGATGTCGGAGACGGCGTCCACCAGCAGACCGACCAGCTGCGGGCCGATCTGCGCCACGATGATGACGTGGCGCGCGGTGACCTCCGAGCTGTCGAAACCCAGGCGCGCGCCCAGATCGACGATCGGCAGCACAGCGCCGCGGAGATTGATCACGCCACGGACGAACGCCGGCGACTGTGGCAGCGCCGTCGCCTGAGTCCAGCCGCGAATTTCGCGCACCGCCATGATGTCGACGCAGAATTCCTGCGCGCCGATGCGGAACGAGATCAGTTCACGGGCGGTGGCGCCTGCGTTGGAGGTGGGTTCGGTCATGATCAGCCGGCCTTGCGTTGGTCGCCGCGCGAGACGGCGACGATGGTGTCGAGATCGAGGATCAGGGCGACGCGGCCGTCGCCGAGGATGGTGGCCGCGGCCACGCCAGGGACCTGGCGGTAATTGGCTTCCAGCGACTTGATGACCACCTGGCGCTGGCCCTGGATCGCATCGACCAGCAGCGCCGCGCGGGCCCCGCCCTCGCCTTCGATCAGCAGCGCCACGCCGGCGCCGGCGGCCAGCGGCTGGCGGCGATAGCCGAGCGCCTGGCCGACGTCGATCAGCGGCACGTAGGTCTCACGAATGTTGATCACCTGGGCGCCGCCGCCCAGTGCGTGCACGTCCTGCGCCTTGGGCTGTAGCGTCTCGACGATGGCGGTGATGGGCGCGACCAGGGTCTGGCCCTCCACCGACACAACCATGCCGTCGAGCACCGCCAGCGTCAGCGGCAGGCTGAGGGTGAAGGTCGAGCCCTGGCCGGGCCGCGAGGCGATGGAGATGCGGCCACCCAGCGCCTGGATCGAGCGGCGCACCACGTCCATCCCGACGCCGCGGCCTGAGATGTCGGAGACTTCCGAAGCGGTGGAGAAGCCCGGCAGGAAGATCAGGTTGTCGATCTCGTCGTCGCTGAGCGGCGCGTCGGCGGCGATCAGGCCCCGATCGGCGGCGATCTGTTTGACGCGCACCCGGTCGATGCCGCCGCCGTCGTCGCCGACTTCGATCACCACCCGCCCGGAGCGGTGCGCCGCCGCCAGTCTGACAACGCCCTCCGCGGCCTTGCCGGCGGCTTCGCGCCGCGCGGGCGATTCCAGGCCATGGTCGATGGCGTTGCGGATCATATGCGTCAGCGGATCGGCGAGGCGCTCGATGACGGTTTTATCGACTTCGGTGGTCTCGCCTTCGGTGACCAGGCGGACGGCCTTGCCGGTCTGCGCGGCGACTTCACGCACCAGGCGCGGCATGCGCTGGAACACCGACTTCACCGGCTGGGCGCGGATCGCCATGACGCTGTCCTGGATCTCGCGGGTGAGCTGCTCCAGCTCGTCGAGGCCCATGGCGACGCCGGAGACGCGCGTGAGGCCGGCCTCCATGACCCGCTGCGACAGCATCGCCTGGTTGATCACCAGTTCGCCGACCAGATCGATCAGCCGGTCGACCCGCTCGAGGTCGACGCGGATGGTGCCGCCGGCGGCAGGGCCTGCGGGTTGCTCCGGCGCGCTCGAAGGGGCCGGCGCGGCGACCGGCGCCCGGCGCGCTTCTGAAATCGCCGGCGCCGTATCGACTGGCGTGGCGGCTTGCGACTGCGCCTTGGCGATCAGCGCGGCGATGTCGAGATCGGGCGCAGCCTGAGGCGAATCGGCGCCGGCTGACGTGACCTCAAGCTCGCAGTCGCCGTCGACGAATTCGAACACAGCGCGGATCGTCGCTTCGTCGGCTTCGGTGGCCAGCTCGATGGTCCAGGCAAGATAAGTCGCCTCGGCGTCGAGCGCGTCCAGGTCAGGCAAAGCAGCAGCGTCCAGCGTCGTGAGCGTGGCGCCGAGGCTGGCGAGTTCGCGCAGCAGGCGCGCCGACTCGTTGGCCTTGGCGTAGAGGTCGGCGCGCGGCCGGAAGAACACGGTCCAGGCGCTGCGGGCTACGGCGGGTTCCGGTTGCAGGGCGATAGGCTGGAAATCGAGGCCGTCGATTTCATCCGCGGCCTGGCCGTCGTCCGCGCCTTCGGGGCCGAGCGTACGCAGCTCTTCGATCATCGCCTGCGAGTGCTCGGTGTCCGCCTCGGCGCCGTCACGGGCGGCGCGCACGTGGTCGGCGAGCACGTCGGTGGCGCGCAGCAGCAGCTTGATGATCTCGGGCCGCGGGGCCAGGCGGCCGGCGCGCAGCTCGTCGAGCGCGGTCTCGAACACATGGGCGAAGCGCACCAGCGCCTCGAGGTTGAAGGCGCCGGCCCCGCCCTTGATCGAGTGCACGGCGCGAAACACGCCGTTGATCAGCTCGGGGTCGAGGTCGCCGGCCTCCATGGCCAGCAAGCCGGTTTCCAGCTCAGCGAGCTGTTCCTCGCATTCCTGGAAGAAGGTGTCGCGAATGGCGGCCATCGGATCCATTGGATCTGGTCCTTCGTGTCAGGCGGCGACGCGGCGGATCGCGTCGACCAGCTTGGCGGGGTTGAACGGCTTGACGATCCAGCCCGTGGCGCCGGCCATGCGAGCGCGGTTCTTCTTCTCCGCGTCGCTCTCGGTGGTCAGCACCAGGATCGGCACGGCGCGGTGACGCGGATCGCCGCGCACCTCTTCGATGAAGCCGAAGCCATCGAGCCGGGGCATGTTGATGTCGGTGACGATGACGTCAGGCGCCTCGCCCGACAGCACCTCCAGCCCGTGCACGCCGTCCTCGGCCTGCACCACGCGATAGCCGGCGTCGACCAGCGTCAGGCGCAGCATCTCGCGGATGGTGCGGGAGTCGTCGACCGTCAGGACCGTCAGGCTCATTGGCAGGGCTCCAGACCGAGGAGGTCACCGGCGCCCATCAGCGCAGCGGCGTCCTGGAAGGCGGGGGAAGGATCGCGGATCTCGAAGGCGCGGCCGTCGCGCGCCCAGGTCTGGCGGGCGGAGAGCAGCACCTGCAGGCACTGGCCGCCCAGCCGGGCGACCTCGCCCGCTTCGACCACCAGATCCTGCCCGCGCGCTGCGAGCAGGCTCTGCAGCAGCGGCGCGGCCGCTTTGAGGTCAAGGGAAGCGGACAGCCGCACGGCCGCCGCGGAGACGCCTTGCGGGCTGGCCATGGATCAGAACTCGCTCCACTCGGGCTCGAGGCCGGGGGCCGGCTGACGCTGGCTCACGGTCTTGAGCGCCGCAACGGCGCGCGCCGGCTTCTCGGTCTTGTGGGCGGACCGCTTGGCGGCGGGGCGCTCGGTCACGCCGGTCTCGGCGTCGCCCAGTTCGAAGCGGGCGATGAGGCGCGACAGCTCATTGGTCTCCTGCGCCAGCGCGTGACTGGCGGCGGTGGACTGCTCGACCATGGCGGCGTTCTGCTGAGTGACCTGGTCCATCTGGTTGACGGCCGTGTTCACCTGAGCGAGGCCCGAGGCCTGCTCCTGCGCGGAGGCGGCGATCTCCGAGACCACCTGGTTGATCTGCGTCACCTGAGTGACGATCCGCTCCAGCACCTCGCCAGTCTCGCCGACCAGGGTGACGCCGCGGCCGACCTGCTGCGAGGAAGCCGAGATCAGGGTCTTGATCTCCTTGGCCGCCTCGGCCGAGCGCTGAGCCAAAGCCCGCACCTCGGAGGCCACCACCGCGAAGCCCTTGCCGGCATCGCCAGCTCTGGCCGCTTCGACGCCGGCGTTGAGCGCGAGCAGGTTGGTCTGGAAGGCGATCTCGTCGATCACGCCGATGATCTGGCTGATCTGCTGCGAGGAAGTCTCGATCTGGCTCATCGCCTTGACGGCGTCGCGCACCACCGAGCCGGAGTGCTCGGCGTCGCCCTTGGCGGCCGCCACCACGTCGCGGGCGTCACGGGCGCCCTGCGCGGTCTTGGTCACCGTGGCGGTGATCTGGTCCAGCGCCGCGGCAGTTTCTTCGAGGCTGGCCGCCTGTTGCTCGGTGCGCTTGGAGAGGTCGTCGGAGGCCTGAGTAATCTCACCGGCGCCGGAGCGGATCTCGGCGGTGTTGGCCGCGACGACCTGCATCGAGGTCTGCAGCTGCTGCATGGCGCTGTTGAAGTCGGCGCGCAGCTTCTCGTACTCAGGGGCGAAAGCGTTATCGATGCGGTAGGTCAGCACGCAGCCGGTGAGCTTCTCCAGGCCGAGCGCCAGACCGGTGACGACCTGAGACTGCAAGCGCGCCGTTTCCGCGCGTTCGGCTTCCGCGGCTTCGCGGGCGACTTCGGCGGCGCGCCGTTGCTCGGCGGCCTCGGCTTCCAGGCGGATCTTCTCGATCGCCGCGTCCTTGAAGGTCTGCACCGCGCCGGCCATTTGGCCGATCTCGTCCTTGCGGCCGACGGCGGGGATGGCGACGGCATTGTCGCCGTTCGCCAGCCGGTTCATCGCGCCGGTCATCTGGCTCACAGGCGAGGCGATGCCCCGCGACAGCAGCCAGCCCATCAGGCCCGACAGCGCCACGGTGAGCGCGCCCCCGATCAGCAGAGCCAGATGGCTGGCGCCGATCGAGTCGTTCTCCTCGCCGGTCCACTGGTCGGACCACTTGTTGGTGGTGGCGAGGGCGGAATCGACGGCGCTGGCGAATTCGGTCAGGTGCTGGCCGCCTTCCGGGCTCTTCACGCTGACCACGGCCGCATCGTGCGTCGCCGGGTTACGCAGGCCGGAGAGGCCCGGCTGGACCACCTGCTGGTAGTAGCTGTCGCCGCTGGCGCCGACGGCCTGGATCGCCGCATCGACGTCCGGCGCGCCGTGGTCGAAGCTGCGCGCCTCGTCGATGGTCTTGTGGAAAGCGTCGTTGGCCGCGTCGGCCTGGCTGGCATATTGCTCGTCGCCGGTCAGGGCGAATTTGTTCAGCGCCCAACCCTCGCGCCAGACGTCGGCCTTGGCCTGGTCGAGGCGGTCGACGCAATCGTACGAGTCGTCGTTGAGCTTGGAGTCGTGGGTGACGTCGGAGAGCGAAGCGAACAGGACGCCGCACATCGCGAGGACGACGGTCACCACGATCGCGAAGCCGAGCGTCAGTTTCTTCGAGACGCTGTAATCGTTGACGGACATGAGGGCGAGTTCCTTGGGCGGGCCTGGCTTGGCCGCCAGGTGTCGATGAGAGATTCCCAGATCGCGCTGAAAATTCCCTTAACTTTGGGAATTGCGAGCGAGGCGACGGGGAGCCGGTAACGCCGATCAGGCGGCGCGGCGCGTCCTGGCGATTGGGGTTTCGCCCAACTGGAAGCGGGCGATCTGGCGCGACATGGCTTCGGTCTCGCCGGTGAGCGCGTGACTGGCCGCGGTCGACTGCTCGACCATGGCGGCGTTCTGCTGGGTGACCTGGTCCATCTGATTGACGGCAGTGTTCACCTGAGCGAGGCCGGAGGCCTGCTCCTGCGCGGAGGCGGCGATGTCGCCGACCAGCCCGTCGATGCCACCGACCTGAGCCACGATGCGTTCGAGCACCTCGCCGGTCTCGCGCACCAGGCCGACGCCGCGGCCGACCTGCTGGGTGGAGGCCGAAATCAGCGCCTTGATCTCCTTGGCCGCTTCGGCCGAGCGCTGGGCCAGAGCCCGCACTTCGGAGGCCACCACCGCGAAGCCCTTGCCGGCGTCGCCAGCTCTTGCCGCTTCGACGCCGGCGTTGAGGGCCAGCAGATTGGTTTGGAAAGCGATCTCGTCGATCACGCCAATGATCTGACTGATCTGCTGCGCCGACTGCTCGATCTCGCTCATCGCCGCGACCGCATTGCCGACAACCTTGCCGGACACCTCGGCGTCGGCGCGGGCGGCGCCCACCTTGTCCCTGGCCAGTCGCGCGCCCTCGGCGGTCTTGCGCACGGTCGCGGTGATCTCATCGAGCGCGGCGGCGGTCTCCTCAAGGCTGGCGGCCTGCTGCTCGGTGCGGCGCGAGAGGTCGTCCGACGCCTGGCTGATCTCCGAGGCGCCGGAGCGGATCGCGGCGGCGTTGGTCGCCACCACGCGGATGGTCTGCTGAAGCTGCTCCATGGCGGCGTTGAAGTCGGCGCGCAGCTTCTCGTAGGCTGGCGCGAAAGGCTGCTCCAGCCGGCGAGTCAGATCGCCAGCGGAGAGCCGCTCGAGGCCGCGCGCCACGCCTTGCACCACCTGCGCCTGCTCGTCAGCGACGCGGCTGCGCTCAGCCTCCGCTTGCGCTCGTTCCTTGGCGGCAGCGGTGCGTTCCGCATCCGCCTTGGCTTCCAGATCGCGCTTGGCGATGGCGGCGTCCTTGAAGGTCTGCACCGCGCCGGCCATCTGCCCCACTTCGTCAGCCCGGCTCACGTCCGGTACAGTCACGTCCAGCGCGCCAGCGGCGAGCTCGTTCATGGCCTGAGTCATGCGCCGCACCGGCGAGGCGATGCCGCGCGCCAGCAGCCAGCCGGTGATCGCCGATAGCGCGATCGCCACCAGGCTGCCCAGCATCAGCGTCAGCAGCGCACCCTGGAACGCCTGCGCCTGACCGGCCGAGCGCTTGACGACCAGCGCCCGCTCGGGATCGGTGATCGACTTCAGCAGCGCCCGCGCCGCCGTCAGCCGGCCGACCTTGGGCAGGCTGGCCTGGGCCGCAGCGACCTGGGCCGGATCGCGGCGCATGGCCATTTGGCCGTCTTCCTGAGCCATGACGTTGGCCGCCTCGGCCTTGAGCGACTGCAGGGTCGATTTCTGAGCCGGATCGACGGTGAGGCCGTTCAACGTGCGCCAGGCCTTGTCGAAGTCGCCGGCGAACCCGCGCACCCGAGACGGGAAGCTGTCGTCGCCGCTGCCGACGTAGCCGCGCACGGCGTTCTGCTGCTCCACCAGCGCCGACAGGGCCGCATCAGCGGCCGCCAGCTTGCTCTGGCTTTCGTCGTTGGCGGCGGTGGCGCCGTGAATCGCGCCCAGAGCAACGAACAGGGCCAGGCTCATGGCCACGACGATGGAGACAACGCCGGTGAAGCCGACCGCCAGCTTGCGACCGATGGTCAGATCATTGAACGACATGAATAGAAATCCGGGATTGCAACGTTCCCGGACGTTCTCACGTGCGACTGAAGTTTCGGTAAATTGTGGGAACGACGCTCAGTTTTGGGGGCGCCACTCCCCTGGCGCCACGATCAGAACCTGCGCGCTCTTGCGGCCGCGCGCCAGCAGCGCCCAGCCGGCGCGGCCATCGAAGTAGATCGCATCGCCGGCGGCCAGATCGAGCGGCGTGTAGAAAGGGCTGTGAAGCGCGACCGCGCCCGCCAGTACGGTGAGATAGGTTTCGCCCGGCAGGGCCAGCATCGGCCCGTGGGCCTCCAGCGTCGTCACCACGACATCGAGCACCACGGGCGACAGGCGGCGGTCGGTAAGGTCGTCGGCGGTCAGCCGCCCGGCGTGGGGACCGAGTTGCACCGGCCGACCCTCCCCGGCGCGGGCCACGGAGCGGCGACCGACCGAACTGGTCACGGTCTCGGCTTCCCGCGTCATCAGCCCGCCGACGTCGATATCCAGGGCGCGGCAGAGGCGCACCAGCTTGTCCATCTTGAGGGCGTTCTGGCCGAGCTCGACGCGCGAGAGCGTGGAGAGCGGAATGCCGGCCTGCTCGCTCAGGTCTGCGAGCGTCATGCCGCGAGCGAGCCGCAATTTGCGGATCGCCGCGCCGGTGCGGACGGAATCGGGCGCTCTCATGCCAGCTCCAACAAAGCTGGCGGAAGCTAGGACGAGTCTGGCGCAGCCGCGAGCGGGCGATCAGGTCTTGCGGTAGTGCTTTGGCGTGACGCCATAGGCGCCGCGGAACCAGCGGGTGAAGCTGCTCTGGTTGGCGAAGCCCAGCGCACTGGCTACGGCCGCGATGGGACGGTTCGCGTCCTCGAACTGCGCCTGCACGATGGCGCGGCGGGCTTCGTCGACAAGGTCGGTGAACGCGACGCCTGCCAGGGCAAGCCGGCGATGCACGGTGCGACGATCGACGCCAAGGTGGCTGGCGACGCGATCGATGCTGCATAGACCTCGTGGCAGCAGCCCGACGATCAGCTCGCGAACTTCGTCCGCGAAAGGTGGCGGCTTGGGTGGCCCGAGCTGACCCAACACCAGCTCCAGCACGCGCGACAGGTCCGGATCGGCGGTGGCCAGCGGACGATCCAGTTCGGCGCGGTCGAAGATCAGCGCGTCGAACGGCTGCTCGAACGCGACTTCGCCGAACAGCTCGCGGTATGCGGCGACATCCTCCGGCGCCGGGCATGAGAACTCGGCGCGGCGCGGGCGCCAGTCGTC
Source organism: Caulobacteraceae bacterium (assembly GCA_036502045.1). Classification (GTDB taxonomy): domain Bacteria; phylum Pseudomonadota; class Alphaproteobacteria; order Caulobacterales; family Caulobacteraceae; genus Acaudatibacter. Next base: position 47,973 of record DASXZG010000032.1, on the reverse strand, counting down.
GCCGATCAGGCCCTGGATGGCGCGCAGCGCGACGCCGAGGCCGAACGCCGGCGCGCGAGCGAGGGCCGGTTCCGGCACGCGCCGGAAGCCGAGGCGGATCCTCGCAGCGCCGTCATGCTCCTCAAGCGTCGGTCGCTGGCGCCGCGCCGGATTGCCGCCGTAAGTGCAAAGCATCAGGAGACCCGCGCGCAGAGTCGGCTGCGCCAGCGCCAGGGCGGACCCCGCGCCCAGCGACGCAAGCGATACGTGCTTCACCACCCTCAAGGTGAAATCTGGATAGCCGGAGGCTTCAGCGCAACGCGCCAGAAGCTCCATGAAGCGGCTGTAGGGCGCCACTAGCGCCTCATCGTCGTGGTCGGTGGTGGGCAAGCCCAGTTGCCGCAGCTGACGATACGGGTCCAGATCGACGGCTTTCGCCGCGGCGACAAACGCACCGAGAAACGTGCCCGGCACCAGCGCCTCGACGGCATCTCTCGCGGGGTCCTGGTAGGACATGGTCAGCCTCCATCCAGGGCGCGCACAACCACGCACGCCCCGGCAGGGGGGCGCGAGGGCCGGCTCTCGCCATTCGCGTTTGGCGCGGCGGAGGGCCCAGCGGCCCGGCGCGCAGAACACCGTTACCGAGCCTGTGAGGGAGGGTCAAGCAGAAAGTGCATTTGCACTTGTCGCGATTACACTTGATGCAATGACCTAGGATTCGTCGCTAGGGCGGTCGCGCCCGGAACGCGCTATAGGGTCCGCGGGAGCGGGACGATGCCTGATGCGAGCGGCACGGTCGTGGTGGTCGACGACGACGCGTCGGTGCGCGCCTCGCTCCAGGACCTGCTCGAGGCGGTCGGCCTGCAGGTGCTGACCTTCGGCTCGGTGCCGGACTTCCTGGCCACGCCGCGCCCGGAGACCCCCTGTTGCCTGGTACTCGACGTAAGATTGCCCGGCCGCGGCGGGCTGGACCTGCAGGACGAACTCTCGCGCTCCGGCGCGCCGCTGCCGGTCGTGTTCATCACCGGCCATGGCGACATCCCAATGTCGGTGCGCGCGATGAAGCTCGGTGCGGTGGAGTTCCTCACCAAGCCGTTCCGCGAACAGGATCTGCTGGACGCCATCCAGATCGGACTGGAGCAGGATCGCGTGCGGCGCGAAGAGCTGGTGCTGGAAGCCGGGCTGCGCGGCCGGCTGGATAGCCTCACCCAACGCGAACGCCAGGTCCTGTCCCTGGTGGCCAGCGGCAAGCCCAACAAGGTGATCGCCTACGAGCTGAGCCTCAGCGAAATCACCGTCAAGGCGCATCGCGGCCAGATGATGCGAAAGATGGAAGCACGATCCGTGGCCGACCTGGTGCGCATGGTCGATCGCCTGGGTCTGCGGGACGAGGCCTGAAACCGATACCTAAGTATTGGTGGCCGCAGCCCAATGTCGGGTCGTCCGATCCGTAGGCGCGATTGAGGCGGACGCCACGTCACCTTACAATCGGCGCACTCTTCCTCCCGTGCATGTGTGTGAGGGTGCCATGTCCAGCAACGTGACCTTCCTGTCGCAATTCAACACCCGCCAGCACGAGGTGCTGATGTGCCTGTTGGCCGGAGACTCGAACCGGGAGATCGCCGACTATCTGCACCTGTCGGTGTCGTCGGTGGAACGATACGTGAGCCAGCTCATCCGCGCCGCCGGCGCGCGCGACCGCAACGACGTGCGCGTCCGCTGGACCGATACGGTGTTCGTCGCGGCCGCCGCGTAGCGGAGGCCGTGAGCTACGGGCCCTGACGCTGCGCCGCCGGCAACCGGAACTGAAACACCGCTCCCTGCTCCGCCGCCGCCTCGGCCCAGATCTGGCCGCCGTGGCTCTCGATGATCGAGCGCGAGATCGGCAGGCCTAGCCCGATGCCGCCGGTCTTGCTGGTGACGAACGGCTCGAACAGCCGCTCGGCGACTTCCGGATCTATGCCGCCGCCGCGGTCTTCCACCGTGACCTGCACCTGAAGATGGTCGGTGACCTGGGTCCGAAGGCTGAGCAGGCGCGGGCGCCCCTTCACCGCGCTCATCGCGTCGACAGCGTTCATCACCAGGTTCAGCAGCACCTGCTGTAGCTGGATAGCGTCGCCGTGGACCCGCGGCAGGTCCGCCGCCAGGCGTGTGCGGACCGTCACCTGGGCGCGGCGGCGGTCATCCAGAGAGCTCTCCAGCACGGCCTCGATCACGGCGTTGATGTCGACATCGGCGAACTGCGGCGCGCCTTTGGCCAGCATGTTGCGGACCCGCCCGATGACCGCGCTGGCGCGCTGGGCGTCGTGGATGCTGCGCTCCGTGGCCTGCCGGGCCCGGTCGATGTTGGGGGTCGCGCGGGCCAGCCAGCGCAGCGACGCCTCGCTGTTGGTGACCACGCCGGCGATCGGCTGGTTGATCTCATGAGCGATCTGCGAGGCCAGTTCGCCCACCGACAAGGCGCGGGCGACCCGCGCCAGCTCCGCCTGCGCATCGTGCTTGGCCTGAGCCACCGCCTCCCGCGCCTCCGCCGCTTCCGCCTCGGCGCGCAGCCGCGCGGTGGCGTTCTGCTTGAACACCTGCACCGCCCGGGCCATGGCCCCGATCTCGTCGCGCCGTCCCTCGCCCTCGACCTCTGCCCCGAGATTTCCACCCGCCAGTCGCGCCATGCTCTGGCCCAGGCGCGCCAGCGGCGCGGTGACCTCGAAGAACGCGATCCACGCGGCGACGCCAACGCCCATCAAAGCCGCCAGTATCCCCTCGCCCACCATCGTCTCTTCGGTGCGCACCGCCCCGTCGGCCAAGGCCAGCGCCTGTTTCTGGTCGGCGGCGGACCGGGTGTTTGTATAGCGGGTCAGCTCGTCGGCGAGCGCCAGGATGCGATCGTTGACCGGGGTCATGACCGCCTTGGCCTGGTCGTTCTGGTCCGCGATGCCGAACGTCATCGCCAGCTGGGTTGGCACGGCGATGGCGCGGAACTCGCCGCGGAAGTGCTCGTAGTCGGCGCGGTGATCAGGGTCGATGCGCTCGGCGTCGTCGAGCAGCGCCGCGCCTTGGGCCACAGCGAACCTCAAGTCATGGTCGGTGCGCGCGCAGTCGGCGGCGTCGGCGCCGAGGCAGCGGTAGACCAGGTTGCGGTCGATCGAATAGCCGACCAGGTCAGTCATCCGCGTGAGGCCGGCAAGGCGCAGTACGGCGGGGTCGGCCTGATCGACGATGCGGCGGTAAGCGCTCGTGGTCCGTTCGAGCGCTGACACACCGACAGCAACCGTGGCCGCGAACGCCAGCGCCATCAGCAGCAGCGGCGCCAGCGCTTTTTGCGTCAGATTGAGCCGGTCGAGGATGACCACGCGGCGAAGCTTACACCGCCAGCGCGCTCGTCCCAACGCGGGGCCGCGGCAAGCGAAGAGTCGCTTCGACCAGATCGATGGCGCGGATCGGCTTGGCGACGTGCCGAGCGGCCTGGGTCCACGCCGGCGTGCGCAGGCCGCTGTCGTGCTCGGCGACCACGTAGAGATGCTGACGGTTCATCCGGGCGAACAGGTCGAGCAAGCAAGCCCAGCAATCGCCATCCCGCACAGCGGAGGCTTCGTCGACGATGACGAGGTCGATATGCGTTTCGGAGAGGGTCTTCAGCGCCTCACGGCAGGTCGGCGCCAGCAGGACGGCGACGCCGAGCGTCTGCAGCACGCTCTCGCAAAATCGCTGCTGGAGCGCGCCGCCACCGACGAGCAACGCCTGCCGCCGTGACGGCGCGCGCGCCGCGCGCGCTCCACATCGCCTCAGCGATCCGATCAGCTCAGCAACGGCCCTGCAACCCTGCGGCGGCGCAAACGGTGAAGTCGAAAGCGCAAGCGATATCATCGCGGCCCCCTGGCGGCTCGCCTCAATCGGGCGGTGCGAACGGGTCGTTGTCCGCGATCGGCCAAGCCGTGTTGCGCACTACGCGAACGTCGATAGGCGAACCAAGCTTAGCCGTCAACAATTAAGTGCGATCACACTCTTTGCGATTCAACGTATCTGGCGAGGCGCTAAAGAGGCGCTAGAATCGTTGGGAGACGCCCGCATAAGCCTGCACGCCAGGCGTGGCCCGGTTGAGGCCGAGGTTGACGCCGCCGTCGAGCTGGAAGGTCGGGGCGTTGGCAGGAATCCAGGCTGCGCCAAAGTCAGCCGATGCCTGGTAGACGTCGCCGCTGGGGTCGAAATTCGCGTCGCCCCAGATCTCCAGGGACACAGTGACAGTCTTGGTGGCGGGATAGCCGAAGCTGAGCAGGCCGCTGGTGTTGAGGTGGCGGCCCGGACCGGCCGCGTTGGCGAGCACGTCAGCCTCCGGATCGATCACCAGCTGCCAGTTCATTGGCAAGCTGAACGACAGCGGGGCGATGACTCCGCCCTCGACCTCGCCGTTGCCGACACCGGCCGGGGCGGTCGGGACTTTGACGTAGGGCTCGAGAGCCATGCCAACATTGCCGCCATCGTCGCCCAGCAGGCTGAGCTTGGCCTTGAGAAAGAGGTCGCCGACGCCGTCCGCCGTCTGGGTCACACCGGTCGCCGAGTCATGCGTGCTCACCTGCTCGTAGGGCGCGACGTTGATCTCCAGATCGAGCGTGTTGGTGGCACCGAGCTTCAGCGTCGGGTTGGTGAAGACTTGGGTCACGGTGGTGACGCCGCCCGCCGTCTGCGAGGTGATGTTGTAGACGTCCGCTTCCAGCTGCCAATGGCCGGCGTCGACGGTGCAGGGACCGGTCGACTTGGTCGGACGGTCTGTGCAGAGGCTGCGCAAGTCGGCGTCGGGCGTCGGATTGAACACCGTGTAGCCGCTCTTGTCGGGCGGCGTGGGCGCCGGCGCATCAGCTGCCAGCGCCGCGCCGGCGGCGGCCAGCCATATGGACAGACCAGCCGCCGATGCGGCCGTGATTCGGATGGTCATTTTGCCTCCAGGTCCTGGCGCTCAAGCTTCGCGCAGTGTCCTGGATGGACCGATCAGCCGTCGAACGACTCGTCGTGCGCCTCGAAATAAGCCCGGCAGTTGGCGCCACGGCCGGTGAGGAAACCGTTATCGACGGGCAGATGGACGCCGGTGACGGCTCGCGGGACGTCGGCCGGCCACCGCGGCGTCAGAGTAGCTGCTCGTAGAAGCCGCCGAAGGTGCGCGCTGGGTCGATGAGGTGGATTTCCAGGATCCAGTGCCGGGGACGGCCCAGGTGATCGGGCGTCCGCATCGGCGAGGTGTTGGCGGGCCAGATCACCATCTCGGCCTTCTCGCCCGGCCAGAGCCGGTGGTTGAACTCGCCCACCAGATGCCCGGCGATCTGGCCGCCGAACGCCCAGCCGGCGGCCTCCGCCCTCGTGTGGGCGAACGCATAGAGCTCAGCGCCGGTGATGTCAGGCGAACCCTGGTAGTGCGCCTGCACAGCGTCGAACACGCGCGGCAAATCCGCCACCAGCTGACGGCGGTCGGCGGCGGCGCCCATCGCGTAGGTGCGGCCAATGTCGGCTTCCCAGTCCTCGAACACCGGACCCAGGTCGACGTAGACGGTGTCGTCGGCGCCGATAACGCGCGGGTCCGGATAGTCGGAAGCGGTGGTAAGCGTATTGGGGCCGGAACGTACGATGCGCCGATGCCAGTGTTGGGTGACGCCAAAGTCGCGTTCGGCCAGCGCGTAGATGTCTTCCTCGACGTCGCGCTCGTTGCGGTCGGGTGCGATCAGGCCGCCAGCCTCGATGGCCGCGAACAGCGCCAGCGCCTTGTCCTGCGCCGCCAGCAGCTCCGCACGGCGGGTCGTCTCGGCCTGGGCAGTCACAGCGGCAGCTCCAGAGTCAGGCGATTGCGCCCTCGCCGACGCTTGTAACGGGTGATGCGCGCCAGGCTAGCGATGAGCGCGAGGCCCGCACCGCCCCCTCGCACGTGGTTGGGACCATCGAAGGCGGCTTCGCGCGGGTCGAACGCCACGCCGGCGTCGCTGACCGTGACGATGGCCGCGGCGCCCTCGCGGTGCAGCCGCACCACAATGCGCGCGCCCTCCTGGGGGCCACCGTACTCCACCACGTTGGCGATCCACTCCTCGACGACAACGGCCAGGTGATCTGCCGCCAGCGCGTCCAGTTCGGCGTCGCTCGCAAAACGGCGCGCCAGCCGAAGCGCGCCGGTGACGGCCGCGTCGTCGGCCCGCAGCCGCGTCTCGGCTTCGCCGCGGAACTGAGCTATGACGGAACCCTCGTTGTGGTGGAGGCCAGGATGCGCGGAGCGATCGTCGCAGGATTGCTGATGGCGGCGTTGCTGTCGACCACCGCCGCGGCGGGCGAGATCGGCCGCATCAAATCGGTGGCGGGCGCGGCCCAGGTGGTGCGCGGCAAGACCGCTGCGCCGGCCACCGCAGGCGAGCTGCTGCAGGAAGGCGACGTGCTCCGCACCGGCCCGGGCGCCAGCATCGGGGTCACCTTCGTGGACAACAGCCGCTTCGCGGTCGGGCCGAACAGTTCGATCGCGCTCAGCCAGTTCCAGTTCGACGACCGCACCCACGTCGGCCAGTCGCTGACCACTGTGGACCGCGGCACGCTGGCCGTCGTGTCGGGCCAGATCGCCCACGAGAACAAGGACGCCATGCGGGTGCGCACGCCCACCTCGGTGCTCGCCGCACGCGGCACCCGCTTCGTCGTGACGGTGGGCTGAGATGCGTCGCGCGGCGCTGGTCGCGCTCTGCGCCGCCCTGAGCGGCTGCGCGAGCCCCATGGTGGCGCTGTTGCCAGGAGAAGGCGGCGCATCGGCCGGGGGCGTTGTGGCGCTGGACCCGAAGACCGGCGCCGAGCAGGGCGAGCTGACCCAGCCCAACACCCAGGCCGTGCTGGACGGCGGCGCGGTGCGGCCGCATCCGCTGACTACCAACTACGATGCGCTGCTGGCGGTGATGCCGCCGCCGCCGAAGGTGTTCACGCTCTATTTCGTCGAGGGCACGGCTTCGATCACGCCGGACTCGCAAGCGACGCTCGACACGTTGCGAGCGGCGGTCACGCCGCAGTCCGACGTCCAGATCATCGGCTACACCGATACCGTCGGCGACAACGCCAGCAACGACAAGCTGTCGCTGGACCGCGCGACCGAGATCCGGGCGGCGCTGGTGGCGGACGGCCTGCCGGTGGGCAACGCCAAAGTGACCGGGCGCGGCGAACGCGACCTGCTGGTGCCCACGGGCCAGAACGTGGCCGAGCCGCGCAACCGCCGCGTGGAAGTGATCCTGCGCTAACTGCGCACCAGCCGGACCGCCAGAATGGTGAGATCGTCGCTGGGCTCGCCGCCGGCTTCGAAGGCGCGCACAGCGAGCCCGACCTCGTCCACCATCGCCGCCGCAGTCGGGGCCTGAGCTGCTCGCGCCACCGCGGCTAGCTGCGCCTCGTGCGGCCACAGCACGCCATGCGGGTCCTGCGCTTCGGTCAGACCGTCGGTGAATGCCAGCAGCGTCTCGTCCGGCTGCAGGTCGAAGCCCTCGACTTCGTACGGAAAGTCTGGCGCAACACAGAGGGGCGGTCCGCCTTGCAGCATGATTTCGCGCACTTGGCCGCGGCGACTAGCGACCAGCGGGTTCTCGTGGCCCGCGCAGACCAGATCGACGCGGCCGGTCGCGGTGTGCAGCACCCCCACCAGCAGCGTCAGCGCCATGTCCTGGCGATTGTCCTGCGCCAGCTCGGTGTTGATCCGCGCCACCGCGTGCGTGAGGTCGAGGTCTGTGCGGGTGATCAGGCTGCGCGCCAGCGACTTGGCCAGCGCCATGAAGAGGGCCGCCGGCACGCCCTTGCCGGTGACGTCGCCGATCATGAAGCAGAGGCGATCGCCGCCCAGCATGAAGGCGTCGTAGAGGTCGCCGCCGACGCTGCGGGCCGGGTGCAGCACGGCGTCGATGTCCGCGGCGGCCGTCAGGGAGGCGAGTTCGGCGCGCGGGAGCAGCATGCCCGACTGGATGTCGGCAGCGGCGGAGAGCTCGCCGGCGACGCGCGCGGCGTCGAGCCGCTCGCTCTCCAGCGCCGCGCGCAGGCGGGCCTGCACGGCGCGGCCTTCGACGAAAAGCGCCGCGACCGTGGCAGCGAGGCACGCCACAGGCGGCGCCAGCGCCGGACCTGGGTCGAGCAGCCAGCCCGACTGAAAGCCCCACCAGCTGGCGCCGACCACCGCGCCCGCCGCCATAAGGCCGCCGACCACGACCCAGCTCATCGGCGCCCGCCAGATCGCCGCGCCCACCGCCAGCACCAGCCAGAGGCCCACGCCCCACTCCGCCCACGGCGCCCAGGCCGGCCGACTGAGGCCGACGCCGCGCAGGATGTCGCCCGCGGCCTGCGCCTGCACGTAAACGCCCGGTTCGCGCGCCAGCGGCGTGTTGACGACGTCGGACGAGCCGGCCGCGGTCAGTCCCACCAGCACGATCTTGCCCTTGAACAGATCCGCCGGCAGGCCTTTGCGGAACAGGTCCGCCGCTGAGGTGGTGGGGATGGCGCGCCAGTCGCCGAAGCGCAGGATCAGCGCGCCGGCGCTGGAAGCCGGCAGCCTGCGATCGCCGATCTGGACGGCGCGCAGGCGCCCGCCGGCGCTGGTCAGCTCAATGCGATCGACGCCCTTGGCGACACGCACCAGCTCGGTCGCAAGGCCGGGGGTCGGAGCGCCGGCCACTAAGGCCACCATCGGCACCCGTCGCACGATGCCGTCGCCGTCCGGATCGCCGTTGACAAGGCCGTGGCCGAGCGCCGCCCCGTCGAGCAGCGGCAAGTTGGTGATCGCCAGCGGGTAGCGCTTCAGGCCGCTAGGCAGCGGCTGCGAGAACTGCGCTTCGGGGGGCAACGGCGCGGCCGACTGGTCGAGCGCGTCGAATGACTGAGCCAGGGCGCCGGCTCTGGCCAGCACCACCGGGCTGCGCCCGATCTCGTGGGAAAACTGCGCATCCATCGACGGCAGCGCCCGCACCTCGGCCGCGGCGGCAGGCGAAAGCTCGCTGTAGAGCTGAGCGAAGCGCGGCGGATCGAGCCTGTCAGGCTCGGGCATCAGGATGTCGAGGCCGATGGCGCTGGCGCCGCGCCCGGCGATCTCGTCCACCAGCCGCGCCATGTAGAACCGGCTCCAGGGCCAGCCGCCGATGGCTTTCAGGCTGTCGGCGTCGATCGCCACCACAGCCACCTGGCGGGACGCCGGCGGGACGGGCGAGAGCGCCTGCCAGACGTCGAACAGCGGCCGCGACAGGCGGTCGCCCGCCAGCAACACCAGCCCCGCGGCGACCAGCGCCGCCGCCAGCCCCGCGAGCCAAACCCGCCGCTGCGCGCCGGGCCCCAGGTCGGAGCTAGAGCGTGACCTCAAGCCCGTCATAAGCGCAGATCACCTCCAGGCGCGGGCGACCGGCGCGCACGACATTTTCGTAGCGGATGGTCTCGTCGTGCATCCGCAGGATGTCCTCGTCACTGTAGCTGGGCTCATGGTGAAAGAGCGCCAACCGCTTGGCGCCGCCGGCGAGACACAGGTCGACCGCGACGATATTCGAGGAATGCCCGGAGTCCTGGCGCAGGCTGACCATATCGGCGAGCGAATACATGGTGTCACAGACCACCAGGTCGGCCCCGGCGAAGAAGGTCTCGAAGTCGCCTTCGGCGTCCATCTCGTCCGGCTTGTGCTCGGCGTCGGTGGAGTAAATCACCGCCTGCCCGCCGCGCTCGAAGCGATAGCCGAACGAGTCGCCGGCATGAGTCTGGCGGATCATGGTGACGCGCAGGCCTCCGACATCGATGGCTTCGCCCGGCGAGTGCCTGCGAAACTCGATGTGCGCTTTCAGTGCGTCGAACGGCACCGCGAAGGACATGGCCTCCTGCTGTCGCCGCAGCGCCGCCTCGGCGTCCGGATGGCCCGAGTGGATGACGATGATCGCCCCGGATTCATAGGCCGGCCGGAAGTAGGGAAACCCCATGATGTGGTCCCAATGCAGGTGGGACAGGAAGAAGTGATAGACGCGCGGATGGCCCTCGGCGCAGCGGCGCAGGGCGTTGATGCCGAACTCGCGCAGGCCCGAGCCCATGTCGCAGATGACGAAAGCCTGGTCGTCGTCGCCGCCCTCGATCTCGATGCACGAGGTGGCGCCCCCGTAGGTGCCGTGGGTGGCGAAGTCGAGTTCGGTGAGCGCGAACGACTCAGCTTCGGCCTCGGTCTCGAACTTGCGCCCGCGCGCGATCATCAGCGCCCGCGCGATCTTCACGGCGATGGACGCCGGTCGCTGCGCCACCGGCAGGGACCCGCGCGTGCCCCAGAAACGAACCCGCATTGCCTCGCCTCTCAGGTCGCCTGATCGACGTCGTCGACCACGGGGAAGAGCATGTTGTAGCGGCTGATCGCCAGGATGCGGCGCATGGTGAAGTTGGGAGCGGCCAGGCTGATCGCCACCGCGCCTTTGGCCTCGTTCTTGGCCATGGTCAGCGCGCGCAGCCCCTTGGAAGTCATGTATTCCAGGCCCGAGAGGTCGATCACCAGCGGCAGGCTGGCGCCGGCCGCTTCGTGCACCGCCGCGTTCAGGCGCGTGCTGAAGTCTTTCCAGCTTTCCTCGTCGACGCGGCCCGTGGGCGCCGCGATGAGCCGCTGGCCGTCATTGCGAAGCCCCCACTCCATGTCCGCTCCCCGACGACCGCGCCGAACACTGCCGCCGCAAGCGTCGCCTGGCAACCGCAATCAGGCGCGCCGCCGGTGGCGCACGGGACGCTGGATTGGCCGCTCAACCGCAGGCAAACTGCGGATTGCGCCGTGGATGGGGGCTGGGCGCAGCAAAGCAGGCCATGAGTCGGGAAGATCTCGCCAACCAGCTGAAGATCGAGCGTGAGCCTACGTCACGGCGGCGGCGCCAACGCGGCGACAGCCGCTGGCTGGTCTGGGCGGGCGCGGGCGTCGTGGCGGTCGCCATTCTCGGCGGCGTCACCTGGTTCCTGACTGTGCGGCCCGACCTGGCGACGGTGGAGACCGCGACGGTTCAACCGGCGTGGACCGGCGCGGCGGCGCGCGGCTCGCTACTCGACGCATCGGGGTTCGTGCAGGCCAGACGCGAGGCGACGGTCTCGGCGAAAATCGCCGGCCGGGTCGCCGAGGTGTTGATCCAGGAGGGCCAGCGGGTGACCGAGGGCGAAGTGATCGCTCGTCTGGACGATTCCAACGCGCGCGCGTCGCTGGCCCAGGCCGAGGCCCAGGCCGGCGCGGCGCAGGCCAGCATTGGCGTCGCGCAGGCGACGCTGGAAGGGGCGCAAGCCACCTATTCTCGCGTCAGCGGCATGCCGCCCGGCGTCATCGCCGCGCAGACGGTGCAGGACGACAAGACCGCGCTCAACTCAGCCACCCAGAACCTGGCGCTCGCGAAGCGGCAGTACGCCGTCTCGCTGGCGACAGTGGACATCTACCAGCGCAGCGAGGACGACACAGTGGTGCGCGCGCCGTTCGCCGGCGTGGTTACCGCCACCGCCGCGCAGCCAGGCGAGATCGTGGCGCCGGTGGCCGGCGGCGGTTTCACCCGCACCGGCATCTGCACCATCGTCGACATGGACAGCCTGGAAGTCGACGTCGACGTCTCCGAGAGCTTCATCAGCCGGGTCACGCCCGGCATGCCGGCCAGCGTCAAACTCGACGCCTATCCCGATCTGGAGATCCCCGCGCAGGTGATCACGGTGATCCCCACAGCCGATCCTTCCAAGGCCACGGTGAGCGTGCGGGTGGCCCTGAAGTCGAAAGACCCGCGCGTCGTGCCGGAGATGGGGGCGCATGTCGCTTTCCTGAGCCCAGCGCCGGCAGCAGCGAATACCGGCTCGACCGCGGCGATGCTGGTGCCGCCCGACGCGGTGCAGACCGACGACAACGGCCAGAGCGTCGTCTTCGTCATCAGCGGCGGTAAGGCCGAGCGCCGCGCCGTTCGCCTCGGCGACCACACGTCTCGGGGTCAGATCATCGTCGCGGGGCTGTCGGCGGACGAGGTCGTCGCCGTCGAAGGCGCCGACGAGCTGAAGGACGGCGCCGGCGTGAAGATCGTCAAGGGCAGCTAGGAGGGCGAGAAATGGAGCCGCTGGTCAGCCTGAAGGGCGTGGTGAAGCGCTACAAGCGCGGTCGCGAAACCGTCGAAGTGCTGCACAATCTCGACCTGGAGGTGCAGCAGGGTGAGTTCGTCGCCCTGATGGGTCCGTCCGGCTCGGGCAAGACCACCCTGCTCAACCTCATCGGCGGGCTGGATCGCGCCACACAGGGCGATGTGGTGGTCGCCGGCGAGTTGCTCGACGACCTGACCGGCGGCGAGCTGGCGAAGTGGCGCGCCCGGCACGTCGGCTTCATCTTCCAGTTCTACAACCTGATGCCAACGCTCTCGGCCGAGGCGAACGTCGAGCTGCCGCTGCTGCTCACCCACCTCAGCGGCGCCCAGCGCCGCAAGAACGCCGCCGCGGCGCTGGCGCTGGTGGGCCTCACCGATCGCAGCCGGCACCGGCCCGGCGAACTCTCCGGCGGCCAGCAGCAACGCGTCGCCATCGCCCGCGCCATCGTCGCCGACCCCACTTTGCTCATTTGCGACGAGCCCACCGGCGATCTCGACCGCGAGACCGGCGAGGAGATCCTCGGCCTTCTGCAGCTGCTCAATCGCGAACAGGGCAAGACCATCGTGATGGTCACCCACGACCCCAAGGCCGCCAGCTTCGCCGGCCGCGTCGTCCATCTCGACAAGGGCGCACTGGCGGACGCGCCAGCGGACAGCGCCGCGTGAAGTTCCTGCACCTTGTCTGGGCGGGAGTCTGGCGCAAGCCCGGCCGCGCGCTGTTGACGCTGGCGTCGATCATCAACGCCTTCCTGCTCTACGGCCTGCTGCAGGGCTTCGTCTCCGGAATGAACGGCACGGTCGACGACCTGCACGCCGACGTGCTGATCACTGAGAGCCGGGTGAGCCAGCTGGAGCCGCTGCCGATGGCGCAGCTGCCGCTGATCCGCTCGACGCCTGGCGTGAAGGCGGCGGCGCCGCTCATCATCCTGACCGGCGCTTATCGCACCCAGGCCATCGCCAACATCCGCGGCTTCGCCGTCGACCCCGCCTCCTTCGCCGCCGCCGATCCTGACGCCGCCGTGCCAGCCGGCGACATCCAGGCGCTGGCGCAGACGCGCAACGGCGTCGTGCTGCCGGCGACCATCGCGGCGACGTTCCACCTGAAGGTCGGCGATCCGCTGCCGCTGAAGGCGCTGCTCTGGACGACCAAGGACGGCTCGACTTGGCCCTTGCAGGTGGTGGGCGTTTACCCGGCCAATCCGCGCGACACGCTCTTCGGCACATCGTTCCTGGCCAACTTCGACTACGTCGATCAGGCGCGCACCCAGTCCAACGGCACCGCCAGCATCTACCTCATCCGCGTCAACGATCCTTCCGCGGCCAATCAGGTGGCCAGCCGCATCGACGCCCAGTTCGCCAACTCCCCGGATGAAACCAAGACCGAAAGCGAGCGACAGCTGGCCGCCGACTCGATCAAGCAGATCGGGGACATCGGATTCGTGGTGCGCGCCATCGTTGGCGCGGTGTTCTTCGCGCTGCTGTTTTCAGTGGGCGCGGTGATGATGCAGTCGGTGCGCGAGCGGACGCCAGAGCTGGCGGTGCTGAAGACCATTGGCTTCGACGACAACGCCATCCTTAGCCTGATCGTCGCCGAGGCGCTGGTGACCTGCCTCTTCGCCGCCGGCATCGGACTTGGGCTGGCGGCGCTAACGTTTCCGATCATCCGCGCCAGCATCGGCTTCAACGTGCACGGCGGGCCGGTGCTGCTGATCGGGCTGGCGATGGCCGTCGCACTGGCGCTGATCAGCGGCCTGCCGCCCGCGATCCGCGGACGGCGGCTCTCCATCGTCGACGCGCTGGCCGGCCGATAGGAGGACGTCATGGGCTTCCTGCGACAGATCTGGGCGGTGACGGCGATGAACCTTGCCGCCCTGCCCTCCCGCGCCGGCGCCTCGCTGGTGACCGTGATCGGCGTCGCCTGCGTGGTGGCGGTGATGCTGTCGCTGCTGGGCATCGGCGCTGGCGTGGCGCGCGCCATGAAGAGCGGCGAGCGGGATGACGTGGCCATCGTGCACGCCCCCGGCGCCACCATCACCATGGGTTCGTTCTCGCCGGGCGACGTCGCCCAGATCGCTCAGGCGCCGGGCGTGAAGCGCGACGCGACGGGCCGCCCGATGGTGCAGCCGCAGGCCTCGATCGTCGTCGAGCTGCAGGCGAAAAGCGGCGGCACGAACAACGCGAGCCTTTCCGGCAGCGGCGAGATCGGCCGTGAGATGCGCAGCGGCTCGTTCCACCTGCTCGCCGGTCGTTTCTACCGGTCCGGGCTGCACGAGCTGATCGTCGGCAAGGCGGCGCAACGCCAGTACAAAAACCTCGACGTCGGCGACACCATCACGCTGCGCGGCACGCCCTGGACGGTCGTCGGCGCATTCGAGGATGCCGGTGGGATCGACGAGAATTCGCTGGTGGCGGACGCCGACACGGTGCGGGCGGCCTTCAACCGGCCCTCCTACCAGAACGTGCTCGTCGAGTTGCAATCGGCGTCGAACTTCCGCCAGTTCAAGGACGCCCTGACCAGCAATCCGCAGCTGCAGGTCAAGGTCGAGCGTCTGCCCGACTATTCGGAAGCGCAACTGAAGCCGCTCACAGGGCTGTTGTCCTTCGTCGGCTACTTCGTCGGCGGGGTGATGGCGGTGGGAGTCGTCTTCGGGTCGCTCAACACCATGTATTCGGCCGTGGACGCCAGGCGGCGGGAGATCGCCACGCTGCGCGCCATCGGCTTCGGCGGCATCGCGGTGGCGGTTTCGGTGCTGGTGGAGAGTTTCGCGCTGGCGATCCCGGGCGCCCTGCTGGGCTCGCTCATCGCCTGGCTGCTGTTCAGCGGCCATGACATCGCCATGGCGGGCATCTCGTTCGCCATGGACGTCACTCCCAGCCTGGTGGCGCTTGGGCTGATCTGGGCGGCGGTGATCGGCCTCGTCGGCGGCATCGCGCCGGCGGTGCAGGCCGCCACCCGCCCCGTGGTCGGTGCGCTGCGGACGACCTAGGACGCGGCGACCGCCTCCAGCTTTCGGATCAGCCAATCGAGTCCGGCGTCGGCCGTATCCGCGCGACGCACGGCCTCGACCGTGAAGCGGAACGGCCGGAACGGCGGCGCCAGCACTTGCAGGCCGAGCCGCGGGGCGTGGCGCACCGCCAGGCTGTAGGGGCAATCCGCCAGCGCATCGGTGTTGGCGACGACCAGCATCGCCGTCTCCCACAAACTGACGTACGCGTGCGTACGGATCACATCGGGCCCGGGCAAGGCGCCGTAAGCGTCGTTCATGGTCTCGCGGTCGACCGGGGTCTCGTGCGCCAGCGCCATGTCCGGGTTGCCGACGAAGACGTGGCCGGCGCTCGCGTAAGTGCCGCGGCTCACCACGCCGCCGACGATCTCTGGGTGTCCCTCCCGGGCGATGACGCAATAGTGGTCGTCGAACAGCTTCG
The DNA here is from genome assembly GCA_036502045.1 of Caulobacteraceae bacterium. Taxonomy (GTDB): domain Bacteria; phylum Pseudomonadota; class Alphaproteobacteria; order Caulobacterales; family Caulobacteraceae; genus Acaudatibacter. The sequence continues at coordinate 32,485 of DASXZG010000032.1, read as the reverse complement.
TCGCCGACAGCGTCGGCGGAATCTGGCGGAACACGCCCAGCGCCACGTCGATCTCACCGCGCCGAACCGCCTGCAGAGCCCAGTCCAGAAACGCCGGGCGCAGGGCGAACAGCGCTTGCGGCGCTTCATCCCGAAATACCCGGGTCAGCGCTGGCGCGACCAGGCTGGCTATGGGGTCGGCGGCGCCGATGCGGAAGCGGCGTCGGCTGACGGCCGGGTCGAAGGCGGCGACATCGCCTACCGCCTCACTGATCGCCTCGATCAGGGCTTCAATGCGAGGGGCCAGCTCCAGCGCCCGCTGCGTCGGTTCCAGCCCGTGAGAGCGGCGCACGAACAGAGGGTCGCGGAACACGTCGCGCAGGCGGGTGAGCGCGTGGCTGATCGACGAGGGGCTGAGGCCCAGTTGGCGGGCCACCGCGCTGGCGCGACGCCGCGCCAGTAGCTCGTGGAAGATCAGCAGCAGACCGCCGTCCAGCTTCCTGATTTGCAATTGATCGAATTCAGCCATCGACCGAATTCAGTATTCCGCACGCCGCCGCGCGTCTAGCCTCGAACCGAAAGTCGAGGGACCCCGCCGTGGACGACGCCTTGCAAAACCAATCTCAGAGCCCAGGCGCCGTAGGGCCGCTGCGCCCTATCTTCGCCCTCGGCGCGCCACTGATCGGGTTCTACCTGATCCAGACCGCCATCAACGTCGCCACCGTCGGCATGCTCGGGCGTCTCGGCGACGCCGCCATCGCCGGGGTCGGCGCCGGGAGCGCGATCTTCACAGCCATCTGCGCACTGCTTTGGGGCGTGGACACCGGCGTGCAGGCGGTGGTCTCGCGCACCACGGGCGCCGGGCGCGCCGAACGCATCGCCGAGGTTCTCGCCGGCGCCTACACGGGCGCAATTCCACTGGCCGCGGTCGTCGCCGCCGGCGCCTGGGCGCTCGGCCCGAAGCTGGTGGCGCTTGTCCTGCCTGACCATGCCGCTGCGGCGGCAGGCGGCGCCTGGATCGCGGCCGCGGCGCCCTCGATCGTGTTCCTGGCGCTGACGCTGCCGATCAACGCCGCCTGGATCGGGTCCGGACGCCCCGCCTTTGCCATGGCCGTGACGCTGTTGTCGGCGCCGGTTCAGATCGCGTTGACGATGCTGCTGGTTCTGGGCGGTGGCCCGATGCGTGGGCTTGGCGCTGTCGGTTCGGCGATGGCGATGGACGCGACCATGCTCGGCGCCGTCGGCGTGCAATTCGCGCTGGCGCTGAGGTTCATCCCCGGCTTCCTGCGCGCTCGGCCAAGGGGCCTCATCGAGATCGCCGCCATCGGCTGGCCGATCGGCACCCAGCAAAGCCTGCTGCAGTGGGCGCTGATGGGTATCTTCGCCATCATCGCCCAGCTCGGCGCCGCGCCGGCGGCCATCGCTAGCGTCCTAGTGACACTGACCAATGCGCCGGGCCAGATCGAGACTGGCTTCGCCGTCGCCGCGGCGACTCTGGTGGGCCAGGCGCTCGGCGGCGGCGACGCTGCGTTGGCGCGCGGCTGGGGGTGGCGCACGACGTTGGTGGCCATTGTGGTCACAGCGCCGATGGGCCTGGCGCTGATGCTGGCGCCGCAGGCGTTGCTATCGGCGTTCTTGCGCGACCCCGCCACGCTGGCCATGGCCCTGGGGCCAGGGCGCATCGCCGGGTTCGCGACCGCCATCGGCGCGCCAGCGGCGGTGCTTGGTTTCGCCTTCCGCGGCGCCGGCGCGACCAAGATTGCCGCCGTCGTGCCGTTCGCCAGTCTCTGGCTCGTCCAGCTGCCATTGACGGCCTGGGTCGGACTTGGCCTGCATGCCGGGTTGACAGGCATCGTCTGGGTGCAAGCTGCCGTCGTCGCGGTGGATGGCCTGGCGCTGGCGGCGCTGTGGTCAGGCAGCGCCTGGACGCGCGTCCGCATCGACAGCGCCGCCGCGCAGGCGCTGCTGCCGACGACGCTGCGGCGGATCGCGATCATGGGCGGCGCAGGCGCCGGCAAGTCGACGCTGGCGCGACGCCTGGGCGACGAACTCGGGCTGCCGGTTATCCACCTCGACCGCCTGGCCTATGGCCCCGGCTGGGCGCGGCGCGGTTCCGATGCGATGAGCGCCGGTCTGGCCCCGCTGCTTGAGGACAGCTGGATCGTCGACGGAACTTATGGCGAGGCGAGCAGCCTGACGCTGCCCGCAGCGGATCTGGTGCTCTGGCTCGAGCAGCCGGTGTGGCTGCGGCTGTTCCGCGCCTGGCGCAAGACCCGCGTGCACCGGGGTCGCCCGCGCGCCGACCGGCCGGACGGCTGCGAGGAGGCGTTCGGCTGGCGCTACGCTGCGATGGTGTTCCGCTTCGGCGCGTGGACGCAGGAACGGGCGGCTCAGATGGCGACAGCGGCCGGCCAAGTGCGCCGGGTGCGCGGCGACCGCGCTGTCGTTCGCCTGGTCGAGGAGGTCGCCAGAACTCAGTCCGCGCGCTCGTAAACCGCGCGATTTTGACGCAGCCCCTGCCTTAACCGACTGTCGACCAGCGCCGATTAACCTTGGCCACGGGGAAGAACTCCAGGCCGGGGCAAAAAGCTTTGAACATCGAGGAACGCCTTCGCAGCGAAGCCGGCTATCCGTTGGGACATGCAGCGCTCCGTGGGCTGGAAGACGTCAGCGTCTGGCCGACGGTGCTCAACTACGAGCTCTGGCTGCACCTGCTGTCCTATCCGGAAGGCACGCTGGCGCTGGAGATCAAAGGCCTGCTGGCCGCCGGCGAGCCGCTCACCGACGCCCTCGCCGAAGACCTTGGCCGCGCCTACCTGCCGAAGGCCAAGCTGGAAGCCGAGATCAGCGAAGCCGGCAGCGTGCTTAGCGAGGAGTTGGGCGCGGTCGCGCAGGTGATCGCACAGGTGCGCGACGCCACCGGAGAATATGGCGCAGAGCTGCAACGCGCCGGCGCGCGCCTCGGCGACGGTCGGCTGGATCAGCGCGAGCTGACCACCCTGGTCTCGGGCCTGTCCGACTCGACCGAGCGAGCGCGCAGCGAGAACGCCGCGCTGGAGCACCGCCTGGCGGAGTCCTCGGTCGAACTGAAGAAGCTGCGCGAGGCGCTGGCGCAGGCACGGCAAGCAGCAGCGACCGACGGCCTCTCCAACCTTGCCAACCGCCGCGCCTTCGACGAGGAGCTGGCGCGCGCCTGCGCTGTCGCCGACGCCGACGGCCGCACCCTCGCCCTGGCGATGCTGGACATCGACCGCTTCAAGACCATCAACGACACCTGGGGCCACCAGACCGGCGACCAGGTGATCCGCTACGTCGCCAGCGTCATCAGCCGCGTCGGCGCACCGCCACGGTTCGCGGCGCGCTTCGGCGGCGACGAGTTCGCCATCCTGTTCGGCGGCGAGACCGGCGTCGAGGTTGACGCCCTGCTCAACGCCGCGATCCGCGAGGTTGCGGCGCGGCGGCTCAACCGGCGCACCACCAACGAGCCGCTGGGCGAAATCACCCTGTCCGCTGGCTTCGCCGTGCGTCGGCCGCAAGAGGCGCCGGCGGCGCTGCTGAGCCGTGCCGACCAGGCGCTCTACGCGTCCAAGGGCGCCGGACGCAACCGCGTCTCCGGGGCGGCGGAGCCGGAACGGCCGCGCCCGGTGCTCGCCAGCCTTCGCATGCCGTCGCTGGGGCCGCTCGGCATCGCGCGCAAGGTGACCGGCCGTCGCTGACGTGCTCGGCGCCCGCTGGACTTTCGCGGCGAGACGCCCAATCTGATCGCTTGAGGGACCGAGTAGAAGGAGGCGTCGCCTTGCCGCTTCGCTGGACCGCACCCCTGGCCGCTGTCGCCGCTCTGGCGCTGACCACGCCCATCGCCATCGCCGAGGCCCCTCCGGCCCACGCCACCCAGCACTGTTTCCTGTCCGCCGACTGGCAGAACTGGACAGCGCCAAACCCAGGCGTGATCTACATCCGCGTCAACAGTCGCGACATCTACCGGCTCGACCTCTCCGGCGGCTTCCCGGAGATCCAGGAGCCGGGCGTGCACCTGGTCAACCGCATGGCGGGCTCGGAGTGGGTCTGTTCGCCCCTCGACCTGCAGCTCAGCATCGCCGAAGACCACGGTGGCATGCGCGAGGCGATCATCGTCCAGGCGATCACCAAGCTGACGCCAGACGAAGTGCAGGCGATCCCGCCGAAGTTCCGCCCCTAGCGCCGCGCCTTCGCGGCGGCTTGCAGGACACTGTCGGTCAGCACGGCGAGCGCCCCGATCAGCAGGGCCGCGGCGATCGCGACGCCGGCGGCGTGGAAGCGCGTCGCCGCGGCCGCCAGGGCGACCAGCGCCAGCACCAGCAGCGTCAGCCGCCGGTCGCCGACGAACATGCTCCACAACTCTTCCAGCACTTCGACGACGACGTTCATGCGCGCGCTTCCACGGTGCGGGGCCGCACCACCGCCACCAGCGCCAGAGCCGCGACAAGGAAGACGCCGGCCAGCCCGAACAGGGCGACGTCGCCGCCCGGCCAGTCCGCGCCAAGCCCCTCGGCGGTCCAGAACACGCCGAACGACGACAACATGACGCCGACGCCGAACTTCAGGGTGTTTTCCGGCACGCGCGCCAGCGGCTTGCGGACGAGCAGCCCGAACGCCATCACCGCCACGAACGCTGCCAGCGCGCCCAGCGCCGCCCAGCCAAGCAGGCCCCGGCCGGCGCCCACCGCCAGAACGATGAACACGACCTCAAGGCCTTCGAGCAGCACGGCCTTGTAAGCCGCCAGCCCGGCGATCCAGTCCTGCGCTTCGGCCTCGCCGTCGATGCGCGATTTCTCTCGCTCGAAGATGGCGTCCTCGTCGTGCAGGGCCATCAGGCCCGACGCCCGCAGCACCGCCTTGCGCAGCCAGCCGAGACCGAACAGCAGCAACAGCACACCGATGACAATCTGCAGCACACCGAGCGGGACCAGCTGCAGCGCCGGCCCCAGGACCGCCACCGCGACCGCCAGTGTTCCCAGCGCCGCCGCCGCGCCGGTCAGCGCAGGGCGCCAACCTCGCAGGGTCGCGACCGCCAGCACGATGGTGAACGCCTCCACCACCTCGACGGTGGAGGCCACGAACGCGGCGCCAACGGCCGGCGCGGCTGTCGTCCAATCGATCATGCCGCGCTCTTAGCCGGCCGGCTTCCGCTGCGCTAGCCGGATCGGCGTGCGGGCGCCCCTGGGTGCGGACGAGGCGCTGGACACCTGGGCGACCTCGCCTACAACAGCCGAACCGAAGGCGGTCGACAGCCGGGACAGAACAAGATGCACCGCATCCTGCTCACGCTTGCCATAGTCGCCGCCGCTGTCGCGAGCGGCGCCAGTGCTGGCGCGCCGAGCTATCGGCAGATCTGCAAGGACGACTACAAGAAGTTCTGCGCCGGCAACCTCTTCAACGCGGCGAAATGCATGCGCGCCCACGCGGCCGACCTGTCCGATGCCTGCAAGGCTGCCTGGCTGGCGCATGAGCAGGCGACCGCCGCCGCCAGCAACGCCGCTGAGCCGCGGGGCCAATAGCAAAAAACGTCCCTGGCGGAGCCAGGGGCGCTTGCCTGCACGCTGAGGATTGCGCCGCTCACTTCGGCGGCGGCGCCTGCGACTGTTTCCACATCGCGAGACCGATCTGGACCTCGTCCATGAAGCCGGCGATCAGCTCGGGCTCCTGGGCGGAGGTGATATAGCCTTTCTGCACGAAGCCATCGGCCGCCTTCCTGGCGGCGCCTTTGACGACATTGTCGAACAGGTCGGCGGCGAGCGTGTCGAGCAGGGTCATCGGCCGACCTCCACTTACGCGGCTGGCGCTTGCGGCGCGGCCGCCGCCAGTCTGCCTTTCCAGGCGGCCGCTTGAGCGTCGATGGCGGCCTTGAGCCCGCCGGCGATGGTGTCGATGCCGCCGTTGACGAGCGGATTGAGCGCCGCGCCGCCGGGGATGGCCGCGTCCATGACCGTGTCCACCGCGCCCTCCACCGCCTTCGCCCCCGCGGCCATGTAGGGCGCAAGGTCGTCATCGAGCAGGATCACCGCCGCACCGCCCGCCTGGGCGATGTTGGCGAGCCCCGCATCGATGGCGGCGGTCGCCTGCGGTCCCAGCAGCGCCTCGGCCTTGGCGGCGCCGGCCTTCACCTGTTGCGCGATGCTCGCGCCCAGCGTCTGCAGGCGCTGGCTGACCTGCGCGAGCGTCGCCTTGCCGTCGAAGAGGTCGCTGACGCTGTTGACCCCAACCGGAAAATCCCAAACCCGCACCGGCTCTTGCGGTTGAGGGGCGAGCGGCTGCCCAGGCGAGAAGTCAGCGTTGGTCACCGCGGGCCCGAGGGGCCCATACCGCGTCTGCCAGGACAGCGACGTGCGAATACCGCCGGTAGGGGGCATATCAATCCCTCTAGATAGGACGCCGTTTCACCGGACGGTCAAATGGTGCCTGTCATCGTTCTGAGAATGAAATCGTTCATCAAAGGGACCGCGAACAAATACTTCCCATGACGATCACGGTACACTAGACCTGAGCCGATCAGAGACGTAAGAAGCTGATTTATGTGACTACGGCTAAAAGGTTTTTCCAGTGTTTGCTCTGCTTTCACTAGGATGTCCTGAACGGTGAACTCGCTCGACGAAGAGTCTAAATTGGCGATGACAAACAGCAACTCTTGCTGCCGATCTGTCACCCTGGCCCACCGGCCAGCAAAAAAATCCGTGTCAAGTTTTCGTATTATCTCTGCAATAGGTACGTTTGGTTGCTGGCCGTCAGAGAGCTTTTGGAGATATGAGTCGTACGCCTCGCGGCAAATGAACTGAATGAAGTACGGATAGCCCCCAGAGTACTGATAGATCATCGACGTAGCGTGATCAGCGAACTTCACAGGGCACTTGGTGCTCTCGACTGGCGTCAGGATAGCTTGCTTGCTTTCTTTTTCGCTCAATTGCTTCAAGAACAACACTCTAAACATGCGTTCTGAGTAAGTTCTCGCTTCCACTAATTTTGGGAACAGCGTCGGAAGGCCGGCGAGCACTAGTAGAAAGGGAGCACCCTGTCGCTGCACGGACTGAAACAAATCTAGCAGCACCGACAGCGGGTACTGATCCTTAGTTGCGTGGTCTGACATGTTTTGCGCTTCGTCGTACGCAAATATCACCCCGCGCTTTCCCGAAGCCACCACAGCAGGCCAGACGACCGCCAATACAGCCTTCAGCTTGTCGACTGTTAGGCCAGGCGTCGTGTTAAAGATAGACAACAGCACTTCATAGCCAAGCATGACCTCTTCGGTGGACATCTTGCCACCGATACCAAATCCCAGCTTCTCGACCTCTCTTATCTTGATTGTGCTCGTGACAACCGACAGATCGGTGATCAAGCGAAGGGCTAAGTTTGACTCACTGACGCTCACCGACTCCGACAAGTCGGTTCCAACCCACAACCAACCTTGTTGGAGAGCTATCGGCTTGAGCTCTTCCAGGAGGACTGTTTTCCCAACGCCTCGAAGGCCGGTGAGAACGAGGTTGTCCAACACGACGTCTTGATCAAGCAGGCGCCGGAATTCAGCTTGCTCTTGTTTCCGGCCCGCCAAGTATGGCGGGCGATGGCCGGCCCCCGGCCGGAACGGATTTGAAAACGGTGCTGCAGTCGTCACGCTTCGCCTCCTTCACGGTTCCGCTATAACGTTATAGCATGGAATAACATTAAGTGAAGCCGTAACGCGTACTCACTAGCGCCGTTTCATCTCCTCCCGCGCCCATTCCAGAAACCCAGCGCTCGCCAGTCGGGTCTGGTGCGCCCCGAAAGCCCGGCTCGTGGCGTCGGCGTCGTCGTCGTGGGCCGCGCCCGGGAAAGCTTCCAGGGCGCTAAACCAGGCGTCGTTCCAGGGGCCGCGCAACACGGCGACGTTGCCGGCCTCGGCCTGGGCGCTGAAGGGCCCGAAGCGGGTCACCTTGTCGCCGCTCTCGGGCGTGGCGCGCACCACGTAGCCGTCCAGCGCGCGGGCCAGCGCCTGCGCCTGGGCCTTGCCGGCCTGGCCGGGGTCTTGCGGCAGTGCGATTTCCACGTCGGGTCCATCCTCCGAAGCCGTGCCCGTGAGAAAGCGCTCGACACCGGCGGGCGTCGTGCGGATGCGGCGGCAATCCAGCACCACGTAGCGGCCGTCGGCGGCGCGGCCCAGCTTTACCCCTGAGGTGAAGTCCGGGTCGTTGCCTTCGGTCTTCGGCGTGGCGGCCAGGTCCCAGCCGCGCTTGACGATCAGCCCCGCCGGCGCGGCGTCGATCACCTCGCACCAGCCGCGCTGGAACAGTAGGCCCGCGGCGGGCCGTATCTTCCAGTTCCCGAACAGCAATCGCTCGCGCTCAACGCGCGGCAACGCCAGCAGCTTGGCCCGGTACCCCGGATCGGCGGCGAGCAACGCCTTGTTGTCGTCCAGGCGCGCCGGAATGAAGGTCAGCGACCGCGGGATCAGGCCGCGGTGCTGACGCTGTAGCGGCCGCTTGGCGCTCGCCCATTCCAGATGGTCGCCGACACGCACGAACCAGCGCTTCTTGCCGGCGCGCCCCGCGATCGGCAGCCCGGTGTCGGGGTCGATCCACCAGGCGATCAGCTCGGCCACCCAGCTGTCGGCCTCCGGATTGCAGGTGGCGCGAATGTAGGGCTTCACCCAGCCCACCGCCCGGTTGCGCGCCGTCATGCTCCAGAACTGCGCGGCGCTGAAGTGGGTCAGTTCGTCGAAGCACAGGAGGGCCACCTGAGCCCCCTGCCACTCCAGCACCGATTTCTCATGCTCCAGATGCGCAAAGCGAACCCGTGCGCCGGACGGAAAGCGCCACTCCAGCGTCGCCGCGAAGGGCTCCGCCAAGGCGTCCGGATAGAGCTTGAAGCTCTCATCCCAGAGGCCGCCAGGATTGCGGACCTGCACCGTCGTGCGGCGAAAGAAGACCGCCGAAAAGTCTGGTTCCTCACGGTGACGAACCGGCTCGAGCAGCAAGGCCCAGGTCTTTCCGCCGCCGGCCGCGCCGCCGTAGATGGCGATGTCGGCCTTCACTCCTAGGAACTGCTTTTGCGGCCCCTCCTGCGGCGACCAACGGATCGGCTTATCGTCCGCTCCCGCTTGGTCGGGATTTTCGTCGGGTGCCGTTGTCGGGGAGGTCGAAGATGGCCTCTCTGCGTCGGGGTCGTTCGGCTTTGTCTTGCGCGGGCGGGCGATGGCTGGCGCTCCCGAACCTGTGCGTCACGGCCTTCGCCCAGGCCGTCGGATGAAACGTTCCGCCTTGCGTCACCGCCTCGCGCGGCAGCCGGTCCCACCACGCGCGGGCCTCGGCGTCGGCCAGGTCGAGCGCGGCGGCGAAATCCTTGTTGGCGGCTTCCAGCGCGGCCAGCGCTTTCGTCCCCAGCCCCAGCTGGGCGGCGATCTCGGCGCGCGACTTGCCCTCGCGGCCGGCGGCCAGCGCGCGCTCGACGAAGGATGGATCGAAGATCGGCGTGTCGGTCATGCGGTCCCGGAAACGACGACGCCCGGCGCGGCGGCCGCGCCGTTCAAGTCGCTATTGCCACGACACCTAAAGTAACACCATATTCCTGTTGAATCGTCAAGCCCAAAATTCGAGGGTGCGTCGGAAAACTGCGCCGGTCGGCGTAACGTCCGCCGGCGTCGCGCCGAAGTCCGCTCCATGACCAAGCTGCTCGCTCTTGCCGCCACCCTCACCGCCCTGGCCGCCCCGGCCGTCGCTGCGGCGCCCCATCCCGTCGTTGTGGAACTGTTCCAGAGCCAGGGCTGCTCGTCCTGCCCGCCGGCCGACGCCAACCTGGCCAGGATCGCCGGCCAGCCGGGCGTCATCGCCCTCTCCTTCGCGGTCACCTACTGGGACAACGCCGCCTGGAAGGACACCTTCGCCCGGCCGGCCTATACGTCTCGCCAGTGGGACTACGCCCACGCTCTCCACCACGCTCAGGTCTACACGCCGCAAGTCGTCGTGGATGGCCGCGTCGATGGCGACGGCATCGCCCCAGCCGCCTTCGCCGGCCTGGTCGCCACCGGCGCCGCGACGCCCGCCGGCCCGGCGGTAGATCTGGCCGCAGACCACGTGACTGTGGCGGCCGGTGCCGCGCCCGTCGCCGGCGCCGACGTCTGGCTGGTGCGCTACGATCCGCACACGGTGCAGGTGCCGATCCGCGGCGGCGAAAACGGCGGGCGCACCTTGCCCCACGTCGACATCGTCAAGGAACTCGTTCGGCTGGGCGCCTGGACTGGCGCGGCCGCCCACTACCGCCTGCCGCCGCCCACCGCCCCCGGCTTGGTCACCGCGATTCTGGTGCAGACGGTCAAAGGCGGCCCGATCCTGGCGGCGGCTCGCAGCTAGAGGCCCGATCGTCTCGCGCCTGCCGCTCGCCATCCGCCGCCAGCACCAGTCCCTCCAGCAACAAGCGTCGAACCGTCCGTGGGTTGGCGACCAGCCGTGCCGCCGCGGCGTTCAGCGACAGGTCCAGGCCACAGACGGCATCGAGCGCCGCCAGCTGTCGCGGCGAAAGACCCTCGCGCCACCGGCGCAGCGCCTCGCCGGCGGCGAACACCGCGTCCTGAGGGCCGCTGCTGGAGCGCATCGGGGAGCATCCGGAGATCGGCGCCAGGTTCCGCTGCCGCGTGGTCAGCGCCGACGCCGTCTCGAAGGCGGTGCGATAGCGCTTGCCGAGTTCGTAGAGGCGCTCGGCCTTCACCGGCCCGCCATCCAGGTCCCCGCGCTCAAAGGCTAGCTGCAGGCCGCCGCGGCTGAGAATCCTCACTCGCGACACAGTCTCCTGCCGATAGACCGGCAAACCGTGGCGGACGATGCGGGCGCCGTGCTCATCCATCAGCGGCGTGGCGATGCGGACGCTCTCGGCGCGAACGCTTTCGCCGCGAGCCTTGGCCAGGCTCTGGGTTTCACCGAGCCGCGTGGCCAGGCTGCGGTCGGCCAGCCGCTGGGCGTGGCGCCGCTCGATGTCCTGCACCTCGCGCTGGCCGGCAGCGGCGATGGCGTGATCCGGGCTGGCCAGCTTGCGCTCGGCCTTGCCGAGGCGGCGCAGTTCCTCACGATCGAGTGCGGCTGGATCGGCCAGCGCGAGCCGCCGGCGGTGCGAAACCTGGGTCATGCGGGGACCTCCGGAATGCGGGCGGTCAGCGCGCGGTGGTCTGGACAATACGCCTGGCTGCCCGCCGGTCCGGCGCAGAACAGCACCAGATGCATGCGGCCGGGCCCTGGATCGTCGATCGGCCAGCGGCAAGCGCCGCAGCCGAGATCGGCCAGCGCCGCCGGAACCCCCGTGGGCGGAATGCTGCGCAGCGGCGGCAGCGGGATTGGCGGGCGCTGCGGTGGCAGCCGGCGCTCCACTGGCGGCGCGCGGCGCGGCGAACAGCGCCCAACCGGTTCGGTCCGGATCAGCTCGCGCTTGAACAGGCCGATCCGGCGCATCTTGCTGACCACGGCGCCGCGGCTGAAGCCCTCGCCCAGCGCCAGGGCGACGTCCTGCGCCGACAGGCCCTCGTCCAGATAAAGGCGCGCGGCCATCGCGACAGTTTGGGGTGTCCAGCCGCCGCCCGGCGGCCGCGGCCCCGGCGCTATGACATGGGTGACGGGCTCTGCGGCGGGGGCGACGGCTGGCATTTCCTACAAGTACCACAGGTAATCTGTTCTGTCAATGTTCTCGCTACACACGGTGCCGTGATTTGTGGTAATCTCGTCACTGTTCGGAATGAAAGGGTCGAGCTATGGCCGACACCAGCTGGCGAAATCTGGAACTCTGGGAACGGGTTAAGTGGGCGAGGTCGCAACGCTTCGACAGCGCCTCGGCGGCGGCCCAGGCCCTCGATATGAAAGAAGGCACGTACCGCTGCTACGAACGGGGCCCCGGCTCGGCCAAGTTCATTCCGCTGGACTATCACTATGCTCGCAAGTTCGGTCAGCTGTTCCGGGTCCGCTGGGAATGGATGCTGGAGGGCCTGGGCGAGCCGTGGCTCACCAAGCCCAAGGCCGACGAGGCCCCCGAAGAAGGCGGCGCGCCGAACCTGCTGCGGACCTGGCGCGAGTTTCGCGGCCTCACCGTCGCCGACCTGGCCAAGAAAGCCGGCACGAACGCCCAGACCATCAACGATCTTGAGTCCGGGACCATCGAGCTTTCCGACAAGTGGCTCGGCAAGCTGGCGGGGCCGCTCTCCACCACTCGAGGCCGTCTCCTCGATATCAATCCCTACGAGACCGACACGTCCCTGTTCGACGCCGTCGAGGACATCCCGTCGGAGCGGCGAGTCCAGGCTCTTGAGATCCTGAAGACGTTCCGCCGGACCCGGTGACGCCGACAAGATCGCGTCAGCAGCGAGTTACCCGATGTAATATGGCGTCTTGACGATTCAAGACACCGCAAGTAACCGGCGGCGATTCTCTCCTGGATCGCTATGCCGCCTGTCGTCAACATCCCACTTGCCCGAGACAACCTGCCCTGGGCCGCTTGTGGCGACATCCGCGGCCCGGACTTCGGCGCCGTCTTCGCCTGGACGCTCTCGCCGAGCGCCACGGCTCTCACCTATGACCGCGCCGGCCGTCTGCATGCCCTGACGCTGCTGCGCGGCCAGTCGGTCGGCGCTGAGATCGTCCTGCAAGGACGGCGCTTCCAAGTGCGGGCTGGCGACCCAGCCCGCCGTCCCCTCTGATGTCGCCCGACCGTCCCCGCGGTCCGGCCTTCCGCGCCAGCGGCGGCGAAGCGATCAGCCGCGCCGGCCAACCCGCCAGCGAGGCGCTGTTCGGCTATCTGATCCGAGAAGCGCTGAGGCGCCTCGACGCTGATCCCGCCGCGGCCCTGGTCTGCGCGTCGATGGCGCTCGATCTGGCCGCCGCTCAGTCAGCCGCGGCGGCCTGGCGGCGCGCCGGCCGTTCGTGACGGCGCCCAATTCGCCTCACAGGCGAAATGAAACATTCGGGGTATGGTTAAGAAATCATTAAAACTTCTGGACACGCTTCGAGGAAGCTGGTTCTCATGAGCGCATGACAGCGCTCGGCATTAGCGTCAGTCCACGGTTCAAGCGGCTCGCGCCATTCTTCCTGGCGGGGCCGATCTCGGGGCCATTGCTGGCGGGCATCGTGCTCAACTTCAAGGAAGGCCGTCCGGTGCTCGGCAGCCTTTACGCGGTCCTGTTCACCGAACTCACCGTCTACCTGCCGCTGATCACGGCCAAGCTGAGCCACACCGCTGCGCTGCTCTATGGGCGCCGTCTCGTCGGCCTGCCGTAGCTCGCCCTAGCGAATCGACAGGTATGGCAGCAGGCGAGCGAACAGCTGGCCGCGGGTCTTCACCCCGATCTTGACGTAAGCCCGTTTGACGTGGGTGCGAATGGTCAGCACCGACTTGCCGGACGCCTGAGCGATCTCGCGGCTGGAACTGCCCTTCAACAGCTCCACGATCACCTGGTGCTCGCCCGGCGTGACCCCGAAGGTCGGCTCCAGGTCGGCGCAGTCGACCTCCAGCGCCGCGTCGAGTTCGCGCAGGATCAGCGCCACCGGCCCTTCGTCGGGCCCGCTCAGCGCCACCGCCTCGATCAGAATGGCGTCGTCCCCCGCAGCGAACACGCTGCAGCGGGGCGCCGCGCCAGCGTCGGCAACCAAGCCGTTGAGTTGCGGCGCATGCTTGCGGTCGCGCACCGTCAGCCCGCCGTCGCGCAGCAGCAAGCAGCCGCCAGCATCCAGGAGACTGGCGGCGCGCCGATTTGCGGCGAGAACGGTCAGGTCTCTGCCGAGCACCAGACGTGGGACAGCATCTTGCGCAAACCACAAAGCCGGCCAACCGCCGACTTGTTCTGGCGCAAGTTGTTCCGCCCCCAACCGACTCAGCCCCAGGTCGTCAACCACGCCGCAAAGCTAGCTCAAGGTGAAACATTCGCGCGTCACTAGAGTTTGGTACGTGAGAGGTCAGAACGGGAATACGTGACGAGATGTCGCCGTTCGTCTGGTCTCTTCAGAAGAGCGCTGGATGTCGGAGCCGCAAAGCCAGGACGAGCGTCAGTGTTTTTAAGTCGTGGAGTACGCCGTTCTGGCAGAGTTCGAGCAGCGTTCGAAGCGGCATTTCCGAGACTTCAATGCCCTCGTGCTCCTCGGCCAGCCCGCCTCCGGCACTCTTAATGTCAATTTCTCCGTAGGCCGCGAGAAATAAATGCGTTCTTTCCGCAACGATTCCTGGCGAAACCCAGCATTGCGCCACCGACTCTAGTTCGCGCAGTTCGACGCCAACTTCCTCCATGGCTTCGCGGCGCGCCGCCGTCTCTGCGTCTTCTCCAGCATCGATCATCCCGGCTGGCGCCTCGATGATGGGCTCCGTCTCGCCCGACCAAAGTAAAGGTGCGCGCGGAAGTCGCACCACCAACGCGACCTTGCGCCGCGGGTCGTAGGGCAGCACGCAGGCCGCCTGGCCGTAAGCGACCACCTCGCGTTGGTGCTCTTCGCCGTCGCTCTCTCGAAGCGTGAGCAGGTGAACCTTGGCGTAGCCGTCGCGCACGAGTTTGGAACGGACGATCTGGGTCATGCCGCGGGCTTGGCACGAAGCGCCGCTGCTGTCACCCTGCTGTCAGGACGGAGGCGCGATCATGTCGGCCATGAGACGCACGGAACGGCTGTTCGCCATCATTCAGATTCTGCGCCGGGCCCGCGCCCCGGTCACCGCCCAGGCCGTCGCCGACGAGTTGGAGACGTCGCTGCGCACCATCTACCGTGACGTCGCCGAGCTGATCGCCCAGCGGGTGCCAGTGCGCGGCGAAGCCGGCATCGGCTACATGCTGGAGCGCGGCTACGACATGCCGCCGCTGATGCTGACCGCTGACGAGATCGAGGCGGCGGTGCTGGGCGCCCAGTGGGTGGCGGCGCGCGGCGATCCGGCGCTGGCCAGAGCCGCCAACGACCTCGTGGCCAAGATCGGTGCGGTCATCCCCTCGCACCTGCGCCCTTTCCTGCTGGAAGGCGCCCTGACCACCTCCAGCACCATGCGGGCGCAGACGCCGGACAATCTCGACATGGCCCGCGTTCGCGCCGCCATCCGCGCTCAGACCAAAGTGACGCTCACCTATCGCGACGAGACCGAGAAGGAGACCCTGCGAACGGTCTGGCCGATCGCCATCGCCTATCACGAGACGGTCCGCCTGCTCGCCGCCTGGTGCGAGTTGCGCCAGGACTTCCGCCACTTCCGCACCGACCGCGTGTTCGAAGCGGCGTTCCTCGAGGATCGCTACCCGGGTCGAAAGGACGTGCTGCGCAGCCAGTGGCGCAAGGCCATGTCCACCGAGCGCGAGCGCTGGATCGGCGCCGTGACCAGCCCCAACGTCATCGGCCTTAGCGCCGGCCGGCGGATGTAGCGCTTCAGCCCGCGCTTACCAGCGCCAGCCACTCGTCCTCGGTCAGCACCTGGATGCCGAGGTCGGCGGCGGTCTTCAGCTTCGAGCCGGCTCCGGGCCCCGCCACCACGATGTCGGTCTTTTTCGACACCGACGACGCGACCTTGGCGCCCAGGCTCTCGGCCTGCGCCTTGGCCTCGTCGCGGGTCAGCCGCTCCAGCGAGCCGGTGAACACCACCGTCTTGCCGGCCACCGCCGTGTCGGTCTTCGGCCGCTCGGCGTCCTCGATCTCGATCTCGCCGACCAGGTCGGTGACGATGCGGCGGTTGTGGTCTTCGGCGAAGTAGGCGGCGGCCGCCTCGATCACTGCCTCGCCGATCTGGTCGACGGCGTCGAGCTCGGCGATGGCCTCCGCGTCGCCCGCCGCCACCTGGTCCATGGCCGCGAGGAACGCGTCGGCCGAGCCGTAACTGCGGGCGATGGCCAGCGCCGTGGTCTCGCCGATGTGGCGCACGCCCAGGGCGTTAATGAAGCGATCAAGGGGCACCCGCCGCCGCGCCTCGATGGCGCCGACCAGGTTGCGGACCGAGGTCTCGCCATAGCCGTCGCGCTCTCGCAGCGAGGCCCGCGCCGCCTGGTTCTTCGGCAGCCGGAAGATGTCCGCGGGCTCCTGGATCAGGCCCTCGTCGAAGAACGCCTGCAGCTGCTTCACCCCCAGCCCTTCGATGTCGAAGGCGCGCCGCGAGACGAAGTGGATCAGGTGCTCGATGCGCTGGAACGGGCAGGCGAACTCGCCGGTGCAGCGCCGGATAACCCCGTGGATCGGGTTGCCCTCGGCGTCCACGCCCTGGACATCGCGGGTCAGCGGCGTGTGCAGGGGGCAAGGACAGTGCGTCGGAAACGCGAACGGCGCGGCGCCCGCCGGCCGCTCGCTCTCCACCACGCCGACGATCTGCGGAATGACGTCGCCGGCGCGCTGGATGATCACCGTGTCGCCGACGCGGATGTCCTTGCGGGCGATCTCGTCGGCGTTGTGCAGCGTGGCGTTCTCCACCACCACCCCGCCCACCGTGATCGGCGACAGCCGCGCCACCGGCGTCACCGCCCCGGTGCGCCCCACCTGCAGGTCGATAGCGTTCAGGACCGTGCGAGCCTGCTCGGCCGGAAATTTGCGCGCCACCGCCCAGCGTGGCGAGCGCGAGACGAAGCCCAGCCGCTGTTGCCAGTCCAGCCGATCGACTTTGTAGACCACGCCGTCGATGTCGAAGCCCAGGTGGGGCCGCAGTCGCTCCATCTCGGCGTAGGCTTCCAGCAAACCGGCCGCGTCCTCCACGCGCCTGGCCTGCGGCGTCACCTGGAACCCCCACTCACGAAAGCGCTGCAGCGCTTCCCACTGCGTCTCGGCGAACGGCGCGCTGTGCAGGCCCCAGGCATAAGCAAAAAACCGCAAGGCCCGCTGGCCGGTGATCTCTGGATTGATCTGCCGCAGCGACCCCGACGCGGTGTTGCGCGGATTGACGTAGGTGCGCTGGCCGGCCGCTTCAGCGGAAGCGTTGAGGGCGCGGAAATCCTCGCCACGAAAATACACCTCGCCGCGCACCTCGATCACGTCGGGCCAGCCGCGGCCTTTCAGGCGGTGCGGTATCTCGGAGACGGTCTTCAGGTTGGCGGTGACGTCCTCGCCGACCCGGCCATCGCCGCGGGTGGCGCCTTGCACCAGCAGCCCGTTCTCGTAGCGCAGCGACGCCGACAGCCCGTCGATCTTCGGCTCGGCGGTGTAGAACACCGGATCCTCGCCCAACCGCAGAAAGCGACGCACCCGGGCGTCGAACTCGCGCGCGTCGTCGTCGGAAAAGGCGTTGTCCAGCGACAACATCGGCACGCCGTGCTCGACCGGGGCGAAGGCCGCCGCCCTTGCCGCGCCGACGCGCAGCGACGGCGAGTTCTCGCGGACCAAGGCCGGAAAGCGCGCCTCGATGGCGGCGTTGCGCTGCTTCAGTGCGTCGTACTCAGCGTCCGACGCTGTCGGCGCATCGTCCTGATAGTAGCGCAGGTCGTGACCGGCGATCTCGTCGGCGAGCCGCGTCAGCTCCGCCGCCGCCCCCGCTTCGTCGAGCGCCTCCACCGCCACCAGATCAGGCATGCATTAGCGCCCGCGCCGCGGCCCGGGCCTCGGCGGTCACCTGGGCGCCCGACAGCATGCGAGCGATCTCTTCCTCACGCGCCGCCTCGCTCAGCACCTCGACCTCCGTGCGGATCTTGTCGCCCTCCCCTAGCTTCAGCACGCGCCATTGGCTGTCAGCACGCGCCGCCACCTGCGGCGAGTGGGTCACCACCAGCAGCTGCGCGTCAGCGGCCAGCCGCTGCAGCCGCTTGCCCACCGCGTCCGCCACCGCCCCGCCCACGCCCTGGTCGACCTCGTCGAAGATCAGCAGCGGCTGCGCCGTGGAGCGGCCGGCCAGCGACACCTTCAGCGCCAGCGCGAACCTCGCCAGCTCGCCGCCCGACGCGATCGACCCCAGCGGCCCGAACGGCGCCCCCGGATTGGTGGCGATCTCGAAGCGCACGCGGTCGGCGCCCGACGGCCCGGCGCGGTCGTCGTCCAGCGGCTCCACAGCGACGCGAAAACGTGCGCGGTCCAGCTTCAGTGGGCCCAGTTCAGCTTCGACAGCGGTGGACAGGCGATCGGCCGCGGCGCGGCGGGCGGCGCTGAGCTGCTCTGCGGCGGCGGCGTAGCGACCGCGGGCGGCGGCGGCGGCTTTGTCCGCTTCGGCCAGCGCCTCTTCGCCGCGCTCGATCAACTGCAGGCGCTCGGCGAAGGTGGCGCGGGCTGCCGGCAGCGCTTCGACCGCGACCCCCAGCTTGCGGGCCATGCCGCGCAGCGCGAACAGCCGCTCCTCGGCCTTCTCCAGCCGGTCCGGCTCGGCGTCGAACGCCGCCGCGGCCGCGTCGATGGCCGCCGCCGCCTCCGTGAGTTCCGACAGCGCCCGCTCCGTAGCCGCCAGCGCCTCGCCCAGCCGCTGCACGCTCTGGCTCTCCATCCCCGCCCCAGAGACCGCCACGCGCTCCCTGGCCCGCTCCAGCGCCCGCAGCGCCTGCGCCAGCCGGTGGCTCGACGCATCGCCCGCCAGGGCATCTGCGGCCGCGGCGATGTCCGCCAGCGTCTTCTCGGCGGCGCCTAGTAAAGCGCGCTCTTCGGCCAGCGCCGTCTCCTCGCCGTCGCGCGGATCCAGCCGGTCGAGTTCGGCCAGGCGATGCGTCAGCTCTTCAACCTCGTCGGCCGCCCGCCCCGCGTCGTTGCGCAGAGCCTGCGCCCGGTCCCGCGCCGCCCGCCAGCCGCTCCAGGCTTCGCCGCAAGCCGCCAGCTCGGCGCTCAGGTCGCCGTAGGCGTCCAGCAAAGGGCGTTGGCTGGCGGGATCGAGCAGGCCCACAGTCTCGTGCTGGCCGTGAACCTCCAGCAGTAGCGCGCCCAGCTCGCGCAACACCGCGATGCTCACCGCCTGGTCGTTGACGAAGGCGCGCGAGCGGCCATCAGCCGACAGCGTGCGGCGTAGAACCAGGTCCTCGTCCGGCGCGAAGCTCAGCCCTTTATCTTCCAGCAGCGACCAAGCGGCGTGCCCAACGCCCGGCGCGAAGATGGCGGTGGCGGCGGCCTGTTCTGCGCCCCGTCGCACCAGCCCGGCGTCAGCGCGCCGACCCGTGGCCAGCCCGAGCGCATCGAGGATGATCGACTTGCCGGCGCCGGTCTCGCCGGTGAGCGCGGTCAGGCCTGGGCCGAACGCCAGATCGAGGCGCTCGATCAGGACAACGTCGCGGACGCCCAGGCCGATCAGCATGGCCTGAGACTCGCCGAGAATCGGGCGCGGCTAAAGCCCCAGCGCTCCATGGATCAGGCCGGTCTGCTTCGGCGGCGGCGTCGGCGCGACAGGCGCCGGCGACGCGTCGTTGGCGTCGTTGTCGCCACTGCTGGCCGTCTCGGTGGTGGCGTCGGTCACCGGCGGGGCGATGGTGTGGCTTTTGTCCCGGCGACCAAACATCGGGAACACGCGCGCTTTCGCTCCCTGCGGATTGGGCGCCACGCCGGGGCGATAGCCCTTGAGGGTCAGGAGGTCGTAGGCGTCCTGGTACCAGGGATCGCCCGGATAGTTGAAGCCGAGCACGGCCGCGTTGCGCCTGGCTTCCGCGACCAGGCCCAGCGTCAGATAGGCCTCGACCATGCGGTAGAGAGCCTCCGGCGTGTGCGACGTGGTCTGGTACTTCTCGATCACGGTGCGGAAGCGCCCGATGGCCCCAAGCGGATCGCCGGCGCGCAGATAGTAGCGGCCGATGTTCATTTCCTTGCCGGCCAGCTGGTCCTGCACCATGTCGATCTTCAGCCGCGCGTCCTCGGCGTATTCGCTATTCGGATAGCGCTTGGCAACGTCACGCAGGGCTTCGCCCGCTTCCGAAGTGGAAGCCTGGTCGCGGCCGACATCGACGATCTGTTCGAAGTAGCAGATGGCCTTCAGGTAGTAGGCGTACGGCGTCGAGGCGTTCCCCGGGTAGAGAGAGATGAACTGGTCGGAGTCGGCGATGGCCTCGGCGTAGTCGTTCGACATGTAGTGGGCGTAAGCCGTCATCAGGATCGAGCGGCGGGCCCACTCCGAGTACGGGTGCTGGCGTTCGACTTCCTTGAAGTAGTTGATGGCGTCGTTCCACTGGTGCTGGTCCACCCGTGTCGCGCCGGCGTTGTAGAGCAGCTCCACCGGCCGCTCCTCGTAAGCCAGCTCCGGCTTCTTCTTCTTGAACGTGTTGCAGCCGCCCAGCGCCAGCGCCACGGCGAGCGCGAGCATGATGACGACGCGGCCGGAGGAATCTCGGAACAAGTTCTTGGCGACCTTTACGACTGGAGCCCCCAGCAGCTGGGCCGCTTCTACACCACCGCGAGGCGG
Organism: Caulobacteraceae bacterium; assembly: GCA_036502045.1. GTDB lineage: Bacteria > Pseudomonadota > Alphaproteobacteria > Caulobacterales > Caulobacteraceae > Acaudatibacter. The sequence continues at coordinate 12,232 of DASXZG010000032.1, read as the reverse complement.
CGGCGAAAGAGCGTCAGCCCGCTTCGGCGAGCGTGACCATCCGCCACGCCTCGGGACGCGCCAGCACGGCGCGCACCAGCTGGTTGTTGAGGGCATGGCCGCCGCGCACCGATTCGAAGCGGCCGATCACCGGCGCACCCAGCATGGCGAGGTCGCCCAGCGCATCCATCGCCTTGTGGCGCACGAATTCGTCCGGGCGACGCAGACCATCGGGATTCAGCACCGTCGCGCCGTCGACAACGATGGTGTTGTCCAGCGAGGCGCCTTTGCCGAAGCCCGCCGCACGCAGCTGCTCCACCTCGGCGATGAAGCCGAAAGTGCGCGCGCCGGCCAGCTCGGCGCGGAACGACGCCGCATCAACCACTATGTCTACCGCCTGTGTCCCGATGGCGGGCGCGTCGAAGGCGATCTCCACCGCTAGCTCGAAGCGCTCCGCCGGCAGCAGCGCGGCGCGCTTGCCGGGCGTCGCGATCTCGATAGGCGCCAGGATCTTCATGAACCGGCGCGGCGCCACCAGCGTCTCGATTCCGGCCGCGTCCACCGCCGCGACGAAGTCGTCCGCCGAGCCGTCCATGATCGGGGTCTCCGGCCCGTCGATTTCGACCACGGCGTTGTCGACGCCGAGGCCGGCGAACGTCGCCATCAAATGCTCGACCGTCGAGACCGTGGCCTCGCCAGCGCCGATCACCGTGGCCAGCATGGTGTTGCTGACGCTGTCGGCTGTCGCCGGAATGGCCGGTGCGCCGGGCAGGTCAGTGCGCACGAACGAAACACCGCTGTCGGCCGGCGCGGGTTTCAGCACCATGGTCACGGCGGCGCCAGAGTGGACGCCGACGCCGGTCAGGGTGGCCTGCCGCGCCAGGGTGGTCTGAAAATGCGACATGCCGCTCCGGCGCGAAGTTGCGTGGAGCGGCAGTCTATCGCCCGCTGCGCGGCGGGCGGCAAGCTCGGCCGGTCAGTTGGCGAGGCGGCGCAGGAACGACGGGATTTCCAGGTCGTCCCCGTCCTCGTTGGGTTCTTCGATCGCTGGCGCGACGGCCGGCTGGGCGGAACCGGTCTGGCGCAGGGTCGGATGCGGGGCGTCCTGGCGCGGCTTCTGGAAGATGCTGAGCCAGCCGCCTCCGCGGCCACGGCGCTCGTCGGCGAAGCTCGTCCCGGTCGGGAATAGCTGGTCGCTCTCGTCGTCGTCGGCCACCGAAGGATCGACGATGCGGGCGACCGCTGGGGTGCGGGGTTCGACCACGGTCGGCTCGGCGCGAGCGGCGGGCTGGAAGATTTCCGGCTCGGCGGACGCACGCACCGCTTCGGGCTGAGCCGAGGCGGCCGCGCCCGGGGCGGCGTAGGAGGCCGCGCGCAACGGCTCGAACACCCGGGTCGGCGGCGCCGTGATAGGGGCCGGCGCTGGCTCGACGGTCTCGAACAGCGGCTCGGGCTCAGCGTCGGTTTCGAACGCCAGCACCGGCTCGGGCACGATCACGGGTTCCGGAATCGGCTCGGGCGCGATGGCGACCGGTTCCACGACGCGGTTGGCCGCGTCCATTTCGGCGCGGCGCGAGACGCGCTGCGGGGCCGGCTCGATGAGGGCGATCGAAGCGCCGTCCATGCCGGTGGCGACCACCGAGACGCGCAGCGTCTCCTTCAGCGCCGGATCGAACGCGGCGCCGATGATGATGTTGGCGAACTCGTCCACTTGCGAGGAGATGGCGTGGGCCGCTTCGTCGACTTCCAGCAGGGTCATGTCGAGGCCGCCGGTGATGTTGACCAGCACCGCCTTGGCGCCCTTGAGCGTGACTTCGTCGAGCAGCGGGTTCTGGATGGCGTTCTCGGCGGCGGTGAGCGCGCGGCCTTCGCCGGTGGCTTCGCCGGTGCCCATCATCGCCTTGCCCATCTCGGTCATCACCGTGCGGACGTCGGCGAAGTCGAGGTTGATCAGGCCCGGCAGCACCATCAGGTCGGTGATCGAGCGGACGCCAGAATGCAGCACCTGGTCGGCCATGGCGAAGGCCTCGGCGAAGGTGGTGCGCTCGTTGGCGATGCGGAACAGGTTCTGGTTCGGGATGACGATCAGGGTGTCGACGTAGCGCTGCAGCTCGGAAATGCCGGCGTCGGCCAGGCGCATCCGGTGGCGGCCTTCGAAGTGGAACGGCTTGGTGACCACGCCGACGGTGAGGATGCCGCGTTCACGGGCGCACTTGGCGATGATCGGCCCTGCGCCGGTGCCGGTGCCGCCGCCCATGCCGGCGGTGATGAACACCATGTGGGCGCCGTCGAGGTGCTCGCCGATCTCAAGGGTGGATTCCTCGGCGGCGGACATGCCGACCTCAGGATGCGCCCCGGCGCCCAGCCCTTGCGTGACCTGCACGCCGAGCTGAATGCGCTTCTCGGTCTTGGCGAGCGCGAGCTGCTGGGCGTCGGTGTTCGCGACCACGAACTCCACGCCTTCGAGGCCCGCCTCGATCATGTTGTTAACCGCGTTGCCCCCGGCGCCGCCGACGCCGAAAACGACGATCCTCGGCTTAAGCTCCTTGGTTTCCGGTGCGAATACCTTGAACGTCGTCATCAGGAACCCCGCGTCCTTCCGCCATGCGCATAAAATGAATGTCGTCGACCCGCGTGTGACGACCCTGCTTCGCGGACGGGGTTAACAGAACGCCGCCATCCTTAATTGCGCGTTAACTGCATACTGTGAGTCGGCAGAAGTGCGGCAAAACGACAGGCAAATTTTCGTTGCTGACTCTGAGCTTGGCCTTGGCGCGCGAGTCCTTGCGGGACGCGATGCCGCAGCTGGACCGGTCGTCCGTGCTCAGAGATTGTCGCGGAGCCACGCCGCTGCGCGCGCCACCGGCCCGCCATCGCCCTGAGAAGCGCGATTCTGGGTCGGCTTGCGAGGGCCCACTTCGCGGGGCCCGAAGGCGGCGCGGTGGAGCACGCCCGCAGCGGCGCAGAACGCCGGTCCGGAGGCCGCGTCGGCCAGGTGGGGAAACCGCTTGGGACGGCCGAGGCGCACCGGTCGGTCGAACACCCGGACCGCCACTTCGCGCACACCAGCCAGCTGGCTGGCGCCGCCCGTCAGCACCACGCCGGCGCCGGGATCGATGGGCGCCTCTGCGGCCTTCAGCCGCTCCCTGAGCAGCTCCAGCGTCTCTTCGACGCGGGGGGCGATGATGCCTTTCAGCAGCGAACGGGGCGCGACGACGGGGCCCGCGCCCGGATCGTCGCCGCGCGGCGGCGCCTCGATCATCTCGCGATCCTCGTTGGAGGAGGCGATGGCCGACCCGTGCAGGGTCTTGATCCGCTCGGCGCCGGCGATGGAAGTGGTCAGCCCTCGAGCCACGTCCTGGGTCACGTGAGCCCCACCCACCGCCAGGCTGTCGATGTGGATCAGGCTGCCGCCGGAGAACACCGCCGCGGAGGTCGAGCCGCCGCCCATGTCGATCAGGATCGCGCCCAGATCCATCTCATCGTCATCAAGCGCGGCCAGCGCGGAGGCGAATGGCGCGGCGACCACGCCTTCGAACTGCAGGTGCACCCGTTCCACGCAGTGCGCCAGGGTCTGGTAGACCGCCTCGTCGATGGAAACGACCAGCAACTCCAGGCCGAGTTGGCGGCCGAACATCGAGCGCGGGTCGTGGATGCCTCTCTGGCCGTCCACCGACCAGGCGATCGGCCGCACGTGGACGATGCGCCGGCCAGGCAGCTTCAGGCCGCTGGTGGCCGAGTAGATGGCGCGGGAAAGATCGGTGTCGCTGATCGGCCGCGCGCCCAGCGAGACGGTGGCGCCGGCTCTGCGGCTGGCCAAGCGGCCACCAGCTGTGGCCACCGTGATTCCGGAAACGCTGACGCCGGCCAGCGCTTCGGCGCGCTCGACAGCCTGAGCGATGGCGTAGGCCGCCTCGTCGACGTCCACCACCGCGCCGCCGCGAACGCCGCGCGACTGCACGTAGCCCACGCCCGCCGTGGCGATGGTCCGCTCGGCGGCGCGCACGCCCTCCGGCTTCATGATGAAGCAGGCCACCTTCGAGGCGCCCAGGTCGACCGCAGCCGTGACCGGCGCGCGGCCGAGGCTGAGCTTGAGCCCATCGCCCGGATCACGGCGCGCCGGCTCGGCCATCGCCCTATCGTCTTTGAACGCCAGTTTCATCAGGCCCCGTCCGACACCGTCTGGGCCGCGGCGTTTTGCCGAGGCCTCACTGTCACCATCTCCGGATCTCTGAGATCGATCCGGGCAAAACCAAGGTCGAGCACCCGCGATTGCTGATCGAGCTGGTCGAGGCGCATCAGCGCCGACTCCGCGTCGCTCGCGGGCAGCTGGATGATGCAGCCGTCCTTCAGCCGCAGGTCCCAGCGGCGGTCGTCGACGCGCACCAGAGCGTCGAGGCGCTGCGCCAGGCGGGGCCGCGAGGCGATGCTGGGCAGGATGGCGGCCGCGGCGGTGTTGGCGCCGTCGCCCACCACCAGTGGCAGGCCGGCGAACTTGGCCGGATCGGCTTCGGGCGCGGCGACGCCGCTGGCGTCGATCACCGCCAGCTTGCCGCCGTTCTGCCAGACCGCCTGCAGCTGGCGCTCGTCCACATCGATCAGCACGCTGGAGGGCCACAGCCGCACCACCCGCACGCTCTTCACCCACCCCACTTGCTCGATCCGCTGGCGAGCGGCGTCGAGATCGAGCGCGGCCAGGGGCACGCCGCTGGTCAGCGCCGCGGCCCGCAGGATGTCGGACGAAGACTGCGGCGAGGCGCCCTGCAGCTTCACGTCGTTCAGGCGAAACCCGAGCGCGGCGGAGCGCTGGACGAGGCCCGCTTCAGCGGCTGCGGCGAAGCGTTCGGCGCGATGGCCGGTGGCGGCCGCGACAATCAGCGCGCCGGTCAGCGCAGCGACGACGCCGACGGCGATCCACTTGGGCGAGATGGCGGCAGGTGGGTGCGATTGCGGCCGCGCCGCCGGCTGGCGAGCGCGCGCACTTTGCGGACTAGCGGGGCTTTTGCCCCGGGCCGCGACGCTGCTGCGCCCGGCCCCCCGCACCGCCGCGGGCATACCCGTCCTCCGTGATCCAGAGCACCAAATCGTCGAACCCAATACCGAGGTGAGCCGCCTGCTCGGGAACGAGAGAGGTGGGCGTCATGCCGGGTTGAGTGTTCACCTCCAGAAGGACCAGAACCTCGTTAATGTCGTCATAACGAAGGTCGCTTCTCGTAACTCCGCGACAACCAAGCGCAGCATGGGCGCGCTCGGCGAAAGTCTTGGCCTGAGCGGCCACCGCTTCGGGAATCCGCGCTGGCACGACGTGTTGCGAGCCGCCCTCGCCGTACTTGGCCTCGTAGTCGTAGAAGCCGGTGCGCGGAACGATGTCGGTGACCGTCATCGCCTTGCCGTCCATCACTCCCACCGCCAGTTCGTGGCCGCGGATGTAGGGCTCGATCATCACGTCCTCGCCGTAGGTCCAGCTGGGCGCGATAAGCTCCTGCGGCGGCGAGTTGGCGCCTTCGAAGACCATGAACACGCCAACGGACGACCCCTCGGCGTTGGGCTTGACCACATAGGGCGGCGCCATGACGTGCTCGCGGGCGGCCTGGTGGCGATCGAAAAGGCCGCCGCCCGGCACCGTCACCCCGGCCGCCGCCATCACCGCCTTGGCCTTGGCCTTGTCCATGGCCAGCGCCGAGGCCAGCACTCCGCAGTGCGTGTAGGGGATGGCCAGCGTCTCCAGCACCCCCTGCACGCAGCCGTCCTCGCCCCAGACGCCGTGCAGCGCGTTGAAGCAGACGTCCGGTTTCAGCTTGCCCAGCACCTGGGCCAGGTCGCGCCCGGCGTCGATGCGGCTCACCTTGGCGCCCAGCCGCTCCAGCGCATCGGCGCAGGCTGCGCCGGTGACCAGGCTGACCTCCCGTTCGGGCGACAGGCCGCCCAGGAGCACCGCGACATGGTCGCCGGACAGAGGCTTGGACATGGAGGCTCCCGCGCCGTTGGCGCGCCGCTTTAGGCCGAATCCGCCAGCGCTGTTAAGGGGCCGGCGTCGTACGGGCCCGCCAGTCCGTCAGCGGCGCTCCACCAGCATCGGCAGGCCGCCGCGCGGGCGGATGGTGATCGCCTGCTGGATGCCGACCTTGTGGCCAGGCTTCAGGCGCAGCCGGAACCGCTGCGCCAGCGTCGCCAGGATCAGCGTCGCCTCAGTCATGGCGAGCATCTGGCCGATGCAGACCCGCGGGCCACCGCCGAACGGCAGGTAAGCGAAGCGCGGCCGCCCAGCGCTGCGCTCCGGCAGGAAGCGATCGGGATCGAAGGTCTCCGGGTCGTCCCACAGCTTGCGGTGCCGGTGCAGGATCCACGACGAAACCAGGATCATCGCGCCCTTGGGTATCTTCACGCCGCCGATCTCGTCGGCCGCCAGCGCCACCCGCGCCGAGAGGCCGGGCGCTGGCGGATAGAGGCGCATCGACTCCTCGACGATCCGCCGTGTGAGCGTCAGCTTCGGCAGGTCGGCCTCGGTGGGGTTGCGCCCGCCCAGCACCGACGCCAGCTCAGCGTGCAGCCTGGCCTCCCACGCCGGGTGTTGCGAGAGCAGGTACCAGAGGAAGGTCATCGCCGAGGCGGTGGTCTCGTGGCCGGCCAGGAAGATGGTCAGCACCTCGTCGCGCACTTCCTTGGTGGAGAGTCCCTTGCCGGTCTCGTCGTCGAGGGCATCGACCATGCGGCCAAGCAGATCCTTCTTGCCGGGATCGGCGCGGCGCGCGGCCACCAGCCGGTTCAGCGCGCCATCCAACGGCGCAAAGATCTGGCCCATCAGCTTCTCGCGCTGCTTCAGACGCATCGGGCCGATGATCGGCAGCACGTCCAGCAGGTTGAAGCCGAAAGCCGCTTCGGCGCTGTCGGCCAGGGCGATGCCGGTCAAGCCGGTCATATCGTCGGCGTCGGAGGCGAACATGGTGCGGCAGATGATCTGCAGCGTCAGCGTGGTCATGTCGCGCGAGACGTCGGCCTCGGCGCCGTCTGGCCGCTGGGCCCAGGTGTCGGCGAACTCGGCCGCGGTGGCGGCCATCGCCGGTGCATAGCTGGCGACGCTGCGCGGGTCGAACGACGGGGCCATGATCCGCCGGTGCGTGCGCCAGGTCTCGCCCTCGATGGAAAGCAGGCCGTCGCCGAACAAAGCCCGGAAGAAGCGGTTCTCCAGCGGCGTCTTCGGATAGTTGGCGACGTTGTCGATCAGCACCCGGCGCAAGCCCTCCGGGTCGTTGATCAGCCAGGCGTTCATGAACAGGCTGCGCTGGCGCCAGACCAGGTCTTCGTAGGCGGCGCGTGGGATGCCTTCGAACGGATTGGCGTCGGCGGTGCGGCGCAGGATCAGCGGCGCCTTCTCCGGCGGCGGACCCATGCCGGCGAGTTGCGGCGACGCGGCGACGTCAACGGCGGTCATAGGCGGCCTCCCCAGGCGCTTTACCCATCAATGTGGCGAAGATCGGCGCGCGAACAAGACGCCCATTCCTGACAGGCGCCCGCTATCCTTCGCCCTAGGGTGACCGCGAACAGGAGCCAGAGCCAATGGGCAGCGCCACCGTCTTCTCGAAGATCTTCGAAAGCTTCCCGCGTCCGCCCTGCGCCGACCTGCTGGGCTGGGAAATGCTGGAAGAAGACCCGGACAACCGTCGCGTGCGCCTGCGCTTCCAGGGCCGCCCGGAATTCCTCAATCCGGCCGGCACGATCCAGGGCGGCCTGCTGGCGGCGATGCTGGACGACACCATGGGCCCCGCCGTCGTCGTCGCCTCTCGCGGCGAACACTACGCGCCCACTATCAGCCTCAACGTCAGCTTCCTGGCCCCCGCCAAGGTCGGCCCGCTCTATGGCGAGGCGCGGGTGGTGCAGATGGGCAAGACGGTGGTGTTCATGGAGGGCGAGCTGACCGACGCCGACGGCGTGGTCGTGGCCCGCGCCACCGCCAACGCGCGCCTGATCGCGCTGAACAAGCTGCCGGCGTGAGCGAGCGCGAACGCTATGGCCTCGGCTACGGCGAGGCGACCCACGCCTGGATGCGCCAGCGCGCCGCCGAGAGCCACGCCGGCTTCTTCGCCCCGCACCTGAAGTCCGGCATGCGCCTGCTGGACTGCGGCTGTGGGCCCGGCTCGATCTCCGTGGGGCTGGCGCGCCTGGTCGCGCCGGGAGACCTGGTCGGGGTCGACCTGTCGCCCCAGCAGGTGGCGCGGGCGCAGACGCTCGCGGCTGAAACCGAAGCAGCCAACGCCGCCTTTGGGGTCGGCGACGCCTATGCCCTGCCCTTTGACGACGCGAGCTTCGACGCGGTGTTCGCCCACGCCACGCTCTTCCATCTGCGCGAGCCAGCGAAAGCGCTGGCCGAATTCCGCCGCCTGCTTCGGCCAGACGGCGTGCTGGGCGTCCGCGACCCGGACTACGCCGACTGGGCGCTGACGCCGGCGACGGACGACCTCTCCGTAGCGCAGTCCCTGCTGCTGCGCCTCAGCCGCCACGAGGGCGCCAGCCCGACCTACGCCGGCCACCTCGCCGAGTTGCTGGCCAGCGCCGGCTTCACCAACATCGAGGTCGCGACCCGCACCGCCGCCAACCGCCCGAGCGGCGCTTACGCCCAGCGGCTGATCGCGATGCGCGACACCGTCCTCGGCCAGGACTGGGCCGACGCAGCGGCGCTGGATCGGCTTATCGGAAGCCTGCGGGCCTGGTCCCAGCACGCCGGCGCCGGCGAGCATTTGGCCTGGCGTGAAGCGGTGGCCCGTCCCGGCTAGGACGCCGCCGCCGCCCCGCCGGGCGATCGCGGCAGCTGGCACAGCAGTCGTGTCCGGTGCGTGTCGATTGGATTGTCGACCCAGCCGGTGATCACAGGATCGACCAGGTTGCGGCTGGAGACGAAGTAGATCGGCGCGATCACCGCGTCGCGCAGCAGGATGGCCTCGGCCTGGTGCTCGTCATCGGCCCGCTTGGCCGGGTCCGGCTGGGCCAGCGCCGCATCGAGCGCCGCATCGTAGGCTGGGTTGTTGTAGTCGCCGTAGTTCTGGCCGCCGGTGTCGGAGCGGGCGAGGTCGAGATAATCCATCGGGTCCTCGGCGAGCCAGCCGGCGTCGCCGACCTGGAAGTCGTGGATCTCGTACTCCTGGTAAGCCACCTGCACGTCGTTCTGCTGCAGCTGCACGTTGACGCCGACCAGGCGCCAGTCGTTCTGGATCGAGGGCATGAACAGCAGCGGATCGGCGCTGTTGCGATGCTTGATGAGCAGCGACAGCGGGTGGCCGGGGCCATAGCCGGCCGCCGCCAGCAGCCGCCGAGCCTCGGCCTGCCGCCGCGCCAGCGGCCACGCCGCCCAGTAAGTCTGTGGGCCCGGCTGGTAGCCAGGGATGCCGGTCGGCACCAGGCTGTAGGCGGGGGTCTGCATGCCGCGCAGCAGCTTGCCGGTGATGAACTCGCGGTCGATCGCCATCGACAGAGCCTGGCGCACCCGCACGTCGGCCAGCGACGGATCCTTCAGATTGAACGCGAGGTAGGTGACGCCCCACTCCGGCGCGACGCGCAGCGACGACGCCAAGCTGGTCTGCCTCAGATGAGCGATGCGGTTGGACTGGACGGTGGTCGAGACATCCAGCTCGCCGGCGGCCACCGCCCGCTCGTTGGCGATGGCGTCACTGGACGGATAGAAGGCGATCTCGGTGTAGCAGACCTTGTCCGCGGCCCAGTAGAGCGGGTTCTTCTTCAGCACCACGCGGTCGCCCAGGCGCCACGACACCAGGGTGTAGGGGCCGTTGGACAGGTAGCTTCCGGGCTTGGCCCAGGCATCGCCCACCTGCTTCACCAGGTGGCTGGGCACCGGCCACATCACCCGCGTGGTCATCAGCTGCGACAGGTTCGGCCAGGGGTGGCTGAGGTGGATGACCAGCGTGTGGGGGTCCACCGCCTCGACGCCCAACGCGGACGTGGGCAGGTCGCCCGCGTTCACCTGCTCGGCGTTGAGCACCATCGGGAACAGCAGGAACGCGGAGTAGGACGCGGTCTTCGGGTCCTCCACCCGGCGCATGGCGTAGGCGAAGTCCTCGGCCGTCACCGGCGCGCCGTCGGACCACACCGCATCGCGCAGATGGAAGGTCCAGGTGAGGCCGTCGGGCGTCACGTCCCACGACTTGGCCATGGCCGGGATGGGGTGACCGCTGCCATCGCGGTCGGCAAGCCCCACCAGCAGCTGGCTGACGATGGTCTGCTCCCAGACCCCGTCCACCTTGGCCGGATCGAGCGAGATCGGCTCGGCGCCGTTGCCGTAGAGCAGGCAGAGCGCGCCCGGCGGACAGGGCGGCCGGTGGGCGCCGCGCATGCAGCCGGTCAGCGCCAGAGCCGCCATCAAGGTCAGAGCAAGCCGCCGCGTCGCCGCCTCCAAGGTTGCCTCCGACCGTCGCTTGGGACGTCGGTCATGGCAAGCGCCCTGGCGGCGCGCCACGATCACCAGCGGGGCGCGGGCCGTTGCGGCCGCTGCGCCCGCCACCCGGCGTACAGAGGCGCCAGCTCTTGTGGCAGCGCGCCCTCGAACGCGGCGTCCAGGGGAAACTGCGGCATCGCCGCGTCGACGGCGTTCAGCAACGCCAACCCCTGCTTGCGGTCCTTCGGCCGCTTCAGCGCGTCGCGCTTGCTTTGGCCGGCCATCCACAGCTTTTGCAGTGCGAACCACCGGGGATCGGGCGCGACGATCCTCGCCGGCGCGCCGCCGCGACTGATCACGACCCGATCGACGACGCGTCCGTTCAGCAACCATTCCTGCTCCGGGAGCGGGACCGGCTTCGGCTGGTCCAGGCGGGCCACCGTCGAGGCTCGCGATGGAGCGACGAGCACCTCGACCTCGTACGCCTTGGCGTTCCGAGCCTGGAACTCACGCTCCATATTGACGGTGAAGGTGGGATCCACGGCCTTCAGCAGCGGCCAAAGCGTCGGCGCGGCGTCTCCCTGCGTCTCGGCCGCCCAGGCCAGGTCGAAATCCTGGGTCTCGTCTGGCGCCTCTCGAATGAATCCGCCGGCTTCAACGGCGTAAGCTGGCATCGCATTGGTCCCGACGACGAGCAGGCTGCCGTCCAGAAGGCCACGCCGATCTGCCTCGCGGAGAATATCGCCGGCCTCTTCCGGTATTGCCGGCAAGCGCAGAGCCCGCCCGAGACGCGTTGTCTCGTCCAATCGCTGGCGCGCCGACTGAATCCGCGCCTTCAGCTCCGCCTTCCTCTCGCGATAGGTCTTGAACTGCGCTTCCAACACGGGCGACCAGCGTCCCAGGCTCTTGCCGGCGCCGCTGCGGTCCACGATCTCGTAGAGATAGGCTCGCCCGCCCACCGCCTTGCGCCTCAGGTCGTAAGGCAGCGCCGCCAGAGCCCGCTCGGCGTCCCGCCAGACCTGATACTGCTGTTGGAGATTGATGAGCGCACGGGCTTGCTCGTCGGAGAATGCATCGACAGCCGGCAACGGCTTATCCCACAATTTCGATAATCCACACAATGTGGGATAATTCTCAGTAAATCAAGGCGATGTTCGCCGACCGATGCGCTTGATCTCCCACTCGAGGGTCACCCCGGTCTTGGTCGCCACATCTTCGCGCACTGCCTCGCCCAGGCTCTCCAGATCGGCGGCGCTGGCTTCGCCGGTGTTGATCATGAAGTTGGCGTGCAGCGGCGAGAACATCGCTCCGCCCTTCAGCTTGCCGCGCCAGCCGGCCTCGTCCACCAGCCGCCAGGCGCTGAGCCCCGGCGGGTTCTTGAAGGTCGAGCCGCCGGTCTTCTCGCGGATCGGCTGAGTCGCCTCGCGCTTTGCGGTGATCTCGGCGATGCGGGCGCGAACGGCCTGGGGCTCGTCCGGCTGGCCCTCGAACGCGCCCTGCAGCCAGATCATCCCGGGGGGCGCGGCGCTCGTCCGGTAGGCATAGCCGAGGTCGTCCATACTGCAGGCGCGATCCTCGCCGGACGCGTCGAGCCCACGGGCGCCGGTCAGCACGTCCTTGGTCTCCGATCCGTAGCAGCCGGCATTCATCGTCAGCGCCCCGCCCACCGTGCCCGGAATGCCGGCCAGGAATTCCAGGCCGCCGATCCCGGCTTCCGCCGCCTCCCGTGCCACGGCCGAATCCAGCGCCCCGGCGCCGGCGGTGACGCGACGGGTCTGGCGGTCGACCTCGATTGCCGCGAAGGCGCGGCCCGCCAGGCGGATGACCAGGCCCTCGATCCCGCCGTCGCGGACGATGAGATTGGAGCCG